>NZ_JAKFGN010000001.1:1887243-2516325 GCF_021502575.1 Bradyrhizobium sp. G127
CGTGCTGAACACCGTGAAGACCGCGTTCGCGCCGGTCACCGACGCGCTGAAGAACTTCCCCAATGTTGAAGTTCCTGAAGCTGCCCGCGAGTTCGTGAAGAAGGCCGCTGTCACCGCGAAAGACCGCGCAGCCGAGATCCATACCGGTTCGGAGAAGGTGACCTCGGTCATCGAAAACGCCGTCGCCGGCTCGGTCAGCGAGACCGCGAAAATCAGCCGCAATATCCAGCAGGCCGTTTACGACGACGCGCAGGCGCTGTTCTCGGGCATCGACAAGCTCGCTTCGGCGAAGTCGCTGAGCGAAGCCGTCACAATCCAGGGCGATCTGCTCCGCGCGCAAGGCGAAGTCGTTGCCGCCCGCGCCAAGGCGACCACCGAATATCTCGGCAAGCTGTTCGCCAACGGTGCGAAGACCGCGCAGGATAACCTCTCCAAGGTTGTGTCCTACGCCAAGTCGGCCTGATCGGTCCGCGCTAAATCCTTACACTTCCGACGACCGAAGGCCCGCCTCGCGCGGGCCTTTGTTTGCCGCGAACCTGCTCCTTTGACTGGAGAAGGTCCGCAATGCAATGTCGGTTGAATGGGATCGGACATGGCTGACACCGAAAAATTCGTGCTGATTGCGGATGCGGGCGACATCGCGCGCGCCGCTGAACTGCGCCGGATCAAGGCGCTGGCGACGCTCGTGCTCGGCGCCTGCGTCGGCGTGCTCATCGTCGCGAAGATGATGGAGCGCATGCATCCGGCTTTCGGATTCGTCGCAGCCTTCGCGGAAGCAGCCACCATCGGCGGACTGGCGGACTGGTACGCGGTGGTCGCGCTGTTCCGGCGGCCGCTGGGTCTGCCGATCCCGCACACCGCCATCATTCAGCAGAACCAGCACCGGATCGCCGACAAGCTTGGCGAGTTCATAGAAGTCCATTTTTTAAGCCCTTTGCCGGTGGATGCGAAATTACGCGAAGTGGATTTCGCACGCTTCATTTCCGATTGGCTGACCGACGCCAAGAAGAGTGCGGATCTCGCGCGCTTCGTGCTGCGCCTGCTGCCGGAAGCGCTCAATGCGGCCGAGACGTCCGGCCTGAAGTCATACGTCACGCGCCGCATCGTCACGCAATTGCAAGGCGTCGATCTTGCGCCGCTGGCGGCGGGAACGCTGCGCGGTTTCATCGCCGAAGGCCGCCACAAGGGCATGCTCGACGATCTGCTTCAGTCATTGCATGAGACCCTCAACAAGCCGGAGACGCTGGCGCTGCTGCGCGAGAAAATCCGCGACGAATTGCCGACGCTGCTGAAACTTTATCGCGCCGACAAGTTCCTCCTGAACAAGATCGCAGCCTCCGCGACATCGTTCTTCGAGGAAGTGCGCGCTGATCCGGACCATCCATTCCGTGGCGAGGTCGATCGCATCCTGCTGACGCTGCCGGACAAGCTGGCGAATGACAAGGCCTATGCCGACCGTCTCGATGGACTGAAGCGCGATCTGCTGGCGCGTCCCGAGCTTGCCACCCTTGCGAATGACATCTGGGCCAACGTCAAGACATTCATCGACCGGAATGCGAATGGCGAGAGTCAGGTGCTGCAACATCATCTCACCAATGTGTTCGTCGAAGCGGGCACGCAGCTTGCCGCCGATTCCGAGATGCGCGCGGAAATCAACAAGGGCATCGTCGTCGTGTTGCGCAGCTTCATCGCTGATCAGAAGAGCGGCGTGTCGCGATTCATTTCCGATCAGGTCAAATCGTGGAACATGAATCAGCTCATCAATCTCATCGAGATCAACATCGGCAAGGACCTGCAATACATCCGCTTCAATGGTGCGCTGATCGGAGGACTGGCCGGACTGGCGCTTCACAGCGCCGAAATGCTCGTCAAGGCCCTTTGAAAACGCTGGATAATCTGGATGGCAGCATGGCGGCCAAATGGTGACGAAGCGGAGCCCAAATGGCAAAAATGCGAATCCGTGTCTAGAATGAACAATTGACGACATGGTGCGTTGCAAGATCATCCCCGTGTGACGAATTGCCTTCCTGTGCGCCGGGTGAACGACCCACCGGCGCAAATCATGTGAAAAGGAATTTCGAATGTCCGCGACTGCCCAGACGCTGCGCCCACCGTCCAGATTGCTGATGCTGATGGAGGCGCGCGCCATCAACGAATTCGGCGCCTTCCTCGGCGCGCTTCCGTTGCTCAGTCTCGCACCGCGCGGTGACGGTCATCCGGTGCTGGTGCTGCCGGGACTCATCACCAGCGATACGGCGACGCGTCCGTTGCGGTCGTTCCTCAAAAGCCGCGGCTATGCCGTGAGCGGCTGGGGGCAGGGCCGGAATTACGGATTGCGTCCAGGCGTGCAGGACGGATTGATCGATCGCCTTGTGGAGATGCACGAGACCCACGGCCGCAAGGTCAGCCTCGTTGGGTGGAGTCTCGGCGGACTCTACGCGCGTCAGCTTGCGAAGATGATGCCGGAGCGCGTGCGCTCGGTGATCACACTGGGCAGCCCGTTCGCCGGAAGTCCGAAGGCGACCAATGCATGGCGCACCTATGAAGCCGTCAGCGGCCAATCCGCGGAAGATCACAATCCGCAGTTCGGCGGCGCGATGTCGGAAACGCCGCCGGTGCCGACCACGGCGATCTTCAGCCGCACCGACGGCATCTGCGCGTGGCAGAGCTGCGTCGAAAAGCCCGGCACGCATGCGGAGAACATCGAGGTACAGGGCGCAAGCCATTGCGGCATGGGCCATCATCCGGCGATCGTCTACGCCGTCGCCGAACGGCTCGCGCAGGCGGAAGGCGAATGGAAGCCGTTCGACCGCAACGGCTGGCGCGCCTTCGTCTATCCAGATCCGGCGCGATAAAAGCAGTGCGCACTTGCCTGAAGTGTTGCGTGATCTCCCAACCAAAATGAGTTGTCATTGCCGGACCTGACCCGGCAATCTATCGCTTCAAAAGATTTTTCTGGATGGATGGCCGGGTCAAGCCCGGCGATGACGATTCAGGGTGTGACGGGCTATCTCGTCTCGGGGATCATTCCGCGAAACCTTCAAGTCGTCTTCTGCGCCTTCAACTCATCTTCTGCAATCGCTGAAGTCTCGGCGCGTTCGGCACCATGCGGGCGGGTGATGCCTTCGGTGCGTGGGTCACAAGCCTTTCGACCTCGATGCGCCGCTGCTGCTCGACAAACTTGATCGCGAAGCCATCCGCGAAAATGCGCGCCACCCGCCCGACGCAGGCGCCCACGGACAGAGGCGTGCCCAATTCGGGCTCGACCGTGCTGGAGACGGCGACGCCCGAGACCGAGATGTCGATGATGAAGCAGGGATAGGTGCTGCCGTCGGCGAACAGCAGCGTCGAGTGCGGGACTTCCGGAATGAATCGCGCGTGATCCCTGCGATCCTGAATCGACGGATCGTTTTCCCTCTGCTCCAGCCATGTCAGCTTCTGCGAGAGCACTTTACGCGTTTGGGCCGTTGTATCCAGCTCCATCAGAAAGCCGCCGGGCGAGATGTCGGAGACATGGCAGTCGAACTTGCCGAAGTCGCTGAAGAACGACGTGAACTGGTCGCCGATGCGTCCCGGCACCGGCGCATCGACCAGCACGCGGAACGGCGAGACCCGGCGCGTGCGGCAGGCGAAGGCGCGCGGCTGTCCTGCCGCGTCATACCAGTTCGGCAGCGTATAGCTGCCGGACACGGAGATCTTGACCGCGCGTTGCTTCAAGAACTTTTCGATGTTCATCGGACGGATGCCATGATGACGTGGAGAGTCCCGGATTGCGGAAACACCCCGTTAATACTGGCGAAGGGTTCTTGATGGAACCGCCGGGTTCCACACATCGCGCGCGGGGTTAACGCCGGTTTACGGAATTCCGCGCAAGTGTATGACGCACGAGCGATCACCGGCCGCGTTGCCTAAACGGAATGCTGTTGATCGCAATTTTTGCAGGTCGAGATGGCGCGTCCCAGCCAGTAGCAGTGGCCGCCGGAACGGCGATCCGGTTTACCCGTTCTTCCCGCGCAGTTTGCCAACCACACCGGTGGGGAAGAAATACACACTGGCGATGAACAGCAGACCGAGCCACAGCAGCCAGCGGTCCGGATGCAGCAGATTCGGCAGCAGCGGAATGCCGGCGCTCGCGGTGGCCGTGGATGCCGCGCCCATCAGCGCCTGCAGATAGTTTTCCGCGAGGATGAACATCGTCGCGCCGATCACCGCGCCGTACATCGTGCCCATGCCGCCGATCACCACCATCAGGAGAATATCGACCATGATGGTGAAGGAGAGCGACGTTTCCGGACCTGCGTAGCGCAGCCACAGCGAATTCAGCATGCCGGCGGCGGCGGCGACCAGCGCCGCCAGCACGTTGGCCCACGTGAGGTGAAACACGGTGCGATAGCCGAGCGCCTCGGCGCGGAAGCGGTTTTCGCGCACCGCCTGCAGCACGCGGCCGAACGGCGAGTTCACGATGCGCAGCAGGGTCAGGATCATCGCCGCCGAGGCGAAGAACACGATGTAATAGGTCAGGGTGCGGCCGTTGAGCTCGAAGCCGAACACGTCCTTCGAGATCAGCACCGTGCCGGGGCGCAGCAGTTCGGGCAGGCGGAAGCTGCGGCCGTCGTCGCCGCCGGTGAGCCATGACAGTTGCGACGCGAGCACGAGGAAAGCGGACGCCACGGCCAGCGTGATCATCGCGAAGAATATCGCCTGCACGCGCAGCGAGAACAATCCGATGCACAGCGCGAGCAGCGCGGCCAGCGGCAGGCCGATCACGATGCCGGTGGCGACGGCGGCCCATGTCGGGCCCATGCTGTAGAGCGCAATGGCGATGGCGTAAGAGCCGATGCCGTAGAACATGGTGTGCGCGAACGAGACGGTGCCGCTGTAGCCGAGCAGCAGGTCGTAGGACGCAACCAGTGCCGCGAAGATGCAGATCTTGGTGGCGACGTTCATCGCCTTCGCGCCGGGAAACAGGAACGGCGCCAGCACCAGCAGCGTCACGATGACGACAAGCAGGAGGGCGAGGACGCGGCTGCGCGGCGGATCGCCGGAAAGGATCATCATCTGTTCGTCACCGGATAAAGCCCGCGCGGCCGCCACATCAGGATCGCGACCATCAGCAGAATGTTGGACACCAGCGCCAGCTTCGGCACCAGGAAGCCGCCGTAGTTGGCGATCATGGCGACGAGGATCGCGCCGATGAAGCAGCCGCCGATCGAGCCGAGGCCGCCGATGATGATGACGATGAACACCAGCACCATCAGGTCGCCGCCCATCGAGGCGTGAACTTCCTCGCGATACAATCCCCACATGATGCCGCCGAGGCCCGCGAGCGCGGACCCCGCCATGAACACGCCGAGGAACAGCCGCTTGATCTTGTAGCCGAGCGCCTCGACCATCTCGCGGTTCTCGACACCGGCGCGGATCAGGAGGCCAATTTTCGTGCGGTTCAGCACTAGCAGCACGAGGCCGAACACGACAAGGCCGACGATCATCGCCAGCACGCGGTATTTGGCGATCGCGATGTCGCCGAGGATGAAGGAGCCGCGCAGCGAGCCGGGCAGTGGCAGCGGAATGCGCGCCGGTCCCCACAGCGCATAGAGCAACTGCTCGGCGACGATCAGGCCGCCCATGGTGATCAGGATCTGCTTGAGATGGTTGCCGTAGACGGGGAGGATCAGCACACGCTCGAACACCAGGCCAAGCGCGCCGGACACCGCCATCGACAACAGCGCGGCAGGCGCAAGTGCTGCGAGATTGAGCCACAGCGAGTCCGCCTGCACGTATCCGGCCATCGGCGCTAGAACGAGCGTTGCCACATAGGCGCCGACCGCGATGAATGCGCCGTGGCCGAAGTTCAGCACGTCCATCAGCCCGAACACCAGCGTTAGGCCCGACGCCATGATGAAGATCATCATGCCCATGGCGAGGCTCGCCACCGTCAGCGTCACCCATGTGGACGGCGAGCCGATCAGCGGAATCATCACCAGCGCCAGCACGACCGGCAACAGCATCGGGATGACGTCGCGCTTTGTCTGCGGCAACGGTTCGGAGGCAGCGAGATCGGTCATTGATGCGCCTCCAGGCTGAGTCCGAGCAGTTTTTCCTGCAAGGCTGTGTTCCCGGCAAGTTCGGCCATCGCGCCGCGATGCACGATGCGGCCGTTGTCCATCACCAGCACGCCGTCGCCGATTTCCTGCGCGACGCGGAAGTTCTGTTCGACAAGCAGGATGGTCGCGCCGCGCTTCTTCACCTCGGCGAGACATTCGATCAGGCCGACCACGATGGCGGGCGCGAGGCCCTTGGTCGGCTCGTCGATCAGCAATAGCTTGCGGGGCTCGACGATGGCGCGGGCGATGGACAGCATTTGTTTTTGCCCGCCGGACAGCGATCCGGCGCGCGAGAGCCAGAAGCGCTTCAGCGCCGGGAAGAATCCGAAGATCCATTGCAGCCGCGCGTCGTCCATCTCGCCTTCGCGCGCGGCGAGGATCAGGTTTTCCTTCACCGTGAGATCGGAGAACACCGACATGGATTCCGGCACGTAGCCGACGCCCATGCTGGCGATGTCGGGCGTCAGTTTCTTCTCGGTGCGCTGACCTGCCAGCGTGATGGTGCCGGAGGAGGGTGGCGACAGGCCCATGATGGTGCGCAGCGTGGTGGTCTTGCCCGCGCCGTTGCGGCCGAGCAGCATGGTGATCTGGCCTTCGGGCACGGCGAAGTCGACGCCGTGCAGGATGTGATACTGCGCGATGTGGGTGTGCACGCCGCTGAGGGTCAGCATGTCGGTCATGCGGCGATCCCCGGCTCTGAGATGTTGTCGCTTCGCAACAAGCCCGATTTACTCCCTCCCCCCTTGCGGGGGAGGGTTGGGGAGGGGGGTGTGCAACGAGAGAGATGTTTTCGTTGTACCCCCCTCTCTGTCTCTCCCCCGCAAGGGGGGAGAGAACAATAGTGTTGAGAGACCGTACAAGTGGCGAGGAAATCGCGCGGCATGTGCTGCAAGTATATCGTCATCATCATGCCGCGGTCTTTCCGGGCGCGATGCCGAGATAGGCTTCCTGCACGATCGGTGAGGCGATCACCTCGGCGGGTTTGCCGTCGGCCACAAGCTGGCCGTTGTGCAGCACGATGATGCGGTCGGCGAGCGAGCGCACCACGTCCATCTTGTGCTCGACCAGAAGAATGATCTTGCTCGCGTCCTGCTTCAGCCGGGCGATCAGGTCGAGCACTACCGGCACTTCATCGACGCTCATGCCCGCGGTCGGCTCATCGAACATGAAGACCTTCGGTTCCAGCGCCATCATCAATGCGACTTCGAGCTTGCGCTGGTCGCCGTGCGAGAGTGCTGCGGCGGCCACCGCGCGGCGGTTGCCGAGGGCGATGGAATCGAGAATGGCGTCGGCGCGTTCGATCAGGTCGCGGCGCTTCATCCACGGCCGGAACATGTCGTAGTGCACGCCGCTCGCCGCCTGCACCGCGAGGCGGACGTTTTCCTCGACAGAGAGATTGGGAAACAGGTTGGTCAACTGGAACGCGCGGCCGAGGCCCTTGCGCGTGCGTAAGGGCGCGGTGAGGCCGGTGATGTCGTCACCATCGAGCAGCACGGTGCCCGCGGTCGGGCGCAACTGGCCGGAGATCAGGTTGAAGTACGTGGTCTTGCCGGCGCCGTTCGGCCCGACGATGGCGGTCAGTTCGCCGGGACGGAATGTGCAACTCACCTTGTTGACGGCGACGTGGCCGCCGAAACGGATGGTCAGGTCGCGGGTCTCGAGGGTGAGGGGCATGGCGATTTCATTGCCGGCGGGTTGGTAAGTGAGTGAAGAGCGACTTTCGGCGGGACGACGCTGAGATTGTGCAGGCCGTGTCCCGGACGCGATGCAGCGTTCTTCACGATGCATCGCAGAGCCGGGACCGCAAAAGTACGAAACCGTAACGGTCCCGGATCTGCGAAGCGGCATGACGGATGCCGCATCGCGTCCGGGACACATTATCACTTAGAACGGAGGCTACCGCTTGTTCTTGATCGGGATGGTCATGTCCTCGATCTTCAACTCGCGCACCAGTTCGTTGTCGGCCCAGGCGAGGTTCGGATCGACCTTGACCTTGAAGTGATACATGCTTTGCAGCGCCTGATGGTCCTCCTTGCGGAACATCATCTTGCCCTTCGGCGTGTCGAACTCCATGCCTTCCATCGCCGCGATCAGCTTCTCGGTGTCGGTGGACTTCGCCTTCTGCACGGCGGTGACCGCCGCCATGGCCGCCGCGAAACCGCCCGCGGTGAAGAAGTCCGGTGGCGCGTTGAAGCGCTTCTGGTGCTCGGCGACGAACCACTCGTTGATCGGGTTTTTCGGGATCGCGTAATAGTAATAGGTCGCGCCTTCGAGACCGGGCAGCCGCTTGTAGGCGGCAAGCGCGGGCAGGATGTTGCCGCCGCTCGACAGTTCGATGTTGTAGCGCTTCGGGTCCATGTCCTGGATCTTGGTCAGCGGATCGCCGCCGCCGGCCCAGATCACCCAGATGAACTTGCGGCCCGGCTTGTCCTTCAGCGCATCGAACAGGCGCTGCGCGGCAGCCGTAAAGTCGGTGGTCGCGGGCGGCACATATTCTTCGGCGGCGAGCGTCGCGCCGGTCTTTGCCAGCGCGTCCTTGAAGGCGGAGACGCCGTCGCGGCCGAAGGCGTTGTCCTGTCCCAGCGTTGCGATGGTGACGCCCGGCTTGCCGATGGCGACCGCGTTGGAAATCGCGTCCTGCGACGAGTTGCGGCCGGTGCGGAAGATGTAGCGATTCCACTTTTCGCCGGTGATGGCGTCGGCGACCGCCGGCTCGACGATCAGCACCTTCTTGTTTTCTTCCGCGATCGGCAGCATGGCGAGCGCCGCGCCCGAGGCGGTGGTGCCGATGGCGAGATCGACCTTGTCGTCCTGATAGGCTTCGGCCAGTGCCGCTTTCGCCAGGTCCGGCTTGCCCTGATCGTCCTTGGTGATGAGAACGATCTTGCGGCCGTCGACCGTCATGGTGTTCTTGGTGGCGTATTCGAGACCCATGCGCAGGCCGGTTTCGGTCTGCTTGGCATAGGCTTCGAGCGGGCCGGTCTTGCCGTGGATCAGGGCGATCTTCAGGTCGTCTGCTGATGCCGGCATTGCCAGCAGCGCGGCGGCTGCGGCTGTGAAAAGTGCAAGTTTACGCATTTTTGTCCTCCCTTTAGTTCTCGCGGACCATACATAGCCGCGCCGGAATTACCAATTTTTTCGCACAAAATGGGTTAGATTGCTTCGCTTCGCTCGCAATGACCAGTCGGACTTTTATTACCCGCGTCGTCCCGGCGAAGGCCGGGACCCATCACCCCTGGATACTCTTGTGACGATGTACTGCTGGCGTATCGCATCAATTGCGACGACAGGGAGTCTGGGTCCCGGCCTTCGCCGGGACGACCTAAATATCGATGTTACGCCGGGAGACTATGTACAGGCGATGACAGAGCGCACGCGACGGTGGTTGTTCGTCAATAATGCGGCGGGGGCGGCTCAGACGCCGGGCCGGCGCCGGATTTCATCTCGGCGTCATCCAGCCGCTCGCGCAGGGTCACGACCTCCCGGCCGAGTGCATCGATCTTGCGCCATTGCTCGGTGATGGTCTTGTTCAGGGTCTCGATGGTCTCGTCCTGATAGGCGATGCGGATTTCCAGCGCCTCGATCCGGGATGCGAGCGAGGGGGATGGCTGGTCAGTCATTGACGTCCTCGGTTTGGGCGGCGTCGGCCTGCTCGCTGATGTCGATCTCGGTGGCGTCGGTGTGATCGGTGACCGGACGTTGCACAAGACCATGGCCGAGCGCGATGCGCTGGTCGAACACGAAACATTCGCCGCGCCACAGGCTTTGCGCCTCCGGAATCTCTTCGAGATATTTCAGGATGCCGCCCTTGAGGTGATAGACCTCCTCGAACCCCTGCGACAGCAGATAGGAACTGGCCTTCTCGCAGCGGATGCCGCCGGTGCAGAACATCGCGACTTTCCTGTGCCTGGCCGGGTCCAGTGTGCGCGCGGCGAAGTCGGGGAATTCTCCGAACCGCGTGATCTTCGGGTCCACCGCGCCCTCGAACGTGCCCATCTCGACCTCAAAGCCGTTGCGGGTGTCGATCAGCAGCACGTCGTCCTGCGCGATCAGCGCATTCCAGTTGGCGGCATCGACATAAATACCGACCTTGGCGTTGGGATCGACCTCCGGATCGCCGAGCCGCACGATCTCCTTTTTCAGCCGCACCTTCATCCGGTTGAACGGCATGTCGTTGGCGGTGGAGAATTTCAGCTCCAGCTTGTCGAGGCGGCTGTCGAACAGCGCACCATGCTGCAACTGGTTCATCAGGGCATCGATGGCGACATCGCGTCCGGCCACGGTTCCGTTGATGCCTTCGGCGGCAAGCAGGATGATACCCTTGATGTCCAGCGCCACGCACATATTGCGCAGCGGCTCCCTCAGGGCTTCGAAATCCGGGAGCGGGACGAACTGATAGAAAGCGGCGACCTTGTACGACATGGCGGGGGTTATATCAGGACGGAGCGGTGCGCAGAAACCGCTAATCCGGAGGGATCTGACCCACCGTGAGGCCGCTCCCGGACCGTGAGTTTTCCGCGGAATTCCCGTTATGTCTGCCGCATTTTGCGGCATCCCGTGGTGTTCGGGACAAGGCGGACCATATGGATGCGGGGCTGCCGGTGTGGGTCCCGGCGCGCCTGATCCCCGCCTTATTTTGGCAGGTACACCTCGCTATCCAAGGAAATCTGCTAGATAAATCCGAGCCTATCGAGAGAATCGGACCCGCCTTTGTCTCACGGAATTTCAAACGATCCGGCCCCCGACGCCGCGGCCAAAAAATCCTTCAGCATCGCATTCGGGCTTGAGCGGATCGGGCTGATCGCGCTGCGCGCGCCGAAGGTCGCAGCGGTGGTGCTGCTGGCGCTGGTCGTGGTCGCGGTGTTCGGCCTCCAGCGCATCAAGATCGACGATTCGCTGAGCCAATTGTTCCGGTCCGATACCCCGGAATACAAGCAATACGAAGAAGTCACCAAGCGCTTCCCGTCCAGCGAATACGACGTGCTGGTGGTGGTGGAGGGCAAGTCGCTGCTGGAGCGCTCCTCGCTCGAGAAACTGCGCGATCTCGTCACCGACCTGCAACTGGTGGACGGCACCCGCGGCATCATCTCGCTGTTCTCCGCGCGCCAGCCGCCCGAGGGCGGACGGCTGCCGGCGGCGCTGTTTCCCGAAACGCTCCCCGAGGGCGCGGAGTACGACGCCTTTATCAAGCGTGTAAGAGACAACGAGGTCATCAAGGGCAAGCTGCTGTCGGAAGACGGCACGCTGGCGCTGATCGTGCTGGCGCTGGATCCCGCCATCGTCGGCAACAAGGGCCTCAACGCCACCATCGGCGAGGTCCGCAAGATCATGAACGAGGATCTTGAGGGCACCAATCTCAGCAGCCAGTTGTCCGGCGTGCCGGTGATGCAGCTCGAAATCCGCAACGCGGTGGAGCGCGACGGCCTGACCTACAACATCGCGGGCATTCTCGCCGGCTGCATCATCGCCATCATCTTCTTCCGGCGCATCTCCTTTATGATCGTCGCAGCGTTTCCGCCGCTGCTGGCGATCCTGCTGTCGATCGGCACGCTGGGCTGGCTCGGCTTCAGCCTCAACATGTTCCTGAACGTGATGACGCCGCTGATCATGGTCATCAGTTTCGCGGACTCCATGCAGCTCACCTTTGCTGCGCGAGACCGGCTGATCGCGGGCGAGGACAAGTACACCGCCTTCCGCAACGCTGTGCTGGTGGTGGGACCGGCCTGCGTGCTGACCCACGGCACCGCGGCGCTGTCGTTCCTCGCCCTGCAGTTTTCCGATTCCGACCTGATCCGCACCTTCGGTGAAGCCGGCCTGATGGCGACCATCATCGCACTGATCGCGGTGCTGTCGCTGGTTCCGGTGTTCGGCGTGCTGCTGGTGCGCAAGGAAAACCTGCTGGTCGCCAAGGTAAAGGGCGCCGACCGCGGCGTCGAGGCGCTGCGCGCGTTCTGCGCGTGGATCGCGGTGCGGATGGTCGGCCGTCCCGGGCTGTTCAGCCTGATCGCGCTGGTCGTGGTGCTCGGGCTCGGCATCATCTACGCGAGCCTCGAACCGCGCTATCGTCTCGCCGATCAGGTGCCGGACAAGCAGCAGGCGGTGGAGGCGTCGAGCCGTCTCGATGCCAAGCTGACCGGCGCCAATCCGATCGACGTGCTGATCGAATTGCCCAAGGGCAAGTCGCTGTACGACCCCGAAACGCTGGACACCATCGCCGCCGTCCACACTATTATCGAGAAGCAGGCGGGCGTCGGCAACGTCTGGTCGATCGAGACGCTGCGGCGCTGGCTGGCCGAGAAGGCGGGCCGCTCCGACGTCGCAATTCTCAAGGAGTATGTCGATCTCTTGCCGAAGTATCTGTCGCGGCGCTTCATCTCGGAGAATGAAGACGCGGTGGTGGTGTCGGGCCGCGTGCCCGATCTGGATTCAAGCCAGATCCTGCCGACGGTCGAAAAGCTGGATGCCGCGATGGGTACCGTGCGCAGCGCGCATCCCGGTTATCTGATCGCCGTGACCGGCCTGTCCGCCATTGCCGCGCGCAACAGCGCCAGCATGATCGGCAAGCTCAACCACGGCCTCACCATCGAATTTCTGCTGGTGGCGGCGTTCATTGGCCTCGCGTTCCGCTCGGTGGTGGTGATGTTCGCCAGCATCCTGCCCGGCATCTTCCCGGTGGTGCTGTCGGGCACCGTGCTGTGGTTTCTCGGGGAGGGGCTGCAATTCGCCAGCGTGGTCGCGCTCACCGTGTCGTTCGGTCTGGGACTGAGCGCGACGATTCACTTCCTCAACCGGCTGCGGCTGGAGGAGAAGCCCGGCGTGGACGAGGCGCAGGCTGTGGAGCGAGCGACCGTGCTGGTCGGACCGGCGCTGATCCTGACCACCGTGGTCCTGGCCTGCGGCCTCGTGGTGACGGTGTTCTCGGACCTGCCGTCGCTGCGCCTGTTCGGATGGCTCAGCGCGTTCTCGATGATCGCGGCGCTGATCGCGGACCTCTTCATTCTGCGCCCGACGGCGATGTGGCTCATCAGCACGTCCCACAAGATCAAGGCGGCGTGGGCAAAGCCGAAGCCCGCGGAATAATCGGGCCTCGTGATTGCGAGGAGCACTTGCAAAACGGCCCGCCGATGACGCATCGGCGGGCCGTTTTATTGGCCGGAGCGGAAAGGTGTGGGGCTAGTTGCCCTTCGCGAGGCTGATGGTCACGCCGCGAATTTCACCCTTGGAACTGATGTTGACCGATTGCCGGCTGCCGCGCGCCGACATGACGAAGGTCGCTGCATAGCCGTTGGCGGTCACCAGAGCGTTGACCTGTCCGCCGGAAATGCTGCCCTCGATGCTGCCGTTGACGTTGCGGCTGACTTCGCTCCAGGAGCCGGTCAGATTATTCCCCTTGGCGGCGACGTTGCTGGTCAGTTCGAACTTGTAGCTGTCGCTCGCGCAGCGAAGAACCTGATTTAGGGTGCTGCCGTCGCTGTTCACGGAATAGGTTCCGCGGCAGCGGATGCGCTCGGTGCCGCTTTCGGCGATGGTGATGGAGCCGCTGCCCGACCAGTTGCCTGCAAAATCGGCAAACGGCCCGGATCCGCCGTGGGCGAGGGCGGGTGTCAGCAAAACGGCTGCGGCGGCAGCGAGATTGCGGAAATTCTTCAAGCGAAAAGTCGCGGGGAAAGACATCTGTAAACACCATCCGTTGCGGTCGATATGTATTCGTCGCTCATACCACGCTTTGGTTCACCGGAAAATGTAGCGCAGCGCACCAAAATGGGAAAATTCCCCGATTGGGCTTCGTGTCAGCCCGGTGACAGCGCTGCAATCCGCCAATACCGGTATTTTTCGCGCTGTCCCGCGTTGCAATGCAATGATCGGATGTTTGGGACGAATTTCTCCAGACCGGTAGACAATTCGGATTTTCACACATCTAATCCCCTCCAAGGCCGGCGAAAAAAGCACGGCCATTTGGGAGGACGACATGAAGCTAACCAGACGCGATTTTTCCGTCGGCGTTGCCGCGACCCTCGCTGCCCCCGCCTTCGTCAGAAACGCCGGAGCGCAGGGCGCAACCATCAAGATCGGTCAGGTGCTCCCGGTCACCGGTTCGGCGGCGGAGCAGGGCAAGTTCGCTCTCAACGGCGCGAAGCTGGCGCTCGAAGCCGTCAACAAGGCGGGCGGCGTGCTCGGCAAGCAGCTTGAACTCGTGACTGAAGACGACCAGACCACCAACCCCGGCGTGGTGCTCGCGTTCTCCAAACTCGCCGCGCAGTCCGACATCGTCGCCTTCCTCGGCTCGATCCGCTCGACGCAGGTTCACGCCATGGCGCCCGACGTGCTCAAGCTCGGCAAGCCGATGGCGATCGGCGGCACCGATCCCAACCTGACCCACATGGGCAACAAGTGGCTGTTCCGCTTCCGCCCCAATGACAGCTATTCCGGCAGCGTGATCGCCGATTACGGCACCAACACCCTCGGCAAGAAGAAGTGGGCGGTGCTGCATTCCACCGACGCCTTCGGCACGGCGGGCGGCAAGGCGCTGACGGAGGGCCTTTCGAAGCTCGGCATCACGCCGGTGATCGATCAGGGCTATGCCAACCAGAGCCAGGACTTCACCCCGGTGGTGCTGGCGATCAAGCAGTCCGGCGCGGACGTGCTGGGCTCGTACTTCACCTTCGAGAACGATCTCGGCATCTTCGCGCGGCAGTTGCGCCAGCTCGGCGTCAACATTCCGTGGGTGGGCTCGCCCTCGATCGTCGGCGTGTCGTCGACCCGGCTCGCCGGCGCGTCGCTCTACGGCACCTACGGCGTCGCCGACTACGCCGAAGATTCCAGCCCCACCGCCAAGGCGTATGGCAAGGCCTATCGCGATGCCTACAAGCTCGCGCCGGACAACCAGAGCGCGTGGACCTACGACGCCGTCACCGTGTTGGCGAAGGCGATGAACACGGCGAAGTCCACCGATCCGGAGAAGGTTCGCACCGCGATCCTGGCGATCAAGGGTTTCGAAGGCGCGGAAGGCCAGTACAACTTCGACGCCAATGGCGACGGCCTTCACGGCTACAACATCGTGAAGAACGACAAGGGCAATATCGTCTTCGAGAAGCATATCGAAGCGAAGACCTGATCGCGGCGGCGGCTTTCGCGGGCATGCGAAGCCGCGTTCGCAGGCGAAGCGAAGCAATCCGGCAACAACAGCAATAATTCCCGGATTGCTTCGTGACCTGCGCCGCGTGACATGCCGTCCGCGTTTGCGGCGTATTCCATTCTCGCACCGAGTGTTTCATGGACCAGATTCTTCAGTTGCTCTTCACGGGCATCGGCATCGGCTCGGTTTACGCGCTGGTGGCGCTGGGCTTCGTGCTGATCTTCCGCGCCACCAACGTCGTGAACTTCGCGCAGGGCGAGTTCTCGATGGTGGCGGCCTTCCTGATGGTGGTGTTCGCGGTCGATCTGCAATGGCCGTACTGGCTCTCCTTCATTATTTCGCTGGCGGGCATGGCGCTGTTCGGGGTGATCTTCAATCTCGGCGTCTACTATCCGCTGCGTCACCGCACCTTCCTGCCGGTCATCATCGCGACCATCGGCGCGTCGATCTTCCTGGCCAATTCGGTGCTGGCGATCTACGGCCCCGCGCCGCAGGTGCTGGAAGGCTGGTTCGAGACGCCCGGCATTCAGCTCGGGCCGGTCTATCTCGACAGCCAGTATCTGCTGATCATCGCCGTCACCATCGTGCTGGTGGTGCTCAACTACTGGTTCTTCGAGCACACGATGCTCGGCAAGAAGCTGCAGGCGACGTCGCAGGACAAGGAGATGGCGTCGCTGCTCGGCATTTCGGTGTCCAGCATGATCATGATTACGTTCATCTACTCCGCGGTGCTCGGCGGTCTGGCAGGCATCCTCGTCGCGCCGATTCTCTTCGTGTCGATCCAGATGGGCGCGACCATCGCGCTGAAGGCCTTCGCCGCCACCATCATCGGCGGTTTCGGTGACGTAACCGGCGCGATCATCGGCGGCATCGCGCTCGGCATCATCGAAACGTTCGGCGCGGCCTATGTCTCGGTGCCGTACAAGGATGCGTTCGCGTTCCTCGTGCTGATCGCGTTTCTGGTCTTCCGTCCGCAGGGCATCTTCGGCGAACGCGTGGCGGAAAAAGCATGACCGCGAAAACAGAGAACATGACGGCTTCGACCACCGTGCGTTCGACGCCGGCGGTGTTGCGGCATCTGCCGTATTTTGTTGGCGCGGCGGTCGCCGTGTTCGCCGCCGCAACCATGACCTTCGACGGCTACGTTCTCAATATCCTGATGCAGGCGACCACATTCGCCATCGCCGTGTTCGGGCTCACCGTCGTGCTCGGCCTGTGCGGGCAGATCAATCTGGCGCAGGCGGCGTTCTTCGGTCTTGGCGCCTATGTCGTCGGTCTCGGCACCGCCGACTACCAGGTCAATTTCTGGATCTGTCTCATCGGCGGATCGCTGCTGGCGCTGGCGGCAGGCGCTGTGCTCGGCATGACGACGCTGAAGCTTGGCGGGCATTACCTCGCCATGGTGACGATTTCGTTCCAGCAGATTGTCACGCTGGTGATGATCAACGCGATCTGGCTGACGCGCGGTCCGGACGGGATATCCCGGATCGGCCGCCCGGCGCTGTTGCAGTCGCAGCAAGCGTTTCTGGCCTTCTGCGTCGCGGCGCTGGCGGTGATCGGCTATCTGGTCTGGCATCTGCCGGACACCCGGATCGGCCGCGCGATGCGCGCGGTGCGCGACAACGAGCTGGCCGCGGGCGTGGCGGGCATCGACATTTTCCGCACCAAGGTCGCGGCATTCGCGCTGTCCGCGCTGCTCGGCGGCATCGGCGGCGGACTGTACGCCGGCGGCTTCTCCTATGTCAGCCCGGACCAGTTCTCCTTCGCCGAGTCGATCGTGTTCCTGACCATGGCGTTGCTCGGTGGCGTCGGCTCGCCGATCGGCGCGGTGATCGGCACGGGGTTGCTGATCCTGATTCCGGAATGGCTGCGCTTCCTGAAGAACATTCCGGGGCTCTATCTCGCGATCTACGGCCTGTTCGTGATCCTGATCGTGCGCTTCATGCCGGACGGCATCTGGGGCTTCATTCAGGAAATCATCACCCGATGGCGGGCGAGGACGCCGCCGCATGTGGCGAGCCCGGCGTTGCAACTGAGCCCTGCGAAGACCGGCGGCGACATCGTGCTCGAAGTCACCGGCCTGTCGAAACACTTCGGCGGTCTCAAGGCCGTCGACAACGTGGACATTTCAGTGCGCCGTGGCGGCGTGCATGCGCTGATCGGGCCGAACGGCTCGGGCAAGACCACCACGCTCAATATGCTGTCCGGTCTCTACAAGGTGACGTCGGGTAGGATCGTGCTCGACGGCACCGACGTCACCGACATGCCGGCGCATCAGCGCACGGCGGCGGGGCTCGGCCGCACGTTTCAGAACATCCGGCTGTTCCGCTCCATGACGGCGCTCGAAAACGTCGTGATCGGCGCGGAGCGGCCGGGCAATACGCTGATCGGCGACGGCGGTGCGGATGCGCTGACGCAGCGCGCGCTCTCCGCGCTGACCTTCGTCGGTCTCGGTCCGCGCGCCAATGAGCTGGTGTCGAGCTTCTCCTACGGCCATCAGCGCCTGATCGAGATCGCCCGCGCGCTCGCCGGCAATCCGGTTCTGCTGCTGCTGGATGAACCGGCGGCGGGCCTGAACTCCTCCGAGAAGGTCGAGCTGCACGACCTGCTCAAGCGGATCGCGGCGCAGGGGCTGACCATTCTCATCATCGATCATGACATGACGCTGGTGCGCGAGGCCGCGCAGCACATCACCGTGCTGAATTTTGGCAAGCGCATCGCCGACGGTGAATCGCTGGCGGTGCTGCAGCATCCCGACGTCATTTCCGCCTATCTCGGAACGGAGTGACCATGGCGCTGCTCGAAATCAACGACCTGATGGTGCTCTACGGCGAGATCGAAGCGCTGCGCGGCGTGTCGCTGAAGGTGGATGAGGGACAGGTGGTGACGCTGCTCGGCTCCAACGGCGCGGGCAAGTCCACCACGCTGCGCGCCATCTCCGGTCTGGCGAAGCCCGCGGCGGGGGAAATCCTGTTCGAGGGCAAATCCATCGTCGGCCTCGGGCCGGAGGCCATCGTGCGCCTCGGCATTTCCCATGTGCCGGAGGGGCGGCGGGTGTTTCCCGGCCTCACGGTGAAAGAGAACATCATGCTCGGCGCCTCGAACCGCCGGGTCGCCAAGGCGCAGCTGTCGCGCGAGGCGGATGCGATGTTCGATTTGTTTCCGGATATCCGTCAGTTTGCCGACAAGCTCGGCTGGACGCTGTCGGGCGGGCAGTTGCAGATGGTCGCGGTGGCGCGCGGGCTGATGGCGAAGCCGCGCCTTCTGCTGCTCGACGAGCCGTCGCTCGGCCTCGCGCCGGTGATCGTGCAGGCGGTGTTCCGGATCATCGCGGAAATCCGCCGCGACACGACGGTTTTACTTGTGGAGCAGAACGCCCGCATGGGACTGTCCGTCGCCGATTACGGCTATGTGCTGGAAACCGGGCGTCTCGCGCTCGGCGGCAAACCCGACGAACTGTGGGGCAACGAAGCAATCAGAGCCGCGTATCTAGGCGGCCATACCAAGGCAACCGTTTAACTCATGACGACAATCAATCACAAGAAACTCATCGGCTTCGTCGCCGACATCTTTTTGCGCGCAGGCTCTTCGAAGGCCGAGGCCGAGCGCATCGCCACCTATCTCACGACGGCGAACCTCACCGGCCATGACAGCCACGGCGTCATCCGCGTCCCGCAATATGTGAAGTGGGCGAAGGAAGGCGTCATCGTTCCTGACCAGACCATCACGATGGTGGTCGATACGCCGTCGATCGCGGTGATCGACGGCGGCTTCGGCTACGGCCAGACCGTGACGCCGCAGGCGGTCCGGGTCGGTATCGACAAGTGCAAGGCCAACGGTCTTGCGGCGATGACGCTGAAGAATTCCGGCCATCTTGGCCGCGTCGGCGACTGGGCGGAAATGGCTGCGGCGGAAGGGCTGGTCTCGATCTTTTTCGTCAATGCCGCGGGCTCGGTGCTGGTCGCGCCTTACGGCGGCGTCGCGCGAAAGCTTTCGACGGCACCTTATTGCGTCGGCATTCCGCGTCCGGGGCAGGGGCCGGTGGTGCTGGATTTCGCGACCTCCATCGTCGCGGAAGGCAAGGTGATGGTGGCGAGCCGCGGCGGCAAGAAATTGCCGAAGGGCGCGCTGGTCAATGAAGACGGTTCGCTGAGCGAGGACCCGCATGTGCTTTACGGTCCCTATGAAGCCGACGGTCCGCGCATTCACGCGCAGGGCAAGGGCGCGATCCGTGCATTCGGCGAGCATAAAGGCTCGGGCCTGGCGCTGATGTGCGAACTGCTCGGGGGCGCGCTGACCGGCAACGGCGCGACCAAGACCGACCGGCGCTTCTCCAACGGCATGCTGGCGATCTTCATCGATCCGAAGGTTGTAGACCCGGCGCATTTCTTCGACGGCGAGGTCGCGCGTTACATCGCCTATTTCAAGGACAGCAAGCTGGCGCAGGGTCACGACGCGGTGCTGATTCCGGGCGAGCCGGAAGCCGCGACTCGCGCCGATCGCACCACGAACGGCGTGCCACTGACGGACGAGACATGGAATTCCATTGCGGCGACCGCGCGGTCTGTCGGGATCGATGAGGCGGCGGTGAAGGCTGCGGAGGGGTAGATCACGCGTCGCGTTGCACGCGCAAAAAAACAAGAAGTGTCATACGCGGGCTTGACCCGCGTATCCATCACTTCAAGAGATGGATTGCCGGGTCAGGCCCGGCAATGACACTTAGGCAATGCACGGGACTACGGCGAGAAACGAGAGAACACGGAAAGAAAAACAATGGCAAATAAAGTCAAAGAGATTTGGGCGGCGGGCAAGGTCGTGGTCAACGGCTGGCTGGCGATCCCGTCGGGCTTCTCCGCCGAGGTGATGGCGCAATGCGGCTTCGACAGCGTCACCGTCGATATGCAGCACGGCGTGCAGGACTATCAGTCGATGATCCAGTGCTTCCAGGCGATGCAGGCGCATCCGGTGACGCCGATGGTGCGCGTGCCGTGGAACGAGCCCGGCATCATCGGGAAGGTGCTGGACGGCGGCGCTTACGGCGTGATCTGCCCGATGATCAACACCAAGGAAGAGGCCGAGCGCTTCGTTGCCGCCGCAAAATATCCGCCGCGCGGCACCCGCAGCAACGGCCCGATCCGCGCCATGATGTACGGTTCGGCCGGAACCTATCAGCAGACCGCGAACGACGAGACACTCTGCATTCCGATGATCGAGACCAAGACCGCGGTCGAGAATCTGGAGTCGATTTTGGACGTGAAGGGCATTGCCGGCGTTTACATCGGCCCGTCCGATTTGGGTTTCTCCTACGGCCTGCACCCGACCCTCGACCGCACCGAGCCCGAGATGCTGGCGATCTACGAAAAGGTCGTGAAGGCGTGCGAGAAGCGCGGCATCTTCCCGGGCATCCATTGCAGCGGACACGCTGGTGCGACGCTTGCGATCCAGCGCGGCTTCAAGCTGGTGACGATCATGAACGACAGCGGACTTCTGGCGATGTCCGCCAAGAGCCACATTGCCGAGACGCGCAAGGGGTCCGGCGGCAAGGCGTAGCGTTTCAACCTCTCCCCGCAAGCGGGGAGAGGTGAAAAAGAAGACGCCAAAGCCAGCAAGGAATACAGCCATGGCCCCGACACCTGTGATCCGCCTGCATCCCGACGACGGCGTGGTGATCGCGCGCGCGGCGCTGCTGCCCGGCGCGGAGGTTGCGCCCGGGATCGCGGCAAGCGAGCGGATTCCGGCGGGCCACAAGGTTGCGGTGAAGCCTATCGCCGTTGGCGAGCCGGTGATGCGCTACGGCCAGATCATCGGTTTCGCGACGCAATCGATCGCGCCGGGGCAGCATGTCCATGTGCAGAACATCGGCATGGGCGAGTTCTCCAAGGACTATGCCTATGGTGTCGACGTCAAGCCGACGCCGAACTTCGATTGGCCCGCAACCTTTCAGGGCATCCGCCGTCCCGACGGCCGCGTGGCCACGCGCAACTATATCGGTATTCTTACCAGCGTAAATTGCAGCGCCCATGTCGCAGGGCTCGTCGCCGACGTGTTCAAGAAAAATCCGTTCACCGGCCACGATCCGCTGGCGGCGTTTCCGAATGTGGACGGCGTGGTGGCGCTGACCCACAAGACCGGCTGCGGCATGACCCAGCTTGAGCCTTTGACTGTCTTGCGGCGAACGCTCGGCGGCTACGCGCGCCACGTAAACTTCTCGCACGTCATCATCCTCGGTCTTGGCTGCGAGATGAACCAGATCGGCGGCTTCCTCGAAGAGCAGCGGCTGGCTGGCCGCCTGCGCGCGCTGGACATTCAGGACGTCGGCGGCTCACGCAAAACCGTCGAGAAGGCGGTGGCCTTCGTCCGCGAAGTGCTGGCCGAGTCCAACGCCATCACGCGCGAGCCTTGCTCCGCAAGCGAGTTGATGGTCGCGCTCCAGTGCGGCGGTTCGGATGGCTATTCCGGCGTGTCGGCCAATCCGGCGCTGGGTGCAGCGAGCGATATCCTGGTGCGGCATGGTGGCTCGGTGATCCTGTCGGAAACGCCGGAGACCTATGGCGCCGAACATCTCTTGACGCGCCGCGCGGTCAGTCCCGAGGTCGGCGAGAAGCTCGTCGCGCTGATGCGCTGGTGGGAGGATTACACCGAGCGCAACGGCGCGGAGATGGATTCCAATCCCAGCCCCGGCAACAAGGCCGGCGGCCTCACCACCATTTTGGAAAAGTCGCTCGGCGCGATGGCCAAGGCAGGCAGCACCAATCTGGTCGACGTGGTGGGCTATGCCGAGCCGGTGATGAAAAAGGGCTTCACCTTCATGGATACGCCGGGCTTCGATCCGGTGGCCGCGACAGGTCAGGTGGCGGGCGGTGCCAACATGGTCGCTTTCACCACGGGACGCGGCAGCGTGTTCGGCTGCAAGCCGTCGCCCTCGATCAAGCTCGCCACCAACACGCCGATGTATCGGCGCATGGAAGACGACATGGACGTTAACTGCGGCACCATCCTCGACGGCGAGGAAACCGTGCAGCAATGCGGCCAGCGCATCTTCGACCTGATGCTGCGGGTGGCCTCCGGCGAACAGACCAAGAGCGAGGCGTTCGATTTCGGTGCTGCGGAGTTCGCGCCGTGGGTGCTTGGCGCGACGATGTAGGGCGGCTTTGCCACGCCCCTGAAATGCTTCTAATGTGCCGCCGCAAATCACTGCGACGGAAAGACAAATGACCAAAGGTCTCAAGAAGGGGCTGACCAGCTACGGCGATCCGGGATTTTCGCTGTTCCTGCGCAAGGCCTTCATCAAGGCGATGGGCTATTCCGACGACGCGCTGGAGCGCCCGATCGTCGGCATCACCAACACCTACAGCGACTACAATCCTTGCCACGGCAACGTCCCGCAGCTGATCGAGGCGGTGAAGCGCGGCGTGATGCTGGCGGGCGCGATGCCGATGGTGTTTCCGACCATCTCCATCGCCGAGAGCTTCTCGTTTCCGACCTCGATGTACCTGCGCAACCTGATGGCGATGGACACCGAGGAGATGATCCGCGCCCAGCCGATGGATGCCATCGTCGTGATCGGCGGCTGCGACAAGACGCTGCCTGCGCAGATCATGGCCGCCGTCAGCGCGGACCTGCCGACCGTGGTCATTCCGGTGGGGCCGATGGTGGTCGGCCATCACAAGGGCGAGGTGTTGGGCGCCTGCACCGATTGCCGCCGGATGTGGGGAAAGTTTCGCGCGGGCGAAATCGACGAGGTGGAGATCGAGGCGGTGAACGGGCGCCTCGCGCCATCGGTGGGGACGTGCATGGTGATGGGCACCGCCAGCACCATGGCCTGCATCACCGAAGCACTGGGATTGTCGCTGCCGATGAGCGCGACGATTCCCGCGCCGCATTCCGAGCGTGTGCGTTCCGCCGAACTGAGCGGCCGGCGCGCGGCGGAAATGGCCGTGAGCGGCGGGCCGCGTCCGAGTGAACTGCTGACGCCGGCTGCGTTCAGAAACGCGCAGGTGGTGTTGCAGGCCATCGGCGGCTCGACCAACGGGCTGATCCATCTCACCGCGATTGCCAACCGCACCGAACATCGCATCGATCTGGCGGCATTCGACCAGTTGGGCCGCGACGTGCCGGTGCTGATCGATCTCAAGCCATCCGGCTCACATTATATGGAGCACTTCCATCATGCTGGCGGCGTGCCGAAGCTGATGAAGCAGCTCGGCGACCTGATCGATCTCGATGCGAAGACCATCGCTGGCGGCACGCTGCGCGATGTTGTTGCCAATGCCGAAGAAGTGCCGGGGCAGGACGCGATCCGTTCGCGCGACAATCCGATCACGCCCGAAGGCGCGATGGCGGTGCTTCACGGCAATCTCGCGCCGCGCGGCGCGATCATCAAGCATTCGGCGGCATCGCCCAAGCTGTTGCAGCATACCGGCCGCGCGGTGGTGTTCGAGTCGGTGGAGGACATGACGCTGCGCGTGGATGATCCAAACCTGGACGTCACGGCGGACGACGTACTGGTGCTGCGCAACGCCGGGCCGAAGGGCGCACCGGGCATGCCGGAGGCGGGCTATCTGCCGATCCCGCAGAAGATTCTGCGCACCGGCGTCAAGGACATGGTGCGGATTTCCGACGCGCGCATGAGCGGAACGGCGTTCGGCACCATCGTGCTGCACATCACGCCGGAATCCGCCGTCGGCGGGCCGCTGGCGCTGGTGCAGACCGGCGACATGATCCGGCTCGATGTCGCCAAGCGGCGGATCGATCTGCTGGTCGATGAGGTGGAATTGACTGTACGCCAGCTTGCATTGGGCAAACCTGCAAGGCCGGTATGGGCTAAGCGGGGGTATGCACACCTGTTTTATGAGACTATCACGCAGGCGGATGAGGGCTGCGATTTCGATTTCATGCGGCGCGAAGGCCCGTCCGGCGGCTGATCCGGCAGTTCAGGTCAGCGCATCCCTTGGAATTGGATAATGAGGGTTTCGATGACGACAGTTGCGTTGACCGCCGAGCAACACGCCGATCGCCGCCGCCGCATCTGGGCCATCGTCGGCAGTTCGTCCGGCAATCTGGTCGAATGGTACGATTTCTACGCCTACGCCTTCACGGCGCTGTATTTCGCCAAGGCGTTCTTCCCCGAGGGCAACCAGACCACGCAACTGCTGCAGACAGCCGCGGTGTTCGCCATCGGCTTTCTGATGCGGCCGATCGGCGGTTATATTTTCGGTTCCGTCGCGGACAAATACGGCCGCAAGACCTCGATGGTCACGTCCATCCTGATGATGTGCGGCGGATCGCTGGCCATCGGCCTGCTGCCGACCCATGACAGCATCGGGATCGCGGCGCCGATCCTGCTGCTGATCGCACGCATGATTCAGGGGCTTTCGGTCGGCGGCGAATACGGCACCACCGCCACCTATATGAGCGAAGTGGCGCTGCCGGGCCAGCGCGGTTTCTTTGCGTCATTCCAGTATGTGACGCTGATCGGCGGGCAGTTGCTGGCGTCGCTGGTCGTGCTGGTCATCCAACTGATGCTGACCGACGCGGAGCTCCGCGCCTGGGGCTGGCGCATTCCGTTCTTCATCGGCGCGCTGTGCGCCATCGTCGCCCTTTATCTACGCCTGGCCCTGCACGAGACGTCGACGGAAAAAAGCCGGTCCCACGAAGGCGCGGGATCGCTGCGCACGATCTTCACCCATCATCTAAAGCCATTCCTGCTCGTGCTGGGCTACACCGCCGGCGGATCGCTGATTTTCTACACGTTCACCACCTACATGCAGAAATATCTGGTGAACACGGCGCAGATGGACCATCGCACCGTGAATGTCGTCATGAGCGCGGTGCTGTTCACCTACATGATCATGCAGCCGCCATTCGGCGCGCTGTCCGACCGGATCGGACGCCGCACCCAGATGCGGCTGTTCGGCCTGCTGGCGACGCTCTGTGTCGTGCCGCTGATGTATGCCATCGGCGGCGTGACCAATCCCTATATGGCCTATGTCCTGATCGTGCTCGCGCTGGCGATTGTCTCGCTCTACACCTCGATCAGCGGCGTCGTGAAGGCGGAGATGTTTCCGCCGGAGGTGAGGGCGCTCAGCGTCGGCTTTGCCTATGCCATCGCGAACGCGCTGTTCGGCGGTTCGGCGGAGTACGTCGCGCTGTGGTTCAAGGACCAGGGCACGGAGCCGAGCTTCTACTGGTACGTCACCGTGCTGTGCGCGATTGCATTCGTGGCAGCCATCGTGATGCCGGACCCCAAGGTCAAGGGCTACCTGCACGGGCACGAGTCGGACCCGGATTAGCGGGAAGGACGGGAAGCAGGGCGCTATCTCTCTCCAAGGTCGTCCCGGCGCAGGCCGGGACCCATACTCCCTGAATTATCGATGGCCGACGTGTCGGAGCGGTCGTCTCGCCATAGCCATTTGATCGGTGGTTATGGATCCCGGCCTGCGCCGGGACGACATCGTGGTTGGGCGCAGCGTGATTCGGACTGCCTGCTCATCAGATCAATACGTCGCCCGGCCACCCGAGATGTCGAACACCGCCCCGGTGGTGTAGAGGCATTCCTCCGACGCCATCCAGGTCACGAGGGACGCGAGTTCCTCCACCTTGAGGAAGCGCCCGCGCGGAATCTTCGACAGCATGAAGTCGATATGCTGCTGCGTCATCTGGTCGAAGATCGCGGTTTTGGCGGCGGCGGGCGTCACGGCATTGACTGCGATGTCGGTGTTCGCCAGTTCCTTGCCAAGCGATTTGGTCAGCGCGATCACGCCGGCCTTCGAGGCCGAGTAGTGCGAAGCGTTCGGGTTGCCTTCCTTGCCCGCGATGGAGGCGATGTTCACGATCCGCCCGTAGTTCTGTTTCACCATCACCGGCACGACGGCGTGGCAGCAGATGAACGGGCCGTCGAGGTTGATCTTCATCACCTGACGCCATTCGTCATAGGACAGATCCACGACCGGCTTGTTGACGCCGGCGATGCCTGCGTTGTTGACGAGAATATCGATGCGGCCGAACGCCTTCAGCGTCGCGTCGCGTGCCGCATCCACCGCGGCAGGATCGGTGACGTCGACTTCGAGCACGGTCACCGCCGCGCCGATTTCCTTTGCAGTCTTTTCCGCCAGCGTCTGGTCGAAATCCCAGATCGCCACTTTGGCGCCAGAGGCCACGAAACGCTCGGTGATGGCGCGGCCGAAGCCCTGCGCGCCGCCGGTGACGACGGCGAACCGTCCACTGAGGTCGATCTTGTTCAAGGTTGAACTCCCTGGTTTCGCGTTGGTGTGTCGCGGACGCGGAGCAGCGCCTCTTGGGCTGCTCCGCAGAGCTGGGACCGTCGCAGAAGCTGCGTTTCGTGACGGCCCCGGATCAGCGTCGCAATACTGCGTATTGCGCCGCGTCCGGGGCAAGGGTGGTGCGAAAAACTCTTACAACGTCCAGCCGCCGTCGATGATGTGGTCGACGCCGGTGGTGAAGGCGCTTTCGTCGCTGGCGAGATACAGCGCGAGCAGGGCGATTTCCTCCGCGGTGCCGAGCCGTCCCATCGGCTGGCGGCTGACGAACATCTCGCGTCCGCCGCTGCCCAGCGCTGCCGCGCGGCCCAGCATCGACGGTGTCTCGATGGTGCCGGGACAGATCGAATTGCAGCGAATGCCCCTGGTGATGAAATCGACCGCGACCGAACGCGACAGCGCCGCGACGGCGGCTTTGGTCGCGCTGTAGACGTAGCGGTTGGGGGCGGCCTTGAACACGCCGGCGGCGGAAGCGATGTTGACGATCGAGCCGCCGCCGCCTTCCAGCATCAGGGGCAGGAAGGCGCGGATCGTGCGGTGCATCGACTTGACGTTGAGGTCGAACGAGAAATCCCAGTCGGTATCGGCGCAGTCCAGCACGGTGCCGTTGTGGACGAAGCCAGCGGCGTTGAGCAGTACATCGACCTTGCCGACCTTTTTCGCCATTGCGTGGACCGCCGACGTGTCGCGCACATCGAGCTTGTGGGTTTCGGCGACGCCTTCCAGTTTCAGCGCGGCAAGGCCGGACTCGTCGATATCGGTCGCGATCACGGTCGCGCCTTCGCGGGTGAAGGCGAGGGCGCAGGCGCGGCCGATGCCAGCCGCACCGGCGGTCACGAATGCGCGCTTGCCTTTCAGTCGGTCGGACATGTCTTGCCTCGTGTGTCAGATGCCGTTATTGCGAGGAGCGTAGCGACGAAGCAATCCAGCTTTCCCTTTTTGTTTTATGGATTGCTTCGCTGCGCTCGCAATGACGCTGTTGGCTTTAGTGGTTGTCCCGGGCGACGCCGACGGTGCCCGCGATGTTGTGGTAGCGGGTGGCGAGTTCGAGGCAGGCGCCGGTGGACTGCTGGCCCACGGTGTTGCGGTAAAGCTCCTGCCATGGCGTCTGGTTTTTCGGGTAGGGGAAGCCGCCGTTCGCCATCAGGTCGGCGTGGCGCTGCTTCACCTCGGCGTCGGGGATCAGGATGTTGGCTTCACCCTTGTTGAGGTCGATGCGGACCCGGTCGCCGGTCCTGAGGATCGCAAGCCCGCCATTGGCGGCGGCTTCCGGCGATGCGTTGAGGATCGACGGCGAACCGGAGGTGCCGGACTGGCGGCCGTCGCCGATGCAGGGCAGCGAGGTGATGCCTTTCTTGATCAGCGCCGCAGGCGGCTGCATGTTCACGACCTCCGCGCCGCCGGGATAGCCGATCGGCCCGGTGCCGCGCACGAACAGCATGCAGTTCTCGTCGATGTTCAGCGACGGATCGTCGATGCGGTGGTGGTAGTCCTCCGGTCCCTCGAACACGATGGCGCGGCCCTCGAATGCTTCCGGGTCTTTCGGGTTGGAGAGGTAGCGATCGCGGAATTCCTTGGAGATCACGCTGGTCTTCATGATCGCCGAGTCGAACAGGTTGCCGCGCAGCACGATAAAGCCCGCGTCTTTCACCAGCGGCTTGTCGTAGGTGCGGATCACGTCGCTGTCGGGCACGGCGGCGTTCTTGCAGTTCTCGCCCATGGTCTTGCCGTTGACGGTCAGCGCGTCCTCGTGGATGCGCTTGTGCTTCATCAGTTCGCGCACCACGGCCGGCACGCCGCCGGAGCGGTGAAACTCCTCGCCAAGGTAGTAACCCGCCGGCTGCATGTTCACGAGCAGCGGCACGTCATGGCCGATTGTTTGCCAGTCCTCGATGGAGAGTTCCACGCCGATGTGGCGGGCGAGGGCGTTGATGTGGATCGGCGCGTTGGTCGAGCCGCCGATCGCCGAATTGACCACGATGCAGTTCTCGAACGCCTTGCGGGTGAGGAAGTCGGACGGCTTGAGGTCTTCCCACACCATCTCGACGGCGCGCTTGCCGGTCTCATAGGCAATCTGGCCGCGCTCACGGTAGGGGGCCGGTATTGCAGCGCAACCCGGAAGCGAGAAGCCGAGCGCTTCCGCCAGCGAGTTCATGGTGGAGGCGGTGCCCATGGTGTTGCAGTGCCCGACCGAGGGCGCGGAGGACGATACGATTTCCATAAACTCTTCGTAATCGATCTTGCCCGCGGCCATTTCCTCGCGTGATTTCCACACCACGGTGCCGGAACCGGAACGCTCGCCGTTGTGCCAGCCGTTCAACATCGGCCCGCCCGACAACACGATCGCGGGAATGTTGACGGTAGCGGCGGCCATCATGCAGGCGGGGGTGGTCTTGTCGCAGCCGGTGGTCAGAACCACGCCGTCGAGCGGATAGCCAAACAGGATTTCGACCAGGCCGAGATAGGCGAGGTTGCGGTCGAGCGCCGCGGTCGGCCGTTTGCCGGTTTCCTGAATGGGGTGGGTTGGAAATTCCATCGCAATGCCGCCGGCTTCGCGGATGCCTTCGCGGACGCGGTGCGCAAGCTCGATATGGTGGCGGTTGCAGGGCGACAGGTCGTTACCGGTTTGTGCAATGCCGATGATCGGTTTTCCCGATTGCAGCTCCTTCCGGGTCAGCCCATAATTCAGGTAGCGCTCGAGATAGAGCGCGGTCATGCCCGGATTGTCGGGATTGTCGAACCAGAGCTGGGACCGGAGTTTGCGCGTCTCGCCAGTTTTCTTCGTGACGTTATCGTTATCGTTTTTCACAAGATTTCTCCCGCACTGCACACACGTGCATTCGCGTTTCGATGGTTGCATGTTGACGGTACATCTGCAACGTTCTACGTCAAACATCCGATGTTTGGAAAGAGGCTGCAAATTTCCTCATAGACGTCAGTCTAATGGCGCAAACGGTCCACTTGCAGAGAGAATGTCTTTCGAACAGACGCGGGAATAACGAACATAAAGCGAAACAAAAAGACCGAGCAGCGACGGCCTTTGCCGAACAATGCCGATCTATCTGGAGGAGAAGATATGGCGTCCGTGCATATTCACGATGTGCGCAAATCGTTCGGCGGATTTGAAGTTCTTCATGGCGTGACCGTTCCGATCGAGGACGGACAGTTCGTTGTGCTGGTCGGACCAAGCGGCTGCGGCAAGTCGACCCTGCTGCGCATGCTCGCGGGCCTGGAAAGGATCACGTCGGGCACGATCTCGATCGGCGACCGCGTCGTGAACGACGTGCAGCCGAAGGAACGAGACATCGCCATGGTGTTCCAGAACTACGCGCTCTATCCGCACATGACGGTGGCCAAGAACATGGGCTTCTCGCTCAAGCTGCGCGACGCGCCGCAGGCCGAGATCGACAAGCTCGTGCATCGCGCCGCCGACATTCTCGCCCTGACGCCGCTGCTCGACCGTTACCCGCGGCAACTGTCCGGCGGCCAGCGTCAGCGCGTCGCCATGGGCCGCGCCATCGTGCGTGATCCGCAGGTCTTCCTGTTCGACGAACCGCTGTCGAACCTCGACGCCAAGCTGCGCGTCGCCATGCGCACCGAGATCAAGGAGCTGCATCAGCGGCTCAAGACCACCACGGTCTACGTCACCCACGACCAGATCGAGGCCATGACCATGGCCGACAAGATCGTCGTCATGCACGACGGTATCGTCGAGCAGATGGGATCGCCGCTCGAACTCTACGATCATCCGGACAACAAGTTCGTGGCGGGCTTCATCGGCTCGCCGGCGATGAACTTCCTTGAAGGCAAGCTGGTCGGCAGCAACACCCCTCATGTCGAGACCGCGAACGGCGCGAAGCTGCCGTTGATTGCGTCGCGCACCGGGCTCGACGGCAAGCCGGTGATCTACGGCATCCGTCCCGAGCATCTCGAATTTGCCGACGACGGCATCGAGGCCGATGTCATCGTGGTCGAACCGACCGGATCGGAAACCCAGATCGTCGCGCGGATCGGCCAGCAGGATCTGATCGCGGTGATCCGCGATCGCCGTCCGGTGAAGCCCGGCGACAAGGTCAGGCTGCGGCCCAATCCGGCCGCAGCCCATGTGTTCGACAAGGAAACCGAAAAGCGTCTCATCAACTAAGGCGTGATCTTGAAACCGGTTTCCGGACCGGATCACGCCCGGCAGACTTTGAATTACCAATCACAGCAAATGACCGGTTGAAATCAACAGAGCCGGCAAAACAGGGAGAGTCAGATTATGAGTGATTTCACACCGAATCGGCGCGCGCTTCTGAAGGGCGGCGCTTCCGTGCTCGCGGGCGCCGCGACGCTGACGGTCGATCAGCTGACAGGATTCGCCACCGCCTGGGCGCAGACCACGCAGTGGAAACCCGAAGCCGGCGCCAAGATCAATCTCTTACGCTGGAAGCGCTTTGTCGAAGCCGAAGACAAGGCTTTCATGGATATCATCGCGGCCTTCACCAAGGCCACCGGCGTCGAAGTCAACGTCTCCAACGAATCCTACGACGACATTCAGCCCAAGGCCTCTGTTGCGGCCAACACCGGGCAGGGCCTCGACATGGTGTGGGGCCTCTACTCGCTGCCGCATCTCTTGCCGACCAAGTGCGTCGACGTCACGGATGTTGCAGACTATCTCGGCAAGAAGTACGGCGGCTGGGCGGACTCCGCCAACGCCTACGGCAAGAGCAAGGACGGCAAGTGGATCGGCATTCCTGTCGCGGCGACCGGCGCGCTGATGAACTATCGCATCAGCTCGTGCGAAAAGGCCGGCTTCAAGGAATTTCCGAAGGACACCGCGGGCTTCCTCGAACTCTGCAAGGCTCTCAACAAGAACGGCACCCCGGCCGGCATGGCGCTCGGTCACGCCTCGGGCGACGCCAACACCTGGCTGCACTGGGCGCTGTGGACCCACGGCGGCTATCTCGTCGACAAGAACGACAAGGTCATCATTAATTCGCCCGAAACCCTGAAGGCGCTGGAATACGTCAAGGCGCTCTATGGCGAGTTCATTCCCGGCACCGCATCCTGGAACGACTCGTCGAACAACAAGGCCTTCGTGTCCGGCCAGCTTCATGTCACCTGTAACGGCATCTCGGTCTACGTCACCGCCAAACGCGAGAACAAGGCCGTCGCCGACGACATGAACCACGCCTACATGCCGATCGGCCCGGCCGGAAAACCGACCGAACTGCATCTGCCGTTCACCATGCTGACCTTCAACTTCACGAAGTATCCGCAGGCGTGCAAGGCGCTGACCGCGTTCATGATGGAAGCCGATCAGTACAATCCGTGGCTGACGTCGGCGTCGGGCTATCTGTCGTCGTTCCTCAATGGCTACGACAACAATCCGGTCTGGACGTCCGATCCGAAGAACACGGTGTATCGCGACGTTGCCAAGCGCACGCTGACCCCCGGTGGCCTCGGCACGCTCGGCGAGAACGCGGCGGCGGCGATCGCGGACTTCATCGTGGTCGACATGTTCGCGAACTACTGCACCGGCCGCGAAGATGCGAAGGGCTCGATCGCCTTCGCCGAGCGTCAGGCCAAGCGTCTCTACCGCTAACAGGTAACGTTGCCGGCGCGGAACTGTTTCCGCGCCGGCGCTTCCATCGTCCTGATCACAACTTGCACGTATTCTGGCCGCAAAACGGCTCTCTCCTTTGCGGAATACGTGCCGAAGGTTCGGTCTCATGAGCACGATACCGGCGTCGATGTCCAAGCCGCGTTACGTCAGCACCTTGTCGTTCTGGCAGCGGCTGGCTGCGAACCGCAACTGGATTGCACTGTGGTTCATGCTGCCGGCGGCGGCATTCCTGATCCTGTTCCTGGCCTATCCGCTCGGTCTCGGCGTCTGGATGAGCTTCACCGACGTCCGCATCGGACGGCCCGGCGTTTTCATCGGGCTCGAGAATTACGAATGGCTGATGGAAGACGGCGTGTTCTGGCTGTCGGTCTTTAACACGCTGCTCTATACGACCATCGCCAGCGTCATCAAATTCGGGCTCGGGCTTTATCTCGCGCTGCTGCTCAACCGCAACATGCCGTTCAAGGCGATGATCCGCGCCGCGGTGCTGATCCCGTTCATCGTGCCGACGGTTCTCTCGGCGATTGCATTCTGGTGGATCTACGATTCCCAGTTCTCGATCATTTCGTGGTCGCTGATCAAGCTTGGCATCATCCAGCAGAATATCAATTTCCTCGGCGATTCCTCCTGGGCGCGGGCCAGCGTCATTATCGCCAACATCTGGCGCGGCGTGCCGTTCGTCGCCATCACGCTGCTGGCGGGCTTGCAGACCGTCTCGCCGTCGCTCTATGAGGCCGCGACGCTTGACGGCGCCAGCAACTGGCAGCGTTTCCGCTTCATCACCTATCCGCTTCTGACGCCGATCATCGCCGTGGTGATGACCTTCTCGGTGCTGTTCACGTTCACGGACTTCCAGCTGATCTGGGCGCTGACCCGCGGCGGCCCGGTGAATGCGACGCATCTGATGGCGACGCTGAGCTATCAGCGCGGAATCCTGAGCGGCAGGCTCGGGGAGGGCGCGGCGGTCGCGACCGCGATGATTCCGTTCCTGCTCGCCGCGATCACGATCTCCTGGTTCGGCATGCAGCGCCGCAAGTGGCAGCAGGGGTCGGACAATGACTGATCGAGCCGTGACGTTGCAGAGTTATTCCTGCGCGAACGGGGCAGGCCCCGCGCGCGCGCCACAAGTGGCAGTAAGGATCCGACAATGACTGACCATGCAGCACATCCGCCTGCGACTGTCGCGGCCAGCGATAACAGCGAGGGCATGAGCTATCTGGAGACCTTGCCCAGCAAGATCATCACGCTCTACATCCCGCTCTTCATCATGGTCGTGATCCTGCTGTTCCCGTTCTACTGGATGGCGTTGACGTCGATCAAACCCGACGAGCAGTTGATCGACATGGAGACCTACAACCCGTTCTGGGTTGTGAAGCCGACGCTCAAGCACATCCAGAAGCTGCTGTTCGAAACCCAGTATCCGCGCTGGCTGTGGAACACGATGTATGTGGCGGCGGCGGCGACGTTCCTGTCGATCGTTGCCAGCGTTCTGGCGGCCTATGCCATTGTCCGCCTGCGCTTCAAGGGCGCGGAAGCGGTCAGCGCGCTGATCTTCCTGGCCTACCTGGTGCCGCCGTCGATCCTGTTCATTCCGCTGGCCTCGGTGATCCATTCCTACGGCCTGTTCGACTCGCCGCTGTCGCTGATCCTGGTCTATCCGACGCTGCTGATCCCGTTCTCCACCTGGCTTTTGATGGGATATTTCAAGACCATTCCGTATGAACTGGAAGAATGCGCGCTGATCGACGGCGCCAGCCGCTGGCAGATCTTGACCAAGATCGTGCTGCCGCTGGCGGTGCCGGGGCTGATCTCGGCCTTCATCTTCTCCTTCACGCTGTGCTGGAACGAATTTATCTACGCGCTGACCTTCCTGTCCTCGACGCAGAACAAGACCGTGCCGGTGGCGATCGTCAACGAATTCGTCGACGGCGACATCTACAAATGGGGATCGCTGATGGCGGGTGCGCTGGTCGGCTCGCTGCCGCTGGTCATCCTCTATGCGTTCTTTGTCGAGCATTACGTCTCGGCCATGACCGGGGCGGTGAAGGAATAGCGCGAGTAAACCGCAGTATGCGTCATTGCGAGCGAAGCGAAGCAATCCAGAACAGGAACAAGGATGGATTGGCTTCGTCGCTTCGCTCCTGCAAAATGACGGTATCGATCTGAAGAGGAGCTTTCTTTGCATATTCTGGTTCTCGGTGCGGCCGGCATGGTCGGACGCAAACTTGTGGAGCGGCTCACGCGCGACGGCAGGCTCGGCAAAGCGGACATCACGGGCCTGACATTGCAGGACGTCGTCGCGCCGACCAGACCGGCAACGTCGATCCCGACCGAAGTGGTGACCTGCGATGTCGCCGATCAGGCCGCGGTGACAAAGCTCGTCGCGGGCAAGCCCGACGTGATCTTCCATCTCGCGGCCATCGTGTCGGGCGAGGCGGAAGCCGATTTCGACAAGGGCTATCGTATCAATCTCGACGGCACCCGCTACCTGATCGACGCTGTCCGCGCCATCGGCGGCAATTACAAGCCGCGCATCGTGTTCACCTCGTCGATCGCGGTGTTCGGCGCGCCATTCCCGGACAAGATCGGCGACGAATTCCTGTCCGCGCCGCTGACCAGCTACGGCACGCAGAAGGCGATCGGCGAACTGCTGATTTCCGATTACACCCGCAAGGGCCTGTTCGACGGCGTCAGCATCCGCTTGCCGACCATCTGCGTGCGGCCCGGTACGCCGAACAAGGCCGCGTCGGGATTCTTCTCCAACATCATCCGCGAGCCGCTGGCCGGCAAGGAAGCTGTGCTGCCGGTCTCCGAGGACGTGCGGCACTGGCACGCGTCGCCGCGGTCGGCGGTGGGCTTCCTGCTGCATGCCGGCACGATGGACACCAGCACCATCGGGCCGCGCCGCGCGCTCAGCATGCCCGGTCTTTCGGCTACCGTGGGCGAGCAGATCGCAGCGCTTGGCCGGGTCGCGGGCAAGAGCGTCACGGATCGCATCAAGCGGGTGCCGGACCCCACCATCATGGGTATCGTCGCCGGCTGGCCGCGCGATTTCGTCACCGACCGCGCGCTGAAGCTCGGCTTCGCCACGGCGGAGAAAACCTTCGATGACATCATCCGCATTCACATCGAGGATGAACTCGGCGGAAAGTTCGCAACCTGACAACCCCGGTGCCTGCGATGACGACAATCGCCTGTATCGGCGAGTGCATGATCGAACTCTCGCAGGGCACCGGCAGCCAGCTCATACGCAGCTATGGCGGCGACACGCTGAACACCGCGATCTATCTCGCGCGCCTCGGCGTGAGCGTGGACTATATCACCGCGCTGGGCGACGATCCGTTCAGCGAGGAGATGATCGATAGCTGGAAAGGCGAAGGCGTCGGCACCGCGCAGGTTATTCGGGTCAAGGGCAAGCTGCCGGGCCTTTATGCGATCCGGACCAATGAGGCGGGCGAGCGCTCGTTCTACTACTGGCGCGACAATGCTGCGGCGCGGATGTTGCTCGATCTGCCGGAGACCGGCGATCTTCTCGCGGCGCTGTCGGACTACGACATGGTCTATCTCTCGGGAATTACGCTTTCGCTATACAGCGCCGACGGCCGCCAGCGCCTGCTCGATGTGCTGCAAGGCGTGCGCAAGGGCAAGACCCGCGTGGCATTCGACACCAATTTCCGCCCGCAGGGCTGGCCGGAGGTGGATGCCGCGCGCCAGGTCTATCGCGAGATGTTCGACATCGCCGACATCGTGCTGGCCTCGACGGACGATCTCACCCCGCTGTTCGGTGCGCGGATGCAGGGCGAACTGATCGGCCGGATTGCGGCGCGCGAGGTGGTCCTGAAACTTGCCACCCCGGCCTGCGTTATCAGGCATGACGGCATCGACTATACCGTAGCAGCGGAGCCGGTCGGCAAGGTGGTGGATACCACGGCGGCGGGCGACAGTTTTTCGGCGGCCTATATCGCGGCGAGGCTGCGTGGCGCGCCACCGCTGGAAGCGGCGCGGGCGGGGCATCGTTTGGCTGGCGCGGTGATCGGCCATCGCGGCGCAATCATTCCGCGCGATGCGATGCCGGCCGGCGGGTTGATGCCTGCCGCTGTAATGGAGTGACGGCGATGAGCGGCACATCGGCCTCGGCAAAGCAGGCGGCGCTGGAACAGATTCTGGTTCCGGCGCGGATCGTGCCGGTGCTGACCATCGACCGCGCCGAGGATGGCGTGCCGCTTGCGCGCGCGCTGGTCGCGGGCGGCGTGAAGGTGCTCGAAGTGACGTTCCGCACCGAAGCCGCCAGCGCCGCGGCGAAAGCCATCATCGCCGAAGTACCGGACGCCATCGTCGGCATGGGCACCGTGCTCAATGGCGATGACCTGCGCCGGGCACGCGATCTCGGCGCGCGGTTTGCCGTGAGCCCCGGTGCCACGTTCGAACTGCTGGACGCCGCATCGGCCAGTGATCTGCCGCTGCTGCCCGGCATAGCAACTTCATCCGAAATCATGCAGGCGCAGGCGAGGGGTTTCAATCTGCTGAAGTTTTTCCCGGCGGAACAGGCGGGCGGCATTTCCATGCTGCGCGCGTTGTCGGGACCGTTTCCCGCCACGCGGTTTTGTCCGACCGGCGGGATCAATGCGGACAACGTTGCGACATGGCTTGCAGAGCCGAATGTGGTTTGTGCCGGCGGCTCGTGGCTGTGTCCGGCCTCGGACATCAAGGCCGCGAACTGGGAGGTCATCACCGGCCGCTGCATCGATGCGATGAAAAGGCTGCGGCGGAGGTAGCGAGTCTTCACCTCCGTTTACGCGGAAGGGAGTCACGTCATCCTGAGGTGCGAGCTCTTGCGAGCCTCGAAGGATGACTATCCGTAATATCGCCGTCGCCCTTCGAGGCCTCCGCTTCGCTTCGGCACCTCAGGGTGACGGCGAAAATAGAATCCGGTGAACGGGTTACGATTCGGATCGCCGACCGGAACCGAATCTCAGCATCATGTTCTGCGTGAAGATAAGAAGCTGCGTCTAACGGCTCGTCGCAATTCTCAAAATTCTGCCGCTGCATTACATTAAATTGACAACAAGGAAGCAGTTATTCGTCATTGCGAGGAGCACTTGCGACGAAGCAATCCATGTCTTTCTTGCGGCTGTGGATTGCTTCGCTTCGCTCGCAATGACGAACGGAGGGGCAGACCCTCAAAACCCCATCGCCGCGCCGTCGCTGCGCGGGTCGGTGGCGCCCTCGAACATGCCGTCAGGGTGCCGCACCACCGCGCCCGCATGACCCATTGTGGACGTGAAGGCTGGCAGGATCTCGATGTCGTGGCCGGCGTCGCGCATCGCCTGCACCACCGCCGGATCGAAACGGTCTTCCAGTTTCAGCGTCACCGTGGCGTCGCCCCAGGTCTTGCCGAGCAGCCAGCGCGGCGCGGTGATCGCGGCCTGCAGGCCCTGGCTGAACATCGCGTAGCGCGAGAACACCGCGGACTGGCTCTGCGGCTGGCCTTCGCCGCCCATATTGCCATAGACCATGCGGCGGCCGTCGCTGAACAGCGCCATTGCCGGGTTGAGGGTGTGGAACGGCTTGCGGCCGGGGCGCAGCGCGCGCGGCCCGTCGCCATCGAGCAGGAAGCTCGAACCGCGATTCTGCCAGACGATGCCGGAGTTCGGCAGCACGCAGCCGGAGCCGAATTCGAAGTAGATGCTCTGGATGAAGGAGACGGCGATACCGTCCTTGTCGATCGCCCCTAACCAGACGGTGTCGCCGGGATTGACCGGCACCGGCCACGGCAGGGCGCGCTTGCGGCTGATGTTGGCGGCGAGCCCATCGAGCGTCTTGGACGCCAGATGGTGCTCCGGCTTCTCGGTCATGTAGGCCGGATCGCCGACAATGCGGTCGCGCACCAGAAACGCCTGCTTGGTCGCTTCGACAATTCCGTGAAGGTATTCGAAGGTTTCGGCCTCCTTGATGCCGAGGCGCTCGAAGATTGCCAGGATCATCAGCGAGGCGAGGCCCTGCGTCGGCGGCGGGAAATTATAGAGCGTAGCATTCTTGATCGCGACCGACAGCGCCTCGCGGCGTTGCGCTTTGTGCGCGGCCAAATCTTGCAGCGTCACCGGCGAGCCGCAGCGCGCCAGATCCGCCGCGATCTCTTTTGCAAGCGAACCTGTGTAGAAATCCATCGGGCCGGTTTCGCCGAGCCGCTTGAGCGTCGCGCCCAGCGCCGGCAGTTTCATCAACTGGCCTTCCTTCGGCAGCTTGCCGTCGAGCAGGAATGTCTCGACGAAGCCCGGCGAGTCTTTCAGTTCGGCCAGTTTGGTTTCCGTCAGCTCCTGCTGCGTGGCGGTGACGGCGAAGCCGTTCTCGGCCGACCACACCGCGTCCTCCACCAGCCGCGACAGCGGCAGCTTGCCGCCCGTCTCGGTGTTGATCGCGAGCACTTCGGCCCAGCCGGACAGCGTGCCCGCCACGGTGTTGGCGGCGAGAGGACCGCGCGATGGAATCGCGGACAGGCCCTTGTTCTTGTAAAACTCCACCGACGCGGCACTGGCCGCCGCGCCGCAACCGTCCACCGCGACCGGTGGCTTGCCGTCCTTCGAGATCAGCCAGAAGCCGTCGCCGCCGAGGGAATTCATGTGCGGATAGACCACGGGCAGGCTCGCCGCCATCGCCAGTGTCGCCTCGATGGCGTTGCCGCCTTCGCGCAGCACGCGCAGTCCCGCCTCGGAGGCGAGATGATGGGGCGATGTGACCATGCCGCGGCGGGAGCGGGGCGTATTCAGCATTGCAGGAATTCCGGAAGTTCGATGTGTTGGAGATTGTGACTGGGCAGAGTTCGGTACTTTAGCGGCTACGCATGGGGTCGTCATCACCGGGCTTGTCCCGGTGATCCACGTCTTTCGTTGATGAGAGAAAACAAGACGTGGATGGCCGGGACAAGCCCGGCCATGACACTTCTTTCCTTGGTGCGATCAGTGAGTCCAACGCAGCGATCTACACCTTCACCATCCGCTTGCCGCGGTTCTCGCCGGCGAGCAGTCCGATCAGCGCCTGCGGCGTGTTCTCAAGGCCGTTGATGATGTCTTCCTGCACCTTGATCTTGCCGGCCTTCACCCACGCCTGCAGATCGGCCATCGCCGCGTCGCGCTGGTCGTTGAAATCGGTGAAGATGAAGCCCTGAACGGTCAGGCGCTTCACCACGATCAGGCCGGGGACGCCGCGCGGGCCGTGGGCGGGCGGGGCGCCGTCATAGGCGGAGACGGCTCCGCAGCAGGAGATGCGGCCGTGCTGGTTCATCAGCGGCAGGCAGGCCTCGAAAATGTCGCCGCCGACATTGTCGAAATAGACGTCGATGCCGGTCGGCGCGGCGGCTTTCAGTGCCTTGAATACCGGCTCGGACTTGTAGTCCACCGCGGCGTCGAAGCCGAGTTCGGACACCAGCCAGTCGCACTTCGCCTTGCCGCCGGCGATGCCGACCACGCGGCAGCCCTTGATCTTGGCGATCTGGCCGACGAACGAGCCGACCGAGCCGGCCGCGGCCGAGACCACCACGGTTTCGCCGGCCTTCGGCTTGCCGACATTGAGCAGGCCGAAATAGGCGGTGAGGCCGGCCACGCCGTACACGCTCAGCAGATGCGTGATGGGATCGATGCGCGGCACCTTCACGAGGGTCTTGGCGCGCACCGCTGCATAATCCTGCCAGCCGGTATCGCCGAACACGAGATCGCCCACGGTGAAGCCCGGCGCGTTGGACTTGATGACTTCGGCAACTGCGCCGCCGGCCATTACGGTGTTGGCCTCGACCGCCGCGCGATAGGTCGCGCCCTGCATCCACGCGCGGTTGGCGGCATCGAGCGAGATATAAAGCACCCGCACCAGCACCTCGCCGTCCTTCGGCTCCGGCGTGGGCGCTTCCGCCATCTTGAAGTTCTGCGGCGCGAGCTTGCCGGTCGGCTTTTCGACCAGCAGGATCTGGCGGTTGGCGGCTTGGGTCATGGTCTTCCTCCGGGGCGTTTGTTGTTGCGCGGCAAGATAGCAGCGTTGTCGGGGATTGGAACCGGAGGGCAGAACTCCCGGGGCCTGCCTCTGGGCACTGGTGTGGAACCGGGCGCCTCGATCGACGTTGTTTCAGCAGCTGGTCCGCGGTTTGCTTGTCCGGAAAGGCTGCGTGGGGTCGAACGGCCTCGCTGGAAGTGCCCTATTGTTACCGAAATTATGGCCCGTCCTAAGCGCAACTGCATAGTTCGAGAGCAGGGGGCCTGATGAGAGACGTGGTAAGTCCTTCCATTCGTCGCATCCTGTGCGTTTTTCCTCGTTATTCCCCTTCATTTGGCACTTTTGAATACGCCTACCCCCTGACCGACGGCGTCCAGGCCTTCATGCCGCCGCAGGGCTTGTTGCTGATTGCGGCATCCTTACCCAAGGGCTGGAAGGTCCGCTTCATCGACGAAAATATCCGGACCGCGACGGACGAGGATTTCATCTGGGCGGACGCGGTGTTCGTCAGCGGCATGCATATCCAGCGCCCGCAGATCAACGACATCTGCCGCCGCGCGCATGTGCATGATCTGGCCGTGGCGCTGGGCGGACCTTCCGTCAGCGCCTGTCCCGACAATTATCCGGACTTCGACTACCTGCACGTCGGCGAGCTCGGCGACGCGACCGAAGATCTGTTCCGGCGCCTGACGCGGGATACATCACGGCCGCACAAGCAGGTCGTACTCACGACGAAGGAGCGCCGCGAGATGTCGGACTTTCCGATCCCGGCGTATGAGCTGATTCCGCTCGAGCGTTATTTTCTGGGCAGCATCCAGTTTTCCAGCGGCTGTCCCTATCAGTGCGAGTTCTGCGACATCCCGGGACTCTACGGGCGCAATCCCCGCCTGAAGACGCCCGAGCAGGTCACCGCCGAACTGGACAAGCTACTGGAATGCGGTCTCACCGGATCGGTGTATTTCGTCGATGACAATTTCATCGGCAACCGCAAGGCGGCGCTGGACCTGCTGCCGCATCTGGTCGAATGGCAGAAGCGCAATGGTTTCGCGCTTCAGTTCGCCTGCGAGGCGACGCTGAACATCGCCAAGCGTCCCGAAATCCTGTCGCTGATGCGCGATGCTTACTTTGCCACCGTGTTCTGCGGCATCGAAACGCCGGATCCCGCGGCGCTGAAGGCGATGTCGAAGCAGCACAACATGGTAGTGCCGATACTGGAGGGCGTGCAGACGCTGAACAGCTACGGCATGGAAGTGGTGTCCGGCATCATCCTCGGTCTCGATACCGACTCCGTCGACGCAGGCGAAGGCATTCTGGAGTTCGTCGACCAGTCACAAATTCCGCTGCTGACCATCAACCTGCTGCAGGCGCTGCCGAAGACGCCGCTGTGGGATCGCCTCAAGCGCGAAGGGCGGCTCATCGAGGACAGCGACCGCGATTCAAACGTCGATTTTTTTCTTCCCTACGATCACGTGGTCTCGACATGGCGGGAGTGCATGGGCCGCGCCTACACGCCGGAAAAGCTGTTCGCGCGCTTCGCGCACCAGGTGATCCACACTTATCCCAACAGAATTAAGCTGCCCAACAGCAAGCAGCGCCTGTCCTTCCGCAACATCAAGCGTGGGATGACCATGCTGGCCAACATCATCTGGCAGGTGGGCATCAGGAGTGACTATCGGCGCGAGTTCTGGACGTTCTCACTGCCGCTGCTCCGTATTGGCGACATCGAACGCGTCATCACTGTTGGTCTGGTCGCGCACCATCTGATATTGTTCGCGCGGGACGCATCGGGCGGGCAGCAGAATGCATCATATTACTCGACGAAATTGCGGGACATGCCTGTCGCCGCGGAATGATGCGGCGGGGCGATGACCGTGCCGGTCGCGCCGCCGTCTGAGCGATCATGAAACCATCGCTGGCTTATGACGTCGTCGTCCTCGGCGGGGGCGCGGCCGGGCTGATGTGCGCAAGCATCGCGGGCGGACGCGGACGCTCCGTGGCGGTAATCGAACAGGCGAAGCGGCCAGCCGAGAAGATTCGAATCTCCGGCGGCGGACGCTGCAATTTCACCAACCTGCACACCACGCCAGCGAATTTCCTGTCGCACAATCCGCATTTCTGCAAATCCGCGCTCAGCGGCTACACCCAGCACGATTTCCTCGCGCTGGTCGAAAAACACCGCATCGCCTGGCACGAGAAGACCCGCGGGCAACTGTTCTGCGACGACTCCTCGCAGCAGATCATCGACATGCTGCTCGACGAATGCGCCGCTGTGGGTGTGACGCTGCATCCCGGCACGAAGATTTCGTCTGTCGCGAAGGGTGAGGGTGGCTTCGTTGTCGTCACGGATCGCGGCGAGATTCGCGCACCATCGCTGGTGGTCGCCACCGGCGGGCCTTCGATCCCGAAAATGGGATCGAGCGGTTTCGGCTACAAAATCGCCGAGCAGTTCGGCCTCAAGATTATCCCGCCGCGCGCAGCGCTGGTGCCGCTGACTTTCGACGAGGTGCTGCTGGCGCGGTCGCGCGATCTTGCGGGCGTCAGCGTGGACGCGGTGGTGAGTTGCAATGGCACACAGTTCGACGAGGCGATGCTGTTCACCCATCGCGGGTTGAGCGGTCCGGCGATTTTGCAGATTTCGTCCTACTGGCGCGAGGGCGACGACATTCAGATCGATATGGCACCGGGCACCGATGTGTTCGCCGCGCTGAAGGAGATGCGCCGCGACCATCCCCGGCAGGAACTGGCGACGAGCCTTGCGCGGCTATTGCCGGGGCGGCTCGCGCAGATGATCGCCGAGCCGGGCGGCGGCGCTTCAAGGATGGCTGACTTGTCAGACAAGCAATTGCAGGCGGTCGCAACGCTGGTGAACGCATGGCGCGTGACGCCGCGCGGCACCGAGGGCTACCGGACCGCGGAAGTGACGCTTGGCGGGGTGGATACCGCGGAACTGTCGTCGAAGACCTTCGAAGCGAGGTCCGTGCCCGGTCTGTTTTTCGTTGGCGAGGTGATCGACGTCACCGGGCATCTTGGAGGGTTTAATTTCCAGTGGGCCTGGTCGTCGGGTTATGCCGCAGGCCAAAACGCCTGACGCCCAGCCGGAACCGGTGCGGAACGGGAATGGCTGACCGGCTGCAAACGCAGCGATAAAACGCTGAAATCATGAAGTTATTTCCCATCAATGGAGGATTGTGCTAGGGGGTTCCGACCTGCTAATCGACAAGGATGCGGCCTGTCACCGCCGCTCCAACTTGCCCGTGAGCCTGACGTGTCCGCTCAATTGCCATTGATTATCGCCGCCATCGCCCTTGCGATCTGGATCTATCTGATCGCGGCGCGGGGTGAATTCTGGCGGACCCCGAAGTTCGATGATCTTGCGCCCGCGCCGGGCTTCATGAAGTGGCCGTCTATCGCCGTGGTGGTGCCTGCACGCGATGAGGCAGCCGGCGTCGGCCGCTGCGTGGCGTCCGTCCTGACCCAACCCTATCCCGGCGAATTGTCGATGGTTCTGGTGGACGACCAGAGCCAGGATGGAACCGCTCAGCTTGCCGCCGAAGCCGCTGCCGCGATCGGCGCCTCGGATCGCCTTACGGTACTGTCCGGCCGCCCCCTGCCGTCCGGCTGGACTGGAAAACTCTGGGCGGTGAAGCAGGGGCTGACGCTGGTCGAGGGCCGTTCCGCGCAGCCCGATTATGTTCTGCTGACCGATGCTGACATCGTCTATTCCGGCGACGTGCTGATGCGCCTTGTCGCCCGCGCGCAGAACGAGCGGCTCGCAATGACGTCGGTGATGGCGAAGCTGCGCTGCGAGAGTTTTGCGGAAAAATACCTCATCCCGGCCTTCATCTTCTTTTTCGAGATGCTTTATCCATTCTCCTGGGTGCGCAATCCGGCGCATGCCACCGGCGCGGCCGCGGGCGGCTGCATCCTGGCGCGATGGGATGCGCTGAAGAATGCGGGCGGTATCGACGCCATCCGCGGATCGCTGATCGACGATTGCGCGCTCGGCGCGCGCCTGAAAACGCAGGGGCCGGTGTGGCTCGGGGTCTCGCACGATGTCATCAGCGTGCGCGCGTCGGAAACCGTCAGCGATGTCGGGCAGATGATCTCGCGATCGGCCTATGCCCAGTTGCGCTATTCCCCCGCAGTGCTGATCGGAACGATCGTCGGCATGATGATCGTCTATCTCGCGCCGGTGGCGATTACGCTGTTTGGCCACGGCCTTGCAGCGGTATTTGCGGCCACAGCGTGGCTTTTGATGGCGCTCGCGTTCCTGCCGACGCTGCGATACTATGGGCAGCCGGCCTTCTGGGGGCCGGCGCTTCCCGCAATCGCATTGGCTTATATGGTGTTCACGGTGAATTCCGCGCTTCAGCATTTTCAGGGACGTGGCGGAATGTGGAAAGGCCGCGCCCAGGCGCAGGTGTCGAACCCGCAATGACAACTTCAGGCGAATTGCGCTCCGGCAAAAGCCACAAGGACGAGAATTTCCCGGTCGCGTCGTGGATCATTCATCCGCGCCACCGCGCGCTGATCCTCGCGTTCTACAATTTCGTGCGCACCGGCGACGACATCGCTGACCACGCGACGCTGCCGCCGCAGGAAAAACTCGACAGGCTCGATCTGCTCGAGGCCGAGCTTTTGGGCAAGGGCGACAGCCAGCCGGAAGCGGTGACGCTGCGCGCGGCGCTGGCCGAACGCGGTATGTCGCCGAAGCATGCGCAGGATCTGCTCAACGCGTTTCGTCTCGATGTCACCAAGCTGCGCTACGAGAACTGGGACGACGTCATTCACTACTGCTCGCTCTCGGCGATGCCGGTCGGGCGCTTCATGCTCGATGTTCACGGCGAGGACCGCTCGACCTGGGCGGCGTCCGACGCGATCTGCGCCGCCTTGCAGATCAACAATCATTTGCAGGATTGCGGCAAGGACTACCGCGATCTCAACCGCGTCTACATTCCGCGCGATGCGCTGGCCGCCGCGGGCGCGACAGTGGAAATGCTCGGCGAGGCGCGTTCAACCCCGGCGCTGCTGAAATGCCTTCAGGGTCTGGCGCGACGCACCGAGACATTGCTGCACGAGGGCCGCTCGCTGCCGGGCGAGATCAGGGATACGCGGTTCGCCCTTGAGGTCTGCGTGATCGACGCGTTCGCGGACAGGATCGTCAATCTGTTGAAGGTGCGCGATCCGCTCAGCGACAACGTGCATCTGTCGAAGGGGCAGATGGCCGGCGTCGCACTCTCCGCCATGGCGGGCGGGTTGTTCCGGCGCATGACGGGGCAGGCGCCGCGGCCCGCCAGCACGGGGCGCGTGATCTGACATGACCTCGACGAGCACCACAGCGCAGCCCGCCGCCGCGCCGGAAGCGAATGCACAGGGCGTGGCCTCGGGCAGTTCGTTCTACGCCGCAATGCGCATCCTGCCGCGCGAGCAGCGCGACGCCATGTTCCAGATCTACAGCTTCTGCCGTCAGGTGGACGACATCGCCGACTCCGACGGGCCGCGTCCCGAACGTCTTGCGGCGCTCGATCAGTGGCGGCGCGACATCAACGCGCTCTATGCCGGCAATCCGCCTGCGCGCGTCAAGGATTACGCGCCGTCGGTGAAGCAGTTCGGCCTGCGCCGTGAGGATTTCATCGCCATCATCGACGGCATGGAAATGGACGTGCCGGCCGACATCCGGGCACCGGACGCCAAGACGCTCGATCTCTATTGCGACCGGGTCGCCAGCGCCGTGGGCCGGTTGTCGGTGCGGGTGTTCGGTCTTGGCGAAGAGGACGGCATCCTGCTGGCGCACCATCTCGGCCGCGCGTTGCAGCTCACCAACATCCTGCGAGACATCGACGAGGATGCCGGCATCGGGCGGTTGTATCTGCCGCGCGAGAATCTCAACGCCGCAGGCATCATGTCGAACGATCCGCTGACCGTGGCGTCCGATCCGCGATTGCCGCGCGCCTGCGAGGACATTCTGAAACAGGCGCGCAGTCATTTCGCCAAGTCGAACGACATCATGGCGCGCAATCCGCGGCGTGTCGTGCGCGCACCGAAAATCATGTCGGAATACTATCACGCGATCCTGGAAAAGCTGGTGGAGCGCGGTTTTGCGCTGCCGCGCAAGCCGGTCAAGCTCAGCAAGGCCGCCAAGATTTTCATTCTCATTCGGTACGCATTCATCTGATGGCAAAAAAAGCTCACATCATCGGCGCCGGTGTTTCCGGCCTGTCCGCAGGCGTCCGGCTCGCCAATGAAGGATTCGAAGTCCACGTCCATGAGGCGACGCTGCAGGCCGGTGGCCGCTGCCGGTCCTACTATGACGGCGCGACGGATATGGTCATCGATAACGGCAACCATCTGCTGCTGTCGGGCAATCTGCACGCGCGGTCCTATGCGCTGTCGATCGGCAGCGAGGCGGGACTTGTCGGGCCGGAACGCGCGCAGTTCAATTTTATGGATCTGAAAACCGGCAAGCGCTGGATGCTCGATCTCGGCAACAGCCGTTTGCCGACGTGGCTGCTGTCGAAGGACAAGCGCGTGCCGGACACCGGCGTCGGCGACTATCTCGCGCTCGCGCCCCTGAGCTGGGCGGGGACCGATGCACTGGTCGGCAACACCATCAAGTGCGAAGGCGTCTTGTATGATCGGCTGGTGCAGCCGCTGCTGCTGGCCGCGCTCAACGTCGATCCGCCCGACGGCTCCGCAGGACTTGCGGGCGCGATCGTGCGTGAGACACTGCTCGCCGGCGGCAAGTCTTGCCGTCCGCTGATCGCGCGCGAGGGACTGAGCACGGTGCTGGTCGATCCGGCGCTCAAGCTGATCCGCGGGAAGGGCGGCACCGTCAATCTCGGCCATGAACTGCGTCAGGTATTGATGGCGGGCGAGTCGATCTCGGCGCTCGAATTCGGCGAGGACACGATTGCCGTTGCGCCGACCGATGTCGTCGTGCTGGCGGTTCCGCCGCGCTCGGCATCTTCCATTCTCCCCGGATTGAAAACGCCGACCAAGTTCCGCGCCATCGTCAACGCGCATTTCCGCTACGATCCGCCGGACAGCATGCCGCCGATGATCGGCGTGATCGGCGGGCTGGTCGAATGGCTGTTCGCGTTCCATCAGCGGTTGTCTGTGACCATCAGCGATGCCGACCGGCTGGTGAACGCCCCGCGCGAGGAACTTGCCCGCGACATCTGGCGTGACATCTGCAAGGCTGCGAACCTCGGCAGCGAGGTGGCGGAAGGCCCGCTGCCGCCGTGGCAGATTGTGCGCGAGCGCCGCGCCACATTCGAGGCCACGCCGGAACAGAATGCGCTGCGGCCGGGGCCTGTCACCGAGTGGAAAAACCTGTTCCTGGCCGGTGACTGGACCGATACGGGACTGCCCGCCACCATCGAAGGCTCGATCCGCTCCGGCGACCGCGCCGCCGATCTGGCGCTGAGACTGTAGCGAAACGGATAGATTTTAAACGTCATGACTCTCGACGACCTCAAGACCGAAGCCCCGCCGTCAGCGGCCGCTGTCGATGCCAGCATCGCGGCGGCGAGCAAGGCCGTGCTGGATCACCGCAAGCCGGACGGCCATTGGGTGTTCGAGCTTGAGGCCGACGCCACGATTCCGGCCGAGTACGTGTTGCTGCGGCACTATCTGGCCGAGCCGATCGATAGTGTGATCGAAGCCAAGATCGGCAACTATTTGCGCCGCATCCAGAACGAGAACGGCGGCTGGTCGCTGTTCTACGGCCACGAGTTCGACATGAGCGCCAGCGTGAAGGCCTACTTCGCGCTCAAGATGATCGGCGATTCCGTCGATGCGCCGCATATGGTGCGTGCGCGCCAGATCATTCGCGCGCGCGGCGGCGCGATTAACAGCAACGTGTTCACCCGAATTATGCTCGCGTTGTTCGGCGTGGTGACGTGGCGCGCAGCGCCCATGATGCCGGTTGAGATCATGCTGCTGCCGCGTTGGTTTCCGATCCATCTGACCAAGATCTCCTATTGGGCGCGGACGGTGATCGTGCCGCTGCTGGTGCTGATGAACAAGAAGCCGCGCGCGCGCAATCCGCTCGGCGTCGGCATCGACGAGCTGTTTCTGCAAGATCCAAAGTCGATTGGCATGACGGCGAAGGCGCCGCACCAGAGCCAGCTCTGGTTCACGGGATTCAGCATCCTCGATGCCGTACTGCGCGTCGTCGATCCGTTCTTCCCGAAGAAAAGCCGCCAGCGCGCCATCGACAAGGCGGTGACCTTCGTCACCGAACGCCTTAACGGCGTCGACGGTCTCGGCGCGATCTTCCCGGCGATGGCCAATACCGTGATGATGTTCGATCTGCTCGGCTATCCGAAGGATCATCCGCACTACGTGCTGGCGCGGCAGTCGGTGGAGAACCTGCTCGTCATCAAGGACGACGAGGCCTACTGCCAGCCCTGCGTGTCGCCGATCTGGGACACCGCGCTGACCGCGCATGCGATGATCGAAGTGGGTGGCGAAAAGGAAGTCGCCTCCGCCAAGGCAGCGCTGGACTGGCTGAAGCCGAAGCAGGTGCTCGACGTCGAGGGCGACTGGATCGAGAAGCGGCCCGGCGTGCGGCCGGGCGGCTGGGCGTTCCAGTATAACAACGCACATTATCCCGATCTGGACGATACTGCCGTCGTGGTTATGGCGATGGACCGCGCGCGGGGCACGCTCAACGCCGGCGAAAAGTACGATGAGGCGATTGCGCGCGGCCGCGAGTGGATCAACGGTCTGCAAAGCAAGGATGGCGGCTGGGCGGCGTTCGATGCCGACAACCTCGAATACTATCTCAACAACATTCCGTTCTCCGATCACGGCGCGTTGCTCGATCCGCCGACCGAGGACGTTACGGCCCGCTGCGTCTCGATGCTGGCGCAACTCGGCGAAACCGTCGAGACCAGCCCGGCGCTGGCGCGGGGCGTCGAGTACCTGCGCCGGACGCAGTTGCTGGATGGCTCATGGTTCGGGCGCTGGGGCATCAATTACATCTATGGGACCTGGTCCGTCCTGTGCGCGCTGAATGCCGCCGGTGTCGCTCACGACGACCCGGTGATTCGCAAAGCCGCGGACTGGCTGATCGCCATCCAGAACAGCGACGGCGGCTGGGGCGAGGACGGCAACAGCTACCGGCTGGACTACAAGGGCTACGAGAAGGCCGACTCCACGGCCTCACAGACCGCCTGGGCGACCATCGCCTTGATGGCAGCCGGGAAGGTGGATCACCCCGCGACTCAGCGCGGTATCGCCTATTTGATTCAATTCCAGACCAAGGACGGCGTTTGGAACGAGCCGAACTACACCGGCGGCGGGTTCCCGCGTGTGTTCTATTTGCGATACCACGGATATTCCAAGTTCTTTCCGTTGTGGGCGCTGGCGCGGTACCGAAATTTGCGCAATACTAACAGCCGCTTCGTGGGGATCGGAATGTGACTAAAGCTGCGGGCGGGGACGCCGCACACAGACATATAGCGACTGACCGGGATGAACTGCCGGTTCTGATCGTGACCGGCTTGAAACAGGAAGCCCGCATCGCTGCGGGTCCCGGTCTCACCGTCATTTGCAGCTCCAGCAATCCGGTTCAGTTGCGCGAGATGATGGTCTCGTTCGACCCGGCGAGCATTCGCGGCATCGTCTCGTTCGGCGTGGCCGGCGGACTTAATCCGGTGCTGCGCTCCGGCGACATCGTGATTGCCTCTGAAATCGTCGCCGCCAGACAGCGCTGGTCCACCGTCGCATCGTTGACGGAGAATCTCGTGGCGCTGCCGGCCAAGCGCAAGCGCCAGATCGTTTCCGGCGTGCTCGTGGGCGTGGAAGAAGTCGTGACCGGACAGGTCGGCAAGGCCGCGCTGCGCGCCACCACCGGCGCGGATGCGGTCGATATGGAAAGCCATATCGCGGCCCGTTATGCCGAGCACTACGGCCTGCCGTTCGCGGCGGTGCGCGTCATCAGCGACCCGGCGCATCGCGCGCTGCCGGAATTGACGATGAACGCCATCAAGCCGAACGGCAATGTCGATATGTGGAAGGTGATGCGCGGCATCGCGCGCAATCCGAAGACGATCCCGCACCTGATTTCCACAGGACGCGACTTCAGCCGCGCGCTGCGCTCGCTGAAAGGTTGCCGGCACGCGCTGGGCTGATTTCGCCCCGCTATTCGCGCCCACAAGCGTCCGTCATTCAATCAAGACAAAAGGCGCGAGCAATGCTCGCGCCTTTTCAATGATTGCAGTCCGAGATCAGGCTGCGGTCGATGCGTTGCTTGAAGGGGTCGCCGTCTGAGCCGCGACGAGCTTTGCGGCCTTGGTCTCCGCCGCCTTAGCTTCGTCGGCGCGAATTTCAGAAAGACGCTTCTGCACTTCCGACGAGAACACGTACTGCGCCGGGCGCTGCTTCGACATGTCGATTTCCGGCGCCATCGGGCCTTCGGTCTTGATGCCGAACAGCGACACCTTCAGTGCCTTGAACGGATTGGACACGGCGGCGTTGGCGGCAGTCGGCTCATAGCCGCAATGCGCCATGCAGTCGGCGCACTTCTCGTACTTGCCGGTGCCGTAGGTGTCCCAGTCGGTGGTTTCCATCAATTCCTTGAAGGTCTTGGTGTAGCCTTCACCGAGCAGGTAGCAGGGCTTCTGCCAGCCGAAGATATTGCGCGCAGGCATGCCCCAAGGTTCGCACTCGAAGGTCTGGTTTCCGGCGAGGAAGTCGAGGAACAGGCCGGAGTGCATGAAATTCCACTTCTTGCCCTTGCCGTAGGCGAAGACCTTTCGGAACAGCTCCTTGGTCTTGCGGCGGTTCAGGAAGTGCTCCTGGTCCGGCGCGCGCTCATAGGCATACCCCGGCGACATCGAGACGCCGACGCCGAGTTCGGTGGTGAAGTCGAGGAATTTTGCGATTTCTTCCGCGGGATGACCGTCGAAAATCGTCGCGTTGACGTTGACGGTGAAGCCGCGCGCCTTGGCTGCCTTGATCGCGGAGACGGCGCGGTCGAACACGCCCTTCTGCGACACGGCCTTGTCGTGATGGTCCTTCAGGCCGTCCAGATGGACCGAGAAGAACAGGTAAGGCGAGGGCTCGAATAGGTCGAGCTTCTTTTCCAGCAGCAGCGCGTTGGTGCAGAGCGAGACGAACTTCTTGCGCTCCACGAGGCCGCGCACGATCTCGCCGATCTCCTTGTGGATCAGCGGTTCACCGCCGGGAATCGCCACCATCGGCGCGCCGCATTCTTCCGCGGCGTCCCAGCATTCCTGAGCCGTCATGCGGCGGTTCAGGATCGCGTCCGGATAGTCGATCTTGCCGCACCCGGCACAGGCGAGGTTGCAGCGGAACAGCGGTTCCAGCATCAGCACCAGCGGATAGCGTTTTCGCCCGAGAAGCTTCTGCTTCATCAGGTAGGAGCCGATCTTGATCTCTTTGAAAAATGGAATGGCCATGAACAGCTATCTTTCTTGCATCACGGGAGAGAGGCGCGGGGGCTGGCGTTGGGCTAGCTCCGCGGGCAGCCTGAATTCGATGTTTTCCTCGCGGCCCGGCAGCACGGACACCGTCACCGGTCCGATTCTCCGCAGGGCGTCAATCACGTCGTCGACCAGAACCTCAGGCGCGGACGCGCCTGCGGTGATGCCGACGGTTTGAGCGTCCTTCAGCCAGTCAGGATTGAGCTGGCTGCCGTCGGCGATGAGGTAGCTCGGGACGCCGACTTCGGTGCCGATTTCCCGCAGGCGATTGGAATTGGAGCTGTTGGTCGCCCCGACCACCAGGATCACGTCGACCAGCTTGGAGAGATCGCGCACCGAAGACTGGCGGTTTTGTGTCGCGTAGCAGATGTCGCGGGTATCCGGGCCCTCGAGGTCGGTGAAGCGATCCTCGAGCGCTGCGATGATGTCGCGGGTGTCGTCCACGCTCAGCGTGGTCTGGGTAATGTAGGCGATCGGCTCGTCGCTTGGCAGATCAAGGCCCGCCACGTCCTCGACACTCTGGACAAGGATCACGGGGCCGGGAACCTGACCCATGGTGCCCACCACTTCCGGGTGGCCTTCGTGGCCGATCAGCACCAGCTTGCGCCCCTTGGAGACGTAACGCTTGCCTTGGTTATGAACCTTGGTCACGAGCGGGCAGGTCGCGTTGAGAACGGGCAGGCCGCGCTGGGCGGCCTCTTCCTCGACGCTCTTGGCGACGCCGTGAGCGCTGAACACGGTGATGGCATTTGCCGGCACTTCGTGCAGATCTTCCACGAACACGGCGCCCTTCGCCTTGAGGCTTTCGACGACGTACTTGTTATGCACGATCTCGTGGCGGACATAGACCGGCGGGCCATACTTCTCAAGCGCACGCTCGACGATCTCGATCGCACGCACCACGCCGGCGCAGAACCCGCGCGGCTGGGCCAGCAGGATCTTCATCGGAGGCTTGCTGGGCACTGGATTAAGCAAGCTGCACCGCGCTGATATCGGCTTCGCGGCCCAGCGCTTCGAACACGCGCGTCACGATCCCCTTGGCGTCCAGACCGGCCTTCGCATACATCGCGGCCGGGCTGTCCTGATCGATGAATGTATCGGGCAGAACCATCGATCGAACCTTCAGTCCCTTATCCAGCGCGCCACTCTCGGAAAGAGTATGCAAGACTTGCGCCCCGAAGCCGCCGATCGAACCTTCCTCGATTGTGATCAGCACATCGTGTTCGCGCGCCAGACGCAGGACCATGTCGGTATCGATCGGCTTGGCGAAGCGTGCATCAGCCACCGTGGTGGTCAAGCCGTGGGATTTTAGAATATCTGCGGCCTTGAGGCATTCCTGGAGCCGTGTTCCGAGCGAGAGCAGGGCCACCGAGGACCCTTCGCGCACGATGCGGCCTTTGCCGATTTCGAGCGGAACGCCAACGGACGGAAGTTCGACGCCGACACCGTCGCCACGCGGGAAGCGGACGGCCGACGGCCGGTCGTTGATGGCGGCGGCGGTGGCGACCATGTGGACCAGTTCTGCCTCGTCGGCGGCGGCCATGATCACGAAGCCGGGCAGGCAGCCGAGATAGGCGATGTCGAACGACCCGGCATGGGTCGGGCCGTCGGCGCCCACCAGACCGGCACGGTCGATGATGAAGCGGACCGGCAGGCCCTGAATGGCGACGTCGTGCACCACCTGGTCGTAGGCGCGTTGCAGGAAGGTGGAATAGATCGCGACAAACGGCTTCATACCTTCGGACGCGAGGCCGGCGGCGAACGTCACGCCGTGCTGTTCAGCGATGCCGACGTCGAAAGTGCGCTCCGGGAAAGCCTTGCCGAAAATATCGACGCCGGTGCCCGACGGCATGGCGGCCGTGATGGCGACGATCTTGTCGTCCTTCTCCGCTTCCTTGACGAGGCTGTTGCCGAACACCTTGGTATAGGCGGGGGCATTGGCCTGCGCCTTGGCCTGCTTGCCGGTGGCGACGTCGAACTTGACCACGCCGTGATATTTGTCGGAAGCGGCCTCGGCGGGGGTGTAGCCCTTGCCCTTTTCGGTGACGACGTGGATCAGGGTCGGGCCGACCTTGGAATCGCGAACGTTCTTGAGCACCGGCAGGAGATGGTCGAGGTTGTGACCATCGATCGGGCCGACATAGAAGAATCCGAGTTCCTCGAACATTGTGCCGCCGGACAACATGCCGCGGGCGTATTCCTCGGCGCGCTGCGCGCCCTTTTCGATAAATTTCGGGAGACGCTTGGCAACCTGCTTGCCGATCTCGCGCAGCGAACGGTAGGTGTTGCTGGAGGTCAGGCGCGACAGGTAGGCGGACATCGCACCGACCGGCGGAGCGATCGACATCTCGTTGTCGTTGAGAATCACGATCAGACGCGAATCCATCGCACCTGCATTGTTCATGGCCTCATAGGCCATGCCGGCAGACATCGCGCCGTCTCCGATCACGGCGATGATGTTGCGGTCTTCGCCGGCGAGATCGCGGGCCACGGCCATGCCGAGGCCTGCCGAAATGGAGGTCGACGAGTGCGCTGCGCCGAAGCAGTCGTATTCGCTTTCCGCGCGCTTGGTGAAGCCGGACAGGCCGCCGCCCTGGCGCAGGGTCCGGATCCGGTCGCGGCGTTCGGTGAGAATCTTGTGGGGATAGGCCTGATGGCCGACGTCCCAGATGACGCGGTCGGAGGGCGTATTAAAAACATGATGTATTGCCACGGTCAGTTCCACGACACCAAGACCGGAGCCCAGATGGCCGCCAGTAACCGCAACCGCGTTGATCGTCTCAGCGCGAACCTCTGCCGCAACCTGGGGCAGATCGCTTTCCTTGAGCTTGCGAAGGTCAGCGGGCGACTTGATTGCGTCGAGCAATGGGGTCGATGAGGTCATACCAAGGCTTCCAATACGAAAGTGGAACAAGACAGGAACATTTTGCAGTGTAGCATTATTGCAGCTATTCAGCAGTAGTTCTGAGGAACTGCTGGTTAAATGCCACTATTGTGTGACTTAAGGGCATCGTTTGAGGCATCAGTAAGTTAACGACCTGCCTCCCCGGCGGTTGCCTGTACCTCAACCCGGCCGTCAGAAATAGAAAGAAAACCTGTGCTGACAAGGACTATTGTATCGCTTGTTCGTTTTTGCACGCGCCACGCATGGCTGGTGCTCTTGGTTGGCTTGGCTCTGGCAGCATGGGCAGCCCACTATTCCTATCGGAACTTTGCCATTAATACCGATGTCGCGAAGCTGATTTCTCCCGATCTGGACTGGCGAAAGCGCGAAATTGACTTCGAAAAGGCCTTTCCTGGCAAAAATGACACCATTTTGGCCGTCGTAGAGGCCCCGACCCCGGAACTCGCCCGGCAGGCTGGCGCGGCCCTCCAGAAGAAGTTGCTGCCACAGACCGATAGGTTCATTTCAATCAGGCAGCCGGGTGGCGGAGCGTTTTTCGACAGTAACGGTCTTTTGTTCTTGCCGACCGCGGAAGTGGCCAAGCAAACCAGCCAGCTCGCCTCGGCCGCCCCGATTTTCAATATCCTGATCGACGATCCGAGCCTCCGTGGCCTGACCGGCGTCCTGGAATTCGGTCTGGCCGGTTCCCAGCGCGGGCAGTATTCGCGCGATTCGATGGCCCGGCCGCTGAATCAGGTGGCCGAGACCGTCGAGAAGGTTCTGGCGAAGCAGCCTGCGCCGTTTTCATGGAAGGAACTGGCGGACAGCCAGCCGCTGACGGCCTCGGACAAGCGCGAACTGTTCCTGATCCGGCCGGTTCTCGACTTCAAGGCGCTGGAGCCGGGCGGGGCCGCGACCGACGCGATCCGCAAGGCGGCGATCGACCTCAATCTCGCCGGGGAATATGGCGCCCGCGTCCGTCTGACCGGACCGGTGCCGATCGCGAACGAGGAATTTGCCACCGTTCAGGAAGGGGCGCTTCTCACCCATACCGGCACGGTGCTGATCGTGCTCTTTATCCTGTGGTGCGCGCTGAAATCGCCAAAGATCATCACGGCGGTTTTCATTACGCTCATCATCGGCCTTGCCGTGACCACGGCCGTGGGCCTGATCATGGTGGGCGCCTTCAATCTCATTTCGATTGCGTTCTTCGTGCTGTTCGTCGGCCTCGGCGTCGATTTCGGTATTCAGTACAGTGTGCGCTATCGCGCCGACCGTCACGAGGGCCACGGTCTCGACCTCGCGCTCGAGAAGGCGGGCGAATATTCCGCGATTCCTCTCACGCTCGCCGCGGTCGCGACGGCGGCAGGCTTTCTGTCGTTCCTCCCGACCGACTACAAGGGCGTATCCGAGCTTGGAAAAATTGCCGGCGCGGGCATGATCATCGCGTTCATCGCAGCGATCACGGTGCTGCCGGCACTGCTCAAGATTTTGAACCCCTCGGGCGAGGCGGAGCCGCTGGGCTTCGCCTTCCTGGCACCGGTCGATGAATTCCTTGAACGCCATCGCATCGGTGTTGTGGCCTGGACTCTCGGCGTGGCCGTCCTTGGACTGCCGTTGCTCTATTTCCTGCACTTCGACTTCAATCCGATCAACCTTCGAAGTCCGAAGGTTGAATCGATTGCGACTTATCTCGATCTGCGCCGCGATCCCAACACCGGCACCAATGCGATCGAGGTCCTTGCGCCCTCCGCTGCGGCCGCAAAGGAGATTCAGGCGCGGCTTGCGAAACTTCCCGAAGTCTCGCGGGTGGTGTCCCTCGACACCTTTATTCCCGACGATCAGCCCGCCAAGCTGGCGATCATCCGCAAGGCTGCCGCACAGCTCAACCCGATCCTGAACGAAACGCAGCGTGGCACCGCGCCTTCGGACGAGGAAAACGTCGCTGCGCTGAAGGGATCGGCTGACAGCCTGCGCAAGACCGCGGGCGACGACAAGGGGCCGGGCGCGACCGCCGCACGCCGTCTTGCGGACGCCTTGGCGAAACTCGCACAGGGCGACAAGGCCACTCGCGACAAGGCCGAGGCGACTTTTATCTCGCCATTGAACGTGGCGCTTGATCAGGTCCGCGCTCTGTTCAAGGCGCAGCCGGTGACTGTGAAAACCCTGCCGGCCGACATTGTGAGCGATTGGACGACGGCGGACGGGCGGACGCGTGTCGAAGCGCTGCCGAAGGGCGATCCCAACGACAACGATACGCTGCGCACTTTCGCCGGTGCCGTTCTGAAAGCCCAGCCGGATGCCATTGGTGGTCCGATCTCCATTTTGAAGTCGGGAGACACCATCGTGCTGGCCTTCATTCAGGCCGGCGGCTGGGCGCTGCTGTCAATCGCGATCCTGCTGTGGATCGTGTTGCGGCGGATCGGCGATGTGTTGCTGACACTGGTGCCGCTGATTCTGGCGGGCGTGGTGACGCTGGAGATTTGCGTCCTGATCGGCATGCCGATGAATTTCGCCAATATCATCGCGCTTCCGGTCCTGCTCGGGATCGGCGTGGCCTTCAAGATCTATTACGTGACCGCCTGGCGCGCCGGGCAAACCAACCTGCTGCAATCGAGCCTGACGCGCGCGATCTTCTTCAGCGCGATGACCACCGCGACGGCGTTCGGCAGCCTGTGGCTGTCGAGTCATCCCGGCACGTCGAGCATGGGCAAGCTGCTTGCGCTTTCGCTGGTCACCACTCTTGCCGCGGCGGTGCTGTTTCAGCCCGCGCTCATGGGCAAGCCCCGCGAGAAGACCGAGAAATAAACTTCGGCGGATTTTATTTGGGGGCCGATACAATCTCGGGGAGGAGACAGGCTTCCGGTGTGGCGGGATCGGTCGATCCCGCCTTCGCCATGGCGTTCTTCGGAGCAGCCGTCTTGGGTGCGCCGATCGGGGCGGGGAACGGCGCAGCTGTTGTGGCCTTGGGAGCGGCTGGGGCGGTGGTGGCCCCAGTCTTGGCCCCGCCGGGGGGCGCGGCCGGACTTTCAGCAACGCGGGACCATGTCTGGCCGCCGCACAGGATCATGGCGACACAGCCTTCGACGCGCAGGGCGTTGGCCGATTTGAGCTGAATCGTGGAGTCGTAGGTTTTGCCGCTGGTGGCGTCATAAACCTGACCCTCCCATTTATCCTTCTCGTCCGTGACCTTCTTCATATTGAGAAGCACGGGCATGCCCAGCGTCGGCCGCGTCCGCTTGGCCTTGTCGGGATTATTCTTGTCGACGCCGCCGGGAATCGATTCGGAGGCGACGACGCCCCAAAGTCGCGAATTGCAGTCGATGATTCTGATCGTCGCCTTGCCGTCTTCGTCCCGCCATTCGCCCAGTGGTTCGGCGGCTTGGGCGATGCCGGTGGCGGCGAGAAAGAACATTCCACTAAAGGCTAGTTTCCGCATGAATCCTCGCGTGCATTGCAACCAACTTAAACCACAAGATTCGTCTATTGTTCTACATACTGACAAAACGACGCAGACATTATTTTCAGTTGACTAGATGCCCGACAAACGAAGTATGTATGACATGATGCAGCCAAATCTAGACATTTCAGAGATGTTCGCGGACCGCCAGTTCCAGCGCAATGCTCTGCATACGCGATATCTCAACGAGCAACTCGTCCGGGTGCTCAAGACCATTGGCTATGATGTCGGCTTTCAGCGCGGGCAGGGGCAGTACCTCTTCGACCGTGATGGCGACCGTTACTTGGATTTGTTGAGCGGTTTCGGCGTTTTCGCGCTTGGCCGCAATCACCCCACCGTCAAGGACGCACTCAAGAGCGTTCTGGACAGCGATCTTCCTAATCTTGTTCAACTCGATCTGTCGACGCTGGCTGGGATTCTGGCCGAGCGCCTGATCGCGCATGTTCCATATTTGGACAAGGTGTTTTTTGCGAATTCAGGGACGGAATGTGTCGAAGCTGCGATCAAGTTCGCGCGCGGCGCGACCGGCCGCACCGGCATCGTCTACTGCGATCACGCCTATCATGGCCTGTCCTACGGTTCGCTGTCGCTGACCGGCGACAAGAACTTCCGCGACGGGTTCGGCCCGCTGCTGCCGGATTGCACGTCCATTCCATTCAACGACCTTGCCGCGCTGGAGAAGGCGCTGGTGTCGCGCCAGGTCGCGGCCTTCATCGTCGAGCCCATCCAGGGCAAGGGCGTCAACCTGCCGGACGACGGTTTCCTCGCTGGTGCGGCCGCGCTGTGCAAGCGCTATGGAACGCTGTTCGTCGCCGACGAGATCCAGACGGGAATGGGCCGCACGGGACGGTTCCTTGCGGTCGAGCACTGGAACGTCGAGCCTGACATGGTGCTGTTGTCGAAGTCGCTCTCCGGCGGCCACGTGCCGGTCGGCGCGGTGCTGTTGCGCAAGGCGATCTTTGACAAGATCTTCGATCGCATGGACCGTGCCGTCGTGCATGGGTCGACCTTCGCCAAGAACGATCTTGCGATGGCGGCTGGCATTGCGACGCTCGACGTGTTGAAAACCGAGAAGCTGATCGAGAACGCCGCGGCGCGGGGCGCTCAGATTCTTGCCACGCTGTCGGCGATGGTTCCGCGCTACGAACTGCTGAAGAACGTTCGCGGCAAGGGCCTGATGATTGGCGTCGAGTTCGGTCCGCCGAAGTCGCTGGCGCTCAAGGCGTCATGGAGTGTGCTGGAAGCCGCGAGCAAGGGCCTGTTCTGTCAGTTGATCACTATTCCGCTGTTCAAGGATCACAAGATCCTCAGTCAGGTGTCGGGCCACGCCAGCCATACCATCAAGCTGCTGCCGTCGCTGACGATCACGGAAGAGGACTGCAACTGGATCACCAGCGCGTTCGACACGGTGATCGAGAGCAGTCATCGCGTGCCCGGTGCGATCTGGTCGCTGGGCAAGACGCTGGTCGATAACGCGGCAAGAAAATCCGCCTGACCTGCTCCGGCACTCCCCAAACAACTCACTTGAGAGCACGTCACCTTCAGAATCGGAAAGAACAGCGCTGCGGATCGCGGCGCTGTCCTCGTTCGGATCGTTGTGATCGGTCTGGTAACGAAGGCAGGGATGCCGCCGGTCCGCGCTCCGGACTTATTGTCCGTGGCTGACGAGAACGGCATCGCACTTCTTGCTGATCTTCGGACGGTTGGCCTTCAGGCAGCCCAGCACCGTGAGATCACCATCGTTCATCACCGCCCGGCAATGACGCGACACGTCGGGAGCGCAGGCTTTCTGTTCTTCCGCGGTTCCGCCGCGCTGGGGAGCGGGCGTCTGCGCGAATGCGACCGAGGTAGCCGAGACAAGCAAGGTGGTAACAAGAAGTGTTCTGAACATTGTTATCCCTTATGGAGGCATGTGTTCGATTGACCGGTATATAGGTCGAACACATCAGAACGCCAGAAACAAGTCTGCCGCCCGGCGACACGTATCGCATATTTCGACAGGTGTGGCGTTGGCGCACAGTGTCATTCGCGAGGGCTTATTGTCGCGAGTGCTACCGCCTGCAAACTCTCGCCACAATTCGATTCGCTTTTCGTTCAGAATTGAAGTTGGTCTAGCGACTCGCTAGTTCCCTTGAGGCCAGCGGGTTTCGCTGCATCAAGGCAACCGCGACGATCAGGGTGGGAACCAGGATTACGAGTGCGATCGCGATGATCTGCCACTCCGAGACCGGCATGATGCCACCACCCGGCGTTGCGAGAACGAATCCTCCGATGACCAGCAACACGCGGAGTGGCCACTCCAGTGCTCCGGTACGCCGCAAATCTCCGACAAAGGCCTGATAGCCCTGAATGCCGCCGCAGATGAACAACGTACCCGCTGCCGCAAGCGCGGTAAGCCCCGCTGCTGCAAGATAAGGCGCGTCACCCTGCAACACGAGCGCGGGGTTGAGCACGAAGAAGAACGGAATGAAGTAGATGATGCTGCCGACCCACATCGATTCCCAGCCCGTCTTCATCGCCGGCGAACCTGCGATGCCGGCGGCGGCGAATGAAGCGATTGCGACCGGCGGGGTGATCGACGACAGCATGCCCCAATAGAAGATGAACATGTGGACGGCCATCTTGTTCAGGCCGACCTTTTCAAGTGCGGGCGCCACCAGAATGGCGAGGAAGATGTAGCATGCGGTCGTCGTCAGGCCGAGGCCGAGGACCAGGCTTGTGAATGCGCACATCGCGAGCAGGAGGAATGCGTTGTCGCCGGCGATCGTCAGCAGATCGTTGGCGAGGCTGGAGACCACGCCGGTCATCGAGAACGCGCCGATCAGCAGGCCGCATCCGGCGAGAATGCCGACCAGTTCGACGAAGGTGCGGCCGTTGACTTCCAGGAACTTGCCGATGGTTGCGAGCGACCACTTCGTGTCTTTCGCGAACAGCTGGTTCAGCACCAGCAGCAGGGCGGTTGCATAGAACGGCGCGTGGCTTTCGCGCTTGAAATGCAGCAGCATCACGATCAGCAGCGCGATGACGAAGATGTAGTACCAGCCTTCCTTGATTGTATCCCACACTTTCGGAAGTTCGGAGCGGGGAATGCCGGCAAGGCCGTGGCGCGCGGCGTAGGAGTCGACCTGCATGAACAAGCCGAGGTAATACAGGGCGGCCGGAATGATCGCTGCGACGGCGACGTCGGCATAGCTGACGTTCAGGAATTGCGCGATCACGAACGCGGTCGCGCCCATGACCGGCGGCGCCAGCACCGCGCCGGTGGACGCGCAGGCCTCGATAGCTGCGGCGTATGAAGCGCGGAAGCCGCTCTTCTTCATGACCGGGATGGTCATGGTACCGGCAGTGAGCACGTTGGAGATGATTGAACCGGACATCATGCCGAGCAGTCCGCTCGCGAAGATGCAGACCTTGGCGGCGCCGCCGCGGAACGTACCGCACAGCGCGAATGCGATGTTGATGAAGAATTTTCCGGCGCCGGTCATCATCAGCGCGGTCCCGAACACCAGGAAGCCGATCACCGTGTCGGCGAAGGCCTGAATCGGAATCCCGAGCAGGCTTTCACCGGACAGCACATGATAGGCGGTCGCCTGTTCGAGGGTGGACTGGGTGCCTCTGAACGGTCCGAGCCAGCTCGATTCCGCGAACAGCGGATAGACTGTAAAGGGCAGGACGCACAGCAGCAGACTCCAGCCGCCGGTGCGTCGCAGTGCTTCCATCAGCACTGCCCACATCACAAGGCCGCCGGCGATCACAGGCATCGGCGCCCCGGCGAATTCCCAGCCGAGCGCGGCCGCCTGCCGGATGTTCATCATCAGCCAGATCGCGGCCACGAAGGTCGCGATGAACAGAACAACATCGTACCAGGGAATGCGATCGAGCGGCGCGGTCTCGGATCCCGGAAAAATCAGGAACGTGAATGGCAGCATCAGCGCGATCAGCAGATAGAAATATTCGGTGTTGAGCTGGGTGTAGTCGACGAAGAAGCGGAGTGCGAACTGCTGATTGATGCAGAGCAGAATAGTCGCGGCCGTCGCGGCGATCAGCGCCCAGCGCCAGCCGCCGCGCAGGGCGCGTACCCGCGTAACCTCAGCTTCCTGCAGGCCGCCAGTACCGGCATGCGGATCGTCGAACACGACCCTGTTTTCTGCGTCAGCGATGGTGGCGGCCGTGACCGGCGCAGCCGCCCCGTTGGTGTTGTCGGACGAAGATGACATTGATGCTTCCAGGCTGGATATGTACGACGTCCGTGTTGCAGAAATCGGCGCTGCTAGTCTTCGAAGCCGTTCGGCAGGTTCGCCTTTGCCAATGCCGCCTTGCGTGCAGCCATCCAGCCGGCGAGGAATTTGTCCGGCTCCGGCGCCGCGCTGGAATTATTGTACGCCTTCCATGCGTCCGCCAGCACGCCCTGACGCTTGATCAGGTCGTTATTGTACTTCTCATCGGCATCGGTCCACTGGCCCGCTTCCTTCAACGCCTTTACGGCGCCGGGATGATAGGGAATGACCCACTGCTTGGTTTGCTTTTTGACATCGAGACCCGACGACCCCGGCGCAGCGTCCTTGTAGGCGTCGTAACCGGTGATCATTGCTTTGGTCAGCGCGTAGACCTGGTCGGCGGCTTGCGTGCCGTAAGTCGTCGCGATCGGGTAGGGGTAGGTTGCGAGCTTCAGCGGTTTGGAAGCATCGATGGCTGCGCCGCAGGTAGTGTTATGCGGGTTGAAGAATGCGCCGACTTTCTTGACACGCTCCCATGCTGCCTTGTCGTCCGCTGGAAGCTCCGGCCAGACGATACCGCGCGGCGAGCTTTCCAGTTCCTTGGCCGGGCCCGTCACGGTCGAACCGAAAGCGCCGTCAGCGTCGTTGTTGATGACGCCTTTCCACATCGCGCCATAGCTCGCGAACTCGACGATCTTCACATCGCTCTTCGTCAGTCCCGCATAGGCGATGATCGCGAGCGCGTTCTGGTTCAGCGCCGGCGAGCCGACCACGAAGCCGAGCCGCTTGCCGCGGAAGTCCTTCCACTCCTTGACGCCCGAGTCTTTCGCGACGCCGACCGACAGTCCGTTGCAGTCGACCGTGGAGAGGGTCATCTGGATCGCCTGCGGGCCCCATTCCTTGACGCCGAATTCGAATACGCCTTCCTGCGCGAAATAGCTGCCAGTGCCCATCCACGCCAGCACCGCGCGACCTGTGCGCAGCGGTGCGAGGCGCGCCACGTCATTGCCGGCCGGAAGCACGCGCACGTCGGAGCCGTATTTGTCTTTCATCATCTTGCCGACGCCGACGGCGATGTTGAAGCCGGAAGTGCCGGTGTCGTAGGCGGTGAACGCCATCGAGGTCGGCAACTTCACGTCCTGCGCCTGCGCGGGGGCGATCGCCGCAGCACCGGCCAGAAACATGGTCGCAAGCGTCGTGATAGAGCGCGTCATGAAAAATATCCTCCAAAGGTGTTGGTTCTTCCGCTGTGCGGAACGAGATTTTGATTTTGCCGGATCATGTCATCGTGCGGGAACCAGTGCAACGCCTGCAAGCCGCCAATGACGGTTTGGACAGTTTGTCGCGGAAATCCTGCGCGTCACATGACTCATGTTTGAAGAATCGCGATCGTCTGCCCTTCCGCCACGATGTCATCCACGCTGACGAGAATCGACGTGATCTTTCCTGCGGCAGGTGCCGGGACGGGAATTTCCATTTTCATGGCTTCCACCAGCACGACGTCATCGCCGTTGTTAATGCTTGCGTCGGCGCTGGTTGCGATCGCGCAAACGCGTCCTGCAACTTCGGTTGTGATTTTTATTTCGGCCACGGAATTCTCCCCCAGCCGCTTTATGCATGACACGCAAGTCCAGCACATGCGGCTTCTTTATTGTGAGGAAGGATTGCCCGATGTAGCGTGATCCGCAAGGGGAAACTTTGCGCTGATCTGTAAAATCAAACATCTGTTTGCAGCGCCCGATGCGGGGAGTGACGATGACCTGGAAGCCTGAACTCGACGAACTCGCGCGGCGTGAGGCGTTTGCGCAGGAAATGGGCGGCGCCGACAAGGTCAAGCGGCAGCATGACCAGGGCCGGCTGACCGTCCGCGAGCGAATCGACAGGCTGCTCGATCGGAAAACCTTCCACGAGATCGGTGCAGTTTCGGGTATTGGCGAATACGGCGAAAATGGCGAGTTGCTTTCGGTCACGCCTGCAAACTGCGTGTTCGGCCGGGGCAAGGTGGAGAATCGGCCGGTGGTCGTCGTCGGCGACGACTTCACGGTGCGCGGCGGCTCGGCGGATGCGTCGATCTGGGCGAAGCCGATGATGGCCGAGCAGATGGCGCATGATTTCCGCCTGCCGATCATTCGGGTGATCGAAGGCTCCGGCGGCGGCGGTTCGGTGAAGACAATCGAGACCAAGGGCGCGGCGAATCTGCCCGGCGGCATCGGCGGCACCGAGTGGTACTGGTACACGACGGCGAACATGGCGCGCGTGCCCGTGGTCGGCCTCGGCCTCGGATCCGTCGCGGGACTTGGCGCGGCGCGGCTTGCCGCCAGTCATTACTCCGTCATGACGAAGTCGTCGGCGATGTTCGTCGCAGGCCCGCCGGTGGTGGCGCGCCTCGGGCAATCGCTCGAAAAGCAGGAGCTTGGCGGCTGGCAGATTCAGACCAAGGCCGGCGGCGTCGATCATGCCGTCGAAACCGAGGAGGAAGCCTTCGCATGCGCGCGCCGGTTTCTGTCCTATCTGCCGCCATCGGTGTTCGAACTGCCACCGACGGTTGCGAGCAACGACGATCCCGAGCGCGCCGACGAGGCGCTGCTCAATGCTGTGCCGCGCAGCCGTAAGCAGGTCTACAAGATGCGCCCGATCATCGAATCGGTGGTAGATCGCGGCTCCTTCTTCGAAATGGGCCAGAACTTCGGCCGGTCGATCATCACCGGGCTTGCGCGCCTGCAGGGCCGCGCCGTCCTCGTGCTGGCGAGCGATCCGTTTATCTACGGTGGATCGTGGACCGCCGATACGTGTCAGAAGGTGGTGCGCGCCGTCGATCTCGCCGAGACGTTCCATCTGCCGGTGGTCTATTTGATGGATTGTCCCGGTTTCGCGATCGGACTCGATGCGGAGAAAACGGCGACGATCCGGCATGGCGTGCGCGCGATGGCGGCGGTTAACCAGAGCACCGTGCCGTGGTGTACCATCATCGTGCGCAATTCGTTCGGCGTTGCCGGCGTGGTGCATCAGCCCGCGGGACGATTCTCGCTGCGCTATGCGTGGCCGTCGGCGTACTGGGGATCGCTGCCGCTGGAGGGCGGCATCGAGGCAGCGTACCGCGCCGATCTGGCCGAGGCCGAAGATCCCAAGGCCAAGCTGCAGGAGATCGAGGACCGACTGAACAAGCTGCGCTCGCCGTTCCGTTCGGCGGAAAAATTCTGGGTCGAGGAAATCATCGATCCGCGCAAGACCCGGTCGCTGCTCTGCGAGTTCGCGCGGCTCGCCGAGCCGCTACGCTCGCCGGGCGTGGCGCATCTGGCGATCAGACCGTGACTATTTCGCGTCGGCGATAATCATCGCCGATCCTTTTTCCGCGATCATTGCGGTCGGCGTGTTGGTGTTGCCGGATGTGATCGTCGGCATCACCGACGCATCGACCACGCGCAGCCCTTTGAGGCCATAAAGGCGCAGGCGTTCATCGACCACGGCGAGGGGATCGCTCGCGCCTCCCATCTTCGCAGTGCCGACCGGATGGAAGATTGTGGTGCCGATGTCGCCGGCGGCCTTCGCCAGCGATGCGTCGTCGTCGCCGACCGACGGACCGGGGAGATATTCCTGCGGATGATAGTTGCTCAGCGCGTGCTGTTTCATCAGCTTGCGCGTGACGCGGATGGCGTCGGCAGCGACCTGCCGGTCTTCGGGCGTGGACAGATAATCCGGCGCAATCGCGGGCGCCTGATCCGGTGCATCGGATTTGATCCGGATGGTGCCGCGCGAGGTCGGGCGCAGGTTGCAGGCGGCGATGGTGATGGCCGGAAAGCGATGCAGCGGCTCGCCGAATTTGTCCAGCGACAGCGGCTGGACGTGAAACTGGATATTGGCGCGATCCTGCCGGGCGTCTGAGCGAGTAAAGATGCCGAGCTGCGACGGCGCCATGGTCAGCGGGCCGCGCCGCCGCAGCAGATAGTCGACGCCCATCCAGCCGCGCCGGAACAGGTTGTAGTAAGTCTCGTTCAGTGTGCGGACGCCTTCAACTTTATAGATCGCGCGCTGCTGGAGATGATCCTGCAAATTGCGGCCGACTCCCTGGCGGTCGAGCACTGTCTCGATGCCGAGGGGCGATAGCCATTCGCGTGGGCCGATACCGGAGCGATGCAGCACCTGCGTCGAGCCAATCGAGCCGGAGCAGAGAATCACTTCGCCGCGCGCACGCGCTTCAATGGTCTCGCCGCCTTGTGAGAAGCGCACGCCGGCGGCGCGGCCGTTCTCGACGATCACCTTGTCCACCAGCACGTCGGTCTCCAGCCGCAGATTGGGCCGCGACAGCGCGGGCTTGAGAAAGCCGCGCGCCGAGGACCATCGCCGCCCGCGTTTCTGGTTGACGTGGAAATAGCCGATGCCTTCGTTGTCGCCGGTGTTGAAATCGGGTGTCCTGCGGATTCCCATTTCCTGCGCGGCCTCGGCCACCGCATCCAGCACCTTCCACGACAGCCGCGGCGCCTCGATGCGCCAGCCGCCACCAGTACCGTGATGCTCGCTTTCGCCGAGGAAGTGATCTTCGAGTTTCCTGAACGCGGGTAGCACGTCATCCCAGCCCCAGCCGGTCAGTCCCAACTGCCGCCAGTGGTCGTAGTCGGCCGCCTGGCCGCGCATCGAGATCATGGCGTTGATCGCGGACGAGCCGCCGATCACTTTGCCGCGCGGATAGGCCAGCGCGCGGCCGTTGAGGCCCGCTTCCGGCTCGGTCTTGAACATCCAGTCCGAGCGCGGATTGCCGATGGCGAACAGATAGCCGACCGGGATGTGAAACCAGATCCAGTTGTCCTTGCCGCCAGCCTCGAGGATTAGCACACGCTTGCCTGGATCGGCGGAGAGACGGTTGGCGACGATGCACCCGGCGGTGCCGGCTCCGACGACGATGTAGTCGAAATCTCCCTCAAGGCGCTTCGGCATTTCGATCCCGTGTTTCTTTGTTAGGCGATTGCTCCGCTTTATGACCCCGGCCGGGGGCGGCTGTACAGTCCGATCCTGTGCAACCGGCATTTGCGCGGATATTGGGTCTGGCGCTGCGCCATGCTAGCTTCGCGCGGTCATATATTTCCGCGAGGTTTTGCCGTGCCGATCATCAACCGCGTCGCCGATCTGCAACCCGAGATTATGGGCTGGCGCCGCGACCTGCATGCCAATCCCGAACTGATGTACGATGTGCATCGCACCGCGGCTTTCGTCGCCGACCATCTGCGGGCATTCGGTTGTGATGAAGTCGCCACCGGCCTCGGGCGCACCGGCGTTGTCGGCGTCATCAAAGGCCGCAAGCGCGGCAACGGCGGCGATCTCAAGGCGATCGGCCTGCGCGCCGACATGGACGCGCTGCCGATTGAGGAAGAGACCGGCTTGGCCTATCGCTCCACAGTGCCGGGCAAGATGCACGCCTGCGGCCATGACGGCCACACCGCGATGCTGCTGGGCGCGGCGCGCTATCTCGCCGAGACCCGGAATTTCGCCGGCGACGCCGTGGTGATCTTTCAGCCGGCGGAAGAGGGCGGCGCGGGCGCGGCGGCGATGATCAAGGACGGCCTGATGGACCGTTTCAGGATCGATCAGGTCTACGGCATGCACAATTCGCCGGGCATGCCGATCGGCACCTTCGCGACGCGCGTGGGGCCGACGATGGCGGCAACCGATCACATCAATATTCATATCGAAGGCATGGGAGGCCACGCCGCCCGGCCGCACAAGAGCATCGACTCGGTGCTTGCAGGCGCGCAGCTCATTACGGCCTTACAGTCGATTGTGTCGCGCAGCGTCGATCCGCTGGATGCCGCGGTGATTTCGATCTGCGAGTTCCATGCCGGCAACGCCCGCAACGTCATTCCACAGACAGCGGAGCTTTTCGGTACGGCACGGACCCTGACGCCGGAAGTGCGCGATCTGATCGAGCAGCGGGTGCAGGAGGTGGTGAACGGTGTTGCACAATTGTCTGGTGCGAAGATCACCCTCGACTACGAGCGCAGCTATCCGGTGCTGGTCAACCACGCCGCCGAAACCGGCATCGCAGCCCGGATCGCCGCCGACATCGCGGGAGAGGGCAACGTCAGTTCCGAGATCCCGCCTGTGATGGGCGCGGAAGATTTCGCCTATATGTTGGAAGCGCGGCCAGGGGCCTTCATCTTCATCGGCAACGGCGACAGCGCCGGGCTGCACCACCCCGCCTACAATTTTAACGACGACGCCATCGTCTACGGCTCGTCCTACTGGATCAAGCTGGTGGAGACCCAGCTCGCGGGCTGACGCCGATAAATCATTCGATCCGGAACTACGGTCATCACATCGCGTTGAGAGGCGGGAACGTTCCCGTCAACATCGTGGAGTGGGACATGGCAGCGAAGAAATCAGTGAAGAAGTCGGCCAGGAAATCAGCGAAGAAATCGGCACCCAGGCGAATGGCGGCCAAGCGGGCTGCGCCGAATGACAAGGATCTCAACGATCTGTTTCATGACACGCTCAAGGACATCTACTTCGCCGAGAAGCAGATTTTGAAGGCGTTGCCGAAAATGGCAAAGGCCGCCCAGTCGCCGGACCTGATCGCCGCGTTCGAAAAGCACCATGGCGAAACCGAAGGTCAGGTGGACCGGCTGGAGCAGGTGTTCCAGCTGATCGACAAGCCCGCGAAGGCGAAGACCTGTGACGCGATCATGGGTATTCTGGACGAAGGCAAGGAGATTATGGATGAGTACAAGGGCACCGAGGCCCTCGACGCCGGGCTTCTTGCCGCGGCGCAGGCCGTCGAGCATTACGAAATCTCCCGCTACGGAACCTTGAAGGCATGGGCCAGCAAGCTCGGCATGACAGAGGCGGTGCGGCTGCTCGATGAAACGCTGCAGCAGGAGTACAACACCGATGAGGCCCTGACGACGCTGGCTCTCGGCGAGGTGAATTCGGAGGCGATGGCGGCATGATTTCTCCCTTACTCTGCGCTTGCAGGGAGAGGGGAAAACCGGACACATCAACCGTCATTACGAGAGCACTTGCGACGAAGCAATCCAGTTCTTTTAATTCAAAGACTGGATTGCTTCGCCTCGCTCGCAATGACGACGGAAGTTAGTCACGCGGCCTTTTGCTTGTGCAGGAACGCCGCGGCGATCTTCAAATCTTTCACGAAGTTGGCATATTCGCGCGCTTTGGCGTCTTCATCCGGCAGACGAAGCAGGTAGGACGGATGTACCGTCACCAGCGCTTTCGTTTTGTTCCCGGCCTCATCAAGATCAATCAGATGGCCGCGGTTCTTGCCGATCGGGGTGATCTTGCCGAATACGCTTTGCGCCGCCGTCGCGCCCATCACGACGACCAGTGCGGGTTTGACGGTGGCAAGCTCGCGCTCATACCACGGACGGCACGCCCTGATCTCCGGCGTGTTCGGCTTCTGGTGCAGGCGGATTTTGCCGCGCGGCACGAATTTGAAATGCTTCACCGCGTTGGTGACGTACACCTTGTCGCGGTCGATGCCGGCTTCCTCCAGCGCGCGGTTGAGCACCTGACCGGCTGGGCCGACGAACGGTTTGCCGGCGAGGTCTTCCTTGTCGCCGGGCTGCTCGCCCACCAGCATGATCGGCGCATGGCTCGGGCCTTCGCCGAACACCGTCTGGGTCGCGTCCTTCCACAGATGGCAGGCGCGGCAACCGGCGGCCTCGGCGCGCAATTCGGCGAGGCTGCTGGAGAATAAAGGAGCGGCATAGGCCATGACTTGTCTCCTTGGTCTCGGCATCAATAACCGACGGTGAGGGATGTTCCCGCACCTCCTTGTTTTGGCTGGGGAAAAGGCGGCCATAAAAGGCCGGTTGACTCTCCACCGCACCTTAGCTTTATATTAGAACATATCATGAACAAATAAGTGCGTCACCCGTTTCAAGTGGGGTGGCGAACCGGAATGTCAGGAGCGGTGCATGTTGAGCGCGCGCATAAGCATGCTTGCGTCCCTGCGGGGGACCATCGGCCGCCTCGAAGGCGGGGCGGATGGGCTTGCGCGCGTGGCGCTGGGCCATGCGGATGCGGACGCGACGTTGCAGGGCGGGCTGGTGCGCGGCGCGCTGCATGAAGTGTTCACCGAAGGCGGCCGCCACGCGGCTGCGGCCACGGGTTTCATCGCCGGCCTTGCGCATCGTCTGGTCGGGCGGCGGCCTTTGGTGTGGGTGCGGCAGGATTTTGGGGAAATTGAATCCGGCGCGTTGTCGATGGAGGGCCTCAATGAACTGGGCCTTGATCCGCGCCTCGTGGTGACGGTGCGCGCGCCGGACGCCGAGACCGCGCTCCGCGCCGCCGCCGATGCGCTGGCCTGCGATGCCCTCGGGGCGGTGGTGCTGGATGTGTGGGGCGAGGTGCGTGCGCTGGATCTGGTCGCGAGCCGCAGGCTGACACTCGCCGCGCGCGCTTCCAGCGTCGCGTGTCTGGTGCTGCGGACGGCGGCGATGCCGTCCGCCAGCACCGCGGAGACGCGGTGGGTGGTACGCGCCGCACCTTCATCGCCAACCATCGAGACATGGGGCGCACCGATGCTGGACGCACAGCTTGTTCGCAACCGTCACGGCCAGACCGGACGATGGATCATGGAGTGGAAATGTGATGATGGCCTCTTCCGTGAAGGCACCTTCCATAAGAACCCGGCGTATCCTCAGCCTGTGGCTGCCGCGCCTGCCGACCGACCGCTTGAAACGCCGGTTTTCGGGCCACGACGGCGCGCCGGATGACACGCGTCCATGCGTCGTTGTCGGCAAGCTGAACAACGCGCTGCAGATCACCGCGCTGAACGATGTGGCGGCGAAAAACGGCCTTGAGGCTGGACTGCCGCTGGCCAATGCGCGCGCGGTCTGTCCCGACGTGCAGGTGTTCGACGCCGACGAGGCGGCGGACGCCAAACTGCTTGCCGACATCGCCGACTGGTGCGACCGCTTCACGCCGCTGGTGGCGCTCGACCCGCCGCATGGCCTGCTGCTCGACATCAGCGGCTGCGCGCATCTGTTCGGTGGCGAAGCTGCGATGTTGCGCATGGTCTGCGCGGCGCTTCACCGGCAAGGCTTTATCGTCAACGCGGCGATCGCCAGTACACCGGCCTGCGCGCGCACTATGACGCGGGCCGTGCAAAGCTGCATCGTGCCGGACGGAGGAGAGGAACGCGCCGTCGGTTCATTGCCGGTGTTCGCGCTCGGTGCGGATGACGCGATCACGCGGGGCCTGCGCCGCGCGGGACTCAAGACCATCGGCGATGTCGCTTCGCGCGCGCCGCATGAAATCACCGCGCGGTTCGGTGCTGCGTTCACCGGCCTGTTGCAGCAGGCATTGGGGCAGGCCGACGCGCCGATAAGCCCGCGGAAGCCGTTGCCGGATTTCATGGTGGAGAAGCGTTTCGCCGAGCCGGTGGCGACCGATACTGTGATCGCGTCAATTCTGTCTGGCCTCGCGCGGATGCTGGTCACGGCGATGGAGAAACAGGGCAAGGGCGCGCGGCGGCTGGAAGCGAGTTTCTTTCGTACCGACGGCGCGGTGCGCACGATCATGGTGGATGCCGGGCAGCCCGTTACCAAAACCAATGTAATCGACCGGCTGTTCCGCGAACGGCTCGATGCGCTGGCCGATCCGCTCGATCCGGGCTTCGGCTTCGATCTCATCCGCCTGTCCGCCAGCCGCGTCGAAATCGTGGTGCAGGAGCAGCGCGATTTCGACACCCGCTCGCAGGACAATGACGATGTCGCCGCGCTGGTCGACCGTCTCGCCGCGCGTCTCGGCAGCCGGCGCGTCGTGGTGCATCTGCCGCAGGACACGCACATTCCGGAACGCGCCGAGATCGCCGCACCGGCGCAGCAATATCTTGCCTCCGCATCCGTTGCAGAATGGCCCGAACGCGCCGAAGGCGAGCCGCCGTTGCGACCGCTGCGGATGTTCGAGCGGCCGGAAGTGATTGATGTGCCGTTCGCGGCGGTGCCCGACGGACCACCACGCCGGTTCACATGGCGGCGCGCAACCCATGCAGTGGTGCGGGTGGAGGGCCCCGAGCGCATCGCGATGGAATGGTGGAAGCGCGAGGAGGCGGCCCTGACGCGCGATTATTTTCGCGTCGAGGATGCGGAGGGATTGCGCTTCTGGATCTATCGCGACGGTCTCTATGGCAGCGAACTCATCGACGAAAAAGGCAAGCCCATTGAACCAAAATGGTTCGTCCATGGGTTGTTCGGATGAAAGCCACCGACTATGCGGAAATCGGCATCACCACGAACTTCTCGTTCCTGCGCGGCGGATCTCAGCCGCAGGACTATGTTCATGAAGCAAGTCGGCTGCGAATTCCGGTCATCGGCATTGCCGACCGCAACACGCTGGCCGGGGTCGTGCGCGCCTACAGCGAACTTCAGAATCCCAAGGTCACACACAAGCCAAAACTGTTGATCGGGTCGCGTCTCGTCTTTATCGACGGCACGCCGGACATTCTGGTCTATCCGCGCGACCGCGCCGCCTATGGCCGCCTTTGCCAGTTGCTGACGTGCGGCAAGCTCAAGGCGGAGAAGGGCGAGTGCCATCTCACGCTCGATGACCTGCTGGATTTCGCCGAAGGTCAGTTGCTGGTTCTGACGCTGCCGCATCGTTTCGAGTCGCCGGCAATTCTGAAAATTCTCGACCGGCTGAAGCGCAGCCGCGCAGATGGAGTCTGGCTGGCGGCGAGCCTTCTGTATCGCGGTGATGACATGCGGCGTTTGTCCCGGTTGTATCGTATCGCCTCGACGGCCCGCGTGCCGCTGCTGGCGACCAACGAGGTGCTGTATCATCATCCCGTGCGCCGGCCTTTGCAGGATGTACTGACCTGCATTCTGGAAAAGACCACGATCCACGCCGCTGGCAGGAAACTTCAGGCCAATGCCGAGCGGCACATGAAGCCGGGTTATGAAATGGCGCGGCTGTTTCGCGATCTGCCGGAAGCGATTGCGGAGACGATGCGCTTCGCCGACCGCATTACGTTCACGCTCGATGAACTGAAGTATCAATATCCCGATGAGCCGGTGCCGCCGGGCAAGACAGCACAGCAGCATCTTGAGAATTTGACGTGGAAAGGCGTTGACGAAAAATTTCCGAGCGGGATCGACGACAGGCTGCGTGCGACCATCGACAAGGAACTGCGGCTGATCGAGAAACTCAAATACGCTCACTATTTCCTCACCGTCCACGACATCGTCCATTATGCCCGCGATCAAAAGATTCTATGTCAGGGGCGTGGCTCTGCGGCGAACTCCGCCGTGTGTTATGTGCTCGGCATCACCTCCGTGAATCCAGCCGAGACGGACGTGTTGTTCGAGCGCTTCATTTCCGAAGAGCGGCTGGAGCCCCCCGACATCGATGTCGATTTCGAGCATTCGCGCCGCGAAGAGGTGATGCAATATGTCTATCGCCGCTACGGCCGTCACCGCGCGGCGATTGTGGCCACCGTCATTCATTATCGGCCGCGCAGCGCCATCCGCGATGTTGGCAAGGCGTTGGGCCTGACGGAGGACGTCACTGCGGCACTTGCCGATACGGTGTGGGGAAGCTGGGGCGACACCGTCAGCGACATGCAGATCAAACAGGCGGGGTTCGATCCGCAGAACGGGATGATCCGCCGCGCCGTCGAACTCGCCACCGATCTGATCGAATTTCCGCGCCACCTGTCGCAGCATGTCGGCGGTTATGTGCTGACCCAGGACAGTCTCGACACCTATGTGCCCATCGGCAATGCCGCGATGGACGATCGCACCTTCATTGAGTGGGACAAGGACGACATCGACGCGCTGCGCATGATGAAGGTCGATGTGCTGGCGCTCGGCATGCTGACCTGCATCCGCAAGTGTTTCGATCTGATCGATGCGCATAAAGGCGAGCGGTACGAACTCGCCGACATCAAGGCGGAGAATGACGACAGCGGTCCAGTCTTCGACATGCTGTGCCGGGGCGAATCCCTCGGCGTGTTCCAGGTCGAGAGCCGGGCGCAGATGAATATGCTGCCGCGCCTCAAGCCGCGCACCTTCTACGATCTCGTCATCGAGGTCGCCATCGTGCGGCCCGGGCCGATCCAGGGCAACATGGTGCATCCGTATCTCAAGCGCAGGAAAATGAAGCCGGAGGAGATCGATTATCCCTATCCGAAAGGCGGCGATCCGGACGAACTTCGCAACGTGCTGCACAAGACACTCGGCGTGCCGCTGTTCCAGGAGCAGGCCATGCGCATCGCGATGGTCGCGGCGGAATTCACATCTGAGGAAGCCAACGGTCTGCGCCGCGCGATGGCGACATTCCGCAATGTCGGCACGATGCCGAAATTTGAAGAACGCATGGTTGGCCGCATGAAGGCGCGCGGTTACGATCCGGCCTTCGCGCAAAGCTGCTTCGACCAGATCAAGGGCTTTGGCAGCTACGGTTTCCCTGAGAGTCATGCCGCTGCCTTTGCGCAGCTTGTCTATGTGTCGTCATGGCTGAAGCACTATCATCCCGACGTATTCTGCTGCGGTCTGCTAAACTCACAGCCGATGGGTTTCTATGCGCCGGCGCAAATCGTCGGCGATGCGCGCAAGAACAAGGTCGAGGTGCGCGAGATCGATGTGTCGCGCAGCTTTGGGCAGAATACGTTGGAAGAGCGGAGCGGCAAGCATCTCGCTATGCGGCTCGGCTTCCGGCAGATCGACGGCTTCGAGGTCTACGATCCGGACGAGGAGAAGCTGGATAAGGTCAAATCCGCGGCGGCGAAGAGCAGGGCTAAACCCCCCGAGGATTACTGGGACCAGCGCATCGTCGCCGCGCGGGCGCGAAAGCCATTCACGTCACTGGAAGATTTTGCCCGCGCGACAGGATTGCCGAAGCGCGCGCTGATCCTGCTGGCCGATGCCGATGCGTTCCGCTCGCTTGGGCTCGACCGCCGTGAAGCGTTATGGACGGTGCGTCGCCTGCCGGATGATGTTTCGCTGCCGCTGTTCGAGAGCACGGCCGCGCGTGAGCAGCCGGACGAAGCCGCGCAGCCGCTGCCTGTCATGCCGCTGCCGGAACAGGTGGTGGCCGATTATCAGACCATCCGTCTTTCGCTGAAGGGACATCCGATGGAATTTTTGCGCTCGATGTTCACGCGTGAGGGCGTGATCCCGTGCGAGGCGGTTGCCGATGCCAATGACAGGCAGCGCGTGCGTTGCGCGGGTGTGGTGCTGGTGCGGCAGCGGCCGGGCAGTTCCAAGGGCGTGGTGTTCATGACGCTGGAGGACGAGACCGGCATTGCCAATATTGTGGTGTGGCCGAAGGTGATGGAAAAATTCCGCAAGGAAGTAATGGGCGCGCGGCTGATCGAGGTGCAGGGAACGATCCAGAGCAGTCCGGACAAGGTGGTGCATCTGGTGGCCGAGCGACTGTTCGATCGCTCGCACGATCTGATGAACCTCGCCAATGACGCACTGAGCGGCAAGCCTGTCGTGCCCGACGGCGCCAATGTGATCGAGCCGCTGGAGGAGGAGTTGCCTGTCCGTGACGGCGCTCCGCCGCACAAGATGCGCCATCCGCGCAATGTCCGGATCCTGCCCCGCTCGCGGGATTTTCACTAGCAGTTCTCCGTCATCCTGAGGTGCGAGCCCTCTTCGGCTTTTGGCCGGTTGAATGACGATGGCTTGGCGGCTGATCTCAGGCGGACAAGATTTTGCCTTAATCGCGCAAAGCGACCCCGATTTTGGTGCACTGCAATCGATACGTCACACGCCTGTAATATCGATGACGTCTCCCTTTTGGGAGCGTCCGGCCGTGCCGCTCGGTTCCATGAACCGGTGTGGCCAGCACGCGCTTCACGTTAACTGAAAATAATGTCCATTCCGGCTGTTTTCGATTGTCCTTGGCAGGAAAGAGGAACTATTAGCTGACAGACTGCGGCCATCTGACGCAGAAATCGCCGGTTATTGCATGACTGAAAAGACAACGAGATTGAACGCGCTGATCGCCCGGGTGCAGGCCATTCCCCGGCAGCGGCTGGCTGTCGGCGCCGGCCTCGTCGTGCTTGCTGGCGCGGCTGTCTTCGGTCTCACCCGCGCGGCGCCCGCGCCGAAGGATCACTCCGATATTTCCAGCCAGTCGCGGAAGGGGCTGCTGCGCTACACGCCGACGCCGGCGGAATGGGCCAGCCTGACTGTGCAGCCAGTGGTGGAACATGCATTCCGCGCCGAGCATGTCACCGAAGGCAAGATCGCGGTCGATGAGGATCGCGCGACGCCGGTGTTCTCGCCCTACGCCGGTCGCGTCACCAAGCTTTTGGCGCGGCCCGGCGATCGTGTCATGCAAGGCCAGTCGCTGTTCGTGATCGAAGCCCCGGACAACGTGCAGGCGCAGAACGATTTCATCACCGCCGTGACCGGCTACAACAAGGCCAAGTCGCAGCTTGAACTGGCGCAGATCCAGGACAAGCGCGCCCACGATCTCTATGACGGCAAGGCGGTGCCGCTGAAGGACTATCAGCAGTCGCAGGCTGCTTTGATCTCCGCGCAGAACGACATGCGCTCGAGCGAGACGGCCTTGCAGGCTGCGCGCAACCGCCTGCGCATTCTCGGCCTCAGCGACGCTGCCATCACGACGTTTCAGGACAAGGGCCGGATCGATCCCGAGACCACGATTGCCGCGCCGATCGCGGGCACCGTGGTGCAGCGGAAGGTCGGACCGGGACAATATGTGAATGCCGGAGCGAGCGATCCGGTGTTCGTGATCGGCGACCTCTCGACCGTCTGGCTCACCGCCTTCGTGCGCGAGACCGAAGCGCCGGACATCGAAGTCGGGCAGGAGATCGCGTTCAGCGTGCTGGCGTTCCCCGGGCGCACGATGACCGCGCGCATTAATTATGTTTCGGCGGCCATCGACCCGGCGTCGCGCCGGCTGATGGTGCGCGCCACCATCGACAATCCGGGTGGCGCGCTGAAGCCGGAGATGTTCGCCAACGTCACGATCTATTCCGCAGGCGATCGCTCCGGGGTCGGCGTGCCGAAGCAGGCGCTGATCTATGAAGGCGATCAGGTCCGGGTCTGGGTCGTGCGCGACGACAAGTCCATTGAGCTGCGCCAGATCAAGGTTGGCCTGGCCAACGGCGACCTCGTCGAGGTGAAGGGCAATCTTTCCCCAGGTGAGCAGATCGTCACCCGGGGCAGTCTGTTCATCGACCGCGCGGCGTCTGGAAGCTAGTGCGCGCTGTGCCTTTCCCGAGATTTAGCTCTTTCTGAAAGACCCGGTCTCGATGGATCGTCTCGTCGCTCTCGCCGTCAATCGCCGCGTCCTCATGGTGGCGCTGTTCGCCATCACCCTTATCGGCGGCGCCTTCGCATTCCAGCAACTCAACATCGAAGCCTATCCCGATCCGACGCCGCCGATGGTCGACATCGTGACGCAAAGTCCCGGTCTATCGGCCGAGGAGATCGAGCGCTACATCACCATTCCGATCGAGACACAGGTCGCGGGTCTGAAGAACCTCAACACCATCCGCACCATCTCGCTCTACGGTCTCTCCGACGTCAAACTTCAGTTTTCGTTCGATTACACATACGAGCAGGCCTTGCAGCAGGTGCTCAACCGCCTCTCGCAGCTGAGTCCGCTGCCGGGGAATGTGCAGCCGCAGATTTCGCCGCTCAGTCCCATCGGTGAAATCTTCCGCTATCGGCTGGTCGGGCCGCCGAACTACAGCGTGCTCGATCTGAAGACTTTGCAGGACTGGGTGCTGCAACGCCGCTTCCGCGCCGTGCCCGGCGTGATCGACGTGACTGGATGGGGCGGCAAGACCAAGACCTACGAGCTTCAGGTCGATTTCAACAAGCTGATCGCCTATGGCCTCACCCTGCCGCAACTGTTGCAGGCGGTCGGCAACGCCAACATCAACGTTGGCGGCAACACGGTGAATATCGGCGCGCAGTCGGCTGTTGTGCGCGGCGTCGGATTGATCCGCTCGATCGACGATCTTGCCACCACGATGATCTCGCAAAGCGGTGGCAATCCGGTTCTTGTGCGCGATGTTGCCAATGTCACCGTGGGCGAGAAACCGCGCCTCGGCATCGCTGGCATGAACATGGACGATGACATCGTTCAAGGCATCGTGCTGATGCGGCGCGGCGAGCAGAGTTCGCCCACGATCGCGCGGGTCGAGCAACTCGTGCAGTCGATCAACAAATCGAGCATCCTGCCGCCCGGTGTGCGGATCGAGCGAATCTACGATCGCAAGGACCTGATCGATACAACCACGCACACAGTACTGCATAACATGGTGGTCGGCATTCTGCTGATCGTGCTGTTGCAGTGGCTGTTCCTTGGCGACCTGCGCAGTGCCGTCATTGTCGGCGCCACCATTCCGTTCGCATTGTTCTTTGCCGTCATTATTCTAGTGCTGCGCGGCGAATCCGCCAACCTGCTGTCGGTCGGCGCCATCGATTTCGGCCTGATTGTCGACGGCACGGTCATCATGGTGGAAGCGATCTTCCGGCGGTTGTCGCAAACCACCGAATTGTCACCGTCCGAGCAGAGTGCGATTTCGCCCGAAACGTTGATGGGCATGAAGACCCACGCCATTCTCAGCGCCGCAGCCGACGTGTCGCGCTCGATCTTCTTTGCCGCTGCGATCATCATCGCCGCGTTCCTGCCGCTGTTCACGCTGAGCGGCGTCGAAGGCCATATCTTCGGACCGATGGCGAAGACCTATGCCTACGCGCTTGCGGGCGGGCTGCTGGCGACCTTCACGGTCACGCCCGCGCTGAGCGCGATCATCCTTCCAGTGCATATGCAGGAGACCGAGACCCGGATCATGCGATGGCTGCATGCGGCTTACATGCCGCTGCTGCGATGGGCCGTCGGCAACCGGCGGATCGTGATGGCCTCAGCCGGTGGACTTCTCGTCCTGACCTTCGTGGCAGTACGCCTGCTCGGGCTCGAATTCCTGCCGAAGCTGGAGGAGGGCAACCTGTGGATTCGCGCCACGCTGCCGCCGACGATCTCGCTCGAAGAGGGCAATTCCTACGTCAACGAGATGCGCAAGGTGATCCGTGCCAGGCCGGAAGTGGAGTCGGTGGTGTCGCAGCACGGCCGCCCGGACGACGGCACCGATGCGGCGGGGCTGTTCAATGCGGAATTCTTCGCGCCATTGAAGCCGGTAAGCGAATGGCCCGGCTCGCGCGACAAGGATGAAGTGACAAGCGAACTGCTGGCGCAGTTGCAAAAGAGATTTCCCGGCGTCGAGTTCAATTTCTCGCAGTATTTGCAGGACAATGTTGCCGAAGCCGTCTCCGGCGTGAAGGGCGAGAATTCGATCAAGCTGTACGGCAATGATCTGGTCGAACTGACTAACACTGCCAACAAGATCAAGTCGGTGCTGTCGACGGTCAAGGGTGTCACGGACCTGTCGGTGTTCACCTCGCTTGGCCAGCCGACGATCCAGATCGATATCGACCGCGCGCGGGCGGCACGCTACGGCCTTGCCCCGGGTGATATCAACGCGACCATCCGCGTCGCCATCGGCGGCGACAGCGCGGGCGATCTTTACGAACCCGGCAGCGACCGGCATTTCCCGATCATCGTTCGCCTTGCGCCAGAATATCGCAAGAGCGCCGAGGCTATTCACAATCTGCGGGTCGGCGCGCAGGGACCGAACAGCACTACCCAGATCCCTTTGAGCGAAGTGGCGTCCATCAAGCTTGTGTCCGGCGCGGCCTATATCTACCGAGAGCAGCAGGAGCGCTATCTGCCGATCAAGTTCTCAGTGCGCGAGCGCGACCTCGGCGGAGCGATCAAAGAAGCGCAGGACAAGGTGGCGGAGCAGGTGCAGCTTCCGCCCGGTTCGCATATGGAATGGGTCGGCGAATTCGGCAACCTTCAGGATGCAATTCGTCGGCTGTCCATCGTGGTGCCGATCAGCCTCGCACTGATCGGGGTGCTGCTGTGGTTCAATTTCGGCTCGATGGTGGACACGCTGCTGGCGATGAGCGTGATCCCGATGGCAGTGCTTGGCGGCGTGCTCGGACTTCTGCTCAGCGGCATCCCGTTCAGCGTCTCGGCGGCGATTGGCTTCATCGCGCTGTTCGGCATCGCTGTGATGGACGGCATCATTATCCTGTCGCAGTACAATCAATTGATTGATGAAGGCTACGACCGCATCAGGGCGGTGATCCGGACGGGCGAATTGCAGTTGCGTCCGGTTCTGATGACCTGCGTTGTCGCAGGCATCGGGTTGCTGCCGGCAGCGATGTCGTCGGGCATCGGATCGCAGGTACAGAAGCCGCTGGCGGTGGTGGTGGTGACCGGCATGATGCTCGCGCCGCTCGTGATTCTTGTCACGCTGCCGGTGCTGATCTCGATCTTCTCGCGCCGGGTCGCCGCGAGTTAGCGTCCCGTTGGCGTGCGCACGCCATGCCAGGCGTCGCGCACCTGATGATAGTGAACCTCGGGCAGGTAATCGGGCGTGTTGAGTCCAAGCGTCTTGACGTCGAGGCGGCCGATGGCGCTGAGCAGCGTATAGGACGCGATCACGCGGTCGCGCTGAGCCAGGATCTGCCGTGACCGCGCGGCTGTGAGATCCTGTTGTGAATTGAGAACGTCGATGGTGGTGCGCTGGCCGGCCTGCGCCTCGCGCCGCACGCCCTGCAACGCGATGTCGGCGGATTTCACTTCGGCCTGCGCGGCTGCGAGCGCGACCTTGGTGCCCTCGCTACTGATCCATGCGCTGATTGCTGCGGTCCGCGCCTGATTCCGGACCTGTTCCAGCACGAGGCGGCTTTGCACGGCGGTTTCCTTGGCCTGCCGTGTTTGCGATGCGGCCGTGCCGCCATCATAGATCGGCAAAGTGAGCGCGCCAACCACGGACGCCTGGTCAGCGCGCTTGGTGCCGAGGTTGGGATCGCTGTCGGCGCTGCGGTTGACGTTGCCCTGCACGTTGAGCTGCGGCATCAGGCTGCTTTCCGCGACGCTGATGCTGGTTGTGGCGACATCGGCATCGTAGGTCGCGGCGATGACTGCGGGATTTTCGCGGATCGAAGCATCGATGGCTTCCTGACGGCTGCGCGGCACGAAGCGGTCGACGGTCTGCGCGGCGGCAAGGTTGCCGGGCGCTTCGCCGATCACCTGCGCATAGATCGCGCGGCTGGTTTCGAGTGCGACTTCGGCGGCGTTGAGGTCGGCAAGGCCGCGGCTCAGCCGCGCATCGGCCTGCGCGGTGTCGGTCGGCGTCACGTCGCCGGCGTCGAGGCGCTTTTTTGTGATACCCAGCGTCTCGCGCAGGAAGGCGACGTTGCCGCGCTGGGTTTCCACCAACGCCTGATTGGCGATCACGTTCATGTAGGCGGTCACAGCATCGAGCAGCACGCCCTGACCGGTATTGCGCAGCGCTTCGCGGCCTGACAGCACCTGAAACTCGGCAACGCGCACGCTGCTGGAGGTCTTGAAGCCGTTGAACAGATTTTGCGTGACGGTGACGCCAATGGTCCACGGCTTCAGGGTGGCCGTCTGAATGGTATTGTCGAGAAGCAGATTGCGAACCGGTTGCAGTCCGGCGCTGAGACTTGCGACGATCTGCGGGCGATAGCCGGCCAGCGCCTGCGGCACGTTCTCGTCGGTGGCGCGCTGTTGGGCGCGCGAGGCGTTAAGCTGCGGGTTGGATTGATAGGCGCGGACGAGGGCTTCGTTCAGCGTTTCCGCGTGAGCCGGAAAGGCGAACAGCGCAGCACCGATAGCTGCGCTCGATACACCAAGGCGCCAGCCAATGCCGCCAAACTCTGAAGCACGCCGAACCATCGTTTCCCGTAACAATCCAGATCACAGTCGCGGTGGGGATTGTATCAATCCGGAACCAGCACGCTTCATTCGTACACTGTTTAGAGGGGGATGTTGGCGCGGGCAAACCTTACACCACAGAAAATCGGCAACTGTGACAATGTGCACCGCTTTGTTGTCGGCTGGGGCCGTATTTGCTTGACCGTTCAACACCTTCTGGTGAAATTATGGGCGAGCGGACCCAATCGGAAGCACGCCATCGCGCCTTCCTTGCGCCCCTCCAGTCCGGTGGTCAGCAGACATTCGATGCCAAGACTCTTTTCCGATCCAGAGGCAATCGCGGACGACATTATCCGCGAGGTCGGAACGAGGCTGGTGGTCGGTCTGCCGCTGGGGCTGGGCAAGGCCAACCACATCATCAATGCCCTGTTTCGGCGTGCGCTCAACGATCGCTCGATCCAACTGACGATTTTCACGGCTCTCACGCTGGAAAAGCCGACGCCATCGGTCGACCTCGAGCGGCGCTTTATCGGGCCGGTGATCGAGCGGCTGTTCGGCGGCTATCCGGACCTTGAATACGCCAGGGCGGTGCACGGCAAGACGCTGCCGCCGAACATCGAGGTCATCGAATTCTTCTTCCTCGCCGGCAAATGGCTCGGCAACGCCTATGCGCAGCAGCACTATATTGCGGCGAACTACACTCATGCGTCGTCGTATCTCTTGACGCGTGGTGTCAACGTCATCGCGCAGCTTGTGGCGAAACGCGTGGTTGATGGCCAGACGCGTTACAGCCTGAGCAGCAACACCGATACTACACTCGATCTGATGCGCGCCCGCGATGAAGGCCGCATCGCGTTCAAGATGGTGGCGCAGGTCAATTCGGAACTGCCGTTCATGCCGGGGCAGGGCGATCTCGCTGCCGGCGAATTCCACGCGGTGCTCGACAGTCCGGAGACGGATTTTCCGTTGTTCGCGCCGCCGTCCGAGCCGATCTCGGATACCAAGTACGCCATCGGGCTGCATTCCGCGGGCCTTGTGCGCGATGGCGGCGCGCTGCAAATCGGTATCGGGCAGGTCGGCGATGCGCTGGCGCAAAGCCTGATTCTTCGCCATCGCGACGGGGCGGCCTATCGCGAAATCATGTCACGGCTGGCGCGGGGGCAGGCCCCGCGTGAAACGGGGCCGTTCACGACCGGACTCTATGGCGTCAGCGAAATGTTCTTCGAGGCATTTCTCGCCCTGATCGAGGCCGGTGTCGTGAAGCGAGAGGTCGACGGTGCTTTTTTGCATGCGGCGTTTTTTCTCGGGCCAAAATCGTTCTACCGCGCGCTACGCGAGATGAGGCAAGAGCAAATCGGCCGCATCCAGATGATGCCAGTATCCTTCACCAACCAGCTTTATGGCGAGGAGGACGCCAAACGGCGCGCGCGCGTGGATGCGCGGTTCGTCAACAATGCGATGATGGCAACGCTGATGGGCGCGGTTATCTCCGATGGTCTCGATAACGGGCAGGTCATCAGCGGCGTCGGCGGTCAGTATAATTTCGTCGCGCAAGCTTTTGCGCTGGAAGGCGCGCGCTCGATCCTGACGCTTGAGTCCACGCGCGGCGCAGGCCGAAAGGCCATCTCCAACATCCGCTGGTCCTACGGTCACACCACAATCCCGCGTCATCTGCGCGATGTCATTGTGACCGAATACGGTGTGGCCGATCTGCGTGGGCAATCCGATGCGGATGTGATCGGATCGATGCTGTCGGTGGCGGATTCGCGTTTTCAAAGCGAACTGATGCGACAGGCCAAGGATGCGCGCAAGCTGCCGAAGGGCTATGAGATTCCCGCCGCCCATCGCGAGAATTTTCCGGATCGCGTTAGGGTCGCGCTGAAGCCGTCACGCGACGCGGGGCTATTGTCGGCGTTTCCGTTCGGTAGCGATTTTACCGAGATAGAGCAGCGGCTGATTCCAGCCCTGCAGATTCTCAAGGAGGCATCCGCCAGCCCGGTCGATCTGCTCAAGCTGGCATGGGACGGACTGCGCGCCGACCCGCCGGATGCGGGCATAGTGGCGTGCCTCGCGCGCATGCAGTTCGACCGGCCGGCATCGTTTGCCGACCGGTTTTACCGGTTACTGGTCAGCGCCGCGCTGGTGCGCAGCGCAAAGACCTAGCGGTGCTTGAAGTTCGGCTTCCGCTTCTCAATGAACGCGGCCATGCCTTCGGAGCGATCTTCCAGCGCAAAGGTCGCGTGGAACAGATCGCCTTCGACGTTCATGCCTTCGGCGAGAGTCGTTTCCAGCGCGCGGTTGACGGCGCTCTTCGCCATCGCGGCGGCGGGCTGTGACATCGATGCGATCTTGTCGGCGATGGCCATCACTTCTTCCATCAGCTTGTCGGCTGGAAATATCCGGCTCACCAGTCCGGAGCGTTCGGCTTCCGCCGCGTCCATCATGCGGCCGGTCAGGCACAGGTCCATCGCCTTGGACTTGCCGACCGCGCGCGTCAGCCGCTGCGTGCCGCCAAGGCCTGGAATGGTGCCGAGAGTGATTTCAGGCTGGCCGAATTTGGCGGTATCGGATGCGATGATGAAGTCGCACATCATGGCAAGTTCGCAGCCGCCGCCGAGCGCGTAGCCGCTGACCGCGGCAATGGTTGGCTTCTTGCAGGTCGCGACGCGATCGCCCCCGATGTCCATGAAATCCTGGCTGAACATGTCGATGAACTGCTTGGGCTGCATTTCCTTGATGTCGGCGCCGGCAGCGAAGGCCTTCTCGTTGCCGGTGATGACGATGCAGCCGATGGCTTCGTCGTCCTCAAGATCGTCGATAGCTGCCGCAATCTCGCTGAACACATCAAAGGAGAGGGCGTTGAGAATCTTGGGCCGGTTGATCCGCACGATGCCGACCGCGCCTTTGGTCTCCACGATGATGTGTTCGAATGCCGTCATGTTTCGCCCCTGAATGAGAATTACGGAAGCGCGCCTGATGGCCACGCCGTTGGCCGCAATCTGCCTTCCGGGGCGTCGCACCGCAAGGCCGGTCAGGTCAAGGCAGATCAGCCCATGCCCAATAAAATGCCGGGCCGCACGACTGCGGACCGGCATTTGCAGTGGATGCAAGGGGCGTTTGCGTCAGGCGATCAGCAGCCGCGCGGCCGATGCCAGCGTCAGCAGACTGCCGAAGGCGATGAAGATCTTGCCGATCAGCGATGTCTTGCTCCAGGGGTCGCTATCGTCGGTCTTGAAGGCTGGCTTTTCTCCCGACGATACAGCCCGGATGATCTTGCCGTTAGGAGCAGGCGGCGGTGCCGCTGCAACCGGGGCCGCCGGTGCTGCATCCTGCGCAACAACTGCGTTGTCCATGGGCGCGTTGGCATCGCCCGGCTGCTCCTCCGCGGCCGCAACCAGGACACCATTCACGAAGGATACGTTGGTGCTGTCGAGTGCGGCGATATTGCGCGCCTCGTCGTTGGCCAACCCCTCCGCATGGGCGTTCGCCACTTCAGGTGGCAACTCGGGTTTGGAGGATTTCTCGGACCTGGAAGAGCGGATGGTGACGTCTTTCGTGGCAGACTTCTCTGCAACGGATTTGGACGATACTTTCGATGCGGACTTTTTCAGGTGCCGGGCCTGAGCGGTCCGGGATTTCCTGGAGCTTGCGGCATGCTTCTGCTTCTTGAATTTCGACAGGACCATGGGCCGGTCGGCGGCCGCTACGGTTGTATTCGCCGCCTTCTTTGTGGTCGATTTGGCAGCCGACATCGCCGGCTCAGCCGAAAGGCCCATCCATATTCCGGCGGCAGCGATCAATGCTGCCAAGCCTGCTTTCCTTGCCCGCATGGCATTTCCCCTTTGCCAAAGCCTCCAGCAAGGGCAACAGACCGGTGCGAAATGGCCACAGGACGGCGGAAAAAGGGAATCTTGCGTATAGTTGCCGCAATAAAGCCCGACCCGGAGAGGTCTGCCGGGCCTCGGCCCCGTCGTTCACGATTGCGTGATTGCAATTTTCGCCTGTAACACTTTAGGAACAAGAGCGAATTGCCTTGATAGGAGCGCGTGTGCGCGGACGTGAAGACGAATGGACCGACCTGATGAAGGCGGCCAATGCGGGGGACAACGCCGCCTATCATCGTCTCCTCAAGGCCGTGACTCCGGTCCTGAGGGCGGCGGCGCGGCGCGGTCTGGCGCGGGCCGGTCAGCCCGTTGATCAATCCGAGGACATCGTGCAGGACATTTTATTCGCGGTGCATCTGAAGCGGCATACCTGGGACGCGAACGCCCCGTTCGCGCCGTGGCTGTTCGCGATTGCCCGCAACAAGCTGATCGACGCCCTGCGCCGTCGTGGCCGCCGGGTTTTCGTCAACATCGACGATTTCGCGGAGACGCTGCCGGGGGAGCCGGCCGAAGAGAGCCTGCCGGCGAGCGAGGTGGCTGCTCACCTGAACACTTTGCCCCAGCGGCAGCGTGACGTGCTGCAATCGATTGCCGTCGACAGCGCGTCCATCAAGGAGACGGCGGCAAAACTTTCAATGACCGAAGGCGCGGTGCGGGTGGCGCTGCATCGCGGATTGAGCGGCCTTGCCGGCCGACTGCGGGAAGAATGACCATGGACACCGACGATCTCATTCGCACCCTCGCGGCCGACAACGACACCCACGAAAGCCCCGTGGGCAACGTGCTGCTGGTGGCACTTCTCCTCGCGATTCCGGTATCGGCCGCGATCTTCCTTTCGCAACTCGGCATGCGGAAGGACGTCATGACCGCGATGGGGAATCCGCTCTTCGATCTGAAATTCGCGGTGACCATTGCCCTTGCCGGAGCAGCAATCGCCATCAGCCTGCATCTGTCGCGGCCGGAAGCCACGCTCGGGCGCTGGGCCTGGCTGCTGGCAATTCCGGTCGGGCTGCTCGGAATCGGAATGATGGGCGAGATGATGATGCCGAACCGCGCACCGATGCCGGTGAGGCTGATCGGCACCAATTCACGGCTATGTCTGGTCGCGATCCCGCTGCTGTCGTTGCCGCTGCTGGCGGCGGCGCTGCTGGCGTTGCGCCGGGGAGCGCCGTCACACCCCGCTGTCACCGGCGCGTTCGCTGGCCTGCTGTCCGCGGGATTGGGCGCGACGCTCTATGCCTCGCACTGCACGGACGATTCGCCGCTGTTCGTGGCGACCTGGTACACTATTGCGGCTGTACTCGTCGCCGCGGTCGGAGCAATGGCGGGATCGCGCGTCCTGAAATTCTAGGCCGGCAACAGCGTTAAGCCGCAGGCTCCGTCTGCGCCGAGTCCTGGCGCATCCGGTAAAAGCGTAGCACCTGCTGGGCGGTCGATGGACGCAGCATATCGTAGCTGGACCGATACTCTTCGAGGTCTTCCATGCTGTCTGCGGCTTCGCCTCGCATCCCAAGGATCAGTTTGAGCGTCGGCCATGACAGCCCGCTCACCTTGGCCAGAATCAGCAATCCTTCGGATCGCGATTCAATCATCATGTTTTCAACAGTCGCCACCGAAATACCCGCGCATGTCGCGAGCGCGGCGGTGGTTTCCTCGAATTTTCCATTCGCGGCGAACGACGCGATCTGCTCTTCGTCAAGACGCCCATCGTCAAAGAGCAATTTGACGAGGCGCTGCGCTTTGGCTGCCTCTTCACTGATCGCCCCTGTGCCATGGCCGACATCGAAAGCCGCTTCCCTGACGGCCGCGGAGATGTCGTCCGCCTCGCGTGGGTTGGCGGCCTGGAGGCGCGCGCGTACCGAGTCGGATGCCCGGGCGATTAGCTTGAGATAGTGCGGCCTTGGAATACCGCGCCGCGTGCCAAGGCATGTCGCCAGATTGTCATTGCCTTCGGCGCGAGTGACCAACTGGCTGAATCCGCTGTCGGAAAATTTAGCTCCCGGATTGTTGACCGTGCTTTCCACCACTTCGATGTTGCCGCGTTCGACCAGCACGTCGGTCACGGCATCGCTCAAAACCTTTCGTTTCGAAATCGCAAGCAAGTGGCCCTGGCTCTTGCTGCGCGCATTTTCGATCAGCATGGCGTCGTTCAGCCGTTCCGATTGCGATAGCACCGGCGCGGCGACTTCGATCGCGTCATCGAATGCCAGCGTATAGATCAGACGCGGCGGCGCCTTCGGCGACGGCGCGATGCGGTTCGACAGTAGCGTTTTGGCGGAGACCTCGATCTCCTGAATCAGGCAGTGAAACACATCGTCGAAAACGTCGATCTGCTCGTCGGAATAATCCACCGCGCCATGCAGAAAGAGATCCGTGACCCTGCGCAGCGTTTCTACGCGGCGCGCAAGGGTGCCGTGCGCGAGGGTATTCTGTAGTTCGTCGAGCAGATTTGGCTGACGCACTGCTGATTTCGAGGTCATGACTTTCTGTCCCGGACGCCGTAGCAAGAAAATGCCAGCCAGATTCTTGGCTGGCGAAAGCGAAACTATGTGGAGACCACCTGATTGCGTCCCAGATCCTTGGCTTGATAGAGAAGCCGGTCGGCGCGGGCGAGAATGCTGTCCGCGGTATCGTCCGGGCGCAATGTCGCAAGACCCGCCGACATCGTCACGGCCATGTTCTGCGAAATTGCTGTCCAGTCGAGAGATGCGACGATCTTGCGTAGCCGGTCGACGATGCGCAGCGCGGCGCTGTCGGAGGTTTCGGGCAGAATGAGCAGGAATTCTTCCCCGCCATAGCGGCCGAATTTGTCGATGCTGCGAATGTTGGCGAACACTGTGATCGCAAAGGCCCGCAACGCTTCGTCGCCGACGGGATGGCCGAACTGATCGTTGATCCGTTTGAACCAGTCGAGATCGATCAATGCAATCGCGCAGGGTATGTTGCTGTGCCGGGCGCGATTAATCTCCTCGTCGAGACTGTGCATGATGCTGCGGCGATTGAGCGAGCCGGTGAGTTCGTCGAGTTCTGCGAGCTCTTCGATCCGCTTGTAGGCTTCCTTGAGCTCAAGTCCCCGCCTGTAGAGAGACTCATGCAATGAACTGCTGAACAGTCCGACGATCATGCCGCGGCCGAGTACCAGAATGAAAACAAGCATGGTCGCGAGCCGCTCCAGCGAGGTTTCGTGCGGCATCGCGATGGGTTTGTCGGTGAGCAAAAACAGGATCGTCAGTCCGACGGCGGCCGTCGTCCATCCGATGATCGTCTGTCGGGGTGTGGAACGCAGCGCCGCGAATGTAAAGACGAGGAAGATCGAGCAAAGGAACAGGAAGCCGACTTCCGGGGCGAGATAGATGAACACCAGCATGATGGCCAGGCTAATACTGCTCTGCTGGGTGACGAAGTAATGATCCCTGAAGCGGTCGGTCACGCTGGTTTCGGACAGCGCGATGAACAGGGCGACGGACAGCAGCCCGCAGGCTCCGTAAGCTCCGGCGATGGTGTAGGTGGTGGTGCCGGCATAGGCATAGATCAGCAGGATCGCAGCATCGATCACATAGCTGAGCCCGATCATGTCGAGCATTTGTCGCCGCTGCCTGGTCCGGCGTGCGATGGTTTCCGGCGACGGCTGCTTGTCGGCGGCCCTTGTCTGGCCGAGGATACCGAGAAGGGAGCCGGGGGCTGATGAAGCTATGCCGCGCATGAAATCGCCGTTGAGAAAATGAATACGGGACTGTAGGGAACAAAGCCTTTAGGTTTGGTATCAATGGAGAGCGTCCCACGCCGCAAGGTGAGGGTGTTTTTCCTGAAATTTCTTCATGCCAGGTGGGTCTTGGGGAATAAAGCCGTCAAGGTATCTTTATACCTCTTTCTACCTTAGAAGCTGACGACTTGCCCTTGTTCATGATTCAGGGGCATTTTGCGCTTTGCCCATTCAGGCATTCCTGAAAATTGCGAAGATTTTCACGGATTTGATCGAACCCCCTCCCAGTCGCCTGCGACCAACCTTGCGAGACGGCCATTGAGTGCAACTCACGCGACCTCGGACGAAGTTCTGATCGGTCGCATCGCCCAAGGTGACCGGCTCGCCATGCAGGTGCTTTACGGAAGGCACCATGTACGGGTGTTTCGCTTCTCGCTGCGGCTCGTGAAGAACGAGTCCATCGCGGAGGACCTCATCAGCGAGGTTTTCCTCGATGTTTGGCGTCAGGCCGGCAAGTTCGAAGGCCGGTCCGCCGTCTCGACGTGGCTTCTGGCGATTACCCGGTTCAAGGCCCTGTCTGCTCTGCGCAAGCGAAAGGACGCGGAACTGGACGATGAAACCGCTGCCGCGATCGAGGATACCTCCGACAATCCAGAGGTCGCAGTTGCGAAGAAGGACACGAGTAACGCGTTGCGGAATTGCCTGACCGCACTTTCGCCAGAACATCGGGAGATTGTCGATCTCGTCTACTACCACGAGAAATCCGTGGAGGAAGTGGCCGAAATCGTCGGCATCCCGGAGAACACGGTGAAGACGCGCCTGTTTTATGCGCGAAAGAAACTGGCCGAGTTGCTCAAGGCAGCCGGCGTAGAGCGAGGCTGGCCATGACTTCTGCGAGCAAGCAAACCGACCGCAAGCCAACCGAGCTTGAGGCCCTGCTGCCGTTCCATGCCGCGGGCACGCTGAATCTGCGCGACGCACGCCGCGTCGACGAGGCGCTTGCGAGCGATCCCGAACTTGCGCGGCAATACGCGGCCATCCAGGACGAATATGCCGAGACGATTTTGCTGAACGAAAGCCTCGGTGCGCCATCGTCACGGGCGATGCAGAAGCTGTTCGCAGCTATCGATGCCGAACCCAAGCGCAAGGCCTCGTTCAATCCGCTGATGAAAGTCGCCGGATTTCTCTCGAGTCTCTCGCCACGTACGCTGGCCTATGCGGGCGTCGCCGGGGCAGTGTTGGTTCTGCTGCAGGCGGGTGTCATTGGAACGGTGCTGGTCAAGGACCGCGCGGGCGGTACATTCCAGACTGCCGCGTTCCCGGCCCAGTCGACGGCGGGCACTTTCGCCTTGCTGCGTTTTTCGCCGGACGCGAAGGCCGACGACATCACGCAGTTGCTCGACACCTATAAGGCGACTGTCGTGTCCGGGCCGAAGGCCGGCATGTTCCGCGTCAAGCTCGGAGACAAGGCTCTCTCGAAGCAGGATGCGGCTCAGCTGCTGACGCGGCTTCAGGCCGAAAAGATTGTCAGCATGGTCGTGGCGGCCGACTAACGCCGGACAGGATCGCGAGGACGCATGATGATCGAGAGCGGGACAAGCAGGCTCAGGTTCATCCGAAAGGCAAGCGTCGTCCGCTCCATGCAATCGGTCGCCGTGGTCGCGGTGATCCTCAATCTCGCGATTCCCCAAGCGTTCGCGCAAGGCTACGGCAACTTCAGTATGCGCGGTAGCCCGAGCATCAATGTGGGTCCGCGCATCAATGTGAACCCGACCATCCGTTATTCGCCGAACATCCGATACGACGGCTACGACAATCCCGATCCGGGCCCGCGTCCCCGCGTTATCCGTGAACTGGATCAGGGCGGCGACAATCCGGGGCCACGCCGGGCCCGCAAGACGACTCCAGCCACGGCCGACCGAACCTATGTCGCGAAGGAAGTGCTCATCGAGGTCGATGGCAACCCCACCGACGCGCAGGCCGATGAACTCGCGCGGCGTCATCGCCTGACACGCGTCCAGTCGCAGAATTTCCCGCTGACCAACAGCACGTTCTTCCGCTGGCGCATTTCCGACGGGCGCTCGGTCGATGCCGTCGTCCGCGAACTGGTCGCCGGCGGAAACGTCAAGGCCGCACAGCGCAACAACATCTTCCGGCTGCAACAAAGCGCCGCTGCGAAGTCCGAAGGCGATCCTGCGCAATATGCGCTCGCGAAAATGCGTCTGCCGGAGGCGCACCAGCTTTCGGTCGGCGCGGACGTGACTGTCGCCGTGATCGATTCCGGGGTCGACGTTACGCATCCCGAGTTGGCGGGCGTGATCTCCGGTACATTCGATGCCCTGAACAACAATGAAGGGCCGCACCCGCATGGCACCAGCATTGCCGGTGTCATCGCTGCTCATGCGCGTCTAATGGGAACAGCGCCGTCGTCGCGGCTGCTGGCGATCCGGGCGTTCGGCGCTCAAAAGAGCGGGGCGGAGAGTACGTCCTTCATCATTCTCAAGAGCCTTGATTATGCACTCGCCAAGAATGCGCAGATCATCAACATGAGCTTCGCGGGGCCGCACGATCCGGCCATGGAGCGCGGCCTTGCCGCCGCCACGGCCAAGGGTATCGTTCTGATTGCCGCCGCCGGCAATGCCGGGGCGAAGTCGCCGCCACTTTATCCCGCGGCCGACCGCAACGTGATCGCGGTGTCGGCGACGGATCAGTCCGACAAGCTGTTCGCGCAATCCAACCGCGGCAGCTATGTCGCGATCGCTGCGCCGGGCGTCGATATCCTGTCGCCTGCGCCCGATGGCAAATATCAGATGTCGTCCGGCACCTCGTTGTCCGCGGCTTTTGTCAGCGGCGTGGCGGCGCTGATGATTGCCCGCAACCCCGACATCTCCGCGGCGGATGTTCGCAGCACATTGCTGTCCACCGCGCGCGATCTCGGACCGAAGGGCCGCGACGACCAGTTCGGGGCCGGGCAGGCGGATGCGCTCAGCGCGGTGTCGGCGATTGCGGCTGCTCCCATGGCCGCAGCATCGGATGGCAGCGCCCGGCGCTGATTGTTCTCCGAATTCCTGAACCTGGCGCGCTTGTCTCCCGACCAATTCCAGCGGGCGACGGCATCCTCGTTGCCCGCAACCGGAAGGCGCGGGCGCCATCCACCCTCGCGTCTTCATGGTTCGGCCCGTCCGGCGTCCCCCGGGCGGGCCATCGTATTGCGGTCCGGCTGGTATCGAAGCGGCAGGAACTGCTGGTACATTCGATCCGCGTCGCCGACAGGGGCCGATTGCCTGAACTCTTCGATATGCTGGCGCGACCAATCCTCGGCGATCTTTCGCCAGGACGGATATTTGAGGGGACGAATCCATGAGCGGGTTTCCGGGATCTGGTGCGCGCGCGCTCGGCATCATGCTTGCCGCAGGTCTTGCCTTGGGCATGACCGCGCCTTCGATGGCGCAGGACACCAAAGCCTCCGCGGTCACGCCGGCGGAAATGGTCGCCGCGCCCGCCGACCCGGTGGCCAAGGCTGCGTTCGATGTCCTTGAGAAGCACTGCGCGCGTTGCCATCAGGTCGGAAAGCTGGTCGATCGCGAGCGGCCCGCCAAGAACTTCGGCAATATCCTCAAGCTGGACGAAATGGCCGCCAATCCGCATTACGTGCTTCCGGGCAATCCGCTCGGCTCGAAGTTGTTCCGGCAGATCGTCGACAAGGAAATGCCCTACGATATTTACTACGAGGGCGCGTCGCACGCGCCGCCATCGGAAGCCGACCTCAGGGCTCTTGAAAACTGGGTAACGGCGCTCGGCGCAAAATCCGTCGCAAGCTGCGAGACGCATAAGTTCATCACGCCGGAGGACATGGTGTCCTTCATGGTGTCGGACCTCGACAAGCAACGCCTGCAGCGTCGCGCCACGACGCGCTACCTGACGCTGACGCACCTCGCCAACGTCTGCACCGATCCGGCGGCGATGAAAGTCTATCGGCAGGCTGCTGTTAAGTTCCTCAACTCCCTCAGCCGTTCCTCCGATGTGGTCAAGCTGGAGACCATCGATCCAAAAGCGAGCATTTTGCGCTTCAATCTGCTCGATCTCGGCTGGAAGCCGGCCGACTGGGACAACGTGATCGCGGTCTATCCCTATAACGCCGTGCCCGACAACGAATTGAGCCGCGCGCTGGCCTCCGGCACCGCCTCGCCGATCTCTTATGTCCGCGCCGACTGGTTCGCGTTCACGGCGTCGCAGCCGCCGCTCTACGATGTTCTGCTGCAATTGCCGAATACCTTTCAGCAACTGGCGCAGGAGCAGGGCATCGATGTCGAGGGCAATATCCGCACCTTCGTCGCGCAGCGCGCCGCGTTTCAGCGCTCCGGCGTCAGCCAGAATAATCGTCTGATCGAGCGGCACCCGTCGCGTAGCGGCTATTTCTGGACGTCATATGATTTCGCCGGCAATCGTGGCCATCAGAGCCTGTTCGATTTTCCGCTCGGCCCTAGAGGTCCCAATGCCTTTCATCACGACGGCGGCGAGACCATCTTCAGCCTGCCCAATGGATTCCAGGCCTACTACCTGAACACGGCGAAGGGCGACCGGCTCGACAAGGGACCGACCGCAATCGTGCGTGATCCGTCGCGCAAGGACTTCGCGGTGACCAACGGCATCTCCTGCATGGGCTGTCACGATCAGGGTATGCGCAAGGCCAAGGACGATGTTCGCGGTCTGGTGCTGAAGGGCCGGACCTTCCCGAAGGACGTGCGCGACGCAGTGGAAGGACTGTATCCGCCGCATGAGAAGATGGATGCGCTGATCGAGGACGATACGAAGCGGTTCGCGGATGCGATGAAGCGCGCGGGTCTTGATCCGGCCTTGAAACTGAACGGCATCGAAATGATCAACGCGCTCGCCAAGCGTTACGAGGACGATCTCGACCTGACGCTGGCCGCGTCCGAACTCGGCCTTAAGAAGGACGAGTTCAACACGGGCTCTGGCGATGTCGATTCTACGTACCGTCCGCTGGTGCGGCGTCTGGCGCAGGGCGCCGTGCCGCGCGATCAGTTCGAAGTATCTTTCCGCGGGATGGCTCCCGACCTGACCGATCTCCGGATCGTGGAAGTCAGAAATCCTCGTCCGAACCGGCAGCCGCCGACAAGGCCGGCCCGTATTCCCGACGATCTGTCTCTGACGTCCGACAAAGATAGCTACAGTCTTGGTGATATGCCCGTGTTCACCATCGTGGCGCCGCGTGACTGCTTCCTGACTCTGACTGACATCGATGAGCGGGGCGAGGGCACCGTACTGTTTCCAAACCGCTTCCAGCAGAACAACCTGATGCGGGCGGGCGTACCGATCCGCTTTCCGGAGGCGGGGGCACCGTTCCAGTTCCGAATGAAGGACAAGGGGATCGAGACGGTGACGGCCGTCTGTGCGGCGCAGGCCGGTGGCGGCGACCGCATCGAGCACGATTTCGGGAGGAACCAGTTCACGCCGGTGCCGAATTATACCACGACGCTGGCGCGCTCGATTGCGGTGGAAGCCGTCAGGCCCGGAACGCCGTCGGTGTCCGGGACGACCAATACCGGCGCGGCGGCGGTCTCCGGCCGCGAGCCTCCGGCGGCAGGGTCGCGTGGGTCGTTCCGCGCCGCGATCAGACTTCAGGTACGGTGATTTAGAACGGTTCGAGACCGCGCGGTCACGAAAGTTGCATGTATCTATGGCAGGGATTGAATTATCTGTTTTACTTGTTGCTGGCCTGAACGAGTCGTTTTGTTGCGTGATGTTTGTCTGGACGCGTTTTTTTATCCTCTGGATTTCAGATGGCCAATTCTGGCGATGCCGAACGAGGGCGGAATGTCGTGACGCGCTGGCGCATGCTGGCGGAGCGGCGGCTCAATCATCTGGTCGAGCTTTATGAGACAGGCCGCTGGAAGGTTTATTACAAGGAGCCCGAGTTTCTGAAGATCATTCAGGAAGCCCGTCTCGCGCTGAAGGCTTGGGAACAGCTGGCGCCTCCAGATTCCGTTCAGGACAAGCCGGTGGAGGTAGCGATCGCGCAGGCCGCGAATGCTGCCATTCCGGCGTCGCCGTTCGCCGATCTGTCTTCAGCGCACGGCGTTCAAGCCAAGGACGATCTGCGCGAAGCGTGATGTCCCCTCGGCGCCAAGGTCGCCTGTCACCACCTTGGCATGGTCCAGTCCGACGATTGCAGCGCGCCCCGACCCCGAAATCAGGTTGTTGCTGACCAACGCAGTTCCGGCGCCGGAGAAGACAGACACACCGATGCCGACGAAGGCATTGCGCACCACGTTGCCGGTGATGGTCACGTCGCGGAGATATTTGCCCCAGCCTGCCATGATGCCGAACGAGGGCGCGTTCTCCACGATATTGCCGGTCACGGCGGCATCCGCCTCTACCACGATGCCGATGCCGGCGTCATCGTCGGGCGCGGTGCCGATCGGCCGTTTCGGCAGCATGTTGCGGATGATGTTGCCGTGGACGGTGACAATGCGTCCGCCTTCATTGAAATTCGCGACCGAGACGCCTACCGCGCAGAGGTCGACGGTGTTGTTGGCGATCACTGCGCCTTCGAACGAGAATTCCGAGTAGAGCGCGACCTCGCGCACATCGCTGACGCTGTTGCCGGTAATGTGAATGTTCGAAGCGGAGTTGCCGCGTACGGCGGAGTAGTCGCAATTGCGGATGCGGTTGCCGCTGACGATGACATTGCCGGCCCGAAACGCATTGATGGCGTTGCCATGCTGGCCGGAGCCGCCAGAACCGGCCTTGATGTCCTCGATGCGATTGTTGACTACGATCGAGCCATCGTCACCCAACACATTGCGCAGGATTTCGATGCCGTTATCGGAGGCGTCCTGAATCGTGTTCTGTGCGACCAGCAGGCCCAGCGCATCGAACGAGGTAAAGGCGGTCTTCGCGGTCCTGCGGATGGTGTTGCCGCTGACTTCGCCGGCAATGTTCTCGAACCAGATGCCATTGCCGCCACTGCCGACAATGTCGCAGTCCTGCACGCGGACATCGAGGCCGTTCAGGAGGTGCAAGAGCCCGCGCCGGTTGGCGAGCTTGATGCCGTCGCCGTCGAGAGTGAGATTGCTGAGGGAAATTCCGCTGCCCCCTTCGCTGCCCAGGAGGGAGGAGCCGCCGGAAAATTTGAGAACCGTCGCGCCGCGCACGCCGACAAGCTGGGCACCTCCGGATAGTTTTAGCGGCCCGGTGCGATACGTACCCGGCGGCAATGCCAGCGGCATCTGCGCGCTGGCTGTGGCATCGATGGCGCGCTGGAGCGCTCGGGTCTGGTCATCAGGGCTGTTCGGCCGGACGCCATACTGTGTGGCGTCGCGCCCAAGCGTGGACATCAATGGCGCTGCCTGTGCGCGTTCCGGCGTGGCCGTCAGCGCCCCCGCTGCTGCACCGGCGGCGGTGGCATTGATGAGGCTGCGGCGGCTGATGTCCATGACTTGGCTCGATCTGTCTGACGGCGTTTCCGGCTGGAAACGCCGATCCAAGACCTAATGCAGGAATGCAGCGAACGCGTGCGCGGGCACGTATGTTTGCGTGCGATTGTCGATGGTAGGGTTAATGGAATGAAGCCGCGCGGTGCTCAGACGGGAGCATTATGCGGCGTGAACAGCCGGCCCTTTTCCACGACCAGCACGACGGCAAGCGCCAGCACCGCGCTTAGCAGGGCGCCGGTGGCCAGCGGCACCAGCGTGCCGTCAAAATACTGGCCGATGGCGGAGCCGACCGCGATTCCGATCAGTGTCGTGATCGATCCGAACAGCGACGAGGCGGTGCCCGCGATATGTCCCTGCGGCTCCATCGCCAGCGCGGAAAAATTGGAGAACATCAGCCCAAAAGTGAACAGGCTGGCGGTGGCCAGGACCATGAGCAGGGCGAGGGGAAGCCATCCCGCCAGCGCCGCGGTCAGCATAAGCACGGCGACGGCCAGTTGGCCTATGAGCGCTGTGTGCGAGATCACGCGCATGCCGTAGCGGCCGACGATGCGCGAGTTCAGGAAACCGGCGACGGCGATCCCGATGGCGATGGTGGCAAACGCCAGCGGAAAGTAATGGCCGAGCCCATAGATGCCGGTGAAGATCTGCTGCGATGACAGGACATAGCCGAACAGGATTCCCTGCACGCTGCCGGCGGCGAGCGCATAGCCGAAGGTCTGCCGGTTGGTCAGCGCCTGCCGGAAATTGCGCGTGACCTCACCGACGGCGAGAGACTTGCGCTCGCTGAGCGGCAACGTTTCCGGCAGGCGGAGAACGATCCAGCCCAGCGTCAGCAGGCCGAACACCAGAAGTACGATGAAGATTCCGTGCCACTCCCCGAGCAGCATGATGGCCTGTCCGATCGACGGAGCGATCACCGGTACCGAAATGAAGATCATCATTGCGAGCGACACCACGCTGGCCATACGGCGGCCGCTGTAGCAATCGCGGACGATGGACGTGGCGATCACACGCGACGCCGCCGTGCCCAGCCCTTGCATGGCGCGGGCGAGGAGCAGCGTTTCGAAGGTGGGCGCGATGATCGCCAGAAGGCTGGCGATACCGTAGACGATCAGCCCGCCGAGCAGGATCGGCCGCCGTCCGAAACGGTCGGACAGCGGACCCATGACGAACTGTCCGGCACCGAAGCCGGTCAGGAAGACCGAGAGGACGGCCTGCACGCGATTGGCATCACCGATGTGGAACGCCGCCGCGACATTGGGCAACGCGGGCAGCATCAGGTCCATGGCCAGCGGATTGAGCGCCATGATGGCGGCCACCAAGGCGACGAACTCGCGGAAGCCCATCGGGCGATGGGTCGAGGAAACCCAGGCGTTGGCGCTGGTATCGGTCATGAAGGCGGCGGCTCACGGGAGAGGAGCCGCAGGTTTAGGCTTTGATACTGCGGTGCACAACTTGCCTTTGGGGTATGGCTGCCAGACGGAATTGGCGAACGTATCAGGCGATCAGGCGACCGGTCTTGTCGATCGCGGGCGCGTTAGAGATGCCATTTCCATGAGGATCGCTTCACCGGCATCCACCAGTTGTTCGAATGTCACCCTGTTCGGCGCGTGCCTGTGTGCAGTATCGCGCGGCACGAGCGGGACATGGATGAAGGCGGCAAGACGAGGGCCGCCGTCAGCGCGTTGCGCCTCGATGGCTCGCCAGCTCAGATAATTGCAAAGGTAATAGCCCGCGCTCAGCGAGGCGCGGGCGTCCACGCCGGTGGCCTGCGCGGCGCAGAGCAGCTTGAGCGTGTGCGTCCCGAAACGCCGCGTTGAATCCGCGCCATCCACGATGGTCCGGCTGCGGACCTCGGCGTGCTCGGCATCCGGCCAGATTTGCGTGACGGTATTGCGAGCGCGCGTCTCGATGCGGACGAACGGCGTGCGCGAGGCAAGCCCGAACATCAGCAGCGCGTCGGGGCGATGGGAGGCGATCAGCGCCGGCAGTTCGCGATCGACCGCACTGTAGGTCACCGGGAAAACGTGCCCGATCCGCTCCACATCAGCGAGTGCCGGGCGGCGCAGGCGTAGCAAACGCGCGACCAGCTTTTCCGTCGGGTTGTATGGCGCGCCGGGAAACGGCCGGAAACCTGTAATCAGGATGCGCAGCCGCTCGCTCATCACGTCTCCAGCAACGCTGCAACCGAATCCGCCGCTACGGCAGGCGTCATGCGGCCATTGGCGACGGCAGCCTCAAGCTGTTTCACCTTGGTGCGGATCGCGGGATCGGAGCGCAGCCGTGCTTTCAGCCGATCTTCCAGCATGGTCCACATCCATTTGACCTGCTGGTCGCGGCGGCGCGCGTCGAACTCACTGGATGCTTTCATTGCCGTGCGATGCGCAAGGATTTTCTCCCACACTGCATCGATGCCTGCGCCGGTCAGCGCCGAATAGGTCACCACCGGCGGAAACCAATGCTCCGATCGTGGCGAGAGGATGTGCAGCGCGGCGGTGTATTCGCCAGCGGCGGCCTTGGCGCGCTTGAGATTATCGCCATCGGCCTTGTTCACCGCGATCATGTCGGCAAGTTCGACAAGGCCCTTCTTGATGCCCTGCAATTCGTCGCCTGCGCCCGGCAGCATCAGTGCCAGAAAGAAATCGGTCATGTCGCAGACGGCGGTTTCGGATTGGCCGATGCCGACGGTTTCCACCAGCACCACGTCGAAGCCTGCGGCCTCACACAGCAGCATCGCCTCGCGGGTCTTCGCCGCGACGCCGCCAAGCGTGCCCGAGGATGGCGAGGGGCGGATGAAAGCATTGTCCTCGGCGGAGAGCCTCGCCATGCGCGTCTTGTCGCCCAAAATCGAACCGCCGGTGCGCGCCGACGACGGATCGACCGCCAGCACCGCAACCTTGTGCCCCTTGCCGATCAGCGCCATGCCGAGCGCGTCGATGGTGGTGGATTTGCCGACACCCGGCGAGCCGGTGATGCCGACACGCACTGCGTTACCCGTGAGCGGCAGCAGTTCTTGAACGAGGTCGCGCGCCTGCGCCTGATGGTCGGCGCGGCGGCTTTCGATCAGGGTGATGGCACGGGCAAGCGCCGCGCGGTCGCCTGCACGAACGTTATTGGCAAGGCTCGCGGGCGTCACGGCGTTTTTCATTTTTCGGATTTTTCTTTTTGTGCGGGCCGCTCGCCGCCGAAAATCGCCAGACCTTCGGGCGAGAGGAAGGACTTGAAGGCCGTCCACGGAACGAACGCGTCGTAGGAGCCTTCGGCGTAAGCGCCGACGGCGTAGGGGCCATACTGGAATTCGAGGCCGGAGCTTTTTCCGGCCTCGGTTGACGGCGCGAGTAGGACGGGGCCGATCTTCAGTAGCTTGGGTTCGATGTAACCCTGCCACGTCAGGTCTTCCGGAAAATAGGTGCCGCGCGCTTTCTTCTCTTCAACGAGCGACGCGATCACGGCTTTCAGAATTTCTTTCAGGGCAGGGCCGTTGTCTTTCAGTTCGGTGAAGAACGGGCGGATGCTGATCGGCTTGCCGGTTTTGTAGTCCCAGAGAAACGTCTCAAAACCGTGGTTCGGATGTGCACCGCCTGTGAAGCTGTATTCGCGGCGCAGGACGCTGACATAGCGGTTAGCGACGGTAGACTGGAGCGTGTAGTCGCGCTCGAGTTCCCACGTCCGCCCATTGCTGAAGAATTCCGGCGACTCCTTGAACTGCTTGTTGGCTTCCGCAAGGTTGCCGTTCGCCCATTTCCTGCCATCCGCAAGCAGATAGGCTGCGAGCTTTGCATTGGTCTTGATCGCCGTATCCAGCGTAATGCTGATCTTTGCGGCTTTGGACTTCAGGGAGATATCAGGCTTCTTCTCGGCTGCCGCACCCGCCGCGGCCGCTCCGAAAAAGAGACAAAGGGCAAATGCTGCGTACCTGACGAAGCCGGCGGGCCACGTGCCTTTCACGAACGACTCCATCTGCGAGGACGATGAGAGCGAAACGGCTATTCCGCCGCCGCGCTGGAATGCCCCAGCCGCACGTTGAGCTTGCGGATCAGTTCTTCGGCGGCATCCGCGATCACCGTACCCGGCGGGAAGATAGCTTCCGCGCCGGCCTTGTAGAGCGCGTCGTAATCCTGCGGCGGGATGACGCCGCCGATAATAATCATGATGTCCTCGCGGCCGCGCCTCTTGAGCGCTTCCTTCAGTTCCGGAACGGCTGTGAGATGCGCAGCGGCGAGTGATGACAGGCCAAGCATGTGGACGTCGTTCTCCACCGCCTGCCGTGCGGCCTCGTCGGCGGTTGCGAACAGCGGTCCGATATCGACGTCGAAGCCCACATCCGCGAAAGCCGAGGCGATCACCTTCTGGCCGCGGTCGTGGCCATCCTGTCCGATCTTCGCGACCAGAATGCGCGGGCGGCGGCCCTCGGCGTCCTCGAATTCGTTGATGAGCGATTGCAGCTTCTCGACCCGATCGGACATGGTGGCGGCCTCGCGCTTATAGACGCCGGTGATAGATTTGATTTCGGCGCGGTGGCGGCCGAACACTTTCTCCAGCGCGTCGGAAATTTCACCGACAGTGGCTTTCGCCCGCGCCGCGTCGATGGCGAGTGCGAGCAGGTTGCCGTTGCCGTCGTTCGCGCTGCGGGTCAGCGCCGCAAGCGCCGCGTCGACATCCGCCTGCTTGCGCTCGGAGCGCAGCCGCGACAGCTTGTCGATCTGCAGACGGCGTACTGTGGAGTTTTCCACCTTGAGCACGTCGATCGCGGCTTCATTGTCCGGCTTGTATTTATTGACGCCGACCACGGTCTGGCGGCCGGCATCGATGCGCGCCTGCGTCTTGGCGGAAGCTTCCTCGATCCGCAGCTTCGGCACACCGGCCTCGATGGCCTTGGCCATGCCGCCGAGTTCTTCCACTTCCTGAATATGCGCCCACGCCTTGGCGGCGAGATCGTGCGTCAGCCGTTCGACATAGAATGAGCCGCCCCACGGATCCACGATGCGCGTGGTGCCACTTTCCTGTTGCAGGAACAGTTGCGTGTTGCGGGCAATGCGAGCGGAGAAGTCGGTCGGCAGCGCCAGCGCCTCGTCGAGTGCGTTGGTGTGCAGCGACTGGGTGTGGCCCTGGGTCGCCGCCATCGCTTCGATATTGGTGCGGACCACGTTGTTGAATACGTCCTGCGCGGTCAGCGACCAGCCGGAGGTCTGCGAATGGGTACGCAGCGACAACGAGCGCACATCCTTCGGGTTGAATTCCTTCATCAGCTTGGCCCAGAGCAGCCGCGCTGCGCGCATCTTGGCCACTTCCATGAAGAAGTTCATGCCAATCGCCCAGAAGAATGACAGCCGCGGCGCGAATTTGTCGATGTCGAGGCCTGCCGCCATGCCGGCGCGGACATATTCGACGCCGTCGGCCAGCGTATAGGCGAGTTCAAGATCCTGCGTCGCGCCGGCTTCCTGCATGTGGTAGCCGGAAATCGAGATCGAGTTGAACTTCGGCATCTTCTGCGAGGTGAATGCGAAGATGTCCGAGATAATCCGCATCGATGGCAACGGCGGATAGATGTAGGTGTTGCGCACCATGAACTCTTTCAGAATGTCGTTCTGAATGGTTCCCGAGAGTTTCTCCGGCGGCACGCCCTGTTCCTCGGCGGCGACGACGAACAGCGCGAGGATCGGCAGCACCGCGCCGTTCATGGTCATCGACACGCTCATCTGGTCGAGCGGAATGCCGGCGAACAGCGTGCGCATGTCGTAGATGGAGTCGATGGCGACGCCCGCCATGCCGACGTCGCCCGAGACGCGCGGATGATCGGAGTCATAACCGCGGTGGGTGGCGAGATCGAAGGCGACCGAAAGGCCCTTCTGTCCGGCGGCGAGGTTGCGGCGATAGAAGGCGTTGGAGTCTTCCGCAGTCGAGAAGCCGGCATACTGGCGCACGGTCCACGGCTGATTGACATACATGGTCGGGTAGGGGCCGCGCAGATAGGGCGCGATGCCGGGCCATGTGTCGAGGAAATCGATGCCCTTGAGATCGGCCTCGGAGTATCCGGGCTTCACGAGAATGCCTTCGGGCGTGAGCCAAGGCTGCGCGTTGCTCTCCCCGCCAGAGATAGCGGCAGGTTCAAACGCGATGTCAGTGAAGTTAGGGATACGGCTCATTATGCTGTCTCGGGTTTGCGCGCGGTCGACGCGCTTTACGTATTATGATCCGGATGCTGATAGCTGACAATGGCGGCAGCTTCGGCAGAACCCGATGATTCTGCGGTGGTTTTGCCGGGAAGGTTGTGCAGATGGATGATCCAGGCGAGCTTTGATTCAATCCCGGTTTGGTAGGTTGGGACCACGCGATCGGGCCGGTCGAAGGCGCCGGTCAGCAGTTCGATTACCGAGCCGTTCAGCTTGCGATAGCTAAGCGGTGTTCCACAGGCGGCGCAGAAGTCGCGCTCCGCGATGGACGAGGACCGGAAAGTTGCGGGCGTGCCGCGTGTCCAGGCGAAGTCGCCCTGCGGTATTTCCACGAGCGCCGCGAATGGCCCCGCCACAGCTTTCTGGCACATCCGGCAATGGCAGACGCTGATACGCCCCGGCTTGGTGTAGGACGTAAAACGGACTGCGCCGCATTGGCAGCCGCCGGTCAAAACAGGCTCTCTATCTTTCATGGCGCTTACCTCATGAATTGATAGGCTGCTTTCAGTGTCGAGAGTGCATCCCCGCCGGCAAAGACGAAGTCGCCAACGCCGGCGGCGCGCAGGGCGGCTTCCAGTTCTCCGGGCCGGCCCGCCAGATAGATATGTTTTGCGCCGGCGGCGTGAAGAGCCTCGGCGGCGGCGACGGCATGGGTCGCATAGACCTTGTCGGACGAGCACAGGCACACGAGCGCTGTGCCGGACGTCTTGAATGCTGCGGCCAGCGCCGCCGGATCGGAAAAGCCGGCGGTGTCGAGAGCCTCGATGCCGCCAGTCTCGAAGAAGCTCTTGGCAAAGGTCGCGCGGGCGGTGAAGTCCGCTGCCGTGCCGAGACTGGCGAGAAACACTTTCGGACGCGATCCGCTGCTCTTCAGGATTTCATCCGATATGTCGCGCAGTGCTTCGAACGGGGCGGCCAGACGAATGGGTGCAAGCGGGTCAAATGTGACCGCCGGTGCATCTGCGGGGGGCAACACCACGGGCCTCGCATCCAGCACGGCCGGAATCTTCTCGTGAAGATTTGGGAATTCGCTGGCTCCGGTCAGCACGTCCTTGCGTCTGGCAATGTTGACGTCGCGGGCCGCGCGCACGGTCGCGACTTTCGTCTGGATGATATTCTTCTCAAGCGCAGCGAACGCGCCGCCGGCTTTTTCGATCTCCTGAAACTGCGTCCATGCCGCTTCGCAAAGCTGCTTCGTCAGCATTTCGATGCCGCCCGAACCGGCAGCGGGGTCCGCGACTTTGTCGAGATTGGATTCTTCCAGCAGCACGAGCTGCGTGTTGCGTGCGACGCGCCGCGCGAAGGTGTCCGGCAATCCGAGCGCCAGCGTGTGCGGCAGAACCGTGATGCTGTTGGCGCCGCCGAGGCCCGCGGAGAATGCCGCGATGGTCGCCCGCAGCATGTTCACGTCCGCGTCGCGCTGGGTCAGCATCCGCCACGCGGTGTCTGCTGCCACGAACAGCGGCTGCGGTGTCAGTCCGCAACTTTGTTCGACCCGCGCCCACAGCAGCCGCAGCGCGCGGAATTTCGCCATTGTCAGGAACTGGTCGGCATCCGCGCTCATTCGCGCGTAGATCATCCGCCGCGCGTCCTCCAGCGTGATGCCGGCTGCTTCCAGTGCGCGCAGATAGGCGACACCGGATGCGAGCACGAAGGCAAGCTCCTGTGCTTCCGAGCCACCGGCGTCGTGGATCGCGCGGCCGTCGGCCGCCGCAAACGGGCCGCGGAAACCGAGTTTCGAAAGTCTGACGATCTTGTCGCCGAAGACCTTCGCGGTGGATTCCCAGCTGCCCGGGCTGCCGCCACGGACGGCGTTGCCGCCGATGGGATCGAGACCGAAGCGGATATTGACGGCGGCGGGCTTGATCTTTCGCGCGACAAGAAGGTCCGCAAAGTGCTGGCCCATGTCGCGGGATTGCAGCCCGATTTCCAGCTCAACGGCGATGCCGGCATCGAGGTAGATGCCGTCAAGCGCGCGGGTCAGCGCCTCCCTGGTCGGAGGCAGGCCGTAACCGCGCGCGCCATTAGCTCCGGCGAAAATGAGCGTCAGGCCAGTGGCGCCGTTCTCAAGGTCGTGCAGCGCCTGCGCATTGGCGGCTGCCGCGTCGGGATGATCAACCCGCTGCATGATCTGCCACGGACTGCCTGCGGCGCGGGCGGGAATGGCCGTTGCATGGCGCGCGCGCTCGTAGATCGGCTCGATGCGCAAGCCGTCATAGGTCTTGCCCACGAGTTTCTCGAACGGCGCGCCTTTCAGAACGCTGTCGGCCAGCTTGCGCCAGTCGTCGCGGGTGGCCGGAGGAAATTCGGCGGCAAGCCGCAGATCATCAGTTTCGTTGGACATTCAGACAGTTAGCTCCCGGAACGGCTGTTTGGCGAGCGGAAAATGCCACGCGGCGGCGGACAAGCCAAATGGTTGTTTGGGTGTTTATTGCAAATCCGGCAGGCGTTCGATGCCGTCGGCTGATAGCTTTGCAAGGGCCTGGCGCGGGGTCTGTCCCGCGATGGGCCGGTCCGGCGCGATCTCCGCCAGCGGCACGAGCACAAAGGCGCGTTCGAACAGACGGGGATGCGGCAGCGTCAGTTCCGGCTTGTCGAGGCGGACGTTATCATAGGCGATGATGTCGAGATCCAGAGTGCGCGGTCCCCAGCGCCGCTCATTGGCCCGGTCGCGGCCGAATTTTTTCTCGATCTTGTGCAGGGTGAACAGCAGGGCGTGCGGATCGAGGCCGGTCTCGATCTCGATGCAGGCGTTGACGAACGGCTCCTGCTGTTCGTCGCCCCAGGGCGGTGTCATGTAGTCGGATGAACGCGCGACCAGCGCCGCCTGCGTCATGCCACAGATATTGGCGATCGCCTTGACGAAGGTGGCCCGGACGTCGCCGACATTGCCGCCGAGAGCGATCAGGACGTCCGCCATAAACTCAGGACCGCGTGCGGGTGATGATGACGCCGACATCGTCGAAGATCGCGGCGATTGGCGCGTGCGGCTTGTGAACCGTCACCTTGACGGCTCGGACGCGGATAAAGGCCGCAAGCACGGCCTCTGCGACGGCGCCTGCCGCGCGCTCCAGCAGATAGTAGTTGTGTCCTTTGAAGGCCGCGCTCGCGGTCGCGACCACATCGGAATAGGACACAGTATCGGCGAGCTTGTCGGTGCGGGAGGAGTCCGCGAGGTCGATGGACAGTTCAAGGTCGATTACGAAGCGCTGGCCGACTTCGGCCTCATGATCCATGACGCCATGCCGGGCGTGGATCAGAAGTCCCTTGATGAAGATGGTGTCGCTCATCGCTTGCCCTCGATCGCCGCTGCCACCCGCAGGGCCTGAACCGTTTCCGCCACGTCGTGCGCGCGAATGATTTTTGCGCCGCGCTGCGCAGCCAGCAGATGCGCAGCGATGGAGCCTCCGAGCCGCTGATGCGGTTCGGAGGGCGTCACCGCCGCGATGAACCGCTTGCGCGAGGCTCCCACCAGGAGCGGCAGGCCAAACCGGCTGAGTTCGCCGAGCCGCGCCATCGCCGTCATGCTTTGCTCGGGCGTCTTGCCGAACCCGATGCCTGGATCGAGCACTATATGTTCAGATGGAATGCCCGCCCTTGCAGCAATATCGAGCGAGCGTGCGAAAAACGCGACGATGTCTTGTATAATGTCGATGGCAGGATCGACGCTGTCGCGGTTGTGCATCACGATGACGGGCGCGCCATGCTCCGCGATCACGCGCGCCATGTCGGGATCGCGTTGCAGTCCCCACACGTCGTTGGCGATGGAGGCTCCCTTGCCGAGCGCCCATGCTGCGACCGATGCCTTCATGGTGTCGATCGAGACCGGGGTGCCCAGCGCGACGACGTCTGGCAGGATGGTTTCAAGCCGTTGCAATTCCTGTTCGGCGGAGACCGGTTGCGAGCCGTAGGGGCGGGTGGATTCCGCGCCGATGTCGAGGATGTCTGCGCCGCCCGCAATCATACGCCGCGCCTGCGCGAGCGCATGGTCCGGCGCAATGAATTTTCCGCCATCGGAGAACGAGTCCGGCGTGATGTTGAGGACGCCCATGACCGCTGGAAAGGGGGCGGCGAGCAGCGTTCGTAGCACCGGATGATGCTGCGCGGCAGCCGTATTCGGAGATATGGACGGGGCGGCCATCATGGCGTGGCTTTGCGCGGTCCCCGCAGGCCTGTCAAGCAAATGCAGGACGGGATGTGCCCAAGGTGCCTCGGGCGGCCTATGCAACCGGGGTTGTGGGCGGTTTCAGTAGGAAATCTTGAGCGGCAGCTTGCGGGCGCGCTGGATCAATTCGGCAACCGACTTGTCCGACGGTAGGACCCGGACCAGCTTGCGCTTGTCGTTCGCTTCCTTCATGGCCCGCGCCAGCCGCTCCGGATTACGCAACGCGAATTCGCGGACGGTCACGACGCCCGCCGCCCGCAGCAGTTCGGCCTTGGCTTTGCCCATGCCCTTGATGCGCATGCAGTCGGCGATGTTGGCCCATGCCAGCAGGTCCTGTTCGCTGAGCCCGGTCTTGGCCGCAAGCGCCTTTCGGGCCTTCACGGTGCTGGCGTTGTCGAGCAGGCCCGCCGTGGTGCGGATGCCCTCGGCCTTGAGTTTGGCCTGGGCATGCGGACCAAGTCCGTCAATATGCGAGATCGGGTACGATGAAATGGAACTGGACATGAGACACAAGTCAAAAATGAATTTTACGCGAATTGCGAGAGGCCTGGCGTTTCGGCAATAATCGCGTTCATGCCTTCGGCACCGATTTTGTCGCGGCCGAACCGGAAAAGTTCACGACCGGCAGATTTGATGTCGCCCATGCCGAGGCCGAAGCCCATCAACTTGGCGCCAAGGGCCATCACGCCGCCGCCGAACATGCTGGCAAGCCCGCCACCTGAACCGGCCGCAGCGATTGCCGTTTCCGCGCCGGGAATCTTGTCGATCAGGGCCTTCACGTGATCAGCCGGACCTTCCTTGCGCAAGAATCCAAGGATGGCACCGACAGTTTTTTCAGCCACAGCTTTATCGAGGCCGGCGTTTGCCGCCAGCCGATCAATCAGCTCGTCCATAGAATGCCCCGTACTTCCGGTTGCGCGCCGGATCCGTTGTTATGAATTTTATCTTGAGCGGGTGCGCCGCGAATTACAAGCGAAGGCGGCCTTTCGATGCCGGATTCGCATGCAATCGATTGCAGAGTGTTGCAAGGATGCAAGAGCAGCGGACGATTTTACACTTATTGGCAGCGTCGAAGGCGGAACCGGCTTCGCGCGATCTCGCGTTGCGTCGTGAATTTGATTTTGTTTCACGCGATCATCCAGCTTGATGCCGGTCCCCATCATCAAGCTGGCAGCATGCGCAAGATAAAAATCGACAGCGTGCGGCAAGAATTCCCTCATCCGCTACTCTCGAACACAATATATATGGTTTCATGGGAATGCGTCGCGGCGGCAGTCGCGCGGGTCACCTCGGCGGGTTGACCGCCGGGATTCAGCCTGCAAGATCACGTGTGATGCGTCGCGTTCAGTCCGCGAAAGGCGAGAGATGGCGAAGAAGACGACCAAGACCGTTGCCGACAAGGCCGTATCCAGTGCGAAAGCGGCAGCGCCGGCCGGCGCCGGAAGCGCTGCATCCGCCGATACCGACAAGACCATCTTCATCGGAAAGGGCGATCAGCCGGCATTCTTGACGCTCGGTCTTGCGAACCGCCACGGCCTTGTCACCGGCGCGACCGGCACCGGCAAGACGGTCTCGCTTCAGGTCATGGCCGAAGGTTTTGCCCGCGCCGGGGTCTCGGTGTTCGCCGCGGACATCAAGGGCGATCTCTCGGGTATCTCGGAGATCGGCGAGCCCAAGGATTTCATTCTCGCCCGCGCCAAAGGGATGGGGCTGGACTTCAAGCCCGATCAGTTCTCGACGGTGTTTTGGGATGTGTTCGGCGAGCAGGGCCATCCGGTGCGCGCCACGGTGACCGAAATGGGTCCGCTGTTGCTGTCCCGTATGCTCGATCTCAACGATGTGCAGGAGGGCGTGCTCAACGTCGCGTTCAAGGTCGCCGATGAAGGCGGTCTTCCGTTGGTCGACTTCAAGGATCTGCGCGCCATTCTGGACGCCATATCCCCGGCCGACGCAAAGAAGAATGGCGATGACACGAGCCAGGCCATGCTGGACCTCAAGCAGGCGGCTCAGAAGTTCGGCAACGTCACGAAGCAGACCGTCGGAACCATTCAGCGCCAGCTTCTGGTGCTGGAGAACCAGGGCGGCGAACAGTTTTTCGGCGAACCGGCGCTTCAGTTGAAGGATTTCATGCGAACGGATTCGTCCGGACGGGGCATGATCAACATTCTCGTCGCCGACAAGCTGATGCAAAGCCCACGGCTCTATTCGACCTTTCTCCTCTGGATGTTGTCCGAACTGTTCGAGGAGTTGCCGGAAATCGGCGATCCGCCGCAGCCGAAACTGGTGTTCTTTTTCGACGAGGCGCATCTGCTCTTCACCGATGCGCCCAAGGCGCTGCTCGACAAGATCGAACAGGTCGTGCGGCTGATTCGCTCGAAGGGCGTCGGCGTCTATTTCGTCACGCAAAATCCGATCGATGTGCCCGACAGGGTTCTCGCGCAGCTCGGCAACCGCGTTCAGCACGCCTTGCGCGCCTTTACGCCACGCGATCAGAAGGCGGTGCAGGCCGCGGCGCAGACGTTCCGGCCCAATCCGGCGCTTGATACAGCTCAGGTTATTACTGAACTGGGCAAGGGCGAGGCGCTGGTTTCGTTCCTCGAAGGCAACGGCACGCCAGCCATGGTGGAGCGGGTGATGATCCGGCCGCCGACGGCGCGGATTGGGCCTATCACGCCGGACGAGCGCAAGGCCATCATCGCGGCAAGTCCCGTGAAGGGCAAATACGACACCACCGTCGATTCCGATTCCGCTTATGAGATGCTGCAGAAGCGGATGTCGGAAACAGCCGCGCCGGCGGAAGGCGAATCCGGCGGCGGTGTGCTGGGCCAGATCGGCACCATCGTCGGCACCATCTTCGGCACCAATACGCCGCGCGGCAAACTCTCCACCGGACAGGTGATCGCGCGCAACGTCACGCGCTCGGTGACCAACAAAGTCGCGGGCGATGTCGTCGCCGGGATCGGAAAGTCACTCGGCGGATCGATCGGAGGGTCAATCGGCCGCTCGATCGTACGGGGTGCACTCGGCGGGCTGTTGCGGCGTTAGTCATTGCGCGGGCAGTCATCGCACTGCTCGCGGCCCTGCATCGCCCGGATTTGAGGAACAATACCATGTCAGCCACGCCACAACTCTCCGCCGTTCTCGATCATATCGACAAGGACTTCGACAAGAGCCTCGAGCGGCTGTTCACGCTGCTCCGGATCAAGTCGATTTCGGCCGACCCGGCATTCAATGACGATTGCAAGAAGGCCGCGGATCATCTCGCCGCTGACATCGCGTCCATCGGTTTTGCCACCGAGGTGCGGCCGACCGCGGGGCATCCTGCCATCGTCGGCAAGAGCAACGGCACCGGTCCGGGCAAGGGCGCGCATGTGCTGTTCTACGGCCACTACGATGTGCAGCCGGTCGATCCGCTTGATTTGTGGAAGCGGCCGCCGTTTGAACCGGTCGTTACCGATCATGCCGACGGCCGCAAGATCATCGTTGCGCGCGGGGCCGAGGACGACAAGGGCCAGCTGATGACCTTCGTCGAGGCCTGCCGCGCCTGGAAGAGCGTTACGGGATCGCTGCCGCTCGACGTGACCATTCTGATCGAGGGCGAGGAGGAAATCGGTTCGAAGAATTTTGGTCCTTTCCTCGACACCCACAAGAAGGACCTGGCCGCCGACTTCGTGCTGGTCTGCGATACCGGCATGTGGGACCAGAACACGCCTGCGATCACCACGTCGCTGCGCGGTCTCGTCTACGACGAGGTGAAGATCCACGCCGCCAACCGCGACCTGCATTCCGGCATCTTCGGCGGCGGCGCGCAGAATCCGATCCGCGTGCTGACGCGCATTCTCGGCGGCCTGTTCGACGACAACGGCCACATCACGATCCCCGGTTTCTACGACGGGGTGAAGGATCTGCCGCCGGATATTCTGGCGCAGTGGAAGAACCTCAATCTCTCGCCGGAGACGTTTCTCAAGCCGATCGGGCTGTCGGTGCCTGCCGGCGAGAAGGACCGCCTGCTGATCGAGCAGGTGTCGTCGCGTCCGACCTGCGACATCAACGGCATCTTCGGCGGCTACACCGGCGAAGGCTCCAAGACCGTGATCCCGGCGCACGCCTCGGCCAAGGTCTCGTTCCGTCTGGTGGAAGGGCAGGACCCGGAACGAATCCGAAAAGCCTTCCGCGATTTCGTCACCGCGCGCCTGCCTGCGGACTGCACCGCCGAGTTCACCGATCACGCCGGCGCACCGGCGATTGCGCTCGACTGGGGCATGAAGCCGCTCGCCGCCGCGAAGCGCGCGCTGACCGATGAATGGGGCAAGGAGGCGCTGCTGATCGGATCGGGCGCGTCGATTCCGATTGTCGCGGATTTCAAGAAGACGCTGGGGCTGGATACGGTGCTGATCGGCTTTGGTCTGGAGGACGACAACATCCATTCGCCGAACGAGAAGTACGACCTCAAGAGCTTCCACAAGGGCATCCGCTCGTGGGCGCGCATTCTCGCCGCGTTTGCGGATACCCGCTGACCCATTGCACGTTGTCAAACAGCCACGCGTGATCGTTCTCGCGCATCGCGCGAGGTGAGCTTTTTGTTTGGCCCCTCACATATGCGCGCGAGGCCTGCCTCGTTCGCGCCCCTTAAAAAGGGAGGGGCATGGAGCGCCGCGAGGCGCACCTTGTCTTCGTTTCGCTTCCGGCATCCGCTTGCGAGGCAGATGGTGGTCCGAAAGCGCATCGCCTCACGGCGCTCCATTGCGGCGATTTCGGGCGTGAGGACCGCACTTCCGGGTCAGGACGGGCGCGGCGCGCCTTGATCCGGCGGGATTTCTCCGCCTTCATCCTGTCCTCGTCCAGCCGCTGACGGCAGAGCCACGTAGTTGGCCCGGACGGTGACCCCAGCCTCCCGGGCATGTGTGTGCGAGACACACGCGCAGGCGCCGCATCCTGCTCCGCTTAACGAACGCCCTCGAGAAGCGCCCCTCACGAACAGGACGCTTCGAACTTAAGAGAGGTTTGAAGCGCGGGAATTCGTATCCCCATCACAAAATGTTTCGGTGCTCGCTCGATATTATTGCCGTCATTCCGGGGCGCGAGCGCAGCGAGCGAGCCCGGAATCCACTGCTGCTGACAAAGCCATAAACAAAGGAAAAATGGATTCCGGGCCTGCGCGTGCAGAACGCGCATCCCGGAATGACAGGTTCAAGCATCCGGGGCAGAGGTTTGCGGCGTTTGTCCGGATTGCGCCGACTTCATCCGGACGATGTGTGCCACCAAACGCAAAAACGCCGCCCGGAATTGGACGGCGTTTTTTATTCCATGTCAGTGTAGAGGCTGACGGATCAATTTCTATAGCTCGGATCAATCCTGTCAAGCTTGCGCAGCAGCGGCGGCCAGACCAGCGTTGTCGAGCGCCGTTCGGCGCGTTCCGGATTGCCGACGAGCTGCTCGTTCTTCTCGATCACCAGCTTGTCGACCGGATAGGCGGTCGGTCCCAGCATGCGGGTGCGGACCTGCATCGTACAGGCGCGCTCGAGGTGAAACATCCGCTCGAAGGCGGAGGCCACGGAGCGGCCCACGGTGAGCGTACCGTGGTTGCGCAGCAGGAGGTGGTTCTTGGTGCCGAGGTCCTTCTGGATGCGCGGGCGTTCGTCATGATCCAGCGCGATGCCTTCATAGTCGTGATAGGCGAGGTCGCCGGTAACAAGCTGCGCGGTTTGATTCAGCGGCAACAGGCCTTCCATGCAGCTTGCGACGGCGGTGCCATCGGGGGTGTGCAGATGCAATACGCAGCCGGCGTCCTCGCGGACTTCGTGGATGGCGGAGTGAATGGTGAAGCCCGCCGGGTTGATGCTGTATTCGCTCTCGGTGAGTTGGTTGCCCTGAAGGTCGACCTTCACCAGACTCGATGCGGTGATTTCATCGAACATCAGTCCGTAGGGATTGATCAGGAAGTGATGCTCGCCGCCAGGTACGCGTGCGGAGATGTGGGTGTCCACGAGGTCGTCCCAACCGTAGTGCGCGATAAGACGGTAGCAGGCCGCGAGATTGACGCGCTGCTCCCACTCTCCGGGGACCATGGTGGATTGAACTTCCTTGAGGCGTGCTTCGGCTGGCGACATGGCGATTGCTCCCGCGATTTATTGATCTTGCGCGCAGGAAGCCTAGCCTTGCGGTATGGCCATCGCAACATGCGGCGTTCGCAGAGGCGCCATGCCACGCAATATCAAGGCTGAGAGGATCAGGGCGCCGGAATGGCGAGCAGGCTCGCGATGCTCTTGCCGCGGATGTCGTAGACCCGCGCGAACACCACGTCATCGCGCTTGATTTCGACAACCACCGGCGCGTTCAGGCCCTTGCAGTAGAATTCACCCAGCGTCATGGCGAAGTCCGCAGCATGACTGTCCCATCCGATGGTGAAATCGGGGCCTAAAGCCACCTGGGCCGGCCGCTGCGGTCCGCAGACGGCAACGCGCCACTTCCGGTTTCTCGGGGCGGGCTCCTGCCGTTCTTCCAGTTCCTGCCGCAGTCCTTCGGAGGCCTGCTTGAGCGCCAATCCCCAGTAGTCGAGCATGTAGCGGTCGTCGGCGCCGCGAACGGTTCCCGCGATGTGGTTGAAATGCGTGTACTGGTAGGGATGCAGCCGGATCATTTCATTGAGCGGCAGCATCAGGCCGAACAGGAACAGCGCCGCGAACACAGCCTGCGCGGCGCGGCTGTGCTGTTTCAGCCAGCCCGCGATTGCAGCGAAGGCGACTCCCGCGAGGATGGCCATCGGCGGCACGACGAAGATGAAATGGCGAATGCCGTTATACAGCGCAGGGCGTTTCACCATGGCGATTACGAGCGGCAGGGTCGCTGCGAGCGTCAGCATCAGCATGATGCTCTTGCGCCGGTTATCGACGTTCGCGCGCAGCAGCGCCACGAACGAGCCTGCGATGCCGGCGGCGAGCAGTGCGAGCATCACTTCGGGAAGCTGCAACGCGAACAGCGTGGGCAGATAGGACCACGGCATGTCCGGCACCGAGACGATTGCGCCGTCGAACAATTCCTTCCAGGGCTTCTCGAAGAAGTGCGAGAAGTAGGTCAGGGCGCGAAACGGATTGGCCACGTCGATGATCGACCACGGCCAGATCAGACCCATCACCAGATAGCCGAGCAGCACGCCGGGCAGCAGCACATAGACGACATGGCCGAGCCGATGCGCGGCTTCGCGCAGACCGTGGGTACGAATCTCGGAAATCCAGATCGGCATAAATCCGATCACGGCGTAGACTACTGCCAGTCCGCCCAGAATGCGGGAGCCGATGGACAGGCCGGCGCCGAGCCCGATGATCAGGATCGTGTGCGGCGTAGGCGAGGGATATTCCTGCGCCAGCCGCACCAGTCCGAGCATCAGGATCACCATTGCGACGGCAAAGGGTGCATCCTTCGGATTCATGAACATGTGCCCGTAGAACGTCGGACACAGCGCGAGCAGCACGATGGCGGCAAGACCGGCGACGGGTCCGCCGACGCGGCGCGCCAGCCGCCACGTCACACCGAGGCCGATCAGGCCGACGATGGCGCCGAGCAGCCGCCGTGTCTCGAACAGTTCGAGCGGAACGATCTTGTGCAGCAGCGCGGCCGCCATGTCGAAGCCGCCGCCATACATGTAGAGATTGGCGAAGGAGAGCGCGCTGGTGTCGGTAAAGCCGCTGCGAAACATCTTGAGCAGCAGATCGGCATATTCGGCGTGGGTATAGTCGTCCCAGCCAAGCCCGTAGTCGCGGAATGTCAGGCCCGCGACGACGGTGACCACAGCAAGCACCGCGAGCGCAAGATCGTCGCACGTCTGCTCGATCGAACGCCCGGCCGGCGTATCGAGGGCCGATGTTGTGATGGATGACATCTTGGTCAGTTAATCCAGCGGTCCCGGGCCTGCATGTTTGTTGGTCAGGCTTTTCCCCGGGAACTTTGTACCCCACTTTGGTATTCAAGTAATTGTCAATTGTGGCGTAATTTCCCTAATTGCAATGCAACATTAGGGATAGGGTAAGGGGCGTCTTTAGTTAGGTGGTTTTTGCCGGCGACTTGACGCCGCGGGGGCGATCATTTCATAGCGCTGCACGTTAACGGTGGAACTGTTTCAGCGAGCAGGGTGCAGAATTACCGATTGGTAATGTCTGCGATGAAAGTATTATGGAGCATAACGCGTGAGTCTGCCGGCGCGGGTTTGGAGCTTGCAATGATTGCGCTGTTGATCGGTGGAACGGTCGTTCTGTGTATCGGCCTTCTGACGGTCGTTTTCGGCATCCCCATCAAGGAATTCAGTTTCGGAAATACGATGATCCTGGCGGGCGCCGTGGTGTCCTGCACCGGCCTCATCCTGATCGGGCTGTATTTCCTCGGCCGCGAATTCCGAAATCTGACGCGGCGGCTGGAGGCGGGGATCCCGGTTCCGGCGCCGGTGGTGCCGGTGCGCGAAGCGGCCGAACCCGCGCCGCCGAGGCCGCAGTTGCCCCGCGAAGACAGGCTCTTCACCCGCGATCAGCCGCGGGAGCGGGACGAAGTCGCAGACGATCATGGGCATGACGATCACCTGCGTGCGCCGCCGCCGGACCCAATCGCGCCTCCAACTGCCTGGCAGGATCATCCCGTCACTCGCGCCCGTCCGCTTGCACCGCCCCCCGCGGAACCGGTTGAGCCGGCCGCGGAGCCTGCCGAACGTCCGCGGCGTAATATCATGTTTTCCTCGCACCGGCGCGATCAAGGCCGTGAGTTGCCGCCGCGCGAGCCGCTACATACGCCGCCTGAAGACAGCGCTCTGCGACCGTCGCGGGAGGATTTTTCGCCTCGGGATTCTGAGCCCGACGCCACCGATCCATTCGACCATGCATGGCCTCAACCCGGCAGGTCGCGACCCGACTCAGCCGCGCCCCGGAGCAGCCGGGCCGCATCGCCGTCCACCGATCAAGACGCGCCGGAGCCAGCCCGCGAGCGGTTTCAATTGCCGCGGCGTGCCGATGCGTCATCGGTGACGATCGTGAAGTCCGGCGTGGTCGATTCGATGGCGTATTCGCTGTATTCCGACGGCTCGATCGAGGCGCAAATGCCCGAAGGCATGGTGCGGTTTGCTTCGATCGACGAGTTGCGCGCGCATCTCGATGAGCGCAACTGACAAGCGCCGGCGTTGCAAAAATAAAGCCCCGCGCTGTTCCCGTTATCCTTGTCAGGACACCGGAACTTCTCGCATACTCCCAAGTATAGATGACGCCGAGACTGTCGTTCGACGGGCATTTGCTTGGCCTGTCCTGTTTTCGACTGTAAGTCCGCCAGCCTTGAAAGACATACGATGAACGAGACCACGCCCAAGGGATTCGTCGATCTGACCGCATCAATCGTGTCAGCCTATGTCAGCAACAACGCGACTACGGCCGCCGAAATTCCCGCCCTGATCAGTCAGATTCATGCAGCTCTGGTGCGGGTTTCGAGCGGCAGCACAGAGGTTGCGGTCGAGCCGTCCAAGCCCGCGGTCTCGATCAAGAAGTCGATGACGTCGGAATATCTCGTGTGTCTGGAGGATGGAAAGCGCTTCAAGTCGCTGAAGCGCCATCTGCGCGCGCAATACAACATGAGTCCGGAGCAATACCGGGAGAAATGGGGCCTGCCCGCCGACTATCCGATGGTCGCGCCGAATTATGCCGTCACCCGCTCGCAACTCGCCAAGAAAATGGGCCTTGGCCAGCAGCGCCGCCGCAGGAAATGACGGCCGCAGGCTCGCGCGGGTTTCGCTCGATCTAGGAATAATTCCACATTTCAGCGGCTTCCGGAGTCAAGCGCAAAAACCTGGATTATTTGCGGGGATAGCTGTCCCCGCCATTTGCAATGTCCCTAGGATATAGGTAAATAATCCTAGTGAGGTTGCCATGCTTGAAACCCGTCCCCTGGTTGCACCCTTTCCGCTCCTGCACCCCGAAACCGCTGCCGCCAGCCCGGACGATATTTGCCGGCTGGTAACGGCCTGCGTTGCATTCGATTTCGGCCTCGATGCTGCGGAACTCGAAGCGGGCTTGCGCGGCTCACAACGGGTCGCGTTCGCGCGCCAGATCGCGATGTATCTGGCCCATGTCTGTTTCGAATTGAGCTTCGAATCTGTCGGGCGCGCATTCGGCCGCGACCGCACCACGGTCGCCCATGCCTGCCGTGTCGTGGAAGACGGTCGCGACGACATCTGGTTTGACTGTCGTATCGCGACGCTCGATCTGGTCTGCCGCGCGGCCATTGGTGGAGACGCCCGATGAAGCGACAGCGGGGCCGCGCTTCCGGATCTTCCGGCGGATCCGGCAAGATCCGGCCACAGGCCGTTCCGGTCTCCGACGCGGACGTCGGCGCATTCCGTGCGCAGCATCTCGATCTCTCCAAGCGCGCCCTCATGACGGAAACCGGCGTGATGCAGGTGATCGTCAACGACAGCGAGAGCCCGCTGGCGTGGCTGGCGCGGCGCAAGGGGCGCGACGGCCGCGCCATGATCGGGCCGGAACAGTTCATCGCGGGCGAACGCTTGCGCGCCGACTTCACGCGCGGGCATCTCACGCCGCGCGTGACGTCGAGCTGGTCGGGCATCGGTCGGACCAAAGGCACGGGCGGCAGTGGCGAGATGACGGACCTGATCGTCGCGTCGCGCCAGCGTGTGCGGTTGGCGCTGGAAGCCTGCGGTCCCGAATTTGCCGGGCTTCTGCTCGACGTGTGCTGTTTTCTGCGCGGTCTTGAGGATGTCGAGCGCGAGCGTGGCTGGCCGTCACGTTCGGCGAAAGTGGTGCTGCAACTGGCGCTCGACCGGCTGGCGCGACACTATGGATTGCGGGCGGAAACCTACGGCGGCAGCGCGGCGATCCGGACCTGGCTTGCCGACGATGCAATCTTTACGCCGTAATGCTTCAGGTTGCCGAGGCCAGTGTTTCGCGGGCGTCGTTCTTGATCCGCTCCACCATTGCTCGCAGGCCGTTGGAGCGCTGCGGCGTCAGATGTTCGCGAAAGCCGAGTTCGTCGAAGATGGCGATGGGATCGGCTTCCAGGATTTCGCGCGCCGTGCGGCCGGACTGGATCGTGAGCAGGATCGCAATCAGCCCGCGAACGATGTGGGCGTCGCTGTCGCCTTTGAAGTTCAGCACGGGGTCATTGCCGGAGCGGTCGATCTCACGCGAGAGCCAGACCTGGCTGGCGCAGCCCTGAACCTTGTTGCCGGCGGAATGCTCGGCATCGGACATCGGGGTCAGCGTACGGCCAAGCTCGATGACATAGCGGTAGCGGTCATCCCACTCCTCAAGCAGCTCGAAATTGTCCCTGATGTCATCGATGGTCATGGAGGCCCGCAAATTCGTGTCCGGCTTTCGGCACGAGCCTTATATGAGATCGCGGGGCGTCGAAAGCCATATGTTCCGGGGCCTTCCGGCCCGGAAAAATGCCCTTCAACCGATGTTTATCGAGCCGGAATCGTTTCCGGTGCTGCGGGCTGCCAGTCGATCGCAAGATCGTCCTGCGTCAGCGTCTGACGCGTTGCCGCCAGACTCTGCGAGTCAGCCGGATAACTATCGTATGGTGTGCCGATAGAACCGGTGTGATCGGGCGCTTTCTTGCCGGATTTCTCGACGGCGTCAGGCGCCTTGGTTTCGTTCTTCTCGCTCTTCTCGTTCTTGTCCGTAATGAACTGATAGACCTTCTTGGCGCCCGACTGCGCCCGCGCGCCGATCACCGTCGCCGCCTGTCCGCCCACCGTGCATGCCGCCGGTTGACGATTGCAGAACTGGCTCATGTCCGACACCGCGGCGGTGGCAGCCGAAATAGCGTCGGACGCGCCGATCTGCGGACCCTTGTCCGAATCAGGCGTCTTGTCCGTCGGCAGCAACACAAGCACCAGCCCCAGCCAGAACGCCATGCGAAGCAGGAAAAACATCTCACACTCCGTCCATCTCATTCTCCGGAGCGGCTTCATCCGTCCTGAAGCGCTCCGCCCCCGTTTGCGATCACCTCTCGCAATCGTCGGCTGTCATATCAGCGGCGGATAAATCTCCAGTTCGAGCACTGTGTAAAATTTGAATGGTTTGATTTGGCGTAAATTTTCAATTGATGAGCGGATGTTTTGTTCTGATGCGCGCCAGCGCCCCGTCAGCGTGATCGCCGGACGTGCACGATTTCGAAACCATAACGCCGCCGCATGGAAACGTTACGTTCACCATTCCCTGTGAATGAAACGGAGCGATACGCGTGAAAACCGGGCATCCGCCGATGCAGCCCGCAATCGGGCGCGCGCCTTAGCGTTCGCTTAAGTTCGCTCTGACACGATCCGCCAAACCAAAAACGGGGGCGTTCCGGCTGTCGATACGACGACCGGCCGAACGGTGAGAACAACGTGAGACTCTCTGGCATCATACGCGATCATCTGGACTCGCTGCTGCATCCATCCGCGCGGCGCGATCTGATGACGGCTGCGCGCCATCGTGCCTTCATCGGCCCGAGGTTGCTGGGCGGACTTGCCGCGCTTGCCATGCTTCCGGTCTATCTTGCCCTGCGCGGAGCGCCGCAAGAAATCGAAGTGATGGTGTTTGCGTGGCTGATCGCTCCGATTCTTGTTTCGTATTATCTGTCGCGGACGGGCCACTATGTGCGCGCGCAGATTCTGTCCTCGACGGCGCTTGCGGCCGTCGTGACGGCGGTTTGCGTCGCCACCGGCGGGATTTCATCATTCGCGGCGATCTGGCTCGTGGCTGTGCCGCTCGATGCGGCGCTGTCGACCTCGCGGCGTGCGGTCGCCATCGCCGTTGTTCTGGCGCTCGGCTGCGCGCTGGGCCTTGTCATGATCGAGGCCTTCGGAGCCTTGCCGGCCTCGAAGGTGCCCGCCCAATACGGCTCGCTGTTCGCGGCGCTCGGCATCGCGACCGCGACCATGTATGCATCCGGTCTTGCGTTCAGCGCTGAAGCGCTTGCCCAGACCAGCAGAAAATTGCTGGTGGATGAGGAAGAGCGTTATCGTCTCCTTGCGCACAATATCAGCGACGTCATCTCCCGGCACAGCCGCAACGGCGCCATCCAGTTTATCTCGCCTGCCGCCGAGGCCTTGCTCGGGACACCGGTGGCGCTGCTGCTGGAGCATGGCCTGTTCGATCGCGTCCATGTGGCAGACCGGCCGGCCTATCTCACCGCGCTGTCGGAAGCCGCGCGCAGCGGCGAGGAACGGAGCGTCGAGTTCCGTGTCAGGCGGCATTCCACGCAGGCTCAGGACCAGGGACGCACGGCGTCCGCCGAGTTCATCTGGATCGAAATGCGATGCCGTCCGATCGACGCAGCATCGCGGCCGCTGGCCAGTCCCGGCGTTGAAGTGGTCGCGGTGATGCGTGACGTGACCGAACGCAAGACCCAGGAGCAGGCGCTGGAGATGGCGCGGACCGACGCCGAGCGCGCAGGCGCATCGAAGTCGCGGTTCCTCGCCACCATGAGCCACGAACTACGCACCCCGCTGAACGCGATCATCGGATTTTCCGAAATGATCGTCCGCGAGAAGGAAATGATGCTCGACGCCGCGCGCAGGCAGGAATACGCGCAACTGATCAATGAATCCGGGCTGCATCTGCTGTCGGTGGTGAACGGCATCCTCGACATGTCCAAGATGGAGAGCGGCAATTTCGAGATTCTGCCGGAACTGTTTGCCCCGCGTGACTCCCTGATCGGTTGCTGCAATCTGATGGTGCTGAAGGCGCGCGAAAACGGCATCGATATCGTCACCCGCGCGCCGACGGATTTGCCGCAAATCACCGGCGATCCGCGCGCTTTCAAGCAGATGATGCTGAATCTGCTGTCCAATGCGATCAAGTTTTCCGAGCGCGGCGGGACGGTGACGGTGAGTGCCAACGTGGAAGGATCGCGGCTATTGGTTCGCGTGATCGATAGCGGCGTCGGGATCGGCGCCGAGGATCTGAAACGAATCGGCGATCCGTTTTTCCAGGCAGGCAAGACCTATCAGCGCCGTCACGAAGGCACCGGCCTTGGTCTCTCCATCGTCAAGAGCCTTGTAGCCATGCACGGCGGCGAGATGACGGTTGAAAGCCAGATCGGAGAAGGCACGACGGTGACCGTCGCGCTGCCGATGGTCTTTACGCCTCCGTTGAAAGATACTGCCAGCAACATCGCGACTCTCGCGCCGCCGCGCGCCGAACCTCAAGATTATCAGGTGAAGAAACGTGCCTAGACAACCCGCCATGGATGATGAGAAACCCCGCCGCCGCAAGCGCGCTGCCGCGGTCGCGGCTGAACCGGAACGCGGATTGATCCTGCGCGTCCTGCTGCACAGCCCGAAGGATACGCTGGCTGCCACGGCGGCGCTGGCAGCCGTCATCGCCATCGTGACCAACGCCATGTTCTTGCAGGCCGGCCGTCATCCATCGCCGATGTTCAGCACCGCAGCCGTCTCGCAGACGCCGGCGGCTGCACCTGTATCTGCGCCATTGCCGCGGGTTCGCCCTGCCGAAGCCGAAGCGCGCGTTGTCGACCGGCCCGTGGAGGCCGCGCCGGTGAAGCCGGCCGCATCGTCTGCCGCGCTGCGTCCGCCTGCGGCCGTGCCTGCGAAAAACGATCCGGTTGGCGATCTGATCGTCTCAACGCGCCGCATTGCAGCCGTCCAGCGTGCGCTGACCGAGTACGGCTACGGCCAGCTCAAGCCAACCGGCGTCATCGGCACCGACACGCAGGCCGCGATCCAGAAGTTCGAGCGGGATCGCAAAATCCCGGTCACCGGTCAGTTGTCGGATCGGCTGATCCGCGATCTGACGGTTCTTACCGGCCGCCCCATCGAGTAAGCGGCCTCAATCGCGCGGCCCATACCACCAGGGAATGCTCTGGGATGGACGATGGCCCTCCTTGTGCGGGGCAGCGTCAATCCGCGCCAGAACCCTCTCAGCATGAAGAGGCATAGCGCGGCGCCAAGTCCATAGAGCAGGGCTTCAAGAAAGGCTGCGAACATTGGCGTCCCGAATATGGTAGCACCTCTTGGTCTTCTCATTCGTGCGATCGGTTCAGCCTCATGTCCCGTCTGAAATCATCCATCTGGGTCGCGGGCTACCTGCGGCGTTGCCAGAGCGCAGGCGTGTTCGGAGCGGTCCGGCGGCGCGGCGCGGAAGAGGCGGGAGCGGTATTCGTGAAGGTCGCCCTGATGGATGGCACGGCGATGCTGTTCGTGCCGGCGCCGCAAACCGCCTACGATGACAGCCGCCCGATCGAGCGCGTGTTCACGATGTCGCCGCCGCAGGCGGTGGACGAACCGGCGATCGAGGCACGTCTGGCGAAGGAAATCAGCTTCGACCCGGATGTCTGGATTGTTGAGATCGAGGACAGGGAAGGACGACACTTCCTCGATCTGGCGAAGAGCTGACGCTATCAGCGCGAGGTGTTGCGCGTGATGATGGGCATTCCCGACGGCGGAGCAGTCCGCGACTGCGCCGGGACGCTGCGGGCGCGCTGACGCTCGTCGTCGTAGAGAGCAGGGCGGTATTTGGCCCGGGTGGCGGCCAGCGCCGCGCCACGCCAGGCGGCCAGCATGATCAGCGCAGCGCGCAGTTCGATGATGTCGTAAAGGCGGGCCAGCCGGTAAACGTCCATCACCGACGCGCCGAGCGACGGATTGAGAAACAACAACACCCGCTGATACGATTCAGCCGGCATGCCGAGCGCCTTGAGCGCGCAGGCGAGCGGCTCGCCGCCCGGTTCGCTGGTGATCTGGGTCGCGACCCGTGACGTCAGGATCAGCGCGTCGGCCAGTTCCGCCGTGAAGCGGGGGGAGTCGCCGGCCATTGCCGCCTGTTCGAGAGCCAAAAGCGCTCGCGCGGCGCGGCGCGGATCGACCGGCGTGGATGGTTTGAGCGGCGTATCCGTCAGGCCGTGGAGAATCTGGGCGCGGTAGCTGCTGTCAGCCGCCAGAAACATCTCGATCAGTTTCGCGGCATCGTCGGGCTGCATCGACATGACAGGTGCGGGCGAGGGAGCCGGGGCCTCGGGCTCCGACACGATCTCCAGATCCGATGCCGGATCGAGCCCGAACGTCTCTTCGATCGGCGGGCGGCGGGCAGGCTGCGGCTCGTCGGACAGATGCTTCAATCGCAGCTTCCAGGCGATTTCGCGCGGCGTGCCCGGGTAGATCGCAAGCCGTGCCCGCACCGCGGCGCGGGTCGCGTCATCGACCTCGTCGATCAGGCGCGAGGCCAGCTCAACGAACTGACGCTCCTCATCGCGGGTGTGGCCGCTGGTCTGGACGTAGAGATCGGTCAGCACCCGCAACAGCGTCGGGCGTATGTCTACGCCTTCGCGTCGGGACAGTGTCATCAGGCCGTCGAAGCCTGGAAATGTCGGGGGTGTCGTCATGCCGGATACGCAGTTTGAGTCTCGAACCGACGTTATCGCGGGCCCTTTAATAAGCCGTTAACCATGATTGTCCTTAATCACCGTCATACGAGGACGCTAGTTCGCAGGCGAACTGCAAAGGACTGCGGCCAGGAGAGATCGAAATGGGCATCGTTGTTGAATTTCCGGCGAATCCAGCGGCGCGTCGTGCCGGCCCGGACGTGAACATGGCCCCGCGCGATGGATCGGCGACAATTCTGATTCTCCCCGCCATCCGAATCGAACGCTATGCCGACGAGACTAGCGGCGGGATGGGACCGGAGGAAGGGACGGCGCCGGGACGCCGCCGCAGACGGCGGGCGCGCTCCTGAGAAAGGCGCAAACTTTCTGCCGGCGCATAGTGTGCCGGGTCGGCAACGCTCTCACACCGGGCTGCGATGTGTAATCCGCTCTATCTCCTGCCATTCGTTGCGACGCTCGCATGTCCGAGCGACGACTTCGGCCGCACGCGCTCGACCTTTTATCACGAGGATATGCACAGCTGGGTCGGCGTTGAGGCGACGACAGCACTGGGCGGCCGGCCTTCGCAATTCCAGCTCACCGACGAAGAGCGGAATCTGCGCGATCTTGCCTATTACTTTATCGAGCCGCCGCATTCCCATCCCGCGTGGAAGGCGGTGTTCGGCGACTATCTGAAAATACCTGCGCCTTGGCGGCAGAAGGTGGTGTTCGATCGCACCGCTTACGGACGCCAGATGATCGACGAGCCGCACCGTTCGCAGACGTCGGCCTACACCGGCCTCATGGAGGACGTCCGCAACGACGGCGTGATGCTGGACCAGTTCATTCCGGTTGCGATGCGCGTCAACGATCTCGACATCAAGCGCAACAAGGCGCTCGGCATCATCGAGACATCGCGGCGTGAATATGACGACGCCCAGGCGCGCATGCGCGAGAACGTTCTGGTCGTGCAGTGGGTGCAGCAGTGTCTGCAACAACGCGTCGCGTCCTATCGATGGGCGCTGGAGCGGCTGGTGATCCACGCGCCGGACCTGATGGCCGCGGATGCCGATCGCCTGATCATCCAATTGTCGCAGCGGGCGTCGGACGTATGGATCAAGGCGACGCCGGTGGTCGGCCGGGCGCTCCGCGTCGGCGGCTAAATCCCATTCCTATTCATGCGACGTTCCGACACGCGGCTGAAGGTCACGTTGTCTACGCGCGTGATCGGTTGTTTCTGTTGATGCCGGAACAATTGTTTTGTCATGGAACGATGGGGGATTGAAATGGCGGGTTCCCCAGCCGCGCACGACCACATCTTCGGTTCCTCCGGAACCCTGGTGGTGCTCAGCCTGGCGCTTGCGGCGCCAGCGGCCTTCGTCGTGTACAGGCTTGAGCCGCATCTCGTGCTGCCCGCGCTCAGCGTGCTGTTTTTCTCGGCCGCGGCACTGCTCGCTGCGATCGCGCTCTCGAGCAAAGCCCGGAAAAACACGGAGAATCTGAATCTCTGGGATGTTGCCGGCGGCCTTGTCATTACCGGCTGCGCCGCGTCGGTGATGGGCGAACCTGAACAGGTCGCGCAACTGTTTGAACATCTATTCGAAACACAGACGAGCAGGAGAGAGTAAAACCAGCACGACCAGGCCGGGCCCCTCTGGCAGCCGCGAGGCTGCGATGTCGGACTGGAATTTCCATTGGAGTGGCCCCTTAGATTTTCGGCACAACGTGCGGCGCATGTGATTGATCGGCTTTGCGAGTCGATGGTCTGGCATGTTTCGCGACGCGTCCGTATCCGCCTGTGACAGGAGCCGCTCTTCCACACCAAAGGGAAGCCCGGCACATGTTTGAATTCCTCACCCCAGAAGCTCTGACCGCACTCGTTCAGGTCATCCTCATCGATCTCGTTCTTGCTGGTGACAATGCCATCGTCATTGGCCTCGCTGCTGCGGGTCTGCCTGCCGCGCAACGCGGCAAGGCGATCCTGATCGGCGTCATCGCCGCGACGCTGCTGCGAATTGTTTTCGCAGGTTTGACAACGCAACTGCTGGCTATCGTCGGCCTGCTGCTTGCGGGCGGTATCCTGCTGTTATGGGTCTGCTGGAAGATGTGGCGAGAACTCCGTTCGGCCACGCATCCCTCGGAGGATGTGACGATCGAAGGCGTCCCGGAGGCTCCTCCGACCAAGACGCTGGCCCAGGCGACATGGCAGATCATCGTCGCCGACGTTTCGATGTCGCTGGATAACGTGCTCGCCGTGGCCGGCGCCGCGCGCGAGCATCCCATTGTACTGATCTTCGGTCTGGCGCTTTCAATCGCCTTGATGGGTATTGCCGCGTCCTTCATTGCCCGGCTGCTTCAGAGGCATCGCTGGATCGCCTATGTCGGCCTCGCGGTCATTCTCTATGTTGCGGGTGAGATGATCTATCGCGGGGCGCTGGAGATCTGGCCGAACCTGAGGTGACGCAGGTGCTAGCGGGCCGCGACCGGGGCCGTCTGTATTCCGCAGGTCGCGGCCGCGAGCGAAGCCTGTGCCTGCGGCATCAGGCCGGGCTCCGCCGCAAGCGCCTTCAAAACAATGAGGCCTGTCGTGGTCGGTGAATCGATGATGAGCCGGTCGGCGGCGGTGACGTCTTCTTCCTCGGGCAGGTCGGCGTGCTGCGCCTCGGTCATCAGGTCGAGTTCGATCACGCGGCGTCCGGCGGAGCGGTCATTGATCGCGTAATAGGCGACGTCATTGCGCGTGTAGAACGATACCGAGGTGTAGGACTGGCTCACAGGCACGGTGAGTTTCAGCGGCCCTTTGGAGAGATCATAGCGGCACGCGGCGCTGGCAAAGGCGGGGTCCATGAAGGGCATCGGCGACGTGCCGGGTGCAGCCGCCGGCAGCGCCGTCACGGCATTCAGCTTCGTGATCGGCGCGAGCCGCGAATAGGCATCGAGCGTCGCGACGCGCGGAAGCACCAGCACGCTGACGAGGTGAACGACTCCGCCGAGCAGGGCGCCGCCGAGGATCGCGAACAGCCAGCGGATCATGGGCAACCCACCGTCGTGATTGTGGGCATCGGCGCATCTTTTTGCGTGCGGGTGCCGACGCCGACCGGGGTATCATACAGCCGCAGCGCCAGCATGTAGCGGTCGATGCCGCCGGTCGGAAGCCAGTTTCCGGCGCGCGAACGCGCGGTGACGCGAAGCTCGAAACTGCCGTCCGATCCGCGCACGATTTCCTGGCTGGTGAAACCGTAGCGTTGCAGAGAGTTGGCGACGAGCTGACCCTTGGTGTCGTAGATCGTCATGGTCCAGAATCGCGCCGCGGGCGTGACGCCCTTCACGACCACGTCGCATTGCCCGTTGAGCAGTCGCCCTGAATCATCCTTGGTCGCGGTGAACATGACGCCGTCGCCGGTTCCTACGGGAAGTTCTCCGCTGCGGGCGACGCTCGCGCGCGAGTAGGGGTCGATGTCGCTGGTGCCGGTTTTCGGACGCGCCGTCCACGCCCCGATAGTGATGGTGCCGACGTTGACGCCGCGCGTCGCCGTCATCCATGTGGCACCGAGGCCAACGATGGTTGCGATGATCAACGTAACGAGAGTGATGAGGATCAGCCGCACGGTCGAAGCGCACTCATGACGCGGTCAGTTCTTGCGCAGCGGAGCGGCTTCCGCAGGCCGGTCCGGAGTTGCCGATGCGAAGCTATCCGGGAAAGCCACGGCGGAGGGTGCCGCCGGTTTGCCGTTGTCGCTGGAGGACGTTTTGCCCGGTGCTGCCACGGTCTTCGCTGCTTCATCGAACAACTTTTCAACCCGGACCAGGATATTGGCGCCGCGCCGGGTCAGGATCGGCGGCGGGCCGGGGTTGATCTCGGCTGCTTTCGCGTTGGCATTGGCCGCAGCGAGCGCATCCGGCGGCAGTTTTTTGCCGGGACCGATGCCGGGGATGTCCTTGATCTCCACACCCTGATGCGCGACGACCATGATGTCATGCCATGTCTGCGCGGGAAGCGAACCGCCGGTCATGCGGTTGGTCGACGAATAGTCATCGTTGCCGTACCAGACCGCCATGGTGAAGTTGCCGGTGTAGCCGACGAACCAGGCGTCCCTGAATGCGTTGGTGGTGCCGGTCTTGCCTGCGGCCGGGATGCCGTCGAGCCGCGCGCGCCGCGCCGTGCCTTCGTCGACAACATGGCTCATCATCTCAGCCATGTCGGCGGCGACGGTCGGAGGGATCGCCTGCGTGGGTTTCTTGCCGTCGCGGTCCCAGCGCCAGACCAGATCGCCGGCGCCGCTGCGGACTTCGAGCACCGCATGGGGTTTCACAGAGCGGCCCTTGTTGGGGAAGGTGGCGTAGGCCACCGCGTGTTCGACGACGCTGACCTCAGTCGAGCCGATCGGCAGCGACGGCGTGTCAACCAAGGGAGCCGTGATGCCCATCTTGCGCGCGGTCTCGACGATCTTGGCGCGGCCGGCGCGGGGGCCGCCTTTGCCGCCCATCGCGATCGACAGTTTGACCGGCACCACGTTGATCGAGCGCGTGATCGCCTGCGTCAGCGTCACCGAACCGGAGTAGGAACGTCCGTAGTTCTGCGGGCACCAGTTGCCGATACAGACCGGGCCGTCCACGACGATGGACTTCGGCGTGAAGCCGTTCATCAGGGCTGTGGCATAGACATACGGCTTGAAAGACGAGCCGGGCTGACGCATCGCATCGACCGCGCGGTTGAACTGGCTGGCGCCATAGTCCCGGCCGCCCACCATCGCGCGCACGCCGCCGTCGAGATCGGCCAGCACCACGGCGGCTTGCGTCGCGTGATAGTCGCGGCCGAACTGGCGTAACTGGTTTTCAACAGTGGCTTCCGCGGCGCGCTGCACGTTCATGTCGATCGCGGTGCGGACCACAAAGACGCGCTCGGTGTAGGACTTCGGCAGCGTCAGGACGAGCTTGCGCATCTCGTCGAAGGCGTAGTCGAGATAGTAGTTCGGCGAATTCTCGTCGCGCCGGTCGACGGCGTTGGCCGGATTGCGGCGGGCGCCGAACACCTGGCCCTCGGTCATGAAGCCGGCATCCACCAGATTGTCGAGCACCACGTTGGCGCGCGCACGCGCGGCGGGCAGGTTGATGTGCGGCGCGTACTTGGTCGGCGCCTTGAACAGGCCGGCCAGCATCGCGGCTTCCGCGAGGTTCACGTCGCGCGCGGACTTGTTGAAGTAGAAATGCGCCGCGCCGTCGACGCCGAAGGTGCCGCCGCCCATGTAGGCGCGGTCGAGATAGAGCTTCAGGATTTCGTTCTTGGTCAGCCGCGTTTCCAGCCAGATGGCGAGGAACGCTTCCTTCACCTTGCGCTCGATGGTGCGCTCGTTGTTGAGGAACAGGTTCTTGGCGAGCTGCTGGGTGATCGACGAGCCGCCCTGGCGCACGCCGCCAGCCTGCGCGTTGGTCATCAGCGCGCGCGCGGTGCCGGCCACGTCGATGCCGAAGTGATCGTAGAAGCGGCGGTCTTCTGTCGCCAGCGTCGCCTTGATCAGGTTGTCGGGAAACTCCTCGAGCGGAATCGAGTCGTTATGTTTGATGCCGCGGTTGCCGATCGGATTGCCGTAGCGGTCGAGAAACGACACCGCGAGATCGGACTTCTTCAGCCAGTCGTCGTCGGCGGTTTCGCGGAAGGCGGGAACAGCCAGCGCAAGCATCAGCACCATGCCGGCAAGACCGATGGTGGCGGCTTCCGACACCGGCTCGATGAAGACCCAGCGCTTCCAGCGGCCGACATAGAAGCGGTCCATGAACGTCGAATAGCGCTCGAACAGTTCGCGCAGACCGACCGCCGACGAGAACAGCGTCGAATCGATGCGTGCGTCGAGGTCCAGCAGGAAATGCCGGAACCGCTTTTTCCACTCGCTGGGTACGATCTGGCGCACCGGAACCCTTGATCCAAATAACGTGACGACCGAGTCGCCGAATGAAAAGCGCTGGTTAGACGATGCTCGACAATTTGCGGCATCCCCAAGGCGGTCAGGCGGGCGATTTCGCCGTCGGGAATCCGCAACCTTCTAACCGACCGTAGGCCATAAACCAATGGCCGCGTTGGTTTTTTGATGGCGAGGGTGAACGCTGCCCACGCTTTTCCGCTTTTGGAACACGGCCTGTCACCTTGCCGCTTGCGCGACCGCCGCCAAGGCTCATAAAGCATCCTGATCGCGTACGTCCGTTTCGCCATTCCGACAGGTCCTAAATTATGACAACCCGGCCTCGGCCGCCTTCGACACAGAGCGAATCTTTCTGGAAAACCAAGACGTTGGAGGAGATGTCCAACAGCGAATGGGAAAGCCTGTGTGATGGCTGCGCGCGCTGCTGTCTGGAAAAGCTGGAAGACGAGGACACCGGCAAGATCTACTTCACCCACATCGCCTGCACGCTGCTCGACGCCGCCCTGTGCGCCTGCAAGGATTATCCGAACCGCTCGGCCAAAGTGCCCGATTGCGTGCGCCTGACGCCGGAGAATGTCCGGACCTTGAACTGGCTGCCGTCGAGTTGCGGCTACAGACTCGCGGCCGAAGGCCGCGATCTGTACTGGTGGCACCCGCTGATTTCAGGCGACCCCAACACCGTCCACGAAGCCGGCGTGTCGGTGCGGGGCAGGGTGTGGGGCAGCGAGGATGAGGTCGACGAGGCAGATCTCGAGGACCACATCGTGCAGTGGCCGGGTGTGCTGCCGAAGCGCGCGCGGCTGAAGACGCGGCCGTCGCGATAAGCCTTGAGACTCTGAATTTGATAACGCGCGTGTGATGCCACTCACACGCGGTGCACCCATGCGCCTGCGCTCCTTATGAAGTCCTGCAAAACAGGATAAATTCGTCGTCATTCACGATATTTCGCGGCGGATCGTTTGCCGGTGGATCATTCTTCAGGACATTCTTTCGTGCGCCGCCCGCCACGACCATTCAACCAACAATCAAGAAATCATCCCGGAACGCCCAGCGATTCATGACAGAGACACAACGACAGCGCGGTGACGCGGCGGACGAAGCGCAGGCGCTGGATGCACCGGACGATGTTTCGAACATCGCCACCGAAGTCATCGATCTTTCCGAAGCGCCGCCGATCGTGCCGGCGCCGCCGCTGTCGAAAAGCGAAGTGCGGACCATCCTGCTGAGCCTGATGCTCACGATGTTTCTGACCGCGCTCGATCAGACCATCGTTGCCACCGCGCTGCCGACCATCGGCCGCCAGTTCAACGACGTCACCAGCCTGTCGTGGGTGATCACCGCGTATCTTCTTTCCTCCACCGCGGTCGCGCCGGTGTACGGCACGCTGAGCGACATCTACGGCCGCCGCGCGATGATCATAACCTCGCTGTCGCTGTTCCTGATCGGCTCGGTGCTGTGCGCGATTGCGCCGAATATCCTGACGCTGATCCTCGCGCGCGCGCTGCAGGGTATCGGCGGCGGCGGCATCCTGCCGCTGGTGCAGATCGTGATTTCCGACGTGGTGACGCCGCGCGAACGCGGCCAGTACCAGGCCTATTTCTCTTCCGTGTGGGTTGCGGCCGGAATCGGCGGACCGGTGCTCGGCGGACTGTTCGCCGAACATCTGCACTGGTCGGTGATCTTCTGGATCAATCTTCCGCTGGGCGCATTGTCGCTCGCGCTGCTGCTGCCGAGGATGGGGAAGATTCCGGTCTTCCATCGCAAGCGCAAGGTCGACTGGCTCGGGGGCATATTGCTGATGGCGTCCGCCGTGATCGTGATGCTGGTGCTGACATGGGGCGGCAATCGCTTCGCATGGGCATCGCCTGCGATCCTCGCGATGATCGCTTCCGCATTCGTTCTCGGCGCTGGTTTCGTCTGGCATGCGCGGCGCACCAGCGAGCCCTTTCTGCCGATTCCGTTGATGTCGGGTCCGGTGGTGCCGTTCGCGATGGCCGCCGGCGGCTGCGCCATCGGCACCATGATCGGTCTCACGGTGCACATGCCGCTGTATTACGAAGTGGTCTACGGCCTCACCGCGAGCGAAGCGGGGATCGCGCTGATTCCGCTGGTTGCGGTGTCGGTGCTGGGCGCATGGGCCGCGGGCCGCGCGATGATGTACACCAAACACTACAAGCGCGCGGCGATCGGCGGCGTGTCGCTTGCGACATGCGCGGCGCTGACGCTTGCGCTGGCGACGCCGCTGCCGTTGTGGCAACTGCTCGCCGCGCTCTCGCTGATGGCGATGGGCCTCGGCACGGTGTTTCCGGTAAGCGTGGTGTCGATCCAGAATGCGGTGCCGCGCGCGCAGGTCGGCACCGCGACGGGCGCGATGAATTTCTTCCGCTCACTGATGGCATCGTTCACCGTCGCCGTGTTCACGGCGATCCTGCTGATGGTGCTCGGCGGCAATCTCTCAATCGGCGCCGAACATCAGATCGGCGGCAAGCATGCCATCGTGGCCAGCGACATGATCGCGGCATTCCGTTACGTGTTCGCCGCTGCCGCCGCGCTGCTGGCGACAGCCGCAACGCTGGTGATGCTGATGGAAGAGCGCCCGCTGGCCGGGCCGCCGCAGCCTGCCACCGAGATGGCGGAATAGCCCGTTCGCGGCATAAGGCGAAATGGTGACGAACTGCGGCGCATAAGGCAAAGCCGGCTTTGGCTTGCATCGCTCGCCGCGCGGTGCTGCACTCCGCGGAACGGAGCAGGTGCGTCATGTTGCAGGCCGGCTGGCTGATTGTTCATCTGATCGCGGGCGCGATGTCCGCGCCCGCCGCGGCGACCGGTCCCACGGGCGGCGTGAGTTGCACCTATCAGGCCTGCATGGCGAAGTGCGCGCGGCTCGACGGTCCGATCTGCCACAGCTATTGCGAGGTCACGCTGCAGCAGCGGGTGGCGAGGGGAGTCTGCACCTCGCCCGGCAATGTTGCTGTCCTGACAGGGGAATCTGATTAGGAAATTAATCCTTGACAGCGTAACGCTTCCGGGTTAGCTTTCGGCCATACTCCGAAACTACGTTTGAAACAGCGGATCACGCAGCAGGGCTGCGCGCCGCGAGTTCATCCGCCGCTTTCAAATTCAGCGCGTTGACCGCGCGCATCAGCTTTTCATCGTTGAGAATGCCGAACAGCCGCGCCAGCGTCTGCTCGCAATCATGCGGACCGGGTTCGATATAGTCGGCGAGGATGCCCTGTGCGCGCAGCACCGCATCGAGAACGTGATCCTGGGGAGTCATGTGAAGCGTCATGGCCAAACCTCCACGGTGGAGTGGCAACGGCTCCCGGCGGATTACGTTCCGCCTGCCTTGCAATCGATTCAAATGAGCTTCGTAAGATCGCGCGATTCCGCAATCGCGCGAATTGAACAGCTTTCAGCCCTGCCGTTCGACGCCGCCGAACTTGGTAAGTTGCGCCGCGCGCTTGGCAAGAAGTTCAGCCACGAAATCAGAGACTTCGTCGCGCACCTTGCGCTCCTGTTCCGGAGTCATCTGCTTGTGCTTCTTTGCAAAGGCCTTCATCACCCGATCGACGACGACTGTTTTCATGGCGCACCTCGTTTGCGACCCAACGTCACGCCACGGACTTTGTTCCTGTGGCCGGATTTTTTGCCGAACCTTTGACGCCGCGACGCATTGCTCACACATGGCAAAGGGAGGCAACGATGGGACGCGCCTGGAAACATACCGTGCTTGTTGTCGAGGACGATCAGTTGCAGCGGGAACTGGTCAGCCTGATTTTCGAGGAGAGCGACATGCACGTGATCCAGTGTATGAGCGGCGAAGCCGCCGTCGTCGTGCTGGAAAAAGCCGGCCCCGAATTGACGATGATGTTCATCGATGTGGACCTCGAGGGTGAGATGTCCGGCATCGAGCTCGCGATCATCGCAAAGCGCCGGGTTCCGGATATCGATGTGATCGTAACGTCGGGGCAGGAGGTCGGCGAGATTCCCGACGACGTGTTGTTCATGCAGAAGCCGTGGTTGCCGCTGGAGCTGCTGCGCGAGGCGGAGCGCTCATGCCGGCGGCATGGGGTGCATTAGGCGTATTAGAAAGGCCTCGTGCAGCCGGGCCATTGGAGAGGCTTAGCTCTCCCGCGGGCCTAGGCGTCAACGACACGATCGCCGAAGATTGCTTAAGGGCATCTGGGGCAAGCGCCCGCCTTTCGACGGACTACTGGATTTAAGACCCGAAAACAGGCCGTAAATTAGTTCCCTGCGTGGCGCAAATGCAACTCCCGGTATATGAATGAGGTTTAATGAACCTTTTTTGATCGCGGGGGAACTAACTGGTGTTGACATCTGTTTACAGCCTGTCAACTAATAGTTGACAACATGGCCCGGTCTAAACACTCCAAAAAGGAGGTTGAAGATGCCATTTCTTACGCTGAATCAAAGGGTTGGCGCATTGAAATCCGGAGCGGTCATTGTTGGGGCAGACTTTACTGCCCTCAACACTCGCGAGAAGGCTGCCGCCTCTCAGTCTACTCAACTCCGCGCAATTCGCAGGATCATGCAAACGATATTCGACGAGCTGTCGACAGGTGTAGTCACTAGGTCAGTACGATGAGCAAGTATTACTTCACAATTATAGCATCTGGACTCGACCCTGAAGCCGAAGACTTCGAGGATCGCTTCTTTGCGGCTGGATGCGATGACGCCACCCTCTCAGTTCAGAGGGGCGCAATCATTTTGGAGTTTTCGCGAGAAGCTAAAAGCTTTCCGCATGCTTTGGTCTCGGCTTTCTCCGACGTTCAAAAGGCTGGTGCGAAAGTGGTGCACTTCGAACCAGACCACCTAGTGAGTCTATCTGACATCGCTCACCGCAGCGACATGAGTAAAGCGGCGATTTCGCTTTTCGCGAAAGGTGAACGAGGAAGAGACTTCCCGTCGCCTGTGGCCAAAGTTACTAGCGAAAGCCCGCTATGGGATTGGGTAGAAGTCGCAAGATGGATGTTTCGCCGCAAATCGCTTTCTTTACACCACGTTGTTGAAGCGCGCATAGTCCGTCAGGCCAACGTTGCCCTCACAAAGCCGGATGGTATCGAGAAATTCTTTGCTCAACGGTTTCGTTCCGAAATCAGAGCTTAATGTTTTGGCGGTGGCCCCTTTTTGAAGGCCGCTTAGAAGCGGCCTTTTTCTTTACTAGTTTTACTTCAGATCGATCTTGGGCTTAATGCCAATAATTTTTCAGCATCTTTTTACTCGGGTTCTTAATCGGGATTTTGGCTAGGCCAAAAAGTCCACGACCGCATCGACCCGGAGACCGTGTGATGATGGATGTCAGGCCGCTCCGCACCGAGCAGGACTACGAATGGGCTCTTCGCGAGGTTGCGCGTTATTTTGAAAGTCAGCCCGCGCCGGGGAGCGAGGATGGCGATCGTTTCGAGGTTCTGGCGACCCTGCTCAAGGACTACGAAGCCACGCATATCCCGATGCCCGGCGCCGATCCGGTCGACGTGCTTCACTTCGCCATCGAGTCGATGGGTAAAACCCAGGCTGAGCTGTCGAAACTGATCGGCCGTAACCGCGCTTCTGAAATCCTGAACCGCGTTCGACCTCTGACACTCGATATGATCCGCACCATCAGCGCGGAATGGAAAATTCCGTTCGAAGCGTTGGCCGCGCCCTACGACCTCGCGCGCGAAAGCGCATAGAGCGCCGACGCGCGCTAGTTCGCCTTGCCCTGCGGGTTCTCGACCGGCGCGCCCATCAGCAGCGCCTTGTCGAGCGTGTCGCGCAGGTTCATCGCGCTTCCGGCCGTCATCCGCAGATGCGCGACCGCCTTCAGGCGGGTGGCAATCTGGCCGTTGGCGATCGGCTCGACCAGGCTTGCGGCCAGCAGGACGTTGATCAGGCCGCCATTGTTTCCGAGCGTCGGACAGATCTCGAAGAAAATAATCGGCGCTTCCAGGATGCCTTCGACCGGCAGATGAATGGGCTTGTTTTGCGGTTCGGGATTGTCGGTCATCACGGCTCCTGTGCCCGGTCTGTCTGACGGGAGCGGTGAGGGGTGCACTGTCCCGGCGGGATTGTCGAATCCGATCGTTGTGGGTTTTGGCGGAAATGTTTTCTAGGAAAATAATCCTTGACAGCGTGACGCTGCCGCAGTAGGGTTGCGTCATGCTCCGGAATTGCGCCTGACGATGTGCTTCGAACGCGCAGCGAAGTGAACAGCATCCTGCTCAGCGCCGGGCGGCCCGCACCAGCGCGGCGGCGGCCAGCATAACAGCGACGCCGGCGATGCCGGCGCAGATCAATCCAGCGGGCGTCACGCGCGCCGTTCCCTTCACGTGGAGATCGCCGAAGGTGAGATCGAATCCGGCGCGCATTTCTTCCGGATGTGTCAAAGGAGGATCGGCGGCGTCCGTCATGTGAGCCACTTTCATTCAGCGCTGCATCGGCGGCGCGATTGCCAACCCCACCACAACAGACCGGCGCCCGCAACCGCAGCGGCCTGCGGCGATGATTCGGCAGAGGAAACGGCGGCGCTGCGGGCCGTGGGCGACATGCTCCGGAACCACATCACGGATCATGCGTTTTCTCACATGGATGTGCGCGGATGTTCGCGCATTGTGAACAAACGAGGACGCGATGGCAAAAGTCGAACAGGCGGACGGCGGTCGCCGGATTGTCGAGACACCCACCGAAGCGCGGCAGGCGGAGCCGGGGCCATCGGTGCTGGCGCTGCTGAGCATCAGCACCATCGCCGCGATCTTTGTGCTGGCGATTGTGTGGTTCGTGTTCTTCCGGACGTGAGCCTTTTGCGGAGCACAGACCGCAAACCACGCTTTCGGTGTCATGCGCGGGCCTGACCCGCGCATCCATCTCTAAAGGCTCATTCGAGAAGATGGATTGCCGGGTCAAGCCCGGCAATGACGGCGTTATAAAACAACATCGCTGTAAATCTGAACAAAGCGCCGCGCCTTCCGCGTGGCGTTGTCATATCCGCGCGAAAGCCCGCCACCATGCCGAAGACACCTTCGTCCGCTCCGGTGAAGAAGCGGGCGGTGAAGAAGGTTGTGAAAAAAGCTGCGCGCAGGACGATCAAAAAGACCGTCAGTAAAACAGCGGCGAAGGCCGTGAAGAAAATTGCGGTCAGGAAGACTGTTGCGAAGACGACCGCAGCAAAGAAGCCAACCGTTGCGAAGCCTGAGAAGGCCAGACGCCCGCGCGCAAAGGTCATCAAGGACCATCCGGGCAATCTTGTCGTCGATCCGCACGATCACGCGGGGGTCGAGGCGATCGAGAAAGCGACCGAGAAGGTTGCGCGCAAGCAGCGGGCGTCACGGCCCAGCGCCGCGGACATCGCCACCAATCCGCCGCCGGGCGAGACCGGAGCCGGATCGATGGTCGCGCGGGTCTCTGATGCCATCGAGCGCGAGCTGTCGAAGATCGAGCGCATCGTCGGCAATCCGACGCGCATGTTGCCGGCGCAGCGCGTCGAGACCGAAAGCCGCGCCCGCGTGCTGGCCTCGCTGGCGCGGACGCTGAAGGAAGTGATGCGGCTGCGCGAGCAGGAGCGCGCAGGCGACGACACAAGGGCCGCCGATGACGACGCCGTTCCCCGAGATCTTGACGAATTCCGCCGCGAGCTTTCGCGACGCCTGGAAGGGATGGTCGCAGTCCGAGCGCCGCTTCCTGCTGGAGGGCATGAGCCGGGCTGAAATGGAGCTGCTGTTTTCCCGCTGGGACGTGTTCGCGCACGATCATCAGGTGCCGCCGGCGGTGGCGCCGAACGGTTTGCCGTGGCTGACCTGGCTGCTGATCGGCGGGCGCGGCGCGGGCAAGACGCGCGCTGGCGCGGAATGGGTGAGGGCGCAGGCGCTGGGACTTGCGCCGCTCGCGGATGGGCCGGTGACGAATATCGCGCTGGTCGGCGAAACCGAACACGACGTGCGCGAAGTCATGATCGAGGGCGTGTCGGGGCTGCTGGCGGTGCATCGCCGCGACGAGCGTCCGGCGTGGATCTCGTCGCGCAAGCGGCTGGAATGGAGCAACGGCGCGGTGGCCTATGCGTTCTCGGCGGAAGACCCCGAGAGCCTGCGCGGGCCGCAGTTCGGCTGCGCATGGTCCGACGAGATGGCGAAGTGGCGCTACGCGCAGGCGACATTCGACATGCTGCAATTCGGCCTGCGGCTGGGCAGCCAGCCGCGGCAGGTCATCACCACCACGCCGCGGCCGACCGCGCTGATCAAGCGGCTGATGCTGGAGCCGGGCAGCGTGGTGACGCGGGCGGCGACGGAGGCCAATGCCTATCACCTTGCGCCGACGTTTTTGAAGGGCGTGCTGGCGCGATACCAGGACACCCGGCTCGGCCGGCAGGAACTGGACGGCGAGATCATCGAGGACCGGCCCGACGCGCTGTGGTCGCGGGCGCTGATCGAGAGTTGCCGCGTCAATGACGCGCCTTCACTGACGCGCATCGTGGTCGCGGTCGATCCGCCGGCCTCATCCGGCAAGCGCGCCGACGCCTGCGGCATTGTCGCGGCGGGCATCACCGGCGAGGGCGGCATTTACGTGATCGCCGACGACACGGTGTCGAACGCGACGCCTGCGGTGTGGGCGGCGAAGGCGATTGCGCTGTGGCGGCGGCTTGAGGCCGACGCGCTGGTGGCGGAAGTGAACCAGGGCGGCGAGATGGTGCGCGCGGTCATCAACGAGGTGGATGCGAGCGTGCCGGTGGTGTCGGTGCGCGCGCATCGGGGGAAATATCTGCGCGCGGAGCCGGTCGCCACTCTTTATGAACAGGGCCGCGTCAAACATGCCGGGACGTTTCCGGCGCTGGAAGACGAGATGTGCGACTTCGGGCCGAGCGGTCTCACGTCGGGCCGTTCGCCGGACCGGCTCGACGCGCTGGTGTGGGCGATTGCCTCGCTGACCTTCACGTCGCGCGCCGCGCCGCGGGTGCGGAGATTGTGAGAGCATTTTAACCTGGCGTTGGCTTTAACCCGGCTCAGCCTGTGATAGCCTCACGGTATGGACAGACGGACATTCGTTCAGGCTGCTGCGCTGGCTGGCGTCGCGGCGCTCCAAACCTCCCACGCGGCGGAGGCGCAGGTGACGGCTGCGGCCACGCCAGAACATCCGGTGACATCCGTGACGACTGCGACCGACATGACCGCCGAGGAGGTGCGCGCGCATCTCAACCTCGAGCCGAACGCCACCTGCGGCTTCGTCCGCGAGACCTATGTCGCAAAACAGAAGCTGGCGGCGGGCGCGCTGCCGCTGCCGTTCGAGGCGGAGCGGCCGATCGGCTCGGCGCTGTATTTCATGGTGACGCCCTCGGCGCCGGTGAAGCTGCATCGAATCCGCAACGACCAGCTCTATCATTATTATCTCGGCGATCCGCTCGAGGTGCTGCTGCTGCGCAACGGCGGCGAACACGTCATCGTCGGCCCGGATCTGAAAGCCGGCCATCGTGTGCAACTGCTGATTCCCGGCAATACGTTTCATACCGCGCGCGTGATCGGCACCCGGCGCTGGTTTCTCGGCGCCAGCACCGAATGGCCGGGCGTCATTCCGGCCGACGTCGAACTCGGCAAGCCGGATGAACTGACCGTGGAATTTCCGAAAGTCGCCGTTGATGTCCGCAGCTTTCCGGAGCCGGTGAGGTAATTCAAGTCTTGCTCTGTGCTGGTTTGAGTTGGAGGACAGCACCTGTCCCGGGCGCGACGCAGCGTGTAACGCTGCTTCGCAGAACCGGGACCGCAAGAGGTTCAGTCTCTGCTACGGCCCCGGCTCAGCCGTGCACCGCTACGCGCTGCACGGCGTCCGGGGCAAGCATATCAAAATGCGATTTCATCGCCAAGGTCACGCCATTCCGGATTGTCTTTCTCGATCAATTCGAACTTCCACGCGCGACGCCAGCGTTTGAGTGAATGCTCTCGTGATCTGGCTTCAATAACCGAGGTATATGTCTCGACATGCACCAGTCGTGTCACGCCGTATGACGCGGTGAAGGCAGGAACGAGCTTCGCGCGGTGCTCCGCGAGCCTGCGCAACAGATCGTTGGTGATGCCGACGTAAAGCACGCCGCGAGTCTCGTTCGCGAGAATGTAAACAAAGAAACGCCGATCCATTGGAATTTGTCCCGGGCGCGATGCAGCGTGAAACGCTGCGTCGCAGAACCGGGACCGTCAAGAGGACAGTATATGTAACGGTCCCGGCTCTGCGGAGCGGCACTTCGCGCCGCGCCGCGTCCGGGACAAGAACAATTGGAATATCCATGCTCAATTTCAAAAATATCTTCCGCGCCCCCGAAGCCAAAGCCTCGCGCACCGCGCAGGTGCTGGCGTTCGAGTCCGGCGGGCGGGCGCGGTGGACGCCGCGCGACTATGCGGCGCTGGCGCGCGAGGGCTACCTTGCCAACGCCATCGTGCATCGGGCGGTGCGGCTGATCGCGGAAAACGCGGCGGCGTGCAACTTCCTGATCTACGAGGGCGCGCAGGAGCGCGAGGCGCATCCGCTGTTGCAGCTTTTCACCAGGCCGAACGCGCGGCAGGACGGCGCGACGTTTTTCGAGGCGCTCTATGCGCACATGCTGCTGGCGGGCAACGCCTATGTCGAGGCCGTCGCGCTCGGCGAGGAGGTGCGCGAACTCCACACGCTGCGGCCGGACCGCATGAAGGTGGTGCCGGGGCACGATGGCTGGCCGGAGGCATATGACTACAGCGTGGCGGGACGCAGCGTGCGGTTCGATCAGCTTGCCTCCAGCGTGCCGCCGATTTTGCATCTGACATTCTTTCATCCGCTCGACGATCATTACGGGCTTGCGCCGGTTGAAGCTGCTGCGGTCGCGGTCGACACCCACAACGCTGCGGCGAAATGGAACAAGGCGCTGCTCGACAACGCGGCGCGGCCCTCCGGCGCGCTGGTCTATTCCGGCCCGGAAGGCGCGATGCTGTCGGACCAGCAGTTCGACCGGTTGAAGCGCGAACTCACCGACACCTATCAGGGCGCGGTGAACGCCGGGCGGCCGCTGTTGCTTGAGGGCGGGCTCGACTGGAAGGCGATGTCGCTGACGCCGAAGGACATGGATTTTCTGGAGGCGAAGAATTCCGCCGCGCGCGAGATTGCGCTCGCGTTCGGCGTGCCGCCGATGCTGCTCGGCATTCCCGGCGACAATACTTACGCGAATTTCCAGGAAGCCAACCGCGCGCTGTGGCGGCAGACGATTCTGCCGTTGGCCTCGCGCGTCGGCAGCGCGCTCGCGCAATGGCTGGCACCGCAGTTTGGCGACGGGCTTCGCGTGGTGATCGACACCGACCGCATCGACGCGCTGGCAATCGACCGCGCCGCGCTGTGGGATCGCGTCGCCAATGCGCCGTTCCTCACACTGAATGAAAAGCGCGAGGCGACGGGCTATGCGCCGGTCGATGGCGGCGACCGGCTGTAACGATCATTCACGCCGCATGCGGCATCACGAAGCGATCACCACGCATCGCGCATGCCCCAGAACCTGTGCCGGCCGGAACGCGAGTTGAATTCCGCCTTTTGCTGCTCGGTGAGCGACGCATAGAATGCATCGAAAGCGGGACGCACCGCTTTCATGCCAGCCAGCATCGCTTCCATGCGTTTCTCCATGGCGTCCATCCGGCCCGGCATGGTTGTGCCCACATCGGCGGCACAGGTCGTTCGCACGGCGTCGGCAGCCTTGCTGGACGCGGTCTTGAAGTCTTCAAACTTGGTGCGCTGCTCGTCGGTGAGTTTCAGCCGGTCCGCCAGCCGCTCGGTTCGCCATTGCATGTGACGGCCGGAGCCATAGCCGCATCCGGGGCCTCCGCCCCGCATCATGCCTGGTCCCATCATGCCCGGTCCCGGCTGAGCGTTTGCCGCCGAGGACACGATTGCGAGTGCGAACACGGCGGGAATCATCAGAGCGATACGGCGATGCCTGATCATGAGCAGCCTCCTGTGTGGATTGTTCGAAGTCTCTGCCGATGCTCCGGCCGGCGCTTGAGGCAGATCAAGCGCGGCAATGATTTCTGTCCCGCGCTGTGCCGTGTCTGAGCAGGAATCGCAACATGTCCGAGCTGATTCAGGTGTTCACCGAGCGCGGCGACCTCGCGCATCTGGCGCTGCTGCTGTGGGCGCTGGCGGCGAGCGCCGCGTTCCTGTTCACGCTGCGCGAACTGGCGGCGGCGTCGCGGCGCTTCGATGAATTCGTCCGCCAGCTGTCGCGGTTCAATCGCAAGACCAGAACTCATTTCAACCAAGAGGATTGATTATGGATACGTTGCATACGGTGCTGCGGGCGATCACGCCGGAGCGGAAATCCGCGCCGGATCATCTGACGGTGTTCCGCGAATTTCTCGCGCGCCTCGACAAGATCCAGCACAAGGCACCGGCGCGGCCGGCGTCGCCGAAGCCCGCGCGCGCAAAACATGCGCGGCGGAAGACGCCGAAGCGCGGGAAGGGGACGTAGCTCTCTCCGCGTCGTCCCGGCGCAGGCCGGGACCCATACTCCCTGAGTTATCGGTTGTTGCGTGCTGCCCGCGGCTCGCGTTCCATAATCACGGCCTTCGGTGGTCCCGGCCTGCGCCGGGACGACGCTGAACTTTAATATCGCTCGTCAGAGCAGCCACCAAAAATTCACGCCCACCCCAACCACGCACCGTTCGCGAGGATGCCCATGCACGCGCCGATTTCAGTCACGTCCCGGGTCTCGCTCGCCGGCGACGGCACGGTGGAAGGCTACGCCAGCCTGTTCGGCGAGGTCGACCAGGCGCGCGACATGGTGATGCCCGGCGCGTTCACGAAAACGCTGGCACAGCGCGGCCTGCGCAAGATCCCGATGCTGTTCCAGCACGATCCCGCCGAGCCGGTCGGCATCTGGCTCGACCTGCACGAGGACTTTCGCGGGCTGTGGGCGAGGGGGCGCCTGATCCCCGATGTCGCGCGCGGGCGCGAACTGCTGGCGCTGGTGAGCGAAGGCGCGATCGACGGCCTCTCCATCGGCTACCGCACCGTGCGCGGCCAGATCGATCCAAAGACGCGCATCCGCAAATTGTACCAAGTGGACCTGTGGGAAATTTCCATCGTCACCTTCCCGCTGCTGGCGGGCGCAAGGGTGCGGGCGGTGAAGGAGCGCGTACTCAGCAAAAGTGGGCACCGGTTTTGCGATCAGAGTACGCGTCGCTTTGACTCATTCCCCACGCCAAAGCTGTCGTACCGGCGGATGCGGGCGGAAAAGGAGTGGCGGGGTTTGAGCGGTGGCGCGCTTTCCAGGTCGGAGGCGCGCTGATGACGTTTGTAGCTGACGTTTATGCTGAGTATCAGCTGGGACGAAGCGCATCGAGAGTATAATGGCGCAGTTCGGGAATTGAGCGACCGCTTTATGAAGGAGCGCGAAATTGAGCCGAGTCGTATGACGCCTGAGCAAGCGAGCGATCTTCTAAAGGAAATCAGAGAGAGTGAAGACCGTCGGATTCGAGATTACAATCGTACAATGAGGATGTTGCGGAGAATATTTCGGGGTGGCAGGGAGTAGCGTTGATGGATCAGGATAGTTCCGAAGAGGATCGGCAGCACGAAATCATCTGGAGAAAATTGTTTGACGAGACCGAATTGCTTCTCAAGGACTTTGCACATCAAGGCTTGATAGGCTCAGATGATTACTGGCTTGTCGATGAGGATTGGGGCTGGGATGTCCTCCAGATCGAATTGCCGTTATCTTTGGCTTGGCCGCCGATTGCGAAGAAATTGCAGCTCATCCTTGCCCGATACCCCGATTGGCGGATCACCATTCGGTTGGCGGACCGGCCTGAGGGCTGGCCCGGGATGGGCATCGTCATTTCTCAGGACAAGATTATTGACGACCTGAAACGCGAGTATTTTCCGGCGGAGTTTCGTTCCATTACCTTTGATGAATAGACGCAGGTTCAGGCTGCGCATTTGTATCTTGAAGCGATTTTGCCTCGCAAGACGCGCGTTCGCGTCAGGACCGATTATCCGACAGAGCCGACAAGATCGCGTCGAGTTTGGTTAATCCATCAGCGTTCCGGCTTACCTTCTCGAATTCGCGCCGCCCTTCCGGGCGGCGTTTTTGTTTGCGCATTTCACTCTCAACCCTTCACCCAGGAGAACCCAATGGATTTCGACATCACCGACACCGCGCCGGAGCACAAGTCCGGCATTTCCTCCGCCGCGCGCGGCGAGCAAGACGCGGTCATGCAAATGTTCGAGGAGTTCAAGGCCGCCAACGACGAGCGGCTTGCCTCGCTCGGCCGCCGCGCCGACGTGCTGCTCGACGAGAAGGTCGACCGCATCAACGGTGCGCTCGACGCGCAGATGAAGCGGATCGACGACCTCGCGCTGAAAAGCGCGCGGCCCCTGCTGGAAGGGAGCCGGCGCGATGCCAGCCGTTCGCGCTTCACTGACGCCTCGGCGCGCGAGCACAAGAGCGCGTTCGATGCCTACGTCCGCCAGGGCGAAAGCGCCGGCCTGCGCGCGATGGAAACCAAGGCGCTGTCGATGGGCTCCAACGCCGACGGCGGCTATCTGGTGCCGTCCGAACTCGAGCACGAGATCGGCTCGCGGCTGAAAGCGATCTCGCCGATCCGCAGCATCGCCTCGGTGCGCGAGATTTCCGGCGGCGTCTACAAGAAACCGTTCATGACCGCGGGCCCGGCCACCGGCTGGGTCGGCGAGACCGACGCGCGCTCGCAGACCACGTCGCCGACGCTCGATGCGCTGAGCTTTCCGGCGATGGAGCTTTACGCCATGCCGGCGGCGACCGCGGCGCTGCTCGACGATTCCGCCGTCAATATCGACGAGTGGATCGCCTCCGAGGTCGAACTGACCTTCGCGGTGCAGGAGGGCGCGGCCTTCGTCGCCGGCGACGGCAGCAACAAGCCGAAGGGCTTTCTCAACACCCCCACCATCGCGAATGCGTCGTGGGAGTGGGGCAAGCTGGGCCATGTCGCCACCGGCGTCTCTGCGGCATTTCCGGAGGACGATCCGTCGGACCTGCTGGTCGATCTGATCTATGCGCTGAAGGCGGGCTATCGGCAGAACGCCAGCTTCGTGATGAACCGCAAGACGCAGGCAGCGATCCGCAAGTTCAAGGACACCGGCGGCGCGTATCTGTGGCAGCCGCCGGCGCAGGCGGGCGGCCGCGCCTCGCTGATGACGTTTCCTCTGGTGGAAGCCGAGGACATGCCGGACATCGCGGCGAATTCGCTGTCGATCGCGTTCGGCGATTTCCGCCGCGGTTACCTGATCGTGGACCGGCTCGGCGTGCGCGTGTTGCGCGATCCGTACAGCGCGAAACCCTACGTGCTGTTCTACACCACCAAGCGCGTCGGCGGTGGCGTCCAGGATTTCGACGCCATCAAGCTGGTGAAATTCGCGGCGAGTTGAGGGCACGCCAAGAGTCTTCTCCCTCGCCCCGCTTTTGCGGGGAGAGGGTTGGGGTGAGGGGCTTCTTTGCGAACGTGGTGAGACTTTCGCGGCGGTCTTATCGCAAACAATGCGTCATGGCCGGGCTTGCCCCGGCCATCCGCGTCTTTCTTGTGCCGGACAAAATGAAGACGTGGATCACCGGAACAAGTCCGGTGATGACGACCGGGTGCGTCGATTACTTCATTTTCAAAGATAGTAAAGGCCACTTCGCATGTCCGCACGCGAGGATGTATACGCGCGCCATCAGCAAACGCGATGGATGCAGCCGGATGCGCATCGATGGATGCGGCCCGACGCGGTCCGGTTTCTTAAGCCGGGTACCGATGTCACACGCGTCTTTCCTTCACTTGAGGCCAAGTACAATCCGGGCCAGCCGCGCGTGCCGGCGGGCAGCGGTCGTGAAAGCGGCCGATGGACGGACGGCAGCAATGGCGGCGGCGGGAACGCCGTCGCGTCGCCGATGGGCAGCATCAGCTTTGGCGATCTGCCGGGTTTCAGCGATCTCTTTGCACTGTTTCAGATCACGCCGGACGAGATCGATAATACGGATTTTGACCAGCTTGCTGGTGATGTGCCCGATGGTGGCGGTCCCGAACTTCCGTCTGGCGAGCCGCCGGAAATTCCGCAGCAGAAACCAAAGACCAGCGCGGAACGAACGGCCTATATGCGAGCGGCTGCAAGTTGGCTGGGACGAAATTCCGGCTTGGCGGCCGAAATCTATATCGGCACCATGAATAATGTTGAATGGCTAAAGGATCGCCACGACGTTATTCAGGCCGCTCGCGATGAACCAAAGACTTATGAGGAATTGCAGGCCGGAGTCAGCCAAAGCAGGCGTGGTTACGATACGCACCATGTTGTCGAGCAGACCTGGGCCGAATATTTCGGCTTTTCAAGAAACCAGATTGATGACCCGTCAAATCTGGTTAGTATTCCGAGACTGAAACATTATCAGATCACAGGTTGGTACAGTGCAAAGAGCGAGGCTTTTGGCGGTCTGTCGCCTCGTGAATATCTTAGCGACAAGAACTGGGAAGAACGAAGGCGGGTCGGCTTGGATGCCCTAGTTGGGTTCAAGGTTCTGAAGCAATGAAAAAGGTGAATCTGTCAGGCATGACGACAAAAGAGCTGGTTGAGCGCTTCGCTCAAATTGGACGCGCCCAAGATCAGGCGCTCCTCGGCGGTCAAATATCCAAGTTCAATCGGCTCTTCGATCAAATGGCGGAAATTTCAAAGGAACTTAAAGAGCGTCCCGGCGACCAGCGGCGTGAACTGATGGGACTCTATAATTTTCCGAATATGCAGGTTCGCTTGAAAGCGGCCATTCATACATTGGCGGTGTCGCCAATCGAGGCGCGGGGTCAGCTTGAAATGATCGCCGAGTCAAAATGGTTTCCTCAAGCAGGTGATGCAGGGATGTCCCTGTCGAATCTGAATCGGGGTATCTTCAAGCCGACGTGATTCGAATAGATGCAGCAGACCAATTAGCTTAACGGCGTAGCTGAATGAATATACTCAGTAGCTGCTTCTCTCTTCCAAGGTGTGCGGCCGTGGTGGTACGTATATGCGATTTGTCATGATGCATTCCACTAGGTTCGCTTTTGCCTGCCTGCTGCTTCTCACGGTTGCGGCGCTGTCCTTCTCCGGACCCGCCTTCGCCCGTGGCGGCGGGGTGCCTAACCTGCTGAACTCGCCGGGCTATCAGCGGGCGCTGGAGGAATCGCGCAAGCGATACCGCGAGCAGTCGTCGCAATCGCCTTCGCAGACGTCAGCGGTCGCGCCGCGCAAGAGAATGAAACATCGCGAACATCACTGACGCCATCTGCGTCAGATCTCGGCGGGGTGGCCCGCCGCAGCGTCAGGCTTGCGGGTCTATCGCCCGACGCCAACACCGAAGCCGACATCGACCGCGCCGCCGATCTGGATGCACGTGTCCGAGCCCGCCATGCGGACGAATCCGGCGCCGAACTGCGCGCATGAATCCGGCGGACGCGCGCGGACGGCATAGGCGGGTTTCTGCGCGCTAATACGATGCCGTTTGGCTTTGACGCCGGGCGATGTATCGGACGCGGCGAAGGCTGCGCCGCTTTGCGATACGATCGCGGCGAGCAGGCAGGAAACAAGGATACGGCGGAATGACATGAGCGTGCGTCCGGTTGCGGCGACACCCTGCGCCGCCGATGTGGTCAGATCGGGGCGCCCCAGCTTCGCGCCGTCTTCAGGATCCAGTCTCTATATAACGTCAGCGGCGTCACGCCGGTAAGGCCGCCGCAGCCGTCGGCATTGTTCGCGCCGGTGGACCAGCTCACCACGCCGACAATGAGGCTCGTGCCGTTCTGGTCCTCGAACACCGGCGCGCCGGAATCCCCGGTGCAGGCGCCGGTGCCGGTGCGCTTGTTCTGGGTGAGCGGATCGACCAGGCGGATTTGCAGCGTGCCCGGATTGCCTGTGACCGTGAGTCCCGCCGCGCGGACGGTGCCGACCCCGGCATCGCTGCCCGACGCGGTTGTGCCGATGCCCGCGATGGTGAACGGCGCACCCGGCATGATCGGAATGCGCGGCGCACCGAGCGTCGCGGGCGATTTGCCGGGCACCGGCGCGGGCAGTTGCAGCAGCGCGACATCGGCGGTGGCGCGATGCGCGTTCATCGCCTGCATGTTGAACTGCGGATGGGTCGCGACCTTCTGCGCGGTGATGAGCCGCGGCGGCTGCGTGGTGTAGTCGATCACGCGATATGACGTGTTCGGCGTGATGCAGTGACCTGCGGTCAAGACAATGGTCGGCGCGATCAATGAGCCGGTGCAGACATTGCCGCGCGAGCCGATCACGGTGACGATCGAGCGAGCAATGGCGTCGGACGGCGCGGAGCGGCTGCCGACGATGGCGTGCGACGGCTGCGTCAGGGCGAGAATTGCAATTGCAAGAAGAATGGTGCGTCGGAGCGGCAGGATCATCCGCAAGGTTGAGCCTTGCCGCGCGGCTTTTGTCAACCGGTCCGGCCACAGGACGTTTCTCGATACGAAAGTGTGAACAATGCCCGCATTCCTTCTCACCGCACCGGCGGCTGAACCGCTGTCGCTTGCCGACGCCAAGGGCTTTCTGCGCGTGGAGCACGACGCCGACGATGCGATCATTACCTCGCTGGTGTCGGCTGCGCGCAATCATGTCGAGGCGCTGACGCGCTGCGCGCTGATCGCGCAGACCTGGCGGCTGGTGCTCGACCGCTGGCCGGACGGCGGGCGCATCAAGCTGCGCATCGGTCCGCTGCGTTCGCTCGCGGCGGTGCGGGTGTTCAATGCGGCCGGCGAGGCGAGCGGGATCGATCCCGAGACATTCGTGCTCGACCGCGCCGCGGGCGTTGTCGCCGCGCCGGGCTGGTCGTTGCCGCCGCCGGGGCGCAGCGTCGCAGGAATCGAACTCGACATTGAAATGGGTTTCGGCGAGACCCCGTCCGACGTGCCGCCGAGATTGTTGCAGGCGATCCGCATGCTGGTGGCGCACTGGTACGAGAACCGCGGGCTGATCGCCATCGGACAGTCGGTCGCGATGATGCCAGCCAGTGTCAACGCCATGATCGCGTCGCATCGGGTGCTGTCGCTATGACCGATCCCGGACAGTTGAAAACGCGGCTGGTGGTTCAGCAGCCGATCGCGATGCCCGACGATCAGGGCGGCGTGACGCGCACCTGGATCACGTTCGCGACCGTGTGGGCGCAGGTGACGCCGCTCGCGGCGCGGCGCGACGTGCAGGCCGACAGCGACGGGGCGACCCAGTCCTATCGCATCCTCCTGCGCAGCCATCTCTCGCTGACGTTGCAGCATCGCTTCAGCGACGGCGCGCGGATCTATCGCATCGTCGCGATCCGCGAGCGCGACGACCGCCGCTTCATCGAGATCGATGCGGATGTGCGGGTGACATAAGAGACGCTTCCATGTCCCGGACGCGATACAGCACAAAGTGCTGCTTCGCAGAGCCGGGACCGTCTCGAACGCCGCCTTACGGCCCCGGCTCAGCATCGCACCGCTCCGCGCTGCGATGCGTCCGGGGCACAGCACAGGAAAGACCACATCCATGACCACAGCCAACGTGGCGCTGCGCGCCGCGATCCATGCGGCCTTGCGTGACGACGGCGCGCTCACCGCCGCGCTGGGCGGTACGCATATTTACGACGAGCCGCCGCGCGACGCCGCGTTTCCCTACGTGACCCTGGGCGAGGCGCGGCTGATCGACGCCTCGTCCGACGGCGGCGAGACGCAGGAGCATCAGCTCACGCTGCACGCCTGGTCGCGCAAGGGCGGCCATCGCGAGGCTCATGTCATCGCCGGCGCGCTGCTGCACGCGCTCGACGACGCGCCGCTCACGCTCGGCGGACACCGGCTGGTGAACCTGCGGTTCTCGATTGCCGACATCCGGCGCGAATCCGACGGCCGCACCTATCACGCGCTGGTGCGGTTTCGCGCCGTCACCGAACCGGTTTCATAGCGAATTCAGCAAAAGTGGATGCCGGTTCTGCGTCCGAAGTTGCTTCCAGAACAAGGAGACTCTCATGGCCGCCCAGAAAGGCAAGGACCTGCTGCTGAAAATGCACGACGGGACGAACTTCGTCAGCGTCGCCGGGTTGCGCAGCCGCAGGATCGCATTCAACGCCGAAACCGTCGACGTCACCCACGCGGAATCCACCGAGCGCTGGCGCGAACTGCTGGCGGGCGCCGGCGTCAAGCGCGCGTCGGTGTCGGGCCGGGGTTTGTTCAAGGACTCCGCGTCCGATGCGATGGTGCGGCAGGCGTTCTTCGACGGCGCGCTGAAATCCTGTCAGGTCGTGGTGCCGGACTTCGGCGTCATCGAGGGCCCGTTCCAGATTTCAGGCTTCGAGTTTTCCGGCGAGCACAACGGCGAGGTGACGTTCGATCTGTCGCTGGAGTCGGCGGGCGCGCTGACGTTTGCTGCGAGCTGACCATGCCCAATACCTATCGCGGGGAGATCGCCGCCCACCTAGGTGGGCGGCAGCGGACGCTGGTGCTGACATTGGGCGCGCTGGCCGAACTGGAATCCGCGTTCGGCGCAAGCGATCTGATGGCGCTGGCGGAACGGTTCGGCACCGGGCGGTTGTCGGCGCGCGATCTGGTGCGGATCATCGCGGCCGGATTGCGCGGCGCGGGCGAGGCGATTTCCGACGACGACGTCGCCACGCTGACCGTGGACGGCGGCGCGGCAGGTTATGTGCGGGTCGCGGCCGATCTGATTGCTGCGACGTTCGATGGCGCGGCGGCTGGCGAGGCGCGATGAAACCGTTTCCGTGGAGTGAGGCGATCGGCTTCGGCCTGGGCGTGCTGCGGTTGCCGCCGGAGCAGTTCTGGCGGATGACGCCGCGCGAACTCGGCTATGCCATCGCCGCGGTGCGCGGCCCTGGCCGTGCGCCGATCGATCGCGCGGCGCTCGATGACCTGATGCAGAAATTTCCCGACATGCCGGGTGGAGAATAAATCATGGCTCTGGATTCATCCGGCGAGGACGTCTCGCTGACGCTGGGCGCGCTCGGTACGCGGACGCGCGAACTCACCGCCGGCGCGACCGCGTTCTCGCGGGCGATGACCGGCGCTTTCACCGCGTCGGTGGCCGGCGGCAAACAGTTCGACGATGTGCTGAAGTCGCTGACGCTGCGGCTGTCCGACCTTGCGGTGCGGATGGCATTCAGGCCGCTGGAGAAGAGCATCTCGGGCGGCATCGAGAGCTTGCTCTCGGGCCTCGCGGGGGTCGGCGGCTCGGCTGCGATCACCCAGAAAGCCGCGCTCGGTGCGGTGAAGCCGTTCGCCAGCGGAGGCGTGATCGGCACTCCGACTTACTTTCCGCTGATGCAGGGCGGCGTCGGTCTGGCGGGAGAGGCGGGGCCGGAAGCGATCATGCCGCTGGCGCGCGGGCCTGACGGCCGGCTCGGCGTTGCCGGGCATGGCGGAGGCGCAAGCATCACCATCCAGATCGCGACGCCGGACCTCGACAGTTTCCGCCGCTCGGAGACCTACATCACCGGCCAGATCGCACGCGCGGTCTCGCGCGGGCAGCGCAGCCTCTAGTTCTGCCGGTCCTTGAGACCCTTGACGCCCTGGTGCTCCGCGCAGTGGTCGCAGCAATAAAACTTGCCGCTGTCCTCAAGGCCGTGGCCGACAATGCGGATTCCGCAATTCTCGCAGACCGGGGCCAGCGCATGGATCGCGCATTCGAAGCTGTCATAGGTGTGGGTCTTGCCGCCGACGGTCACCTGAAACGCCTTGTCGTAATCGTTTCCGCAGGTTTCGCATTGAGCCATCTCTGATCTCCGTTGGTTGCGACGACATCCGGTCAGTCAATGAATGGAACGCCTGCCGGTTCCGCGCCAGCGCCACAAACACCGGATTGAACGATGCCCGCCAGCTTCCATGACGTGCTGTTTCCGCTCGACATCGCGCTGAAGAGCGCGGGTGGGCCGGAGCGGCGTACCGACATCATCACGTTCGGATCGGGGCGCGAGGAGCGCAACGCGCGCTGGGCGCATTCGCGCCGCCGCTTCGACGCCGGCTATGGCGTGAAGACGCTCGACGCCTTGCAGCAGGTGGTGGTGTTCTTCGAGGAGCGTCGTGGACAGCTTTATGGCTTTCGCTGGCGCGACCGGCTCGATCATTCCTCCGCGCTTCCCGCCGGGGCGATCTCGCCGCTCGACCAGACGCTGGGAAGTGGCGACGGCGAGCGCACCGCGTTTCAACTGATCAAGACCTACGGCAGCATCTATGCGCCCTATACGCGCACGGTGACGAAGCCGGTGCCGGGCAGCGTTCGTGTTGCCGTCGGCGGCGAGGAGGTTGCCTCCGGCGCGGCATTCACCTGCGATGCGGCGGCCGGTGTCGTGACATTTCTGCCGGGACATGTTCCCGCCAGCGGCGCGGCAGTGACGGCAGGATTCCTGTTCGATGTGCCGGTGCGGTTCGATACCGATTATCTCGAGGTCGATCTGTCCGCTTTTGCGGCGGGCGCGATTCCGAAAATTCCGCTGGTGGAGATCCGGGTGTGAGAAATATTCCAGCCGCCTTGCAGGCCAAGCTCGAGTCCGGCGTGACCACGCTGTGTCATTGCTGGAAGCTGACGCGGCGTGACGATGTGGTGCAGGGATTCACCGACCACGACGACGACCTGGTGATCGACGGCGTCACCTATCGCGCGGGCACCGGCTTCATCTCATCCGAGGCCACCAGCCGGTTCGATTTGTCGGTGGATGGCGCGGAGATCGCGGGCGCGCTGTCGGACGATGCGCTGCTGGACAGCGATCTCGCAGCGGGCCGCTACGACGCGGCCAGCGTCGAGACCTGGCTGGTGGACTGGAGCGACGTCTCGTTGCGCGTGCTGACCGCGCGCTCGACCCTCGGCGAGGTGAAGCGCGAGGGGCAGGCGTTCAGCGCCGAACTGCGCGGGTTGGCGGATTCATTGTCGCAGGACAGCGGGCGTCTGTTCACCGCGCGATGCAGCGCCGATCTCGGCGACGCGCATTGCCGGTTCGATCTGGTTGCGGGGGGACTGCAGGGCGAGGGGATCGTCACGTCGATCGAGTCCACGTCCACGATTGTCGCGGATGGCCTTGATGAGTTCGACGAAGGTGTCTTCACCGGCGGCAAGCTGACCTGGATTGATGGAGCCAATGCCGGCCTGTCGGTGGAGATCAAGGAACATCGCATGGCGTCCGGCCACGCGCGGCTGTCGCTGTGGCAGGCGATGCCGGAACTGATCGCGAGCGGCGATACGTTCACCGTCGCGGCGGGATGCGACAAGCGCTTTGTCACCTGCCGGGCGCGCTTCAATAACGTCATCAACTTTCGCGGCTTCCCGCAAATCCCCGGCAACGACTTCGTCATCGCATCGCCGGATGCCGGTGCGGGCAACGACGGCGGGTCGATGGCGGGGTGAAGGCATCTAGTGATCCCGAGGTGCGAACCACATACGATGTCGTCCCCGCGAAGGCGGAGACCCATACTCCCTGTCAGTGCTTTTCACAAAGAAGACCACGGTCATCTCGGTTTACTTCCGGATGCGGTGGTTATGGGTCCCCGCCTTCGCCGGGACGACGAACTTTCAAAACTTGGTCGGAAGGATCGAATGACCCAACCACTCACCCGCGCCGCCATCGTTGCCGAGGCGCGCGCATGGATCGGCACGCGCTATCGCCATCAAGGATCGGTGAAAGGCGTCGGCTGCGATTGTCTCGGTCTGGTGCGCGGGGTCTGGCGCAACTGCGTCGGCTCTGAACCGGAAGCGCCGCCGGCTTACGCGCCGGATTGGGCAGAGGCATCGGGCAGCGAGACGCTGGCCGAGGCGGCGGAGCGCCATCTTGTTCCTGTCGCGCGTGACGACATTCGCGGCGGCGACGTGCTGCTGTTCCGCTGGCGCGACGGCTTCGTCGCCAAGCACGCGGCAATCGCGACCGGCCAGAGCACCATGATCCACGCCCACGATGGCGCGGCGGTGTGCGAGGTCGCGCTGTCGCCGTGGTGGCGAAGGCGGCTGGCGTTCGTGTTCCGGTTCCCGGGAGTGGTGGAGTAATGGCCGAAACAATCACGGGTCGTCCCGGCGCAGGCCGGGACCCATCAGCCCTGTCGACGCATTCAAAATAAATCTCTCGGCCATCTCGCTACAACTCGGAATGCGGTGGTTATGGGTCCCGGCCTGCGCCGGGACGACGATGAAATGTTTCATGGCAGATGTGTCCCGGACGCGGTGCGGCACGTAGTGCTGCTCCGCAGAGCCGGGACCGTTACGAACGCTTTCTTTGCGGTCCCGGATCAGCAGCGCACCGCTACGCGCTGCGCCGCATCCGGGACACAGAAACACCATCGACGGGTTCTCCATGGCAGCTCTTGTTCTCTCGGTCGCAGGCGGTGCGGCGGGCGCGGTGTTCGGACCCGCGGGCGCGATCGCGGGCCGCATCGCCGGCGCGCTGGCCGGCAACATCATCGACCGCGCGATGTTCGCGCAGGACGCGAGCCGCAGCGTGCAGGGGCCGCGGCTGGCCGATCTCGACGTCATGGCGTCCACCGAAGGCGCGCCGATCCCGCGCGTCTATGGCCGCGCGCGCCTCTCCGGACAAGTGATCTGGGCGACGCGCCTGGAAGAAGTCGTCTCCACGCGCACCGAGACGTCCGGCGGCGGCGGCGGCAAGGGTGGTATCACCGGCGGCGGGGGCGGCGCCGCCGTCACGACCACCACGACCACATACTCTTATTATGCCAACTTCGCGGTCGGGCTGTGCGAAGGCGAGATCGGCCATGTCGGCCGCATCTGGGCCGACGGCAAGCCGCTCGATCTCTCCGGCCTCAACGCGCGCGTTCATCGTGGCGGCGAGGAGCAGGAACCGGACGACCTGATCGTCGCGAAAGAAGGTGCGGGCAACGCGCCGGCCTATCGCGGTCTCGCATACGTCGTGTTCGAGCGGCTGCCGCTGGCGGATTTCGGCAATCGGATTCCGCAACTGTCGTTCGAGATTGTCCGCCCCATCGGCCAGCTCGAACGGATGGCGCGGGCGGTGACGCTGATTCCGGGCGCGACCGAATTCGGCTACGAGACATCGCCGGTGGTGCGCGTGCTGGGTCCGGGGCAGTCCGCGCCGGAGAACCGTCACGTCACCAGCGCCGCATCGAATGTTATCGCATCGCTCGACGACTTGCAGGCGACATGTCCGAATCTCGAACGTGTCGCGATTGTGGTGGCGTGGTTCGGCAGCGATCTGCGCGCAGGCAACTGCACCGTGCGGCCGGGCGTGGACAACGCCATCAAGGTCACGTCGGGCGGCACATGGTCGGTGGCCGGATTAAGCCGCGCGGGCGCGTATGTGGTGTCGTCCGTCGATGGCCGTCCGTCCTATGGCGGCACGCCGTCCGACGACAGCCTGCGCCATCTGATCGCGGAGTTGAAAGCGCGCGGGCTGAAGGTCACACTTTATCCGTTCCTGATGATGGACATTGCGCCGGGCAACACACTGACCGATCCGTGGACCGGTGCTGCCTCGCAGCCGGCGTTTCCCTGGCGCGGCCGCATCACATGCCATCCCGCGCCGGGCGAAAGCGGGTCGCCGGACGGCACGGATGCGGCGGCCACGCAGGTCCAAAGTTTCTTTTCTGGCGGCGGCCCAAGCGGCTGGAATTATCGCCGCATGATTCTGCACTACGCCAACCTTGCCGTATCCTGCGGCGGCGTCGATGCGTTCCTGATCGGATCGGAACTGAAAGCGCTGACGCGCGTTCGTTCCGCATCAGGCATCTATCCGGCGGTGACTGCGCTGGCGACACTGGCCTCGGATGTAAAGGCCATCGTCGGCGCGGGCACCGTCGTGACCTATGGCGCGGATTGGACCGAATACGGTTCGCATGTGATCGGCGACGAGGTGCGGTTTCCGCTCGATCCGCTGTGGGCCTCATCGGCCATCGACGCCGTCGGCATCGACTACTACGCGCCGCTGTCGGACTGGCGCGACGATGCGGGTCATCTCGACGCTGCGATCGCGTCATCCATTCATGATCGCGGTTATCTGGCGGCGAACCTCAACGGTGGTGAAGCCTACGATTGGTACTACGCGGATGATGCCGCGCGCGCCGCGCAGGACCGTTCGCCGGTTACCGATGGTCTGGATAAGCCATGGATCTATCGCGCCAAGGATTTATGGAACTGGTGGGCGAACGAACATGTCGAGCGGGTCGATGGCGTTGAGCTCGGCAGCGCGACGGCATGGACGCCGCGCAGCAAGCCGATCTGGCTGACGGAAGTCGGCTGTCCCGCTGTCGACAAGGGTGCGAACCAGCCCAGCGTATTTCCAGATCCGAAATCCGCCGAGGGCAACGTTCCGTATTTCTCCAGTGGCCAGCGCGACGACCTGATCCAGCGCCGCTATCTTGAAACCATCATTGCTGCGTTCGATCCGGAGTTCGGTGGAGATGGACTCAATCCGGTGTCGCCGGTCTATGGCGAACGCATGGTCGATGTGTCGGGTCTGCATCTGTGGACCTGGGACGCGCGGCCCTATCCGGTGTTTCCGGCGGCAGTGGATGTATGGAGCGACGGGCCGAACTGGCAAACCGGCCACTGGCTGACCGGACGGCTCGGCGCCGCGCCGCTCGATGCACTTGTCGGCGCCATCCTCGATGATGCGGCGGTCACGAATGCAAGAACGGATTCTTTGCGCGAAAGCTGCGATGGTTACGTGATCGACCGGCCGATGTCGCCGCGCGCGGCGATCGATCCCCTCGCAATGGCGTATGGTTTCGACGCCACGGTGGCGGGCGGCGAACTGACCTTCGTGCAGCGCGGCGCGGCACCCGTCGTGGAGATCACGGAAGACGATCTGGTCGATCCCGCGAAGGGCGCGCTGGCGCGGCTGACGCGCGGGCAGGAGACGGAACTGCCGCGCGAGGTCTCGTTCGGCTTCACCGATGGCGCGGCCGACTATCGCCGCTCGGCGGTGACCTCGCGGCGGCTGGTGGGCGGCTCCAACCGCACGCTGCATTCGGATTTCGCGCTGGTGACGGACGATGCCGCCGCCACGCGGCGCGCCGACATCTGGTTGCAGGATCTGTGGGCCGGGCGCGAAAGCGCCGAATTCGCGCTGGGTATGAAGGCGCTGGCGCTAACGCCGGGCGATGTGGTCGGCGTCACCATCAACGCGCGGCGGCGGCTGTTCGAGATCGGGGAGTTGGTCGATACCACGTCGCGGCAAATCAGGGCGCGCAGCATCGATCCTGAAGTCTTTTCGGTGCCGCTGTTCGCGCCGCGCGTGAAGCCGCCGGTTATCCCGCCCGCGCTGGGGCCGGTGCAGGCGCTGGTGCTCGATCTGCCGCTTCTTGATTCAACCGAACCTCCGGTGCTGACGCGGCTGGCGGTGTTCGCCGATCCCTGGCCGGGTTCGGTGACGGTGTGGCGCTCCATTGACGGACTGAGTTTCGAGCGGGCCGCGACGGCGTTCGCGCCCTCGGTGATCGGTGAGACGCTCGATCCGCTGCCGGCGGGTCCGGCCAGCCGCTGGGATCGCGGCGGCGCTGTGCGCGTGCAGCTTTACGGCGGCGCGCTGGTATCGGTCGGCGATGCGCGCGTGCTCGACGGCGCCAATGCGGCGGCGGTGCTCAATGCGGAGGGCGCATGGGAAATCCTTCAATTCGCCAATGCCGAACTGGTGGACGAGAAAGTCTACAGGCTTTCGCGGCTGCTGCGCGGGCAGGCCGGCAGCGACTACGCCATCGCATCGCCGCTGGCGGCCAGCGCGCCATTCGTGCTGCTGGACGATCATCTGATTCCGCTGGCGAGCGGTCTCGGCGCGCTTGACCGCACTATTCATCTGCGCATCGTCGCCACCGGCCGCAATCACGACGATCCGTCGGCGCTGGCGCTGACGGTGACGCCGCAGCCGACCGCGCTGACGCCGCTGTCGCCGGTGCACGTTCGCGCAGCGCGCAACGGTGACGGCATCCACGTGTCGTGGATTCGCAGGACACGGCGCGATGGCGATACCTGGAGCGCCGAAGTGCCGCTCGGTGAGGATGGCGAGGCTTACACCCTGGAGATTCTCTCCGGCGCGTCGGTGGTGCGTAGCATCCCCTGCACGTCGCCGTTTGCGCTTTACACAAGCGCCGATGAACTTGCTGACTTCGGCGCGCCGCAAACCGGTCTGCACGGCCGCGTCGTGCAGATATCGAGCACCGTGGGGCGGGGCCATCCCGCCGAATTCACTCTCACGCTCTGAGCACCCATGACAAACACATTCCATCTCGGGATGCCTTTCATCGAAGGCAGCCAGGCGCAGAAACACGTCACGCATAACGAGGCATTGCGGATTCTGGACGCCGTGATCCAGATCGGCGTGCGCGACACCGACCGGACGTCGCCGCCGCCGACGCCTGCGGAGGGCGACCGGCACATCGTCGCAACCGGCGCCACCGGAGCATGGACCGGGCAGGCCGATGCGGTCGCGGTCTACGAAGACGGCGCGTGGCGCTTTCTCGTGCCGAAGCTCGGCTGGTGCGCATGGTCCGACGCCGATGCCGCGCTGCTGGTCTATGACGGCGCAACATGGACCGATGTCGTCAGCGGAGGGGGCGGCTCCATGCCGGACAGCATGCCGCTGCTCGGAATCAATGACACCGCGAACGATCCGAACCTGCTGACGGTGAAATCCAACGCGGCGCTGTTCGATGCCATCGCGGTGGCCGACGGCGGCACCGGCGACATGCGGGTGCAGATCTCCAAGGAAGATTCTTCCGGCACCGCGTCGGTGGTGTTCTCCAACGCATTCTCCGGCCGCGCCGAGTTCGGCCTTGTCGAGTCTGATGCGTTCAAGCTCAAGGTCTCGAATGACGGATCGGCCTTCATCGAGGCGCTGGCCATCGACCAGGCCACGGGCAACGCCGCGTTGTCGCGTGGTTTCGCTCTGACCGGCGTGATCTCGCCATCGCAGCTCACGTCGAACCAGGACAACTACAATCCCGCGGGCATCGCGTCGGCATCGGTGCTCAACCTGTCGTCCGATGCCTTGCGCAGCGTGTCGGGTCTGGCTGGCGGCGAAGAGGGCCGCATCGTCAGCATCATCAATACCGGCAGCCAGATTATTTCGCTGCTCAACGAAAGTGCGTCATCCACGGCGGCCAATCGTTTCGCGCTGGGTGGCGATGTTGCGATCAACGCGAAGCAGGCCGCACTGCTGCGTTACGACAGCGCCGCCGCGCGCTGGGTCGCGCTCGCGCGGCCCGACGGCCGCGATGTGCTTGCGGCGAACAGAACCTATTATGTCCGCAGTGACGGCAGCGACGGCAATGATGGGTTGTCGAATTCATCGGGCGGAGCATTTTTGACGATTCAGAAAGCAATCAACGTTGTCGCGGCGCTCGATCTCAACGGCAAGGCGGTGACGATCCAGGTCGGAGGCGGCACCTATTCCGGCGGTGTGAGCGTCTCAACACCGTTTGTCGGCGGCGTGCCGCTGCTGCAAGGTGATGCCGCCACGCCGGGCAACGTCGTCATCAGCGTCACCGGCAATGCCATCCATGTTTCCAATGGCGCAGAACTCAGCGTGGGCGGGTTCAAGCTGGTGACGGCCACCGCCGGCAACGGCCTGAACACGACCGGCGCGGGGCGGATCAACGTCGTCGGCAAGATGGAATTCGGCGCCTGCGCCACGGCTCACATGCACAGCAGCTACGCCGGCCAGATCGCGGTGTCCGCAGACTACACGATTTCCGGCGGCGCGCTTTATCATTGGTGGAGCGAAACAGCGGGCGGATCGATCGCCGTGATCGGCCGGACCGTCACGCTGAGCGGCACGCCGGCGTTCACGGCATTCGCGAACGCAACCATCGTCGCCCAGATCGTGGCTGTCTCGAATACATACTCGGGCTCCGCGACAGGATCGCGATATTCCGCCACGCTGAATGGCGTCATCCTGTCATCCGGCGCGACATTGCCTGGCTCGACGGCGGGCTCCGTGTCGACGGGCGGGCAATACAACTAATATTATTATCAATAATGGGGATGGTGCCAATCACCAGTGCTGATCGCGCCCGCATGTCCCTCATCGACAGCATGGAAGCCTCGCTGAAGTGCGGCGCGCTCCGAACGTCCCGCCTGTCACCGCGTGAGGAAAAGCACCATCATCGCTCATTTGGCCGATGCGCAACTCGCGGGGGCTATCGACACGCGACAGTACACCAGCAGGAGAGATAGCGCGCTCTGGACCAGCCGGCGATAAATGCCGATAGCCCTGAAACGGTATCTGTGATTCAGGCTATGGGAGCCGATCCAGCTGTGGTGCTCGCGCCTGAGTTGCGCTTCCATCTGCGCAACACGGCTGAAATCAGTGTTTTGTAGAAGGCCACTTCTGCAACACCAAATAGCGTCCCGGCGATCAGGGATGCAGCAAAGGACATAGCAGTTAGGAGTGCGGTTGATAGACCGAAGGTTTTTAGCGCGGCCAACAAGGCAACGATCACGCTAAAATGTGTCAGATAGATTCCATAGGACGCGTCCCCAAGGATCATTGCGATTTGCGGCACCTTTACCAAGCGGGCGGATGCCATCATGACCGATGACAGGAATACGGCATAGAGAAGGGCCTGAGAGACAAGCGAGACGGCCAACACAATTTGGCTTGCCGCGAACGCGATGAGGGCAATGATCATATAGCAGGCGGGTTCGATCTTTTCGAGCCTATCAAAGTTGATGGCGCACAGCAGCCCAACCGCAAAAAACTGGTTGTAGCGCGAGATCGGAATAAGCCATCCCGGCTGAGCAACGTCAGAGGTAATTGCATAGCCACTGGCGAGATGGATCAAGAGCAGCCATCCGATGACCGATATGGTTAGTGCTTTATCGGACATCCTGATCGCGAAAACGCAGGCCGCCAACGCGTAGAAGAAAATCTCATAAATGAGAGTCCAGTACGGAAGGTTGAACGGTGTCAGCTTGTCGGTGGGGAGGAGAAGCGCTGTCCAGATATCAAAGCTGAGCGGAGCGATGGTTGCGGCGACTGCACATGCCATCCAGTAGGACGGGTAGATTCTGAGAAATCGACGCGTAATAAATTCGGTGGTGGACATTTTTCTGTTCGTGCCGATCACGAACCCGCTGATGCAGAAAAACATCAATACGCCGATGTATCCGAAATCAAATTTTAGGATCGATTTGTAATCCGATACGGCCGCGATCGAAGACATTACGATCGAGTGTTGAACCAGAACACAAATCGCCGCGATGCCGCGGAGTGCCTGAATCCCCGGATAGAATTGCATTCAAACACCCAACATCCGGCTACGACGCTGCAAAATAAGGTTGCAAAAACTGCCACAGCTTACCTATGCGGGCATGCGTTCGCAAGGCGAGCGGGCCCGGGCTGCGCCTGAATACACTGAGAACCTTGCGCAACCCATCCCGCCCTCGCGGGCCGCTTTCCTATGGAGAATCTGAAATGACGCTCGGTTCATTGCGTGATCGCCTTGCCGTGCCTTTGGAATGGATCACGGCGCGCGTCGGTGCGCATCCGAAGACCGCGCTGATCGTCTGGATCGTGTCGCTCGCCGTCGCCGCGTGGGTATTCTGAGATGGCGGCGGCGTCTTATGAGGCTGCGCTGGCGCGCCTGTTGAAGGATGAGGGCGGCTATGGCGATCATCCGTCCGATCCCGGCGGGCCGACCAATTTCGGCATCACGCTGGCCGATGCGCGACGGTACTGGAAAGCGGGGGCCACCGCCGCCGACATGCGCGCCATGCCGCAAAGTGTGGCGCGCAACATCTATCGTGCGCACTATTGGGACGCGCTGCGCTGTGACGAGCTTCCCGCCGGGGTCGATTACGCGGTGTTCGATTACGGTGTGAATTCCGGCGTGGGCCGCGCCGGCAAGGTGCTGCGGCGGATGCTCAAGCTGTCCGACCGCACCAGCGCGGTGAGCGATGACGTGATCGCAGCATTGGCGAAAGCAGTACCAGGCGATCTGGTGATCGCGATCTGCGCCGAGCGTCTCGCGTTCCTGCAATCGCTGAAGACGTTCTCCGTGTTCGGGCGTGGCTGGACCGCGCGCGTGAATGGTGTGCGTGCCGCAGCTCTTGCGATGGCGCACAGTCGCGCGTCTGCGCCGGCCGCAAGCACATCTGCGGAAACTTCATCAGGCAAGGCCGTGGTGCCTGCGACAAGTCCGGCTGGTCCTGCGTCCGCCGGCGCGGTGATCGCGGCGGGGACGGCAAGCGCCGTTGCAACGTCGCGCATTGAGATCGCCGCGATTGTTGTCGCAGCCGCGGCGATTGCGGCGCTCGTGATCTTTTTCATCTGGCGCTGGCGCAGCCGCGCGCATCAGGAGGCGGCGGTGATACCGTCCGCAGAAAGGACATCCAATGGACTGGGGTGACATTGCAAAGCAGGTGATCGGCCTCGGCGCGCCCATTCTCGGAACCGCGCTTGGTGGTCCGCTCGGCGGCGCCGCGGGAAAGATTCTCGCGGAAGTGATCGGCGCGACGGACACGACGCCGGAAGCGGTGGGCAAGGCGCTCGCGACATCAAGCGCGGACCAGATCGCGCAAGCCGAGAACGCATGGGCGGAAGCCCTGCGCGCGGAAGCCGAGGCCGCGGGCCGTTCCGTCGCGGAGACGCAGGCGACCATCCGCGCGGAACTCGCCAGCGAGGACGCACTGCAACGCTGGTGGCGTCCGCTGTACGCGTTCGAATTAACCTTTGAATGCGCCGCGCTGTGGATTGTTCTGGTTCACGAATTCTGGACCGGCGACATGGGGGCGATTAACGCCCTGATCGGCGCGACGGGTCTGCTGGTCGCCTATTGGGGTTTCCGTTTCGGCGTGCTGGGCGTTTATGTCAGCGGGCGGACCCGCGAAAAGGTCTGCATCGCCACCGGCCAGGATTCGCCCGGCGTCCTTGGCGGCGTTCTTGGCCACCTTGTCACATCGGTCGCCGGGAAGGCCGCGGGCAAGGCGGCGAGTGTGACGAAAAAGTAATCTTGGAAGCTCTCCGGGGTGCAATTTCGTTCATCAAGCATTCAGCGCCGCGCCGTTCATGTTAGCGTCAGTTTAGAGGCAAACGTGCGGAGACTGTCTTGCGCCTTCTTGTTGTTGAAGATGATCCGGATCTCAACCGCCAGCTTACGACGGCTTTGTCGGATGCAGGCTATGTGGTGGACCGCGCGTTCGATGGCGAGGAGGGGCACTTCCTCGGCGACAGCGAGCCCTACGACGCCGTGGTGCTCGACATCGGCCTGCCCAAGATGGACGGCATCTCGGTTTTGGAAGCATGGCGCCGCAACAAGCGCACCATGCCGGTGCTGATCCTCACCGCGCGCGACCGCTGGAGCGACAAGGTGCAGGGCTTCGATGCCGGCGCCGACGACTATGTCGCCAAGCCGTTTCATCTCGAGGAAGTGCTGGCGCGGATTCGTGCGCTGCTGCGGCGAAGCGCGGGCCATGCGCAGTCCGAACTGACCTGCGGGCCGGTGATGCTCGATACCCGCACCAACCGCGTCAGCGTCAACGGCAATCCGATCAAGATGACCTCGCATGAGTACCGGCTGCTGGCCTATCTCATGCACCATTCCGGCCGCGTGGTGTCGCGCACCGAACTGGTCGAGCATCTGTACGATCAGGACTTCGACCGCGACTCCAACACGATCGAAGTCTTTGTCGGCCGCATCCGCAAGAAGCTCGACGTCGACATCATTCAGACCGTGCGGGGCCTCGGCTATCTGCTGACGCCGCCGCCCGTGACTGTTGCGCCGCCGCCACCCGCAACCGATGCGCGCTAAATCTCTCGCGACACGACTGTTTCTGTCTGCGACGGCCTGGGTGGTGGTGATCCTGCTCATCACCGGCATTATCCTGTCTTCGGTGTACAAGCGCTCGGTGGAGCGCGCCTTCGACCGCCGGCTGAATTTCTATCTGCGCACCCTGATCGCCGAAGCGGCGCAGCCGGACGATCCCGCGGACAAGAACGACAAAACCGACAAGGGCGACAAGTCCGCGGACCGCTCGGTGCAGTCGCTGGGCGAGCCGCTGTTCGAATTGCCGCTATCCGGCTGGTACTGGCGCATGGCTCGGGTCGACGGCGACAAGCCGGAGGTGCGGGCCTCGCGCTCGCTGTGGGACGCCACGCTGCCGAAGCTCGAGGATATGGGGATCGAGCTGGATCAGTCCGGCGTGCGGCTCGCCTATGTGAAGGGCCCCGAGGACCAGCACCTGCGCATGGTGGAGCGGCCGGTCGATCTCGGCACCGAGGGAAAATATCTCGCCTCCGTCGCCGGGGACGCCACCGAGATCGACGACGAGACCTGGGCGTTCAACACCTATCTCGCCGCCACCTTCGCAGCGCTGACCGTCGGCCTTCTGCTCACCACGATTTTTCAGGTGCGGTTCGGCCTTGCGCCGCTCAAGCGCATTTCCAGTTCGCTGGCGGCGATCCGCTCCGGCGATGCCGAGCGGCTGGAAGGGGAGTTTCCCGAGGAAATCGCGCCGCTGGCGCGCGAGACCAACGCGCTGCTCGATGCCAATCGCGCCATTGTCGAGCGCTCGCGCACCCATGTCGGCAATCTCGCCCACGCCATCAAGACGCCGCTGTCTGTCATCGTCAACGAGGCGGGGACCCACGGCCTCGATCCGTTCGCGATGAAGATCCTCGAACAGGCCGACATCATGCGCGATCAGGTCGCGCATCATCTGGAGCGGGCGCGCATCGCCGCGCGGGCGCAGACCATCGGCACCGTGACCGAGGTCGCGCCGGTGATCGGGGCGCTGGCCCGGACCATGGAGAAGATTCACCGCGACCGCGATATTCTGATCGACGTAGACGCGGCGGCCGGCGCAAAGTTTCGGGGCGAGCGGCAGGACCTCGAGGAGATGACCGGCAACCTGGTGGACAACGCCTGCAAGTGGGCCGAACAGCAGGTGCGTATCGAGGTTCTGCTGGAACTGACGCCCGGCGGTCCGCTCAACCCGACGCTGCGAATCATCGTGGACGACGACGGGCCAGGGCTGTCACCGGAGCAGCGGGTTCAGGTGGCGGGCAGGGGGCAGCGGCTGGACGAGACCAAGCCCGGTTCGGGCCTTGGCCTGTCCATTGTGACCGACCTCGCGGCCCTCTACGGCGGCAGCCTCAAGCTCGGTGCCGCACCGATCGGCGGCCTGCGGGCGGAACTGGTGCTGCCGGGGGTGTAAGAGTCGCTTCAAATCAACGTGTTAGAGGTGACGCCGATCTTAATTCCGTATGGACGCGGCTAACTATGGTTTAATGCGTTGTCCCGCATGCTCGCGGGCATACTTGTCTGGACTCGACAGGACTGCTTTGATGACCGCCATTCCTTCCGGGGGCGCAGTAAAAATGGGACATCTCATCGTCGTTCGAGCGACCTGGGATAACGAAGCGGACGTGTGGACGGCGGAAAGCACCGATCTGCCCGGTCTCGTGACCGAAGCCTCCAGTCTCGATGAACTGGACGCGAAACTGCCGGGTCTCATTCGCGATTTGATGGACGTGGACGAAGCCGATGATGGGTTCGACGTCCCGGTCGAAGTGATTGCCACCTTCTCTCGACGGGTCAGGGTCGGCGCCAAGGCTGCATGAAAAGCCTTACGCCAGAGCTGAAGAAGCTTCTGCTGCAGGCGAATTGCTTTTTTATCCGTCAGGGGCGGGGTGATCACGAAATCTGGGAAAGCCCGATTTCCGGCATCCGCTTCACCGTCGATAACAACATCAAATCGCGGCATACCGCCAACGTGGTCCTCAAGCAGGCCGGCCTCCCCAAACACTTCTGATGCCTGCGTTGCCGGGCATCGGCGGAGCTGTTGCCGACTGTAAACGGCGCGAAATCCTCCCCCAATCACGTCCTCAACCCCAAATTAACGACGCTCCGGCTAAGAAACCCGGTGGGGTGCCTTGTCGGGCGGCCAGGGGTAAGCGTTTGGGCGCATGAGCCAATCGTCGATCGAGCGGTTGAAGGACTATCTCGGGCAATTGCCGCCGAAGGCGCAGGCCCTGCTGATGCGCGAGTTCGAGCGCTCCATCGAGCGCGGCGAGGACGTCGCCGTTGCCAATTTCGTGCTCGAACAGTTGCGCAGCATCGTCCGCGCGCCCAGCGAGGACATGACGCCCCGAACCGAAGATCCGATGCGGCGGGTGTTTCGCCCCCTTGAGCCGTTTCTCGTCGAAAACGTCCCCCATATCCGGCCCGGCCAGATCCGGCGCGCGTCGCTCGGTCCGGTCTGGCTCTGGCTCGGACGCGAAGGCTGTCCCGAAGCCGTCCGCACCTTCGAGGCCGCAGTGGCGGGCGGTGCGGCGGACAATGCTGCCGCACGCGCCCTTCAACTCGCGGCTGCCGAGGCGATTGCCAGCGTCACCGGCAACCTGACGGGCGGCGAGCGCCAGCGCACCCTTGGCCGTCTCGGCGCGACCAGCGTGGTGGAGGACATCGCCTCGATCGGCGCCGTCCTGAGCGCCTGCGACTCGCTGGAAAAACTCAATCACAAACTGCCCGGCCAGATGCGGGCGTTCGGCGAATCCCAGATCCGGTCGGTGATGGCAGCGCTCAATCTGCCTTCGCTGCAAACACCGCAGGTGCTGCCGTTCGCCGTCGCGCTGGTGATGAACCGGCTCGCCGCGCCGTGGCAGATCGTCCGCCTCGGCATCATGATGGCCGCGTCCGATGACGAGATCCGCGTCGCGGGCACGCCGTTCGGCATCACCGTGACCATGGCGATCCACGATCTGTCGCGCCTGGCCGCCGAACTGCGCAGCGACATCAAGCGCGGCCACTTCAACGACACCTCCAACAATCTCAAGACGCTCCATGACGGCGTTCGCGGCCTGCGCACCGAACTCGACATCCGTTCGGAGTCGGCGTGGGGCAAGCAACTGGCCTCGATCCGTTCCGAGATTTCCAATTCGCTGCAATCCGAGATCGACAGCGTGCCGGGCCGCGTGCGCCGGCTGCTGCGGCAGGGGCCGGACAAGGACGTGACCTCGGCGAACCGGATCGATCCGGTGGATATCGAGGAAACCGCCGCGCTGATCGACTTCGTCGCGGTGTGTCGCACCTATGCCAGTGAACTGGCGATCAACGAGGTGTCGCTGCGCGCCTATACCGAATTGCAGCACTACGTCGAGAAGGCCACAGAGACGCTCGTGGAATCGCTCCGTACCCACGATCAGCGGGTGCGGGCCTACCGCCTGATGCAGATGCAGGCCGCGATCCGCTTCTGCGACGTGCTGTTCGGCCCGGACTACGCTTCACTGATGAGCAAGGCCGCCGAGATGGCCCGGCCGGTCGAACGCAAGGCCGCCGAGGACGCGAAGTCCGAGCGCAAGCCCTCCAAGGCAGGTTGATCCAGCGCAACGTCGTTCCGCGCTTCGCGCTTTATTCCCTTGCTAGCTTCCTCCCGCTGAAAAGCCTGCAATGCACCCCGGAATCCCCTTGAATTCGTGCCGGAAATGTCAATTGCACGGGTCCATCAGCCGTGGTGTAACCCGGCCCGGAATGGCCGCTTTTGGCGGTTCTAGTGTTACCGGGAACCATCTGGAATGACGCTCTGGTTCGTGTTCGCGCTGATGACGGCTGCCGCGGTCTTTGCCGTGCTGTGGCCGCTCGGGCGTGGCTCCGGTTCCGCGGAGGGCAGCGAGGCCGCGGTCTACAAGGACCAACTCGCCGAGGTGCAACGCGATGCCGCGGCCGGCATGATCGGCGTCAATGAGGCGGAAGCCGCGCGCATCGAGATCAGTCGCCGTCTGCTTGCTGCATCCGATGCCGAGACCGGGGCGTCGTCATCGTCGAACGCTTTTTTCCGCCGCGCCGTCGCTGTGATCGCGCTGGCCGGATTGCCGCTGGTGGCTATCGTGCTCTATGCGCAATTCGGTTCGCCGTCGCTCGGCGACTTTCCGCTGGCGGAGCGCGCCCGCACATCGGTCGCGACCGCGTCGATGGACAAGCTGGTGGCGCAGGTCGAAACCCATCTGGAAAAGAATCCGACTGATGGCCGCGGCTGGGAAGTGCTGGCGCCGGTGCTGACCAAGATCGGCCGCTTCGACGACGCGGTGCGCGCCTGGCGCAACGCCATCACCTACAACGGCGAGAGCGCGTCGCGCCGCGCCGATCTTGGCGAAGCGATGGTGGCGGCCGGCGGCGGCGTCGTCACCGCCGAGGCCAAGGCCGAGTTCGACCGCGCCATCGCGCTCGATCCGAACGAAGTGAAGGCGCGCTATTTCGTCGGTCTCGCCGCCGAGCAGGATGGCCGCAAGGACGATGCCGCGAACGTGTGGCGCGCGATGTTGGCCTCCGCGCCCGCTGATGCGCCGTGGCGTCCGCTGGTGCAGGGCGCGCTGGCGCGGGTCGGCGCGGTTGCGCCGAAATTGTCGGACGAGGCCATCGCGAGCGCCAAAAGCATGAGCGAGGGCGACCGTAACGCGATGATCCGCGGCATGGTCGATGGCCTCGCCACGCGATTGAAGGACAACGGCAACGACGTGGACGGTTGGTTGCGTCTGGTGCGCGCCTATATGGTTCTCGGCGAGCGCGACAAGGCGCAAGCGGCGCGCGGCGACGCACGGCAAGCAGTGGGCAGCGATGCCACGCGGTTGCAGCAGTTGAACGACGGCCTCAAGAGTCTTGGACTGGACGGATAATTCTTATGACGCGCAAACAGCGGCGGTTGACGTTGATCGGGTGTTCGCTCGCGGTGCTGGCGATCGCGGCCGGACTGGTGCTCAACGCCCTGCGTGATTCCATTTTGTTCTTCTCGACGCCGACCATGGCCGTGGAAAAGCATCTCCAGCCGGGTCAGCGCTTTCGCCTCGGCGGCATGGTGCGCGAGGGATCGCTGGTGCGCGGCGACAAGCTTCAGGTGAAGTTTGACGTCACCGACGGAAATGCCACGCTGCCCGTGGCTTATCAGGGCATCTTGCCGGATCTGTTCCGCGAGGGGCAGGGCATCGTGTCCGAAGGCGCGCTCGACGCCAGCGGCGTGTTCAAGGCCGATACGGTTCTTGCCAAGCACGACGAAACCTACATGCCGAAAGCCGTCGCGGAGGAACTGAAAAAGACCGGGCACTGGAAGGATGACTACGAGAAGAAGTCACCCGGGGTGCAGGGAAGCGCGAAATGATCGCGGAAGCCGGACATTTCGCTCTCGTTCTCGCTCTGGCGCTGGCGCTGATCCAGTCGGTGGTGCCGGTGATCGGCGCGCGGCTGCGCGATCCGGCGCTGATGAATGTGGCGCGCTCCACCGCGCTGGTGCAGTTCGTGTTCGCGGCCTTCTCGTTCGCCGCCCTGACGTGGCTGCATATCACGTCGGATTTCTCGGTCGCGAATGTCTACGAGAATTCGCATTCGCTGAAACCGCTACTCTATAAAATTACCGGCGTGTGGGGAAACCACGAAGGCTCGATGCTGCTGTGGGTGCTGATCCTCGCGCTGTTCGGTGCGATGGTGGCGGCCTTCGGCAACAATCTGCCGCGCTCGCTGCGGGCGCTCGTGCTGGCTGTGCAGGCATGGGTCGGCACCGCGTTCTATCTTTTCATTCTCGCCACCTCGAATCCGTTTCTGCGCATCGCCAATCCGCCGATCGAGGGCCGTGACCTCAATCCGATCCTGCAGGACATCGGCCTCGCGATCCATCCGCCGATGCTCTACCTCGGCTATGTCGGGTTTTCGATTTCGTTCTCCTTCGCAGTCGCCGCGCTGATCGAAGGCCGCATCGATGCCGCCTGGGCGCGCTGGGTGCGGCCGTGGACGCTGATGGCGTGGATCTTCCTCACCCTCGGCATCGCGATGGGCTCTTACTGGGCCTACTATGAGCTCGGCTGGGGCGGCTGGTGGTTCTGGGACCCGGTGGAGAACGCCTCGCTGATGCCGTGGCTTGCCGGCACCGCGCTGCTGCATTCGGCGGTGGTGATGGAGAAGCGCGAGGCGCTGAAGGTCTGGACCATCCTGCTCGCGATCCTGACGTTTTCGCTGTCGCTGCTCGGCACCTTTCTGGTGCGCTCCGGCGTGCTGACGTCGGTGCACACCTTCGCCAGCGATCCGGCGCGCGGCGTGTTCATTCTCATGATCCTCTGCCTGTTCATCGGCGGCAGCCTCAGCCTCTATGCGTGGCGGGCCACCGCGTTGAAGCAGGGCGGGCTGTTCGCGCCGATCTCGCGCGAGGGCGCGCTGGTGCTGAACAACCTGCTGCTGACCACGGCGTGCGCCACCGTTCTGGTCGGTACGCTGTATCCGCTGGCGCTGGAGGTTCTCACCGGCGACAAGATCTCGGTCGGCGCGCCGTTCTTCAATCTGACGTTCGCGCCGCTGTTCCTGCCGCTGCTGCTGGCAGTGCCGTTCGGCACGCAACTGGCGTGGAAGCGCGGCGACATTGTCGGCGCGGCGCAGCGGCTCACGGCGGCGGGCATCGTCTCGCTGGTGACGATCGCCGTGCTGTGGGCATGGACGCGCGGCGGCGGTGCCTTCGCACCGCTGATGATCGGCATAGCGATCTTCGTCATTCTCGGCGCAGTAACCGACATCGTCGAGCGCATTCAACTGTTCCGCACGCCGCTCGCCACGTCAATGAGCCGGGCACGCGGCCTGCCACGCTCGACATGGGGTTCCGCCTTCGCGCATGCGGGCCTTGGCGTCGCGCTGATCGGTATCGTCTGCGAGACGACATGGAACAGCGAGAGCATCGCCTCGATGCGTCCGAACGACGTCGTCACCGTCGGCGGCTATCAGGTCAAGCTCGACGGCCTGACGCAGCAGCAGGGACCGAATTATCGCGAGGCCATCTCGCGATTCACGGTGGCGCTGGACGGCAGGACCGTCGGCGTGATGTCGCCGTCGAAACGCAGCTTCACGACGCGTGGCATGTCCACCAGCGAGGCGGCGTTGCTGACGCGCGGCGTCAGCCAGCTCTACATTTCGCTCGGTGATACCAACGCGGACGGATCGGTGGCCGTGCGCATCTACCACAAGCCGCTGGTGCTGCTGATCTGGTTCGGGCCGGTGCTGATGGCATTCGGCGGTTTCCTGTCGCTCACCGACCGGCGGCTGCGCGTCGGTGCGCCGAAGCCTGCGAAAGCCACGAAGACCGCCGGCGCGTTGCAGGCGGCGGAGTAGTCACGATGACACGCATCCGTTTTGCGCTGTTTGCGATCATGCTGGCGCTGATGCCGTCGGTGTCCCACGCCGTGCAGCCCGACGAGATCATGGCCGATCCGGCGCAGGAGGCGCGGGCGCGCAACCTGTCGCGTGAACTGCGCTGCATGGTCTGCCAGAATCAATCCATCGACGATTCCGACGCGCCGCTGGCGCGCGATCTGCGTCTGCTGGTGCGCGAGCGCATCGCCGCTGGCAATACCGATCAGCAGGTGATGGATTTCCTGGTCGCGCGCTATGGCGAATTCGTGCTGCTCAAGCCGCGCGTGGAAGGCCAGACGCTGATCCTCTGGCTGATTCCGCCACTGGCGCTTGTCGGCGGCGGATTCGCGCTGTGGCTTGGGAATCGCCGCCGCAGGCAGCGCGTCGCAAGCGAGGAGGGTGCGTCATTCCAACTCACCCCCGAGGAAGAGGCCCGAATCGAGAAGTTGATTGCCGGTGAGGAACCCGCAAAAAAGCCGGTTTGACAGGCATTTAACGCGCATTGCGAAGGCCGTTCCGGGCCTTGTTTTTATTACAAAACATTAATTCCCCCGACAGAGCACGGTAAGGCCGCGTCCTCCATCTTCCAGAGCACAGGTGCAGACAGCACCGCGAGATTTTCCGCCCCTCGTTTCGCTCTCCTGGAGATGTTTCATGACCGACCGTCCGACCGACTTTTCGAAGCTCCCATCCTATACCGCGCCGCGCCGTTCCATTTTCTCCGCGCGCAAGTTCGCGCTGATGGCTTCGGTCGTCGCGGGTCTGGGCGTTGCAACTTATGGCCTGACCCCCTCCAATAACTTCGATCTCCTGACCACGACTGCGCATGCGCAGGTCAACAAGGAGGTCCGTCAGGTTCAGCAGCCGGTTGGTTTTGCCGATATCGTCGAGCGGGTGAAGCCGTCGGTGATTTCGGTACGCGTGAAGATCGCAGAAAAGCAGGTGTCGAGCGACAGCGCCGACAATGGTGATAATCCGTTCCCGCCCGGTTCGCCGATGGAGCGCTTCTTCAAGCGCTTCGGCGGTCCGGATGGATTCCCCGGCGGTCGCGGCGGCCGTGGCGGACGCGGCGGCGGTCAAGTGACCGGCCAGGGTTCGGGCTTCTTCATCTCGGCTGACGGTTTCGCCGTCACCAACAACCACGTCGTCGACGGCGCGGACAAGGTTGAAGTCACGACCGATGACGGCAAGACCCACACCGCCAAGGTGATCGGCACCGATCCGCGCACCGACCTCGCATTGATCAAGGTCGATGGCGTCAGCAACTTGCCGTTCGCCAAGCTTTCCGACGGTCAGCCGCGCATCGGCGACTGGGTGCTGGCGGTCGGCAATCCGTTCGGCCTCGGCGGCACCGTGACCGCGGGCATCGTTTCGGCACGCGGCCGTGACATCGGCAACGGACCCTATGACGATTTCATCCAGATCGACGCGCCCGTGAACAAGGGCAACTCGGGCGGCCCGACCTTCAACACCGAAGGCGACGTCGTCGGCGTCAACACCGCGATCTACTCGCCGTCGGGCGGCAGCGTCGGCATCGCCTTCGCGATCCCGGCCTCCACGGTGAAGAGTGTCGTGCAGCAGCTCAAGGACAAGGGCTCGGTCAGCCGCGGCTGGATCGGCGTCCAGATCCAGCAGGTGACGCCTGAGATCGCCGACAGCCTCGGCCTGAAGAAGACCGAAGGCGCGCTGGTTGCCGAGCCGCAGCCCAACGGTCCGGCCGCGAAGGCCGGCGTTGAATCCGGCGACGTCATCACCCGGGTCAACGATCTGCCCGTCAAGGATGCGCGCGAACTGGCGCGGACCATCGGCGGCATGGCTCCCGGCCAGACCGTGAAGCTGGTTGTGGTCCACAAGGGCCAGGACAAGATTCTCAGCATGACGCTCGGCGAGTTGCCGAATGCCAAGCAGGCCAAAGCGGATACCGACCAGAACGATGACGGTGGCGGCAAGGCCACGCGAGGCAGCGTCACCGTGCCGAACCTCGGTCTGACGCTTGCTCCGGCGACCAGCGTCGCCGGCGCGGGCAAGGAAGGTGTGGTGGTGACCAATGTCGATCCGAACAGCCCGTCGGCCGAGCGCGGTTTCAAGGAAGGCGACGTGATCGTCGAAGTCGCCGGCAAGCTGGTCTCGACGCCGGGCGAGGTTCGCGAGGCGATCACCGCCGCGCGCGCCGACAACAAGAACAGCGTGCTGGTCCGTGTGAAGTCCGGCGACTCGTCGCGCTTCGTCGCGATGCCGGTGGCCAAAGGTTAACCGTCCGCGCGAGCGGACGAGAGATGGGGAGTTGTCGCCGGCACATTCGCCCCCGCCGACGGCTCCTTCCCGGGGACGGGCCTTAAAAACCCGTCCCTTGAAACCAGTGTGGTGGTTCGCAAGTCCGCGTCAGTCCTGCAGCGCGTTCTTTTGCGGACTTGCGAACCGAAACCACACTGTAATTATAATTTCTGGTGTCCTGAATCCGAAGTTCGCTACGGAAGATGCTGCAAAGTAAGGCGAACTTCGGGTTCAGGACACCAGAGCATCGCGCCACACGTATTTCAGGCGCGATGCTTGGATTGCTCTCGATGGAAAACGCCCCCCTCCGTCGAGTGCAGGCACGATCGCACTCCAGTCGGTCGTGCACGGCGGGCGGTGAAGTCCCCCAGCTTCACCGCCCGTTTTCTTCTCAGGGCGAACCTGCGCGAGGTGACGTGCGTTGCCTTGCATCAAAACGGTCATCGCGCCATGCTGCACCAAAGCTCCGTTGTTCCGACCCAGACCGAATCACAGATGCGATTGCTTATCGTTGAAGACGACCGCGAGTCTGCCGACTATCTCGTGAAGGCGTTTCGCGAGGTTGGCCATGTCGCCGATCTCGCCAGCGACGGCGAGGAGGGCCTCGCGCTGGCCGAATCCGGCGAGTACGACGTGCTCGTGATCGACCGCATGCTGCCGAAGCGGGACGGACTGTCGATCATCGGCACCCTGCGCGGCAAGGGCAATCACACACCGGCGCTGATCCTGTCGGCGCTCGGCCAGGTCGATGACCGCATCAAGGGCCTGCGCGCCGGTGGCGACGACTATCTGCCGAAGCCTTATTCATTCGCGGAACTGCTGGCGCGCGTCGAGGTGCTGTCGCGCCGTCACGGCGGGCCGTCCGAGGAGACGACCTATCGCGTCGGCGATCTCGAACTCGACCGGCTTTCGCATCAGGTCAAGCGCGGCGCCACCGAGATCACATTGCAGCCGCGGGAATTCCGGCTGCTCGAATATCTGATGAAGCACGCAGGGCAGGTGGTGACCCGCACCATGCTGCTCGAGAACGTGTGGGACTATCACTTCGATCCGCAGACCAATGTGATCGACGTCCATATCTCGCGGCTGCGCTCCAAGATCGACAAGGGACACGATCGTCCGCTGCTGCACACCATTCGTGGTGCCGGATACATGATCCGTGACGGCATTCGGTAAACTTGTCCGGACCACTGCGTTTCGCCTGACGCTGGTCTACCTGTTCCTGTTCGCGCTATTCGCGGCGTCGCTGCTGGGCTACTTCGCCTGGAACACGCGGCGCATGATCACCGAGCAGATCGTCGAGACTGTCAATTCCGAACTCAGCGAACTCACCGACCAGTATACGCGCAACGGCCTGCGTGGACTGGTCTCCGCCGTCGAAGGCCGAGCGTTGCGTCCGGGCGCGAACCTGTATCTCGTCACCACGCCGCAGGGGCAGGGCGTCGCCGGTAACGTCGCCTCGCTGGCGCCGGGCATCATGGACCATCCCGGCTGGGCCGAGACGTTCTACAAGCGGCTCGAAGAAAACGATGCCAACACCAAAAGTCATTTCGCGCTGGTGAAGGTGGCGCAACTCTCCGGCGGCTTCCGGATTCTGGTGGGCCGCGATCTGGAAGAGCGGCGGCGGCTGTTCGGCATTGTGGCCAAGGCCGCGCAATGGTCGGTGCTGATCGTGGTCGTTCTCGGCCTCGGCGGCGGCGTGTTCGTTGCGCGCCGCGTGCTGCGCCGGATCGACGCCATGACCGGCACCACGCAGCGGATCATGGCGGGCGATCTCGCCGAGCGCTTGCCGGTCGGGCGCAGCGGCGACGAAATCGACCGGCTCGCTGAAAATCTCAATGCCATGCTGGAGCGTATCGAGGCGCTAATGGCCGGGCTCAAGGAAGTGTCCGACAACATCGCCCACGATCTCAAGACGCCGCTGACGCGGCTGCGTAATCGCGCCGAGGACGCGCTTGCGAAATCCAGCAACGAGGGCGAATATCGCGCGGCGCTGGAACGGACCATCGAAGAATCCGACGGCCTGATCCGCACTTTCAATGCGCTGCTGATGATCGCGCGCGCGGAATCTGGTCAGGCCCGTGACAACATGACCGACTTCGACGCGGGGGAAGTGGCCCACGGCATCCACGAGCTTTATGAGCCGCTGGCAGAAGACAAAGGCATGACGCTTTCGGTCTCGGCCGATACCGCGACGATCCACGGCAATCGCGAGCTCATCAGCCAGGCGCTCGCGAACCTCGTCGAGAATGCCATCAAGTATGGCCAGCCGGTCACCACGCCGCTGGAAAGCGCGGCGGACGGGTCGGACGCTGCTGCGAAACCGTCCGATATTCTGATCGAGGCGCGGCGGAACGGGGATAATGTTCTTCTCAGTGTCACAGACCATGGGCCTGGCATTCCAGAGGCCGACCGCCAGCGTGCGGTGGAGCGGTTTGTCCGGCTGGAAGCCAGCCGCACTCAGCCCGGCTCTGGGCTTGGTTTGAGTCTGGCATCGGCTGTCGCGACGTTGCATGGTGGCGGCCTGCGACTCGCCGACAGTCAGCCGGGGCTGCGCGTGACGCTTGTGATCCCGAGCCGGGGCGTGGAACAAAATAGCGTATGAGTTCAGCTGTGATGGGCGGCGCAGGCCGTCCCACTCTGGCGGCCCGTTTCGTGGCCGGACCGAAATTGTCCGCGGCCTCCGAAGCCGAGCGGCGGCTGGCGGACTGGCTGGGCGATTGCCCGCCCGAGGCCGCGAACGCGCTCAGGGACATCGTGGCTTCTTTCCCTTACGCCAAGGCGATCCTCGAGGGCGTCGCCGAAGCTTCGCCCTATCTGTTCGATCTGATGCGCGCGGATGCGGGCCGCGCTGTGCGGCTGTTTCAATGCGATCCGGACGATCATCTGGCGGCGCTGATCGGCAAGACGGTGGCCGATGTCGCCGCTGCCGCGAGCGAAGCCGACATCATGACGTCGCTACGCCGGATGAAGTCCGAGGCGGCGCTGCTGATCGCGCTCTGCGATATCGGCGGCGTGTGGCCGGTGATGCGGGTAACGCGGGCGCTGACCGACATCGCGGTGACGTCGGTGCAGTGCGCCATCCGTTTCCTGCTCAAGCAGGAGGCCGCGCGCGGGCGCTTGCTGCCGCCCGATGCCGAGCATCCCGAGGTCGGCAGTGGCCTCGTCGTTCTTGCCATGGGCAAAATGGGTGCGGGGGAACTGAACTATTCCAGCGACATCGATTTGATCGTCTTCTACGAACTCGATGCGACGACGTTGGCGGAAGGCATCGAGCCGTCGCCGTTCTTCGTCAAGGTGGCCCAGGGCCTGTCGCGGCTGCTGCAACAGCGCACCGCCGATGGCTATGTTTTCCGCGTCGATTTGCGGCTGCGGCCCGATCCCGCATCCACGCCGGTGGCGATCTCGACCGCGGCGGCACTGCATTACTACGAACGCGAGGGGCGCACCTGGGAGCGCGCCGCCATGATCAAGGCGCTGCCCTGCGCGGGCGACCTGAAAGCCGGCGATGCGCTGGTCGCGGAGATTTCGCCGTTCGTCTGGCGCAAGCATCTGGATTTTGCGGCGCTCACCGATGTCCACGACATGAAGCGCCAGATGCAGACATTTCGCGGCCAGAACGAGATTTCCGTCGAGGGGCATAACGTCAAGGTCGGGCGCGGCGGCATTCGCGAGATCGAGTTCTTTGCCCAGACCCAGCAACTGATCGCGGGCGGGCGACATCCAGAATTGCGCGTGCGTCCCACGCTGGAAGCGCTCAACATTCTCGCGCAGAGCAACTGGATCACGCCTCAGGCGCGCGATGAACTGACTCTGGCCTACGATTTCCTGCGCCGGGTCGAGCACCGGCTGCAGATGGTGGCAGACGAGCAGACCCATGCGCTGCCGGAAGAGATGGAAGCCGTCGAGCGCTTCGCGCGTTTCTTCGGGTATGACGATCGTGCCTCTTTTGCGAAAGACCTGCTGGCGCATCTCAACTGCGTGCAGAACCACTATGGTCGCCTGTTCGAGGGCGACCCCACCGGCACCGAGAAGCTGCCCGATGTAAATTACGGCGCGGGCCCGGATGACAAGGCGCTGCTCGAGCATCTCCTCAACCTCGGCTTCAAGAAGCCGAAGATGGTGGCGGAAACCGTCCGGCACTGGATGAATGGCGAGTATCGCGTGTTCAGGGTGGACGCGACGCGGCAGGCGTTTCGGGAATTCGTTCCCGACTTGATGCGCGGCCTGTCGCGCGCCGAGGAGCCCGATGACGGCGTGGTGGCGTTCGACCGCTTTCTCCAGGCCTTGCAGCGGGGCGGGCGGCTGATTTCGCTGCTCAGCCAGAACAAGGAGCTGGTCGCGCTGGTGGCGCTCGTGCTCGGCGCCGCGCCGCGCCTGAGCGACATGCTGGCGCGCCAGCCGCAGATCATGGACGGGCTGATCGATCCGCGCTTCTTCGGTGCGATGCCGGATCAGGGCGAACTGTCGGCACGGCTCGCGGCCACATTGTCCGATGCGAACTCCTATGAGGAGTTCCTCGATCGCCTACGGCTGTTCGGGCAGGAAAGCCTGTTCCTGATCGGCACCCGCATCCTGTCCGGCACGGTGTCGGCGCAGCAGGCTGGCATCGCTTTCGCCGATGTCGCGGAGGGCATTGCGCATACGATGGATGTTCTGGTGCTGAAGCAGTTCGCCGAACAGCACGGGCGGATCAAGGATCAGGAAACCGCCATCGTAGCGATGGGCAAGCTCGGCAGCCGCGAGATGACCGCGTCATCCGATCTCGACCTGATCCTGATCTACGATTTCGACCATGAGGCTCCTGATTCGGATGGCGCGCGGCCGCTGCACGGCTCGCAGTATTTCGCGCGGCTGACCCAGCGGCTCATCAGCGCCTTTACCACCCGCACCAACTTTGGCGTACTGTACGAGGTCGACATGCGGCTGCGGCCGTCGGGCCGCGCGGGACCGCTGGCGTCGCGCATCGACGCTTTCGCGGAATATCAGGAGCACGAAGCCTGGACCTGGGAGCACATGGCGTTGACCCGGGCGCGAGTCATCTCCGCGACGCCTGCATTCCGCAGCAAGATCGAGGCGGTGATCCGCGACGTGCTGACGCGCCGGCGCGAGACCGGCATCATCGCCAGCGACGTGCTGGAAATGCGCCGTGCCATCGCCGAGGAAAAGGGCGAGAACGATATCTGGGACCTGAAGAATGCCGCCGGCGGCATGGTCGATATTGAATTCATCGCGCAATATCTCCAGCTCGTTCACGCGGCGGACAAGCCGGATATTCTCAACGTTAGCACCGTGCAGGTGCTGGAGAATGCGGCGCGGCTCGGGGTGCTGCCGCAATCCGACGCCGACATTCTGCGCGCGGCGTCACGGCTCTATCATGACCTGACGCAGATCATCCGGCTTTGCGTGGTCGGGAAATTCAAACCGGAAACAGCCGGGGAGGATCTTCTGCGCGTGCTGACGCGGGCTGGAGACGCTCCGGACTTTTCGTCGCTCGAGGCGCGCGTGCGGGAGACGCAGAGCGGCGTGCGCGAGGTTTTCCTGGCGCTGCTTGAGGGACGGCCTCGGCAATAATACTCGGCGCAGCGTGTTCGCGGTGGCCGCACGGCAGTGTCACGCATACGATGGTGCCGACGCCGAGCCGGGAGCGCAGTTTCATCGACCCGCCGTGCAGATTGGCAAGTGACTTGGCGATGGCGAGGCCAAGCCCCGAGCCGTGATAGCTCTTGGTCAACTGGCTTTCGACCTGCTCGAACGGGCGGCCGAGCTTGACCAGCGACTGCGGCGCGATGCCGATGCCGCTGTCGGCGATGGTCAGCATCACCGACTTGTTGATCATGCGACTGCGCACCGTGATCTTGCCGCCGTCCGGCGTGAACTTCACCGCGTTGGACAACAGGTTGACCGCGATCTGCTTCATGGCGCGGCGATCGGCGAGGATCGGAATCGCGCCGCGAATATCGGAATTCACCGTCAGGTTCTTGTTCTCGGCGCGGCCGGATACCACCCGCAGGGATTCGGTGAGCGTTTGTGCGAGATCGAGCGGCTCGTAGTCGAGCTTCATGCGTCCGGCTTCGATCTTCGACATGTCGAGGATGTCGTTGATGACGTCCAGCAGATAGTTTCCGCTGGTCATGATGTCGTTGCAGTATTCCTGATATTTCTCGGAGCCGAGCGCGCCGAACATTCCGCTGCCCATGACCTCCGAGAAGCCGATGATGGCATTCAGCGGGGTGCGTAATTCGTGGCTCATGTTGGCCAGGAATTTCGACTTGGTCTGGTTGGCTTCCTCGGCGCGGTTTTTCTCGTCGGCATATTTCTGCGCCAGTTCGGCCAGCAACTGAGCCTGACGCTCGAGCTCGGTCTGGGAGCGCTTGAGATCGATCACGTTGGCGGTGAGGCGAAGATCGTTGTCGATCAGCTTCTGTTCATGCAGCTTGATCTGGGTGATGTCGGTTCCGACCGAGACATAGCCGCCGTCCTTGGTGCGTCGCTCGCTGATGTTGAGCCAGCTTCCGTCATCCAGTTGCGCCTCGAAGGTGCGTGCGCCGGGCTCCGGCGAATTCGGCAGCCGGGTGCGGATTTCCGGCATCCTGCCGACCTTGCTCACGGTCTCGTAGGAGGTGCCTTGCTTGACCGCGGAGTCGGGGAGCTTGTGCAAGCGTTTAAAGTGCGAATTGCAGAGGACGAGGCGGTTGTCGGCGTCCCACAGCACGAACGCTTCCGGGATGGTCTCGATGGCGTCGCGCAGGCGCAGGTCGGCTTCGACCGTCTTCTCGGCAAGGCTTTTCTGCTCGGTGATGTCGACCGCGATGCCGATCAGATGGCTCCCGTTGTCGTTCGGTCCCTGACTGAGCTCGCACCGCACGCGCAGCCAGATCCAGTGGCCGTTGGCGTGGCGCATCCGGAACGTCTGATCGATATGGTCGAGCTTTCCGGCGACCAGTTGATCGGCGATCACGAACAGGTCGATGTCGTCCGACATCACCAGCGCATTGACCTCGCCGAACGTCAGCAGGTCGCTGCGACCTTCCAACCCGAGCAGTTCAAACATCGACTGCGACCAGAAGATGCGTCCGCGCGACAGATCCCAGTCCCACAATCCGCAGCGGCCGCGGTTCAGCGCGGTATCGATTCGCGAGCGCACGGCATCGTTGATGAGGTCGCCTTCGCGGGCGCGGGTCGATTGCCAGTGAAATGCGAAGCCGAGGATCAGCACCACGAAGCCGGTAGTGGCGGACAATGTGATCTGCAGCGCAGCGTCGGAGCGCCACGGCGATTCAATCTGCTCCTGAATGACGACGACCTGTCCGGGCAGCGATTTGATCGCGCGCTGGGTGGCAAGGGCGTGGGGAGTGCCCGGCAACTCGATTTCGACCACGCCGCTCTGGCTTCCTCGCAGGGTCAGCAATTGCGTGGCGCTTAGCACATCGAGCAGGCGTCCCGCATCTTCGGTATTTTCGTCGGCGGGAATGCGCGCGATGATGTGTTGTCCTTCGCCGGTGACGATGACATGGCGGCCGGCGGCGATGCCCCACGAGGGCACCAGCCCGGGCAGCATGTTTTGAAACCGCTCGCTCGGCGCCGCGCGATCCTGCCGCGTCAGAACGATACGGTCGAGGCGTTCCGCCAGCACATCCGCCAGCGCCGACAGGTCACGCTTCAACGAAGCGCGCTTCTGCCGGGTCTGATCGAGAACCTGGACGAAAGCGCCGATGCAGATGGTGACGAGGAAGGCGATGATGAGGGTGGGAACGGCGCGGCGGAGAGTCGATTCCGCGATCAGCAGGCGGTGGTAAGCCGGCTTCGCAATCGACTGTGCCATTCCTTTGATCGAATCGGATTGGACACACGTCGTCGCTGCGTGCGAACGCGCCATTCCTCGCCCCTCGTATTTTCTTGTCTGCACCCCATTCGGTAAGGCTTTCCCCATCCTTTCCGAATCACAAGTCGATTTGAATCCACTTTTCCCACGCTGTCGAGAGTCAACGAATCGTTAATGCAAAATAAATGTTGTCCCAAGGAAATTTGGACTCGTTTTGTGCGTGTGAGTTGAGTCCGAAACGAGAACGTGGCGCGTGCGCGCTAACGCGCGGGCTCGGCGTGGCTGATGACGCGCTTCACGGATGGGAACGCATGGCGCAGGGCGCGCTCGATCTCGTCGACTTTCTCATGCACGTCGATGACGCTCATTGAGGGCACCGCGCGGCAATGGAAATTGACGATCTCGCCCGCGTCGGTATCGCGGACCCGCACATTGTGCACGTCGTGGATCGCGCCGCCCTCGGCGGCGAAGCGCGACAGTGCCCGCTGAACGGTCTCGACTCGCCCCGGTGCGGCGTCGCTGCCGAGCGGAAGCTCCGGCTCGAGCGGTTCGATGTGGGTATCGACCTCGGCGTCGGCGCCGAACTCCTCGCGGATCGAGGCCTCCAGCCGATGCGCAATATCGTGGGCGTCCTTCAGCGGCATGTCGCCATCGACCTCGAGGTCAATGCTGACGGTCAGCTTTTCGCCGAGGTCGTGAACCGTCACATGATGGATAGCGAGACCGGAGTTGCGGGCGATCACCATGATTCGCTCGCGCACGCTCTCATTGCTGTGCGCGACCGGGGTGGCAGTGAAGGTCAGGTCGGCGTCGTGAAGGGCTTCGCTCACCGCATCCTGCGCCTTGCGCTTGATGTCGTCGATGCGGTCGATCGGGTAGGTGCGGGGCACATGCACCGTGGCATCGACGAAATGCCGCGCCCCCACCATCCGCACCCGCAGCCGTTCCACATCGACCACGCCGGGAATTCCGCGGATGGCCGCCTCGGCCTTCTCGGATGCGCCGTCCGGTGCGCGGTCCAGCAGCGTCTCGATGGTGGACTTGCCGAGCCGCAGGCCCAGGATCGAGATCAGAACAGCGACCGCGATGGCGGCGCCGGAATCACCCCACGCATAGCCCAGCGCGGTGAGGCCCAGGCCGGCGATGACGGCGAAGGAGCCGAGCACGTCGGACGCGAAATGCAGCGCGTCGGCTTCCAGCGCCTGGCTCTTGGTATCCATCGCGGTCTTGTGGAGCGCCCGCGCGCGCCAGAAATTCACGGCGATGTCCACTACCAGCACGACGAATGGCAGCGCCGACAGTGTCGGCGGCGCGGCGCCCTCGCGCAGCCGACCGTAAGCCTCGACCACGATGCCGCCGGCCAGAATGTAGAGCAGGGCGATCACGCCGAGCGCGGAGAGGCTTTCCAGCTTGCCGTGGCCGTAGTGATGTTCCGCGTCGGCGGGCCGGTCGGAAATCCGCACCACGATCCAGGTGATGACCGTGGCGATGAGATCGACCGAGGAGTGCAGCGCTTCCGAGATCAGCGCGATACTGCCGATGGCGATGCCCACGGCGAACTTGATCGCCGCCATGCTTGCGCTGGCGACGATTGAAATCGCGGCTACCTGTTGCTTGACTGCGCTCATCGGCCCCTCGTCAATGCGCGGGTCTTGTCACGGTCCGCTGCCAAGCGTCAATCCGGAATTGTCCTTTGAAATGCGTGTCATTCGCAGGAAGACCAAGTCGGGTCAGAACTTCAGGACAATCTTACCGAAGTGCTTGTTGGCCGACATATACTCCACGGCCTGTGCGATATCGCCGAACGGGAACACGCGGTCGATCGGTAGTTTCAATTTGCCGGATTCAACCGCGGGCCAGATGTCCTGCTTCACCGCAGTGAAGATGTCGCGGATCTCCTCGATCGAGCGCGTGCGGAACGTCACTCCGATGTAGCTGATACGCCGCGCGGCGTGGAGATCGAAGTCGAAATCGCCGTGGGTGCCGCCGAGACGGCCGACGTTGACGATGCGGCCGAGCACCTTGGTTGCGGCGAGGTTCTGGTTCATCAGCTTGCCGGACACCTGATCGATGATGACATCGACGCCTCCGCCGTTGGTTGCTTTCAGCACCTGATCGACCCACGCGGGATCGCTGGAATTGATGGCGATGTCCGCACCGTGAGTGGTGAGCTGCGCGCGGCGCTTCGGGTCGGTGGAGGAGCCGATAACCAGCTTCGCCCCCTTGAGTTTGGCGATCTGCTGCGCCATCAGCCCGACACCTGAACTCGCGCCCTGGACCAGAAGACTCTGGCCCGGCTGGAGCGCGCCGTTTGTCATCACAGCGTTGTGCATGGTGGTCAGAGCCAGCGTCAGCGATGCGGCCTGCTCGAAGTCCATGCCCGTAGGTATGGAGAACACTCGGCCATAGTCGGTCACGGCGTATTCGGCGTAGCCTCCCGCGCCGGAGCCCATCACGCGGTCGCCGACCTTCACACCCTCTGCATCAGGTCCGAGTTCGGCAATCTCCCCGGCCCATTCCATGCCGAGCACGGTACCGACGCCGCCGGCGGAGCCGTGGACGTGGCCCTTGATCATGCCCAGATCGGCACGGTTCATGCCGCAGGCATGAACTTTGACCAGAACCTGCGGCCCCTTCGGCGAGGGCTTTGGCACGTCGGTGATCGCGGCGCCATTCGCGCCGTAGACATAGGCTTTCATGGGTTTGTTCTTTCAGTCATGCGATCCGGAAAAGGTGCTCCGGTATAGCAGCGCTTTCGCCGGGTCACAAAACGCCGACTTGAGCAGCCAAAGGCCTCAAAATTGCGGACAAGGCAAAGATCTTTGGTAACGCGGCGCTTGGCAGAATCTGTCACAAACGCGTCATTGCATTTACAGCCTTGGCTTGCCGATGGAGCCGGATTTGCGGAAGATACGATGATCCTGCGGATAGTTTGTGTGGCGCTGATATCGTTGTCGGTTCTGCCGTTTGCCCACGCGCAGACGCAGAAGGCAGCGGTGCCTCAGAAGCGCGAGCTTGTGGTCGGCGTCAAGGACGCGCCGCCGTTCGCGCTGAAGGGGTCCGATGGCGCGTGGTCGGGCCTCAGCATTGAACTGTGGCGGCAGGTTGCAAAGGCGACGAACCAGACGTTCCGCCTCGTCGAAGCCCGGGATATGCCTCAGTTGATCGAGGAAACGGCCGCGGGACGTTTCGACGTCGCTGTCGGTGCGATCACGATCACCGTCGATCGTGAGAAGGTTCTCGATTTCACGCAGTCCTATTATTCGACCGGCACCGGCATCGCCGTTCCGATTGTCAGCGTGATGAACTGGGGCACGCTGGGCCGTGCGCTGACTTCGTTCAATTTTCTGCAAGCGATTATCGCGCTGATCTCGCTGACGCTCGGCGCCGGCATTCTGGTCTGGCTGCTGGAGCGGCGGCAGAACGAATATTTCGGCGGCAGCATCACCAAGGGCATCAGCTCCAGCGTGTGGTGGTCGACGTTGGCGATGACCCAGCGGTCGTCGGCGGAGAAAGGGCCGCAGACCATTCTTGGCCGCAGCGTGGCGGTCATCTGGCTGGTGGTGTCGGTGATCACGATTGCGGTCTTTACCGCTGGCGTAACGTCGGTGCTGACTACATCGCAAATCCAGGGAACAATCTACGGCGTCGCCGACCTTGCGTCGGTGCGCGTCGGCACCGTCAAGGGGACATCGTCCGAAGGCGATCTTCTGCGGCGCAAGATCAAGTTCCAGCCGTACGAAACACCAGGCGACGGCCTGAAGGCACTGCGTGCCGGCCGCATCGACGCGTTCGTCTATGACAAGCCGTTGCTCGCGTGGGCGATCCGGCAGGGGTACGCGTCGCGGCTTAAGCTGCTCGATATCTCGATCGAGACGCAAAACTATGCCTTCGCGCTGCCGCCTGACAGCCGGCTGCGAAAGTCGCTGTCGATTGCGATCCTCGACGCGATCCAGAGAGAGGCATGGAGCGAGGCGCGTATCCGCTATCTCGGAGAGGACTCGCTGAGTTCGCCGTGATGACCCGCGCTAAGAAAGTGTAACGCTTTCGTGAGTGTTGGCGGTTTCACCGGATTTTCACGTCGCGCATATGCCGCATGCAGCGCGGGCAGTGCAGGGCGGAGGGCTTCCCGTCTATATGCTGGGCACGATTCCCAGCCTCTTTCAGGATATTCGGCACGATGGACGCCATTTCGCCGACGCTCGCGCCCATCACCGACGGCCTTCCTCCCGAGCGCAGGCGCTGGGCGGTCTTGGCGATTTTCACGGCGCTTGCGATGGCGGCGCTCGACACCGCTATAGCCAACATTGCGCTTCCGGCGATTGCCGCTGATCTGCACACCACGCCCGCCGATGTGATCTGGGTCGTGAACGTCTACCAGATCGCCATGGTCGCGACGCTGCTGCCGCTGGCGGCGCTCGGCGAGATCGTTGGCCACCAGCGCATCTATCTCGGCGGACTGCTGCTGTTCACGATTGCTTCGCTGGCCTGCGCGCTGGCGTGGTCGTTGCCGACGCTGCTGGTTGCGCGTGTTCTGCAAGGGCTCGGCGCCGCCGGCGTCATGAGCGTGAACACGGCGCTGGTCCGGTTCGTCTATCCCTCAAGGCTCCACGGGCGCGGATTCGGCAACAACGCGCTGGTGGTCGCAACAGCCTTCACGCTCGGCCCGGCGATCGCATCGGGGGTTCTGTCGGTCGCATCGTGGCCATGGCTGTTCGCCATCAACATCCCGTTCGGTGTCGTCGCCATGCTTGTCGGCATCAAGACGCTGCCGCAGACGCCGCGCTCACCCCACGCGTTCGATATGCTGGGCGCGCTGCTGACGGCGATCTGCCTGTGTCTTTTCATTGTCGGGATCGGCAGCGCGGCACACGGGACGTCGGCAGTCGTCGTGATTGCGGAGTTGATGGGAGCCGTGATCTTCGGCGCGTTGCTGTTGCGCCGGCAGGCGGGTCATCCGGCGCCGATGCTGCCGATCGATCTTTTCCGCAGGCCGATGTTCACATTGTCCGTCGCAACCGCAGTCTGTTCGTTCGCGGTGCAAGGATTGGCCTTCGTGTCGCTGCCGTTCTATTTCGAGGATGTCCTGCATCGCACCCAGGTCGAGACCGGGTTCTTCATGACGCCGTGGTCCATCGTGGTCGCGATCATGGCGCCGATCGCAGGGCGGCTTTCCGATCGTCATTCCGCCGGGTTGCTGGGCGGGATTGGCCTCGTGCTGCTCGGTATCGGAATGGCGCTGCTGGCGATGCTGCCGGCATCGCCCAGCGTCGCCGACATCGTCTGGCGGATGGCGATCTGCGGCTGCGGGTTCGGTTTCTTCCAGTCGCCGAATATGAAGGCCATCATGGCCAGCGCGCCACCGGGCCGCAGCGGGGGCGCCAGCGGTCTGGTGGCCACCGGGCGGCTGATCGGCCAGACCATCGGCGCGGCGCTGGCCGCACTCTGCTTCGGCCTAGCCGGACACGGGGGCGCGACATGGGCGCTGGCGCTCGGCGCCGGATTTGCCGCCATCGGCTGCATCATGAGTTTTCTGCGCCTGACGGTCCGTTGACGCTCCGGACTTTCCGTCTTACCGGTTGTTCAAAGCAACAGTTCGGGGAGAAATGTCCGTGTCCGATCAGCCAGTGCTCCTGAAAACCGATGGGCCCATTGCGCGTATCGTCTTCAATCGTCCCAAGGTCCTGAACGCGCTCAGCGTAGAGGCGGCGGACGCATTCCTTGCCGCTTGCAAAAGCGTTGCGGCCGATAAAGGCAATCGCGTCGTCATTATCGCCGGCGAAGGGCGAGCCTTCATGGCGGGCGGCGATATTTCCGCGTTCCAGGGGCCGGCGGACGCGGTGCGCGCGCGCGTGCCCACGATCATGGAGCCGCTGCATGAAGGGTTGGAAATTCTCGCAGGGTTGCCGCAGCCGGTGGTCGCCAGCCTGCAGGGCGCAGTCGCCGGGGCGGGCATGAGCATCGCGTTGTCTACCGATCTCGCGATTGCCGCCGAAAACGCGATCTTCACGCTGGCCTATTCCAAGCTCGGCACCAGCCCGGACGGCTCGTCGTCATGGACGCTGCCGCGCCTCGTCGGCCTGCGCAAGGCCATGGAGATTGCGCTGCTGTCGGATGTCTATGATGCGCCGGAAGCGCTGCGGCTCGGCCTCATCAATCGCATCGTACCTGCTGCGGATCTCGCCGCCGAAACCGAAAAGCTGGCGCGTCGTCTGGCCGAGGGGCCGACCTTCGCGTTCGGCCGGACCAAGGCGCTGCTGCGCGGCTCGCTGGACAACTCGCTGCACGATCAGCTTGCCGCCGAGGCGGCGGGGTTCGGTGCGTGCATTGGCACGACGGATTTCGCGGAGGGCGTCGGCGCGTTTCTCGCCAAGCGTCAGCCGACATTCACCGGCAAGTGAAGCTGTTTGCCATCGTCTAGCTGCTACGCCGCCGGGGAGGCCGCGGCCGCAGGTTTCTGCGGCGGACCGATCAGCAGCTTGGTCAGCCAGCGGCGGGCTGGATTTTCCACGGTGGCGTAGGAGAAACGCCCCACCGCGAATATCAGCAGGTAAACTCCCACGACCAGCAAAAGCTGCGATCCAAGCCCGATGGTTTTGGATATCTGCGATATCAGGATCATCCCCACCGCATAGTGGTAGAGATAGATCGAATAGCTGCACTCGCCGATCCAGACCAGCGGGCGAACTTCGAGGATGCGCATCGAGGCCGGTTTGGTTGACAGAAACCAGAACAGGATCAGGAACAGCAGCGCGAAGCTGCCCGCAACCACAGGATCGCGGCCGATCGGCGCGTAGTTCAGGCTGATGCGCGCGATCATTGCGTACGCGACCGCCAGCAGGACGAAGGCCGTGCCTTTCGCAAGGCGCTCTTTGTAGACTTCATAAAATACCGCGCCGGCCGCGAACCACGGCATGTAGTCCGGAATGAAAAAGCCGTCATAGACGCCGTTGTAGCCCGGCAGCCAGCGCCGCAGCAGCGCGCGGACAACGTAGATCAGCACCGTGAAGATGACGAGGTTGCGCGCGAGATTCTGCCTCGCGAAAAGCCAATAAAGGATCAAGGCGATCATGTAGAAGCGAATCTCGACCACCAGCGACCAGTAGACGCCGGTGACGAAATCCACCTTCGGAAACAGCCCCGACCACAGCGACGTCGGTGTCAGCGTCAATGAGGGCAGGAAGTTCGGCCAGAACTGCCGGCGGGTGAAGGCAAACGGTGCATCGGACCAGTTGAGCAGAAAAAACGTGATGACCGCCGAGACGATCAGCGCCGGCCAGATGCGGACAAAGCGCCGGATCGCGAAATCGAGCAGTGACTTCGATGACTCCAGCGTCATCGCGATGACGAAGCCGGAGATGATGAAGAACAACTCGACGCCCATGTAGCCGTATTTGAAGATCACAACATTGCTGAACGTCTCGCCGTAAGGATAGAGCGTCGATTTATAATAAAAGGATTCAAGGTGATAGAAATAGTGAAATCCCATCACCAGCAGAATGGCGACGCCGCGCAAGCCGTCCAGTGCGGTCAGTCGTTGGCTGGTCATGGCGCATCCGCTTGGCTGATCGGGAGGGACCATCACGCAGGCCCCCGCCAGCGGATTCTCTCCACAGTGCCTGTTTTGTCAATTTGGCGGATCGTTTCTGCGGAGGCGTATTCCGTTACGGTCTGAACGAGAACTGCGGCGGCCCGAGCTGTTGTGCGAGGCCGGGCTGCACCAGTTCGATCCAATCGCACAGCCGCGAGCGGGTTTCGCGAGGGTGGATGAGGTCATGGACCGAGAAGGCCTCGGCCTTGAGAAACGGAGACTGGCGCGCGGCGAACTGGTCTTCGAGTTCAAGCCTTTTCGCTGCGGGATCGGCAGCAGCGGCGATTTCGTGCCGGAAGGCCAGCGCAACGCCGCCTTCCACCGGCAATGCGCCGCTTTCCGCCGACGGCCATGCCAGCACATAGCAGTCCGACGGCATGTGAGCATAGTTGGCGAGGCCCATGCTCTTGCGCACCAGCACCGCCGCCCAGGGAATAGTCGACAGCGCCACCGAGACCAGCGCCGACGCGCCGTGCCGGATGGTGGCGTCGTGCTCGGCGTCGGGACCGATCATGAAGCCGGGTTCATCGACCAATGTGACGATCGGAAGATGGAAGGTCTGGCACATATCGACAAAGCGCCGCAGCTTCTGGGCGCCGGCCGCGGTGAGCGATCCTGCATTGTGCTTCGGATCGCTGGCGAAGATGCCCACGGCATAGCCTGACAGCCGCGCGAAGCCGGTGATCTGCCCCGGTCCGAATTTCCTGCCCATCTCAAAAAACGAGCCGCGATCCACAATCGCCTCCACCACCTGCCGCATGTTGTAGATGCGCTTGCGGTTGGCCGGGATGATGTCGGCGAGTTCTGGCGCTTCGCGCGTCACCGGATCGTCTGTGGTACCTCGCGGCGTCAGTTCCCAGACATTCTGCGGCATGTAGGACAGAAAACGCCGGATGGCGTCGAAGGCCGCGGTCTCATCCTCGACCACGTCATCGACCAGTCCGCTTTTCTCGTGGACATGCGCGCCGCCGAGTTCTTCCTTGGTCATTTTGACGCTGAGCGCGCGCTCAACCAGCGCAGGACCACCGGTCAAAATCTGCGACGTGGTCCGCGTCATCACCGTGTAGTGTGACGAAACCAGCCGTCCCGCCGGAAATCCAGCCACAGCACCGACGGCGGCGCTCGCGACCGGCACCGTTCCGAGACAGCGCGCGATGGATTCGAAACGGCTGCGCTCGTACACCGCGCCGGGAAGGGTCTGAACCTTCTTGCCCCCACTGCCCGTGATGCTGGCGCCCGAGCCCTCATGAAACCGCACCAGCGGAATTTTGTACTTCAGCGCGAGATCTTCGGTGTAGATGCTCTTGCGCAGTCCGGCGGCGTTGGGCGATCCCGCGCCCATTGTGAAATCCTCGCCGGCCACCACGCAGTGACGTTCCGCGATCTTGCCGATGCCGAGCACGAAGTTGGCCGGCGTAAACGACAGCGTGCCGTCCTCCGCGCGCTCGCCCGCGCCCGCGATGGGGCCGACTTCCTTCAGCGTATCCTTGTCGAGAACGCGTTCGATGCGCTCGCGGATGGTGAGGCGGCCCCTGTCGTGCTGTTTCTGGACCGCGGCTTCGCCGCCTTGCCGAAGCGCGAGCTTGCGGCGCTCGTCGATTTCGTCGGTCTTGTCCTGCCACGCAGTCGAACGCATCGTGTGTCTCCCAGTTGGCATGCGGTGGCCGGTTCAGGTTTCCAGAACCAGAAGCGGCTGTCCTTCCTCGACCATGTCGTCGATCTGGACGAGGACGGATTTAACCTTGCCATTGGCAGGCGAGGCGACCGGAATTTCCATTTTCATGGATTCGATAAAGACCACATCGTCACCAATACCCACTTCAATCCCGACATCGAGAGTCGAAATGACCCGGCCCGCGAGTTCCGCAGTGACTGTCGTGTCGGCCATGAAGGGGTCCTGTCGCGCAAAGTTTGTCCCGCCCGGAATGTTCGAGGCAAGTGGCGCGTCAAGTTAGTTCTGTAAAGGAACTTGTCAAGCGCGATGGGCCGCGATGCAGCCCTGCGCCGGCTTCACTAAACGAGGAGATCGACCACAAGAAGCAGGAGACTCGAGATGAGGCCGGCGAACGGCACCCAGCGCGGGCAGATGAATGCTCCCGATGGTGCCGCGTCATTTCTGCTTTTGATCCGGATCAGCGCGAGATTCACGATCGCGAAAATAGCGAGCGTGAAGCGCGCCGTGAGATCCGCGAGGCCCGCGAGAGGCACTGCCAGTGCGAGCACCAGAATTGCCGCAACGCCGATGACCGTCGCCAGAAGAGGCGTATGCGTTACTCGATTCAATCTTGCTAACACTTTCGGCAGGTTGCCCTGGTCGGCAAGACCATAGAGAACGCGACCAATCATGATCATGTGGACGATGATCCCGTTGAGCGTCGCCACAACAGCGATTGCGCTCAAGGTCACGAGTGGCAGGCCTGTCAGTCGCTCGAAGACGAGGGCAAGCGGCGCCGAAGAGCGTGCGAGTTCCTGCGGAGGCACCGCCATCACTGCGATCCACACAACAAGTGCGTAGATAAGCGCGGTTAAACCGAGGGTGAGGAACAGCGCGCGGGGCAGGATGCGACTCGGTTCCTTCATCTCTTCGGCAACGTTGACGAGATGCTCGAAGCCGATGAAGGCAAAGACCGCGATGAGTGACGTTCCGGCTATTCCGATCCATGCGGATGAATCGCGCAATGAAGGCCACACTTCAGGAAGACGCGTAACAATGTCGGCTCCAAGACCTAGTCCGGCAATAATGATCAGCACGAGGCCGCCGACTTCGATGAGCGTCATGATCGCGGCAAAGGTGACCGACTGGACAGTGGCGAGACAGGCGACGATGCCCATCATCACTACCACCGTGGTTATAATCCATGGAGCCGGCGCGGTTAGAAAGACCGCAACATAGCCGGCACTGCCCACACTGATCGTCGCGGCCGATATCGTCGCGGTCGCCACCACGAGAAGTCCGACGCCGAGACTGAGCCAATCGCGCTTGAAAGCTGCTTGCACATAGGCAGCCTCGCTGGCACTCACCGGCATGCGGGTTCCCAATTCCGCAAAAGATGCCGCACTAAACGCCATGACCAGTGCTGCGCCGATGAAGGCGAGAGGCGCATGCATGCCGCTTCGACCCGCCGCAATACCGACCAGAACGTAAATGCCTGCTCCTATGGTGACGCCAAGTCCATAGAGCACCGCGTGCGTCAATGTGAGTGACCGGACAAGGCGCTGTGGCGCATCCCGTGCTGCCGCAGACTGGGTAGACATTTGACGTCCTCCTTGGCGCGTTTGACGCAGCTCTGTCAGCACGGGGCCGAATTCTTGCCGCATCAGGGATGTCGCCGGAACGAGCATAATGTTGGCTGGGTATAGTTTGGTTACGACCGGTCGTCGACGGCCTTACCGTGTCGCAACGGCTTGCCGAGTCCAATTCTCGGTTGTCTCATCTCGGGAAAGCCATTCAGAAAACTCTTGCTCTGGCGCGTCTCCTCGCTCCTGTCAGACTGGCGAGGTGATAGACGCAGATCATTCCGGCAATCGTCCTCGATTTTCAAAACGCGAACAGGTCGCAATTGCAATAGGTGCCGGATGAGATGAATGAAACCGACTGATCGCGGGGCTTGAAAGGCCGATGCGTGGTTGGATCATTGAGCACATCTAACGCTTGACACAAATCAAAGCGGGGGAGCATGGACGGACTACTCAAGTTCAATGGATCGCGCGACTTGGCCGCCCCACCGGATCATATGGTTTTTACTGATGAATCTCGCTCAGGCGATCCTAAGTCTTGGCTCCTGGCGGAGATTGACTCGCGCCTTGCTTGCGCTCGCCCTGATTGGCCCTGCAACAGTGTCGTTCGCCGAGGACGAGGTGAAGGTCAGTCCTGCGCAGGTGCAAACCTTGGGCATTCGCGTGGTACATCCCGTATCGAGTCGGACTGATCTGACACTGCCTTATCCCGCCCAGATTGTTATTCCTACGCCCCAGTTGTGGGTGGTGAGCGCTCCCGTGGCCGGTATGGTCAATGGTCTGTCGGTTGCACGAGGTGACCGTGTCAATTCCGGCCAGCCACTTGTCACGCTTGAGAGCCCGAGCTTTGTGTCACTTCAACGGGACTACCTGCAAGCCTTCGCGCAGGATGTGCTTGCCGCCCAGCAGCTCAAACGGAACACCGACCTCTTCGAAGGGAGGGCGGTGGCGCAACGCGTTCTGGAAACCAGTCAGACCGAAGCCCGCCAGGCAAGTATCGCTGTAGCGGAACGTCGGCAGATGCTTCGGCTCAGCGGTCTTTCCGATGCGGCAATCTCGCGCTTGACCAGCGAGACGGCGATCACGGCGACAGTTTCGGTCACTGCGCCTCAGCAGGCAACAGTTGTTGAAATTGTGGTTTCCCCCGGTCAGCGGGTTGAGCAGGCGGCGCCGCTCGTCAAGCTCGCACGATTGTCGACCTTATGGGCCGAGATTGCGATTCCGGCATCGAGCATCCGCGCCATCCGACCCGGCGCGAGAGTTGAAATCGACGGTTATGCGTCCCCTGGCCAGGTCATACTGGTGTCCGAAACAACGGACGCGGCAACCCAGACCGTTTTGGTGCGAGCAGAGGTGCAGAATACGGGTGAACTACGCCCCGGACAGACCGCCGCTGTACGGATCGGCTTTCTTTCCTCCAGTGAAAGCGCCTGGGAGGTCCCTTACAGTGCCCTTGTCCGGCGCGGGGACAAGGCATCGGTCTTTGTTGCAATCGAGGGAGGATTTCGCCTGGAGCCCGTGACGCTTCTGGCTGAGGATCAGGACCACGTCGTGGTGTCAGGCGCGATCACTGACAAGGACGAAGTGGCCGTAAGCGGCATCACCGCCCTGCGAGGAATCCTGCTGCGGCTCGGAGCCCAGTAATGCTCGAGCGTCTAGTCGCCTTTGCGCTTTCACAGCGCATGTTTGTCGCCTTGAGCGTTCTTCTGCTCATCGGCGCGGGCATTGTTGTTCTGCCTACCTTGCCGATCGACGCATTTCCTGACGTCTCACCCGTGCAGGTGAAAGTCATCATGAAGGCGCCGGGTCTCACTCCCGAAGAGGTTGAACAACGGATCACGGTCCCAATCGAGCTTGAACTGCTTGGATTGCCTAACAAGAAAATCCTTCGCTCGACAACCAAATACGCGCTTGCCGACGTTACCGTCGATTTTGAAGATGGCACCGACATCTACTGGGCGCGCAACCAGGTATCGGAACGGCTATCCAATATCGCGCGTGATCTTCCAGAAGGCGTGACCGGCGGCCTTGCTCCGATCACAAGTCCTCTCGGCGAAATGTTCATGTTCACGATCGACAGTCCTGATCTCTCGCTGGCGGAGCGGCGAAGTCTGCTCGATTGGGTGATCCGCCCGGCGCTGCGAACTGTCCCGGGGGTTGCCGATGTCAACTCGCTCGGTGGCTACGTCCGGGCCTTTGAGATTGTGCCGATCAGCGATGCGCTTGCGGCGCGCGGCATTTCGTATGATCTGTTTCGGCGGGCGATCGACGCCAATAGCCGCAATGATGGCGCCGGCCGTGTCAATCAGGGCGAAGACAGCGCCCTTGTCCGCATCGAAGCCAGCATTCGCTCGATCGATGACATCAAGGCCATCGTGGTCGACACCAGAAACGGCATTCCGATCCGGGTCAACGATGTTGCCCGCGTCCAGGTCGGTTCGCTCACGCGCTATGGCGCCGTCACGATCGATGGTCGCGGCGAAACGGTGGAAGGACTCGTGCTCGGATTGCGTGGCGCCAATGCGGGCCAGCTTGTGCGTGATGTTCGCCAGCGCCTGCAGGAACTGCAGCCCGCGCTGCCGAAGAGTGTTACCATTAACGTGTTTTATGATCGGAGCAGGCTGGTTGGCCGCGCGGTCGGCACCGTCGTGCGGGCATTGGGTGAAGCTACGGTTTTGGTCATCGTTTTGTTGCTGCTGTTTCTCGGCAACTGGCGAGCCTCGCTTGTGATCGCCCTGAGCCTGCCGCTTGCAATCATGATCGCGTTGATCGCCATGCGCGTCGTCGGCATGTCGGCCAACCTGATGAGTCTGGGCGGCTTGGCGATTGCCATCGGCATGCTGATCGATGCGCTGGTGGTCGTCGTCGAAAACATCGTGGGAAATCTCAGCAAGAATCAAGCAGGGAAGACGACACCGATCATTCATACGGTGTTCCGTTCGGTCTGCGAGGTGCTGGAACCAGTCGCAACAGGCGTAATGATCATCATTATCGTTTTCGTACCGCTGCTTGCACTGCAGGGGCTTGAGGGAAAGCTGTTCATTCCCGTAGCGCTTGCCATCATCTTCGCGCTGGCTGCCTCCCTGTTGCTGGCACTCACGGTACTTCCGGTGGCGACTTCGTTTCTCCTCAAGGCGGCCCCGCACCGGGAGCCCTGGCTCGTCCGCCTTGCGTCACGAGGCTATGCGCCGGCGCTTGGCTGGGCACTGAACAATGAACGCAAGGTGATGGCTGCGGCAGTGGCAGCTCTCATTGCGGCGGGCTTTGCCTATACCCAGTTGGGCAAGACATTCATGCCGACCATGGATGAAGGCGACATTATCATCAGCGTCGAGGCAATTCCGTCCATCAATCTCGATCAGTCAATTGCGATCAATGCCAGGCTTCAGGTTGCCATTCTGGCGCGGGTACCTGACGTTGCGGGGATCGTCGCTCGAACAGGATCGGACGAACTCGGCCTTGACCCGATGGGCCCCAATCAGACCGACACGTTTCTGGTTTTAAGGCCGTCGGAAGAGCGAAAGACGACTGATAAGTCTGTCCTCCTTCAGCAGCTTCGTCATGTGCTGAACGACTTTCCGGGTCTGTCGCTCAGCTTCACTCAGCCGATCGACATGCGTGTCCAGGAGATGATCAGCGGCGTGCGTGGCGACGTCGCGGTGAAGATCTTCGGTCCTGACATCACCAAGCTCAACGAAATCGCAAGCAGGCTGTCCGGTATCCTCTCCAGCATCGATGGCGCTGAGGATGTTTACACGACACTCAACGAAGGCGCTCAATATTATACTGTCTCCGTGAACCGGCTGGAGGCGGGTCGTTTGGGTTTGGCGGTGGATGCGATTGCCGCCTCGCTGCGCACCCAGATTGAAGGCCGGACCATCGGCACCGCACTTGAAGATGGACGCCGCACGCCGATACTGCTTCGCGGCAGCGAGAATACCCGTGAGGCGCCATCCATGCTGGCCAATCTGCCCCTGACGCTGGCGTCCGGACAGCACGTGGCGCTCTCTCAGGTTGCCCGCATTCATCGGGTTGATGGTCCTGTCAAGATTGACCGCGAAGACGGAGCCCGCATGAGCGTAGTCCGGTCCAATGTTCGAGGTCGCGACATGGTGGGCTTCGTTCAGGCTGCGCAGCAGAAGGTGGAGGCAGAATTGACGCTGCCGCAGGGTTATCGGCTTACTTGGGGAGGCCAGTTCGAAAACCAGCAGCGGGCGGCCGCGCGCTTGTCGATTGTCGTTCCGGTTGCCATTGGACTAATCTTCGTTCTGCTCTTCACCACATTCGGCTCGATCCGCCAGGCGCTGATGGTTCTGGTGAACATCCCCTTCGCCCTCATCGGCGGTGTATTTGCGCTTGTCCTGACAGGTGAATACCTGTCTGTTCCAGCTTCGGTAGGGTTCATCGCACTGCTAGGCATCGCAGTTTTGAATGGCGTTGTGCTGGTCTCCTACTTCAACCAGTTGCGCGCCCATGGCATCCCGGAGGACCGCATTGTCGTTGAGGGCGCCAAGCGTCGGCTTCGGCCGGTGCTGATGACCGCCAGCATTACTGCTCTCGGACTTGTCCCATTATTGTTTGCTTCCGGCCCCGGATCGGAAATTCAGAAGCCGCTGGCCATCGTCGTGATCGGCGGGTTGCTATCGTCGACGCTTCTGACCCTCATACTTCTTCCGATCCTTTATCGTCGGTTTGGCAGTGTTGCGAAGAGGGTCGAATGACAGTCGAATCCGTTTGCCTGACACTGATCGCCGCCCGCAATCTTCGCGAGGAACTGTTCGATTATCTTAGCGAGCAGCGCGATCTGGTATCAGGCTTCACGGCATCCGATGGCGCCGGTCACGGCCCGATGGCGCGGCTGCGGACGGCGGCCGAGCAGGTTAAAGGTCACGCCGACGAGGTGCTGGTGCGAGCAATTCTGGAAAGGAAGGATGCCGCGCGATTGCTCGCCCGGCTGAAGACAGCATTCGCAGGAACCAGACTGGTATATTGGATCATGCCAGTCACGGAATTTGGCATGATTGATGACTTGAAAGTTGAAAACTAAGCTGAGCGCCCTTGAGGCATCGCTCCGCGCCAAGATCACGCGGGTTCGAAAATTCAGGCAACACGGTTCGTTCAACCGACGATCAAGCCGTAGAACGCGCCCGCCCATGCCGCAAGAGCAACCAGCAGCAATCCCGGGATCACGCGGGCAGCAAACAAAAACCCTCCGCTTGTGGCCGCAAGAACGATCTTGCTGATCGTGTTGGTTGAAAGGCCGGCGAGGACTGGCAACAGCGCGTCCGACGCCGTAATTTTTCCCGATGCAACAAGAGACGCAACCGAGACCGCGGCGGAATGTGTATCGGCGAAGCCTGCGATCGCCGCAGCGGCGATGATGCCATTCGCACCGAACCGGTCCTGCAGCACTGCGGATGCGACGAGAATGACGGAAAGAGTAAGCGCAAACACGAACGCCGTCCGAAGACTGAAGGCGCGGCCTTTCTGCAGTTCCGCTTCATTCTTCTGTCGCAAGGCCAGCATCGTAAAAGCTGTCCCGTAGACGATCGCAACGGCACCGGCGCAGATCAGCGGAACGGCCAAGGATATAAGTGTGGCCATGCTTGTGGCGGCCAAAACCAGCGCCATCTGGATGATCGTGGCAACCGTCGATAATACGGCGCCTGCAACCGCTGCGGCCAATACATCCTTTGCTTTGGTTGCACGTGCGCCCATTGCGGCGATCGTCGCGGCACTGGAAATGAAGCCTGAAGCGAGGCCGGCGACCGGCAATCCAAACCGCGCTCCGAGCAGGCGTACCGCAACATAGCCTGCCGCGCTGATGGCCATGATAAGGATAACGACGACCCAAATCGCGTGCGGATTGAAGGCCGCATAGGGTCCCATGGGACGATCGGGCACGAGGGGCAGGATAATCAGCGTTGCTCCTGCGAAGAGCAGGGCGTCCTCCAGTTCATCTTCGGTGAGGATGTTTCCGACGAACCGATGCAGCCGGGATTTGGCGGCGAGTACTATGGCAACCATCACCCCAAGCCCGCCCGCAAGCGCCGGCTGTTGCATCGAAAGTCCTCCGAGCAATACGGTGACAGTCAACGCGATTTCAGTCGTAAGTCCCGGATCCTTTTGATTTCCCCGCCAATAAGCGACCGCAATCAGGGCGATAACGCCGGCGGTCGTAACAGCCAGCATGGTCGGACCGCCCACGACGACGCTGACGGCGCCGGCAAGAGAGGTGACGGCAAACGTTCTTATGCCGGCGGGCGAACGCGACGGTCCAGTCCCCTTGCGGCGCTCCCGCTCGGCGCCGATCAGCAGGCCGATTCCCAGTGCGGTGGCCAGCTTCAGGATGATGGGATCGATCATGGTCATTCGTTATCCGACACGCCGACGCGAAATTGCAGTCGTGAAGAAGTGTGCATATCACACGAGCGCCGTTTGCCGAATTTCTGTCCTCTCGATCCGGAAAGGGCTACCGACCTGACGTCCATCCGTCGGCCTCTGTGCCGAAGTCGTTCCGACGCATGCAAGTCACATTGGAGTTGACCGGCGATACCGCGGAGGATCGAAGGGAGCCCGGATTTTACCGGCATCCACTTCGTTACCGCATGGCGAATAGCTCCTGATGGAATCGGTCCTTAACGGGAAAACCGTGTGCGGCAAAATCTCGTTTCAGCGCTTCGCCGAAGCCAGTCGGACCGCAAAACCAGATGCTTGCATCGCGCCATTGCGTTGCAGCCTCGCGAATGCGGTCGCCGGTCAAACGTCCATCACGAGCATCGACCAGAACATGCAGGCGAACATCGGCGGAGGAGGCGTCGGCCGCCAATTTGCCGAGGGCGGCTTCGTCGACATCGGCGGTGGTATGGAAGAGATCGATTGTTTGGGCTGCAGGCCAATCGGGATCTCCCTTCTGTATGGATAGGTGTTTCATGCGCGCGACGAAAGGCGTGATGCCGATGCCGCCTCCAATCCAGATCTGGTGCGGGCGGTCGTCGTCGAAAGTGAAGCAGCCATAGGGCCCTTCGACCTTCATCTCCTGGCCGACACGGAGCTTCTCGCGCAGGTGGCTCGTGTGGTCACCCAGCTCCTTGGTGATGAAGGTGATTCTGGGGTTGTCGGCATGCCAGCTGGAAGCAATGGTATAAGGATGAGCTCCTTCCGACGCGTCTGACGTAGCGAAGGCGAACTGGCCCGGCTTGTGGCCTGGCCAGCCGTGCGGCACCTCGATTTCGGTCTCGAGTGTCCTGACGCCGGGATAGTATTGCAGCGAGGTGATCGCGCATTTGACCTGCCGCCCAGCACCCACCCGGCGCAGGAGGACAATGACAGCCGCCCGTGTGCCGCTGGCAAGCAGTACCGCCATCACGACCCCGACGGGTGACGTCCAGTAGCTGAACTTGAATAGTACGACGGCATGAAAGACGAGCAACAGATAGGCGACGGCGAGAAGGCGATGCGTCTTTTGGAAGAGCCGGTAGGGGAAATACTGAATGAGCGCCAGCGCGATCAGAACCACCGTGGCATAGAAGGCCCATTCGCCCAGGCCTTCAGCCACTTCGCGCAGATTCGCAAAGAGCGCCTCGATTGAATTTTCGATAGCGGGTCTTGGTCCGCGCGCCGGCCGCTCCAACACGCCCCAGCCGACCGCCCATTTCGGTCCTTCGGACCAGAGCCAATGGATGGTAGCGACGACCAAGGCTGCGATGCCGAGCCATTTGTGCAGACGATACATCTTGTCCAGACCGCCTAGCCACTGCTCTGGCCAGCGTGGTCGCAGCGCCAGGAGCATCGCGAGACTCATGCAGCCGATTGCGGCAATGCCGCTCAACTGCACCATCGATCCGCGAAGAGCAAAGAAGGTCGTTGACTGAAATATGGAAGGTTCCGCGATCAACCATAGCAAGACGAGAAGGGCGAGCGCGCTCCAAAATGCTCGTTTAAGGTTTTGCATGGGGCCGTTCCTTCAGGATGATTTTGATGGCCCGCTTACGCCTGGTCTTCAAGCGCCCGTCTTAGCCGTCTGATGATAACCCCGCGCGCGCGATCATCTGCCGCGGAATCCATTTTTTCATTGATGTCGAGAATGAGTTTCGACATGTCATTGTGCCAATCCAGATGGACGACGGCGTCAGGTGTCAAACGCCGGCGGCGTGTCGGTTCAACGAGCGTTGGAACAGGCGTTGTGAGTTCGTAGATCTCGTCAAGAATGGGGATATGGATACGAGATTCGGGAATGATACGGTTCGCGAGACGTTGCTCTAATCCCTTCAACGCATCGTCTTCTCCGTGAACCAGGAAAACGCCTTTGCGGATCGGGCGTCGGGCAGCGATCCAGCGCTCCAGTTCCGGCCCGTCGGCATGGCCGGAGTAGTCATCCATTGACCTGATCCGGGCCGCGACGTGGATTTCCTCTCCCTGTATGCGCACAGCCTTGGCGCCGTCGCTGAGAAAGCGGCCCAGCGTGCCCTGAGCCTGGAAGCCAACCAGAAGGATGGTTGCATTGCGCCGCCACAGCCAATTCTTGAGATGATGACGGATGCGCCCCGCATCGCACATGCCGCTGGCGGCCACGATAATGTGGAAGCCTGAAAGCTTTTCTATCGCTTTGCTTTCATCGACTGTCTCGGAGAAGCGCAGATGCAAGGAGCGTAAGGTGCGTGCAAGATCGACCTCGCTATCGAGGCTTGAAGCGTGCTGGCGAAACACTTCGGTCGCGTGAATTGCCAGCGGAGAGTCGAGAAATACTGGTCCAGCGGGGACAGTCCCGCGCTCCATCAGATCAATGATATCGACAAGAAGCTCCTGGGTTCGCTCTACCGCGAACGCCGGTATGATCAACGCGCCATTGGCTGCTGCGGCATCACGGATTTCGGCAGCCAGCCTCTCGCGACGCAGTTGTGAGGATGTCTGCGGCCGATCGGTATCACCATAGGTCGATTCGGAGATGACATAGTCGAACTGGGCCGGCGCTTCGGGATCTGGCTGAAGCAGTTTGCCATCGGGGCCGATATCTCCTGACATCAGTATCCGCAGAGGAGGATCTGACTCCTTGCCGTCGGAGATTTCGAGCTCGATCGAGGCGGAGCCGAGCAGATGCCCTGCATTCCAGTAGCGCGCGCGGACTCCGGGGGCCGCCTCGAACCACGTTTCGTATTCGACCGCTTGAAATGAGGCCAGCGATGAAATCGCATCGACTTTCGTGTAGATAGGAGAGACTTCCGGCCTGCCGCGAGCGACGTTTCGCCGGTTCAATGCGACAACCTCCATTTCCTGAATGCCCCCGGCGTCGGGGAGCATGTAGGAACAGAGGTCGATCGTGCCGCGGGTCGCCAAGATGCGCCCCTTGAAATGAGCTTTGACCAGCTTCGGTAACAGGCCGCTGTGATCGATATGAGCGTGGGTCAGAAACACGACGTCAATATCGGATGGCCGAAACGGGAAGTCGCCGTAGTTCAGTGCTTTGAGTGTCTTCGGTCCCTGAAAAAGTCCGCAATCAACCAGAAAGCGCGCTCTGGCGGTTGTAATCAGATAGCATGAGCCGGTCACAGTATGAGCTGCGCCACAAAACTGGATGGTGACACTCATGGCTGCAGTTCCTTCGGCTGACGATCATTAAGTTCATCGCGCAAAGCGTCAGCGAGTGTTGCGTCGAGTGGAATGGCATTCGTTGGATGCCGCACGCTGTCAGTGGATCGGATAGATCGTATTCCCGCTCGCGCGAATTCTTCGGTCTGATCTGCGGGAAACAGCGCATGAGTGACGATGGCATCGATCGTTCCCACGCCTGCCGATTTCAGCATTCGCGCGCAGGTCGTCAGGGTTCCACCAGATGACACGATGTCGTCGACGAGCAGGATGGGGCGGCCGCCCAAGTCTTGATCCGGAAGAGTTATCCTCACCGACTGATCGCCTTGACGGGTTTTCTTTGCAACCGCGAAGGCCACGCCGAGGTGTCCTGCCAGTTTGCTGACCCAGGCGCGGGATTCCTCATCTGGCCCCAGAAGAATGGTCGCTGGATCAAGGCCGGACGCTTGCAGGTGTGAGGCGATGGCAGGCATCGCGGACAAATCGTCCGCCGCAATTCCCGAAAAGACGTTGCGGATGTCTTTGGTGCGATGAAGATGGGCGTCTACCGTGATGACGCGATCGACGATGCCAGACAGCAGATTGCCAATAACCTTCTGACTTACGGCTTCGAACGGCTGGAACGCCGCATCTTGCCGCATATAGCAGAGATAAGGAGCGACAAGGATCAGGCGGCTCGTGCCATTGCGCCGCAACGCTTCTGCTGCAAACAGGAGTGAGATCAGCTTTTCGTTAGGCTGGTTCAGGGATGCATAGATGATGGTGGTCGAAGCGGGAGGCGATACGGTCGCGCGCAATTCACCATCGGGAAACCGGTGCAATGCGATCGGCTCCGCGGCCACACCGAGCCGGGATGCGAGGCGCGTCGCGGCGTCGAGAGAGTCTGGAAGGCATTGAAGACCGATTTTATGCATGCGCGCCGTCTTCAGAGGACGATGGACTTCCAATTTTGAAACCGGAATTGTCGCGGGCGGCTTTGACGGCGAGATCGTGCTCCGAGGCATCGCACGAGTAAATCCGGTACAGCGGGTCGCCCTTGTTGACGCGATCGCCAATCTTTTTGAAGATCTTGATGCCCGCGCCCTTGTCGATCGGAGCACCGGCAGTGCGCGCAATGCGGTTCATTTTGAGGCAGTCAATGCCCGTCACCACGCCGTCTGCCGTTGCGAGCAAATCGCTTTGAAGAGTTCCAAGCTCTGTCGTGCATCCCGAAGGGCCCTGTGCGGCGATGATGTCCTGCATTTTCTTCAGCGCAGCACCGCTGTCCAAGAGGTCGCGCGCCCTGGCGTAACCGGCGCCTCCGCGCAAATCCGGATCGTACTCCAGAAGTTGTCCGGCAAGCCTCAGCGACTTCTCACGCAGGTCTTTCGGTGCATCCGTCTTGTTTTCCAGTACGGCCATAATGTCCTGCGCTTCCAGCACAGGACCAATTCCAGATCCGATCGGCTGCCGGCCATCGGTGGTAACTACATCGACCGCTATGCCAAAATAGTCGCCTGCGAACTCAAATAATTTTCGCAGCCGCAGCGCTTCGTTGGCGTTGGTGACTTTCGAAGACGGACCCACGGGAATGTCGATCAGCAGGTGGGTTACACCCGCCGCGAGTTTCTTCGACATGATCGAGGCAACCATCTGTTCGTTCGTGTCGAGACTCAGCATGCGCTCAACGGAGATCAGGATGTCGTCGGCGGGCGAAAGATTGACGTGTCCGCCCCAGATCAGACACCCCTTACAGTTCGCGACGATCTCTTTCATCTCGGTTATTCCGACATCGACCCGCGCCAGTACCTCCATAGTGTCGGCGGTACCTGCCGGTGAGGTGATCGCGCGCGATGACGTTTTCGGAATCGTGAGTCCGTGTGCCGCCACGATAGGAACAACGATCATCGATGTCCGGTTGCCGGGGATGCCTCCGATGCAATGTTTGTCGACGACGATATTTTGTTGCCATCGAAGCTGGGTGCCGGCGGCGGCCATCGCCTGGGTCAGCGCGAGCAGTTCGTCTGCCGTCAAGAAGCGCGCCGATCCTACAAGAAAGGCGGCGATTTCGACGTCGGAGTAGCGATAGTGGGCGATATCATCGACGATGGCCTGAATCTGCAGGGCGTTCAAAGCATGGCCCTGAACCTTTGCGCGGACGGCATCGAGGCTGACCGGTGGCTGAGCCGGGGAGACGCTTACCAATGAGCCTTCCGGTTCGTTCAGGCGGCGAAATGCGGGCGCCGCGAGCCCGAGGTCATCCGGGCCGACCACGGTGTCATCGTCCGTGATCAGCAAGGTGGCCAGAAGAACTTTCTGTCCGCAGCGCAGTTCAACGCGGCTGAAGCCACTGAAGACGTCGGGACGCAACGCGTGCGAGCGTCGCGAGATGACGGCGACGTTTTCCCGTCCGGTATCGAGATTGGCAAAGCGAATCTTGAGTTGTGGCCGCGAATTTGCGCTGAGAACTGCCGACTGAAAGGATGATCGCTCTGAACTTGCCATATTTTGAAGCATCACATCGTGCCGTGACGGATGCTGATCTAGATCAAGCTAGAGCGCGGCGACATCATCACGACCGGCCAATATGTGATTGAGCTTATCGATTTCGTCCTTTCGTAAGGCTCTATGTGCAACGAGAGGTCAAAAGGGGGGTACAAGCGGGTACAATTTCGTCTAATTTGCAATGCATACGGTCCTGCTTCATCCCATTGATGTCATAAGGTAAGTATTTGAAAAATATAGAATTTATATTTTCCGTCGCGCCAATGATGGACTGGACTGACCGGCATTGCCGCGTGTTCCACCGTCTGCTGTCGCGCCGTGCCCGGCTCTATACCGAGATGCTGACCACGGGGGCGATCATTCACGGCGACCGCGAGCGGCTCCTCAGCTTCGATGCCAGCGAACATCCGGTCGCGCTCCAGCTTGGCGGATCGAATCCACGCGATCTCGCGGAAAGCGCGAGGATCGGCGAGGGCTTCGGCTACGACGAGATCAACATGAACGTTGGTTGTCCGTCGGATCGTGTGAAGGGCGGGAATTTCGGCGCATGCCTGATGGCTGAGCCGCAACTCGTTGCAGACTGTGTTGCGGCGATGAAGCAGGCTGTCAAAATTCCGGTCACGGTGAAATGCCGCATCGGCATCGACGATCAGGACCCGGAAATTGCATTAGATACGCTCAGCCGCTCGGTGATTGCCGCAGGAGCCGACGCGCTTGTGGTTCATGCGCGTAAGGCATGGCTCAATGGATTGTCGCCCAAGGAAAACCGCGACATCCCGCCGCTCAATTATGACCGCGTCTATCGCCTCAAGGCGGCGATGCCGCATGTGCCGATCTCGATCAATGGCGGCATCGCCACCATTGCCGACGCGAAGACGCACCTCGATCATGTCGATGGCGTGATGCTGGGCCGCGCGGCCTATCAGGAGCCGTGGCGGCTGCTCAGCGTCGATCCGGAATTGTTTGGTGAGGCCGCGCCGCACACGACCATGCACGACGCCATCGAGGCGCTGATGCCCTATATCGAGCGCGAGCTTGCCGCCGGAACGCGGCTGCATTCGATCACGCGACACCTGGTGGGTGCATTTCATGGCGTGCCCGGTGCGCGAGCGTTCCGCCGTTATCTGGCCGAAGTGTGCACGAAGCCGGGGGCGGGGACGGAGTCGTTGCGCGATGCGCTCCGGATCGTGGGACAGCGCACGGACGCATCGATCGCAGCGTAAGGTTATGGATACCCGCGCAGCATCAGCTTGTCGGGGCGGACTTCCCAGCTTTCCAGCCGGTTGAGAAAGCTCATGCCGAGCAGGTTGGATTTCATCTGGCCGCGCGGCACCACAAGCGCGGGCACCGAACGCTCCACCAGCTTTCCGACAGCGAGGCGATCGAGCGTCAGCCGTGCCGCGCGTACGCGGCCGCCAGCCGTTTCCACATCCACATTGTAGTCCAGCAATTCCAGCGGCAATCCCGCGGCCTTCGCCGTCTCATAGGTCAGCACCACGGAGGTCGCGCCAGTGTCGATCACCATCGGCGTGCTGACGCCGTTGATTTTTGCCCGCAGCGAGAATTCACCGCTGTCGCTGCGGGCGACTTCGACGGCGCGCGGGGGCTTGGCGCTTAGGAGGGTGCGGTCCGTGGCGCGGATCAGCGCGCCTTTCATGCTGGCGAATGCGACGGGGTGCGACATCGACAGCAGGAAGCCCACGGTCGTCATAACGATAGCAAGGATTGTGAGCGCCCGCATCATGCAGCACCCGCTGCGGTCAGGATCCGGTCTTGCGATCGGCACGTGACGCGCGAATCGGCAGCCCCGCGTCCTGCATGCGCTGATGCAGTGTTGTCATCACGGCCAGCCGCTCCGCGCTGTCCATTGCGTGCCAGCGCGCGATCTCGGGCAGGGTGCGCCCGCAGCCCAGACAGAGCTTGGCCTTCGGATCGATGAAGCACACTGCGATACACGGCGTTTCTTGTTTCATGTCTGGTACTGAGGGACATTTTCATCGCTCGCGCAAGATGCTTAGAGGCCGGTTCCTGCATTCATGATCGGCTTGTAACGGGGGCGGCTCTTCTCGCCGGTCAATGTCTCGGGTTGCAGCGGCGGCGAGTCCTCGCGCATCGGCGCCAGCGCCGTCATCACACGCTCCGGCGGATAGGTGACGATCACTTCGGTGCCGACGCGCAACGTGGACTTGAGTGTGAAGGTGCCCCCGTGCATGTCGATCAGGCTCTTCGCGATCGGAAGACCAAGGCCTGCGCCCTGTTCGGCGGACTTGATCGAGTTTGATCCCTGACCGAACGAGGCCAGCACCACCGGGATTTCATCCTCGGCGATGCCGGAGCCGGTGTCCTTGACGCTGAGATACTGTCCGCCGGACGCGGTCCAGCCGACCTTGAGCCAGATTTCGCCGCCGGGAGGTGTGAACTTGATCGAATTTGACAGCAGGTTAAGCACGACCTGGCGGGTGGCGCGCTCGTCGCCCCACAGTTTCGGCATGTCCTGTTCGAAGACTTCATGAATGGTGATGCCGCGGCTGGAGGCGCGCAGTTTCAGCAGGTGATGACAGTCCGCGACCACGTGGACCAGCGACACCGGCTCCTCGTTGAGTTCGTAACGGCCGGCCTCGATGCGCGACAGATCGAGGATTTCGTTGATGAGGTTGAGCAGGTGGACGCCGGAGTTATGAATGTCGGCGGAATAATCCTTGTAGACCTCGACGGCGTGCGGGCCGAAAATCTCACTCTTCATCACCTCGGAGAATCCGAGAATGGCGTTTAGCGGCGTGCGCAGTTCGTGGCTCATCTGCGCGAGGAAGCGCGATTTCGAGACGTTGGCGGACTCGGCGCGATGGCGCGCTTCATCCGAGATCGCCTTGGCCTGTTCCAGTTCGCCGATCAGCGCATCCTTCTCGGCGCGCGCTTCCAGCGTGGCGAGCGTCGTTGAATGCAGGCGGTGGGCGAGCAGGGCAAAGTAGCCTTCGGCGGTAATCGCAAGTGCCGCGAGAATGTAGTCATCGAAGGTGCCGCGCAGAACGAAATTCACGGCGATGGCTGCCGAGACCGGAATTGTCGCAGCAAAGGCTGCGATCGGCAGGCTCGCCGCCAGCATGCTTGAGACGGCAATGACCAGCAGCATCACGAACAGCATCAGCGTGTTCGAAACGACGTCGATGCCGGACGGATGAATCAGGACGACCGTCCATGCCAGCCCGTAAATCAGATCGAGAGCAACGAAACGTATTCGCCAGGTTCGGGTGACGGCGGGAGTGGATGACGTGACCGCAAGAAATTTCGAACAGAAGCGGATGACGATGGCGTGGATCGTGAGAATTCCCGCAGTCCAGATCACCGCAGCGACCGGCGGAATCCAGAAGCTGCACAAAATTCCAGACGCCACCACAAGCAGGATGACGACCAGAGAAGCCGAGACGCGGGTCTGCGCGTATTGACGCAGCAGTTCGTGGTCGAAGGCGGGCCTTGTGCCGCTGGTCGAGGTCAGCCTGTCGCGGGCTTCGCGCACGCGCTGGGAGGCAGCCCGCCGGTTGCGCGCCGGCGTTTCCGCTGAGGTCGCGGCGGGCTCTTTCCTGTCGGCGGACTCGCTCATTTACGCAACAAATTCCTGAACAACGTGAATGCTGCGCCCGGGCCGCACGCGCAACACTGCTGCCTGCTATTTCTGGCGCTAAATCATTAAGAGGTGGCTTAAAGATCAATTTAATCGGGTTAAGAAAGTATGAATTTCAGCCCTTCCGGCGAGATTTCGGTGGGCCGGTCCGATCCCATGTTCATGGGGATTTTAGGAAAGTGGAAAAGCAAAAGGCGGCACGGTTTCCGTGCCGCCAGCGCTCGTTCGATGGGGCGATATTATCGCTGCAGCCGGGCCAGCAGGCTCGACGTATCCCAGCGCTTGCCGCCCATGGTTTCAACTTCGGAGTAGAAATTATCGACCAGCGCGGTCACCGGCAGGCTGGCGCCGTTGCGGCGGGCTTCCGCGAGGCAGATCGACAGATCCTTCCGCATCCATTCGACGGCAAAACCGAAATCGAACTTGCCTTCGTTCATGGTCTTGTAGCGATTATCCATTTGCCAGGACTGCGCGGCGCCCTTGGAAATGGTGTCGATCACCGCCTGAACATCGAGGCCGGCTTTCTTGGCAAAGTGAATCCCTTCAGCCAGACCTTCGACAAGGCCCGCAATGCAGATCTGGTTGACCATCTTGGTGAGCTGGCCGGAGCCGGCGGGGCCGAGCAATTTGCACATCCGGGCATAGGACGCGATGACGGGCTCGGCGTTCTTGTAGGCGGCTTCGGTGCCTCCACACATCACCGTCAGCACGCCGTTTTCCGCGCCTGCCTGACCGCCTGACACCGGCGCATCGACGAAATGAAAGCCGCGCTTGGTCGCTTCGGTACCAAGTTGCCGGGCGACTTCAGCCGAGGCGGTGGTGTGATCGACGAAAACTGCGCCCGACTTCATGGCGGCGAATGCACCGTCGGCACCGATGGTGACCGCGCGGAGGTCGTCATCGTTACCGACGCAGGCCATCACGAAATCCTGACCTTCCGCCGCAGCCTTCGGGGTCGCCGCGGCGCGGCCGCCGAATTTCTCCGCCCATGTCTTTGATTTAGCCGCGGTGCGATTGTAGACCGTGACCTCGTGGCCGCCCTTGGTGACCAGATGGCCCGCCATGGGGAATCCCATGACGCCGAGACCGAGAAATGCGACTTTTGCCATAGCGTGAACTCTTTGAATTGCTGGGATTTTGACCGGATTTCGGAACGGGACGACGGCAACAGCTATGCGATTGCGGTGCCCGGGCGCAAGGGCGTTGACGGGGCAGGTGACGCGCGTATGAAGGCCGCCGAGAGCGGCGGCCGAACGCAACCGCACGCAGGGAGATATGTTGTGGCTGTCGATAAGGATCAGGTTCTTACGGCCCTGCGCGCCGTGACATCGCCGCGCGGTGTTCCGCTTCCTGATGCGCGGGTGCTGTCGGAGATCACCGCTTCAGATGGCAAGGTGTTCTTCTCGATCAACGTCGATGCCAATGAGGCTCGGGCGTGGGAAGACGTCCGGGGCAGGGCAGAGGCGGTGGTCCGCGCCATTCCCGGCGTCACCACTGCGCTGGTTGCGCTGACGGCGGAGCGCCGGCCCGGTTCCGCGCCCCCGGCGCAGCAACAGCATTCGCATCAGCAATCGCATGGCGTGAAGCCGGTCGCGCAGCACCGCCCGCATGGCGCGCCGGGCGACTCGCCGATGGCCAAACAGGCCGCGATTCCCGGCATTACTTCCATCATCGCTGTGGCATCGGGGAAAGGCGGCGTCGGCAAATCGACCACCGCGCTCAATCTGGCGCTGGGGCTGCGCGATCTGGGTCTGCGGGTCGGCTTGCTCGACGCAGACATCTACGGCCCGTCGGTACCGCGCCTGACCGGCGTGCAGCAAAAGCCGACGGTCAACGAGGCCAACAAAATGATTCCGATCACGCGTTTTGGGCTGCCGCTGATGTCGATCGGGTTTCTGGTCGCGGAAGACACGCCCATGGTGTGGCGGGGGCCGATGGTGATGTCGGCGATCCGGCAGATGCTGTGGGATGTCGCGTGGGGCGAACTCGATGTGCTGGTGGTCGACATGCCGCCCGGCACCGGGGATGCGCAATTGACGCTGGCTCAGCAGGTGCCGCTGAAAGGCGTGGTGATTGTCTCCACGCCACAGGATCTGGCCCTGATTGATGCGCGGCGCGGGATCGCCATGTTCGAGAAGGTCAATGTGCCGACCCTCGGCATCATCGAGAACATGAGCTATTTCCAGTGCCCGGAGTGCGGCACGCGCTCGGACATTTTCGGGCATGGCGGCGCGCGTCACGAGGCGGAGCGGCTCAAGGTGGCATTCCTCGGTGAAATCCCGCTGCACATGTCGATCCGCACGGCGTCAGATGCAGGCGCGCCGGTGGTCGAAAGCGAACCCGGTGGCGTTCACGCGGGGATCTATCGGGAGATCAGCGCCAAGATCAAAACCCAGCTTTCCGGAATTGCCGTATCCGCATAACGGGTGAAAGGGAGGGAATTCCGGTTTTTTCGGCCCATTCGACTTTCGTTCAATTCCGCAAAAGGCCGAGGTTCCAGCATTTTCCGATACCGGACTTCCGTGCTAGAGACCGCCCCCAGAGGGATTTCAAAAAGAAACGCCCCCCAAAAGGAGATGCCTAATGAAGCGTCGTGATTTTTTGAAAGTATCTGCTGCCGGAGCCGCTGCGACCGCTGTCGCTTCGCCGGCCATTGCCCAGTCGTCGCCTGAGATCAAGTGGCGCCTGACCTCGAGCTTCCCGAAGTCGCTGGACACCATCTACGGCGGTGCCGAGCAACTGGCGAAGCAGGTCGCCGAAATGACCGATAACAAGTTCCAGATTCAAGTGTTCGCTGCTGGCGAAGTTGTCCCGGGGTTGCAGGCTCTCGACGCGACGTCCAACGGCACCGTCGAAATGTGCCATACGGTTTCCTACTACTACGTCGGCAAGGATCCGACCTTCGCGATCTTCGCGTCGGTGCCGTTCGGCCTGAACACCCGCATGCAGAATTCGTGGCTCTATCAGGGCGGCGGCAACGAACTTGCCAACGAGTTCTACAAGAAGTACGGCGTCATGGGTCTGCCCTGCGGCAACACCGGCACGCAAATGGGCGGCTGGTTCCGCAAGGAGATCAAGACCGTCGCCGATCTTCAGGGATTGAAGATGCGCATCGGCGGCATCGCCGGTCAGGTGCTGGCCAAGGTCGGCGTCGTGCCGCAACAGCTTGCAGGCGGCGACATCTATCCGTCGCTGGAGAAGGGCACCATCGACGCCGCCGAGTGGGTTGGTCCATACGATGACGAGAAGCTTGGCTTCAACAAGGTTGCGAAGTTCTATTACTATCCGGGCTTCTGGGAAGGTGGACCGACGGTTCACGCCTTCACCAACCTTGAGAAGTTCAACGCGCTGCCGAAGAGCTATCAGGCGATCCTGACCAATGCGGCCGCCAACACCAACACCTGGATGACGGCGCGTTACGACCTGCAGAATCCGGCTGCGTTGAAGCGCCTTGTCGCGAGCGGCACGCAGCTGCGTCCGTTCACCAACGAAGTGCTCGACGCCTGCCTGAAATCCACCAACGAGCTGTGGGCGGAAATCTCCGGCAAGAATGCCGACTTCAAGAAGGCGATCGACGCGATGCAGGCCTACCGCTCGGATCAGTATCTGTGGTGGCAGGTGGCCGAATACACCAACGACAGCTTCATGATCCGCTCGCGTACCCGCGGCTGACCGCATAGCCATAACCGTTCGGACGAGCCCGGCCTCCGCAAGGAGGCCGGGCTTTTCTTTTGCAGTGCGGTCGCTGGAATCGGCATGGAAATTGGAACCCGCTTGTTCCATGCTCAGGTCAAGCCTCAACAAAGAAGAAGGTGGTGCACACACAATCACATTCAGGGAGCACTCCATGAAACGTCGTGAGTTTATCAAGGTGGCAGGCATCGGGGCGGCAGGCGCCGCGGTTGCTTCACCGGCCATCGCTCAGTCAATGCCGGAAATCAAATGGCGGCTGACTTCCAGTTTCCCGAAATCGCTCGATACCATTTACGGCGCGGCCGAAGTGTTCTCGAAAGCCGTCGCGGAAGCCACCGACAACAAATTCCAGATTCAGGTCTTTGCGGCTGGCGAGGTCGTGCCGGGCCTGCAAGCGCTCGATGCGGCGTCCAACGGCACCGTCGAAATGGCGCATACCGCCGTTTACTACTACGTCGGCAAGGATCCGACTTTTGCATTGGCCACGGCCGTGCCGTTCGGATTGAACAGCCGCATGCAGACCTCCTGGTTGCAAGTTGGCGGGGGGGCCGAATTGCTCAATGACTTTTTCAAAGGTTTCAATGTCGTCGGCTTCGCGGCCGGTAACACCGGCTGTCAGATGGGCGGATGGTTCCGCAAGGAAATCAAGGAGCCTTCGGACTTCAGCGGGTTGAAAATGCGCATCGGCGGTTTTGCCGGAAAGGTGCTGACCAAGCTCGGCCTTGTGCCGCAGCAGGTGGCCGCCGGCGATATTTATCCGTCGCTGGAGAAGGGCACCATCGATGCGGCGGAATGGGTCGGTCCTTACGACGACGAGAAACTCGGTTTCCAGAAGGTCGCCAAATACTACTATTATCCCGGCTGGTGGGAAGGCGGGCCGTCGCTGCATAATCTGGTCAATCTGGCGAAGTGGGAAGCGTTGCCGGCGAGCTACAAATCCATCATCAAGACGGCATCGTCGCTTGCCAACGAGACCATGCAGGCGCGTTACGACGCCTACAATCCGCCTGCGCTGAAGCGGCTGGTGGCCGGCGGAACGCAACTGCGTCCGTTCTCGCCGTCGATCATGGAGGCGTCCCTGAAGGCTGCGAACGAGGTTTACGCAGAAACCTCGGCGACCAATCCGAACTTCAAGAAGATCTACGAGAGCATGGCCGCGTTCCGCAACGATCAGTACACTTGGTGGCAGGTGGCGGAGTTCGCTTTCGATAACTTCCAGGTGCGCTCGCGCACGCGTACATAATCGCCTGTCGAATACGGACCGAAGCACAAAAAAGCCCGGCCTCGATGAGGCCGGGCATTTGGTTGGAAACGGTCAGGAACGAAGCCTTACTTGATACTCGGTGGACCGAAATCGAGCGCCGGCATTTCCTGCTGTTGAATCTGGATGTCGACCTTGCTCGGATCGACCGTCGATAGTGCGCCTTTATAGTGCATCACCATCGCCGGGAAGGCGATAACTAGTCCGACCATGATGACCTGAATAATGACGAACGGCACCGAGCCCCAGTAAATCTGGCCCGTGGTTACTGGCTCCATCCGCTTGCCGCTGATGCGATCAGTGTATGCCTCCTTCGGCGCGACGGAGCGCAGATAGAACAGCGCGAAACCGAATGGTGGATGCATGAAGGAGGTCTGCATGTTCACGCCGAGGATGACGCCGAACCAGATTAAATCGATTCCCAGCTTTTCGGCTGCGGGGCCAAGCAAGGGGATGACGATGAAGGCGAGTTCGAAGAAGTCGAGGAAGAAGGCCAGAACAAACACGAACGCGTTGACGAAGATCAGGAAGCCGGTCTGGCCCCCGGGCAGGGCGACCAGCAGTTCCTCGACCCAGCGATGGCCATCGACGCCATAGAAGGTGAGGGAGAACACGCGCGCGCCAACGAGAATGAAGATCACGAAGGCGGAAAGCTTCGCGGTGGACTCCGCCGCCTGTCGCGTGAGGTCGAATGAGAGCCGCTTCTTCATCATGGCCAGAATTATCGCTCCGGCAGCGCCCATCGCTCCGCCTTCGGTCGGAGTTGCGACACCAATGAAGATAGTACCGAGCACGAGGAAGATGAGACCGAGCGGGGGCACCATGACGAACACGACCTGCTCGGCGAGCTTCGAGAGGAGTTTGAGACCTGAAACCCGATTGATCACGGCCAGCACGAAAGCCGCTGCCACCACGATGGACATGGTGAGCACGACATAGTCCGCGCCGGCCTTGACCTCTGTGAAGCGCATGATTTCGAGGGCGATCGCGGTGGCGCCGACCAGCACGAGGAACAGCGATAGCGTCATGGTGCGGATGATGCCGATGAACGGCTTGAAGAACAGGCCCATCAGAATGATGAACCAGAAACCATGCAGCACCGTCGGGTTTTCGGATATCTTGTTGAAGACGGGCGAGGTCCAGTCGAACAGCCCGAGCTTGACCACGAAAAAGTAGGCGGTCCCGGCGGCCGAAATCGCCGCGAGCGGCAGAATCACCGGATGCTTGGCCGTTTCCGGTTCGCGCAGGGTTTGCGCTTCGAGCGGCAGGCCGGGAGTTGCTTGCGGGTAGAAGGTTGCGACTAGGAAAATATAGACCGCGTAAAGGATCGACAGCACGATACCCGGGATGAATGCGCCCTCGTACATGTCACCGACCGAGCGGCCGAGCTGGTCGGCCATCACGATCAGCACCAGCGACGGCGGAATGATCTGCGCCAGCGTGCCCGACGCGGCGATCACACCGGTTGCGACACGGCGATCGTAGCCGTAGCGCAGCATGATCGGCAGCGAGATCAGGCCCATCGAGATCACGGATGCCGCGACGACGCCGGTGGTCGCAGCCAGCAACGCACCGACGAAGATCACCGCGTAGGCAATGCCGCCGCGTATGCTGCCGAACAATTGCCCGATAGTCTCAAGCAAATCCTCGGCCATGCCGGATCGTTCGAGGATCAATCCCATGAATGTGAAGAATGGAATTGCCAGCAGCGTCTCGTTGTTCATGACGCCGTAGACGCGTTCGGGCAGTGCCTGAAGGAAGTCGGGGCGGAACAATCCGAGTTCGATGCCGATGAAGGCGAACAGCAGGCCGTTGGCGGCCAGTGAGAACGCCACCGGGTACCCGAGAAGCAGGAACAACACGAGCGACGCGAACATGATCGGCGCCATGTAGTGGATGAACATAGCCGCCATCAGGAATCTCTCTCGTTGCGGGCTGTGACGGCGAAGCCGGTCATGGTTTGTCGGGGGTGATGGCTTGGGCCAGCTTCAGGGCTTCAAGCTCGGCAATCTCGTGCGCGCTCAGCGCGTGCGCGTTCGGATCTGGCAGAAGGCCCTGCATCACGGCGGCGCGCTTGATGATCTCAGAAACAGCCTGAACCAGCAGCAGCGCGAGGCCGATCATGATCAGCGACTTGGCTGGCCATTGCGGCAAGCCGCCGGCGCTGAACGACTGTTCGTTCTGATGGAAGGAGACCAGGAAGAAGGGAACCGATGTCCAGATCAGGATGATGCAGAACGGGACGAGGAAGAGCACATGGCCGATCATGTCGATCCAGCTTCGGACCTTCAGCGGCAGGGTGTGATTGATGATGTCGATCTTGATGTGCTCGCCGTTAAGCAGCGTCCACGGCGAGCAGAGCAGGAACACGACGCTAAAAAGCACCCATTGCAGTTCGAGATAGGCGTTCGACGACACGTCGAAGACCTTTCGAATGATAGCATTGGTCGCTGAAATGATCACGGCGAGCACGATCAGCCATGACACCCAGCGGCCGACGAGCGTCGTGAACGCGTCGATCGCGCGGCTCAATTTGAGAAGCGATTGCAAACCCCATCCTCCCGAACCTGCCCCTGCGTTGCTTGGCTCTGCCGGGACCGAGAGGGTGACGGCATGCCGGCTTTTCCAGCCGGGGGCGCATAAAGCTGCCGAACCAAATCAGCGGGTTACGCTGCCGTCAATTGGAAGTTTGGAGATTTCATGAAGGAAAAAAGGCGGATCATGCGCCATCGGGCGTTTTCCGCAATTTATGGCTGGGAGGCGGTTCGATCCGGCAATTTTCGTAATTTTCGTAACGTTCAGCCGCCAGTCACGCTCATGTGCCGGCTGACGCTCGGCCGATTGTGGCGGCGGTCGATGATGAAGTCGTGCCCCTTCGGCTTGAGGCCGATGGCGCGGTCGATCGTGTCGCTCAACAGATCGTTGTCGGCTGAGGCGCGGAGCGGCTTGCGCAAATCGGAAGCATCTTCCTGGCCGAGGCAGGTGTGGAGGGTGCCGGTACAGGTAACGCGGACGCGGTTGCAGGATTCGCAGAAATTATGGGTCATCGGCGTGATGAAGCCCAGCCTGCCGCCGGTCTCGGCGACGCGAACATAACGAGCCGGCCCGCCAGTGTCGTCAGGCAGATCGGTCAGGGTGTAGCGGCTGGCGAGGCGGGAGCGCAGCAGCGATAGCGGCAAATATTGATCGATCCGGCCTTCACCAATATCGCCCATTGGCATGACTTCGATGAGCGTCAGATCCATGTCCTTGCCATGGGCCCATTCCATCAGTGCGGGGATCTCGTCCTCGTTCAGATTCTTGAGCGCCACCGCGTTGACTTTGACCTTGAGGCCGGCAGTACGGGCTGCCTCGATACCGCGCAGCACTTTGTTGAGATCGCCCCACCGGGTGATTTCGCGGAACTTTGTGGCGTCGAGGGTGTCGAGCGAGACATTGATGCGGCGGACGCCATGATCCTTCAGTTCGGCGGCGAATTTCTCAAGCAGCGAACCGTTGGTGGTCAGCGTCAGCTCATCGAGTGCGCCGCTATCGAGATGGCGCGACAGGGACTTCACCAGCGACATCACATTGCGCCGGACCAGCGGTTCGCCGCCGGTCAGGCGCAACTTGCGGACGCCCTTGGCGATGAAGGCCGAACAAAGCCGGTCGAGTTCTTCGAGGGTGAGCAGGTCGGACTTCGGCAAAAACGTCATGTCCTCCGACATGCAGTAGAAGCAGCGAAGGTCGCAGCGGTCGGTCACCGAGACGCGCAGATAGCTAATCGACCGTCCGAAAGGATCGATCATTGGGGAAATGGCCGATTTTTCCGGAGAACCGGTAAGAGGTCCGCTCATTCGGCGTGCCTTGATTGTCGTTTCACCCGGCCAGTCGCGCATGCCGTGGCATCCCAGCCCTCAATCTAGGCATCATGAGGCGCGGGCACAATGAAATCTGTCTGGGGAACTTAGCGGCCGGGCGGTGGTGGGAACGGCGACGTCGTGTCTTGGGCAGGGGCGTCTGCAGCGGGGGGGGCTTTTGGCCGTTTAGCCTTTGGCGCAGCCGCCTTCGGAGCGGCCTTGCGGCCCTTCGCGACAGGCGCGGCCGGCTGCAATTCGGCATAAACAGGGTTTGGATCGACGACGCTGCTGCCGGGATTTGATGGGTCGCGGATGACCTGAACTGGAACCGTTTCAGGCTGATACTTGGGAAGCGCGAACGTCACCGTAAAATTGTTTTCGGCCGATACGGAAACCGAGCAGGGGGTCTTGCAGCTTTGTCCGGTGGATGTGCGCGCTTCGGCACCGGCCGGCAGCGATTCGAGCTGTACGGTGACGACGGGCGGCGTCGTTTTGAACATGTCGGGCATTGAGAACGACGAGCAGCCCGCCAGGCCAAGGCCCGCCGCGACAACAACAATATTACGCATGATGCATCCGCCAAGTGATGCGGGTTTAGCCGCATAGTCCTCGCGCGAACCTTAGAAGCGTCCTAACCCACGTGCAACTGGTGGAATTGCTCTCGTTAAGAGAGGGTTAATGCCGGATGGAAGATTTGAATCTGACGTGAAAATCTAGACTTATCAATGGCTTGTTATCGTAAAGACCGAAGCCTCAAGTTGTCGATCGCGCCCGGCAATTCGCGCATATGACCAATGACGATATCCGGCTTCAGGTCTGCAATGGGAATCTCGGTATAGCCGAACTCAACTCCGATCACCGGGATGCCGGCGCGCCGTGCGACCCCGACATCGGGGCCGGCATCGCCGACCATGATCGACGCGGAAACTTCGCCTCCGGCCTGTGCGATGGTCTGGCGAAGAATGGCGGGGTCGGGTTTCGAGACACCGAACGTGTCGGCGCCGCAGATCGCGGCAAACCGCTTGGTCATGCCGAGCTTGTCGAGCAGGAGTTTCGAAAGCCCCTCCAGCTTGTTGGTGCAGACCGCGAATCTGAATCCGCGGCCTTCCAGATCGTCGAGCGCTGCAAACAGCCCGTCGAACGGACGCGAGGCGTCGGCGATGTGGGCCTTGTAGTAGCCGATGAAATCCTGGGTGAGCCGATCGATGTCCCGCGCGCTCATAGTGCGGTCGTCCAATTCCAGTCCACGCTCGATCAGCTTGCGTGCACCGGCGCCGATCATGGTGCGCGCCGACGCCATCGGGACCAGCGGCAATCCTTCGCGCTGAAGTACGAAGTTCAGCGCGCTGACCAGATCGGGCGCGGTATCCACCAGCGTGCCGTCGAGATCGAAAACGATCAGAGGAGAGGATGTCATGCCGGATCGCTACCGGGCGCCGGGCGATCATGCAAGCACCAAGGCTGTGGGCATTTCATGTGTTTTTGGGGCAGTTTAGGCAGCAAAATGCGTATCCTTGGCCGCGGAATACGCGCTATATGCCTCGCGTTCCGGAGGTCCGGGCGTTGAGGGTAGTCATGTCGATGGACGATCTGAAAAGACAGGCGGCGGCGCGCGCTCTCGAACAGGTGCGCGACGGCATGAAACTCGGACTCGGTACGGGGTCCACGGCCAAGCATTTCGTTGAGCTGCTCGGCGAGCGCGTGCGCGGAGGATTGAAAGTCATCGGTGTGCCGACGTCTGAAGCGACGCGCGCCGATGCCGAGCGTTGCGGCGTGCCGCTGACGACGCTCGACCAGGTCGACCGGCTCGACCTCACGGTGGACGGCGCCGACGAAATCGATCCCAATCTCGAACTCATCAAGGGCGGGGGCGGGGCGCTGCTGCGCGAAAAGATTGTCGCGGCGGCTTCGGACCGGATGATCGTGATCGCCGACGAGACCAAGTGGGTTCAGACGCTGGGGCGTTTTCCACTTCCGATCGAAGTCATTCCGTTCGGTCTCGGCGCCACCCGCCGCGCCATTGAGATGGTCTTTGCGGAAAATGGCGTTTCCGGGCAAATGGATGTCCGCAAGGCCAAGGACGGCCATGCTTTTGTCACCGATGGCGGCCACTGGATTGTAGATGCTCACCTTGGGCAAATACCGGATTCCCCCAGACTGGCGGCGGCATTGAATTCAATTCCGGGCGTGGTGGAGCATGGCTTGTTTATCGGTCTGGCGCGCGCCGCTGTGCTGGCCGGACCGCAGGGTATTCGTGTTGTTGAGCGGCCATCGCGCCGCAATTGAGGAGAATTGAAATGAAGAAGCTCTTGAACGTGTTGCTGGCGGCCGGTGCGGCGCTGGGCCTGATGCTGGGCAGCGCCACCGCGCAGACGCCGGCTGCGAAACCGCCATCGGCGGCAGCCATCGGCTATGCCAAGGACATTCTGACATCCAAGAATGTCAGCACGATCTATCAGGGCGCAGTCCCGGGCCTCGTGCAACGGACCAAGGACGTGCTGTTGCAGTCCAACCTGAACTACCAGAAGGATCTCAATGAGGTCGCGGTGCAAGTTGCGAAGGATCTCGCCGGCCGCGAAAAGGAAATCGGCGAGGAAATGGCGCGGATTTACGCCACCGTCTTTACCGAGCAGGAGCTGAAGGAGCTTGCCGCGTTCTACAAGTCGCCGCTCGGCACCAAGGTCATTGCGCAGGAGCCGGTGGCATTCAACCAGGCGCGTCAATATATGGACCAGTGGGCGCAGAAGTTCGGCGAAGAAATCAACGGCAAGTTTCGCGCTGAAATGAAGAAGCGCGGCAAAGAGATTTGAGCATTAGCGGACATTCCTGATGGCGGAGCTGGATGTTGACCTGTTCGTGATTGGCGGTGGTTCGGGCGGCGTGCGCGCCGCCCGGATCGCAGCCGGATACGGCGCTAGCGTCCTCGTCGCCGAGGAATACCGGATGGGCGGCACTTGCGTGATCCGCGGGTGCGTTCCGAAGAAGCTGATGGTCTATGCGTCCCATGTTCGTCACGAACTGGACGATGCGGCAGGGTTCGGCTGGACCATTCCGGAAGCAACCTTCGACTGGGCGACCCTGATCGCGAACAAAGACAAGGAAATCGCGAGACTGGAAGCGGCCTACGCGTTCAATGTCGAGAAGGCTGGTGCGAAGATCGTCAAGACCCGCGCGGTGTTTGAGGATGCGCATACGCTGCGGCTTGGCACCGGCGAGACAGTCAAGGCGAAACATGTCCTGATCGCGACCGGCGGCGCGCCCAATCATGGCGATATGATTCCCGGCATCGAGCATGTCATCTCGTCCAACGAAGTGTTTCATCTGCCGCAGCTTCCAAAGCGGATCGTGATTCAGGGCGGCGGCTACATCGCGCTGGAATTCGCCTGCATCTTTGCCGGGCTCGGCTCCGATGTCACGGTGGTCTATCGCGGCGAGAATATCCTGCGCGGCTTCGACAACGATGTGCGCGCGCATGTGCGCAAGGAGATGGAGAAGTCCGGCATTACGGTGCTGACCGGCTGTATCGTCACCAAGGTCGAAAAGCACGGCGAGGCTTTCACGACGCATCTGTCGAGCGGATCGAGCATCGCGTCCGATCAGGTCATGTTTGCCGTCGGCCGGCACCCGAATATCAAGGGCCTTGGACTGGAACAGGCCGGTGTTGAGCTGAACCCGATGAATGGCGGTATCGCGGTTGATGGGTTCTCGCAGACCAATGTGCCGCACATCTACGCGGTGGGCGACGTCACGCATCGCCTGAATCTGACTCCCGTCGCCATCCGGGAGGGGCATGCCTTCGCCGACACCGTGTTCGGCAACCGCCCGACTCGGGTCGATCATGCCAATATTCCGACGGCGGTGTTCACGCAGCCCGAGGTCGGCACGGTCGGGCTGACCGAGGCGGAAGCGCGTGCGCAACATACCCATGTCGACATTTACAAGACCGATTTCCGGTCGCTGAAATCGACGATGTCGGGAAGCGAGTCCCGCGTCATGATGAAGCTGATCGTTGATGCAACCACGGATCGTATCCTCGGCTGCCATATCGTCGGGCCGGAGGCGGGCGAACTGATTCAGATTGTCGGCATCGCGGTGAAGATGAAGGCGACCAAGGCGGACTTCGACGCCACCATGGCGGTCCATCCGACCGCGGCGGAAGAGCTTGTGACGCTTCGCACTCCCAGCGCGCGCCACGTCCGGCAGGCGGCCGAATAGTGGCCTGCACGCCGGTCTGCGGACGGGCCGCGGCCAGCCCCGTCAAGGCCTTAGTCTCCTGAAGGCAGCGCGGAACGACCTCCGGCCGGCCAAGCCCCTGATCCGTCATACCGATTTGCAACTGGCAAGACCGGGACCACCTGTGTATAACCCCCGGCGCTATCACCAGATTGCCGTTTCCTAAGGAGTTTCAGTCATGTCCGAGCGGTGGACGCCCGACAGCTGGCGCAAGAAGCCAGTCCTGCAAGTGCCCGAATATCCCGATGCGAAAGCGTTGGCTGATGTCGAGGCGCAGCTTGCGACGTTTCCGCCGCTGGTTTTCGCAGGTGAAGCGCGCAACTTGAAGAAATCGCTGGCGCGGGTCGCGGCCGGTGAAGCCTTCCTGCTGCAGGGTGGCGATTGCGCCGAGAGCTTCGCCGAGCATGGCGCCAACAACATCCGCGATTTCTTCCGGGTGTTGCTGCAGATGGCCGTGGTGCTGACCTATGCCGGTGCATTGCCGGTGGTGAAGGTCGGCCGTATCGCGGGGCAGTTCGCCAAGCCGCGTTCGTCGCCGACGGAAAAGATCAACGGTGTCGAACTGCCGAGCTATCGCGGCGACATCGTCAACGACATCGCTTTCACGCCTGAAGCGCGCACGCCAGATCCGCAGCGCCAGTTGATGGCTTACCGGCAGTCGGCGGCGACGCTGAACCTGTTGCGGGCGTTCGCAACCGGCGGCTTCGCCAATCTCGGCAGTGTGCATCAGTGGATGCTCGGCTTCCTGAAGGATTCGCCGCAGTCGCGCCGTTACAAGGAACTGGCAGACCGCATTTCCGATGCGCTCAATTTCATGCGGGCTTGCGGTCTCGATCTGGAGAGTCATCCGGAACTGCGCGCGACGGATTTCTACACCAGCCACGAAGCGCTGCTGCTTGGCTATGAGCAGGCGCTTACCCGTGTCGATTCCACAACGGGCGACTGGTACGCGACCTCGGGCCACATGATCTGGATCGGCGATCGCACCCGGCAGCTCGATCACGGTCATGTCGAATATTTCCGTGGCATCAAGAATCCGATCGGCCTGAAGTGCGGCCCGTCGCTGAAGCCCGATGAACTGCTCAAGCTGATCGACGTGCTCAACCCCGACAACGAGCCGGGACGCCTTACGCTGATCAACCGCTTCGGTTCGGACAAGATCGACGCTCACCTGCCGCAATTGATCCGCGCTGTGCAGCGCGAGGGACGCGTGGTGGTCTGGTCGTGCGATCCGATGCACGGCAATACCATCACGTCCACGAGCGGCTACAAGACCCGGCCGTTCGACCGCGTGCTGTCCGAAGTCAAATCGTTCTTCACCATTCATGCGGCTGAAGGCACCCATGCCGGCGGTGTCCATCTGGAGATGACCGGGCAGGACGTCACCGAATGCATCGGCGGTGCGCGCGCGATCACCGACGAGGATCTCAATGACCGCTATCACACGGTCTGCGATCCGCGTCTGAACGCCGAGCAGTCGATCGACATGGCTTTCCTGATTGCCGAACTCCTCAAGCAGGATCGTTCCGGCAAGGTGAAGCCGATGCCGGCCGTCGCGGGGTTCTAATGGTCCGTGTGGTGCTGTCGCGGATGTGGCGCGCCACCATCAATAGCCGGAACGGATTGGCGTTTGCCTTCCGTTCCGAACAGGCTTTCCGCGAGGAGCTTGTCGCGCTGGTTCTGGCTGTGCCGCTGGCGTGGCTGATTGGCGTCACCGCGGCACGCACGATCGAGCTTGTCTTCGTCGTGCTGCTGCTGATGGTGGTCGAGTTGCTCAATACCGCTATCGAGAAGCTGGCGGATCGTCTGACGACGGACCACGATCCGCAGATTGGCCGCGTCAAGGATATGGGATCGGCCGCGGTTGGCGTGACACTGCTTATTGCCGGCGCCACTTGGCTGTTTGCCATCGCTGAACGCATGGGTCTCATTTGATTTATGCTCATATTGAGCAATTGCGAATGTCGCGTCAGCCGGGCTAAAAGCGAGCATGACCCAGTCCACTGAACTCACGATCACGCTCGCGCAGCTCAACCCGGTGGTCGGTGACGTGACCGGCAACGCCGCCAAGGCACGCGCTGCGCGTGCAAAGGCGACAGCCGAGGGTGCCGATCTGCTGGTGCTTCCGGAACTGTTCGTCGCCGGTTATCCCCCCGAAGACCTCGTGCTGAAGCCATCCTTTCAGGCGGCGTGCCGCGCGGAGGTCGAAACATTGGCGCGTGAGACCAGTGACGGCGGCCCCGCGGTGCTGATCGGGACGCCGTGGGTCGAGGACGGCAAGCTCTACAACGCCTGCGCCTTGCTTAACGCGGGTCGCATTGCCGCGCTACGTTTCAAGGTGAATCTTCCGAACTACGGCGTGTTCGACGAGAAGCGTGTGTTCGCGCGCGGGCCGGTGTCAGGACCCCTCACGATCCGCGGGGTGCGGGTCGGCGTTCCGATCTGCGAAGACACGTGGATGGAGGAATCGGCCGAGTACGAAAACGTGGTCGAATGCCTTGCGGAGACTGGGGCGGAAATCCTGATCGTGCCGAATGGCTCACCCTATACGCGCGAGAAGAACGACATGCGGCTGTCGGTCTCTGTCGCGCGGGTGGCGGAAAGCGGATTGCCGCTGATCTATCTCAATCAGGTCGGCGGACAGGACGAGCTGGTGTTCGACGGCTCGTCGTTTGCCTTGAATGCGGATCGTTCGCTGGCATTCCAGTTGCCAGGTTTCGTCGAGAACATCACCACCGTGCGTTGGACGAAAAGCGAGGGCGGCTGGACCTGTAAGGGGCCGGTCACACCGGTGCTCGACGGCGACAGGGGTGACTATGCGGCGTGTGTGCTGGGTCTGCGCGATTATGTGACCAAGACCGGTTTTCCGGGCGTGCTCCTTGGCGTCTCGGGCGGCATCGATTCAGCTCTCTGCGCGGCGATCGCCGTGGACGCGCTTGGCGCGGACAAGGTGCGCGGCATCATGCTGCCGTTCCGGTTCACGGCTCAGGAGTCGCTTGATGATGCCGCCAAGCTGACCGGGGCGCTTGGCATCAAGTACGACGTGCTGCCGATTGCGCCCGCCGTGCAAGGTCTTGAAGAGATATTGAAGCCGGCCTTCGCGGGGCGGGAACGCGACGTCACGGAAGAAAATCTGCAGGCCCGCACACGCGGCGTGCTGTTGATGGCTATTTCCAACAAGTTCGGCTCGATGCTGGTGACCACCGGCAACAAGTCGGAGATGTCGGTAGGATATGCCACCCTCTACGGCGACATGAACGGCGGCTACAATCCAATCAAGGACATCTACAAGACAGAGGTGTTCCGGTTGTCCACCTTGCGCAATTCATGGAAGCCGGACGGCGCGCTTGGACCTGCGGGCGAAGTCATTCCGCCGAACATCATCACGCGGCCGCCCACGGCGGAGTTGCGCGAGAACCAGACCGACCAGGACTCGCTGCCGCCTTACGATATGCTCGATGCCATTCTGGAACGGCTGGTGGAGCGTGAGGAGCCACTGGCGTCGATCGTGGCGGAAGGGTTCGACCGCGACATCGTTACGCGTATCGATCGGCTGCTGAACATTGCCGAATACAAACGCCGGCAGGCTGCGCCCGGCGTGAAGGTGACGCGCAAGAACTTCGGCCGCGACCGCCGCTATCCGATCGTCAACAAGTTCCGCGACACAGGAACGCCGCCGGCTCCGCCCGATCATTCGCTGGTGACGCGATCCGTCCGTGGATCGGCTGAGGCTTTCGAAGGCTGAAAATTATCTCGCCGGAATGAATGTCGGGCCGACCGAACGGATCGGTCTGTCGCCGGAGGCAGAGGCATCTGCCGCCGGTGCCGCAGGGGCTGCGCCGGTCGGCAACGGTTGTGCACCGGCAGGGGCTGTCACAGCGCCCTTCTTCTGTGCCGCCGCAGGCCCGCGGGCAGGCTGTGACATGCGTTTCGAACTCTCGTCGGTCACGATGATGTCGCCCTGCTGCGCGGCGGCGGCCTTGTCGTCGATGTTCTTCAGTGCGTCGGACCATGTCTGCCCGACCGCCTTGCAGCTGCACGACTTGTCGAAGCTCTGCCGATATTTGAATGCGTTGGGTGACTGTGAATAGGGCTGGCCGTTGATCGAGACCGCCTGATTCATGTCTTCGCCGGGATTACGATAGGTGAACAGCGTTGCATCCGAGGCCGGGCAGAGGCTCTTGCAGACCCGCTCGTCATCCGGAAAGCGGCTCGGCACGGTGGCGAAGGAAATCGGGAAGTAGAAACCGTCGCAGCTTCTCGCGCAGACGGTACGATAGGTGCCGGACGCGGCTCCGTTGTCGAGCGGTCCGCCGCCTTGGTTGCTGTTGCCGCCGAACAGGTTTTCGAGGAAACCGCCGCCGCTGTTGCGCAGCATGCCGGCATATTGCGGACCGCAATTGTTCTGCGCGAGGGCCATCAGAACCGAGCGGCGCTGGTTGTCACGATCGGGGCTGCCCGCACCGCCGCGCAGCCGCTCAAGATTGGTGGTGATCTGGTCGAGGTTCGAGCGCATCTGCTGGATTTGCGTGTTGATCGGACCGCACTGCGCCGACTGCCCGCTGAACAGCGAGAAAAATCCCGAGCTGTCGCAACCCTGGCGTTTGGCTTGTCCTTGCACACGCTCAAGCTCGGATTGCTGCCGGCCCTGGGCTTCTTCGTAACGCCGGATCTGGTCGGCCTTGGCGGGATCGCCACCGACGCCACCGGAATCGATCGCGGACAATTGCCCGACCAGCCGCTGGCAGATCGGATTGGCGCCGCCCGGCTGCTGACCCGGCGGAAATCCCTGTGCAACCGCGCCATGGCTCAGCGCAGCCGCGCTCACAAGCGCGGCGCTGGCAACGATCCATCGCAAATGAAAGAAATTCGGCAAGCTGTCACGATCCGGCTGGCTGACCGCGGCGCGGCCGACATCGCTCACATACTAGCTTCCGGCGGCGAGGTCACGTCGATTTACGGGCCGAGATAAGGCAGACAATCGTGACGAAAAGAAGCCTTGGTCTTGTCCGGGCAACGGGTCTTCGGGAACCGCTGCAGCTTCAACGCTGGCAGGTGATAGCGATGTATTCGCTGTTGCCATATGGACTGCCGGTCGATGCCGGGATTGCGCCGGTCACTTCATCCGGATCGACGCGGCGGTAGCCGGTGGCCTGTGCAAATTCGCGTGACTGGCAATAGGCCCGCGCAGCCGGCGCGCCGCAGCGTTCGCCCTTGGCAAGGCATTCATCGACGCCATAGCCATCCGGCTGGTTCGCCACAATGAACACGCGGCTGTCGGCGTAGCTTTCGGTTGCCAGGATCACAAAGACACAGGCGGTCAGCGTGGACACGAATCGCATGGATGCACCGGATCGGGGAGGGCGAGTGCTTACATCAATAAGCCCGAACGGTTAAGAATGATTAAGGACGGCAATTTCAGGGCGGCAAACGCTTAAGGACATCCCGAAAATAGCCGTCTGATCACCTTGACGCGGTCCCCCCGGCTGGACCATTGTGCGGCCCATGAACGGTTCTCGCTCCATTTTCGGCATCTGCCGCGAGATTATTAGCTAGCGATTCGCTGGCTGGAGCCGTCTTTTCTCAATCGAGATCATGGGACGACCCGGCCGCAAGGCAAGGGATTGTATTTTCCATGGAGCTGAAGCTCTACGACACGCTGACAAAGGACAAGCAGCCGTTCCGGCCGCTCGATTCGAACAATGTGCGCATGTATGTGTGCGGGCCGACGGTCTATGACTTCGCCCATATCGGCAATGCGCGACCTGTCATCGTGTTCGATGTGCTGTTCCGGCTGCTGCGCCATGTTTATGGCGAAAGCCACGTCAAATACGTGCGCAACATCACCGACGTGGACGACAAGATCAACGACCGCGCGCTGCGCGATTATCCTGGCCTGCCGCTGAACGAAGCCATTCGGAAGGTCACAGAGCAGACCGAGTGGCAGTTTCACGACGATGTAGATGCGCTGGGTTGTCTGCGACCGACGGTCGAGCCGCGCGCGACCGAGCATGTTGCGGAAATGCGCGCGATCATCGAGAAACTGATCAAAAACGGCAACGCCTATGTCGAGCAGGACCACGTCCTGTTCAAGGTGGCATCCGATCCGAACTACGGAAAGCTCGCGCGGCGCTCGCTCGACGAGATGCTGGCCGGTGCGCGCGTCGATGTCGCGCCCTACAAGCACGATGCAATGGACTTCGTGCTGTGGAAGCCATCGAAGCCGGGAGAGCCGTCATGGCCGTCGCCGGGCGGCATCAAGCCCGAAGGCCGTCCGGGCTGGCATATCGAATGCTCGGCGATGGCATGGAAGCATCTCGGCGAACAGTTTGACATTCACGGCGGCGGCATCGATCTGGTGTTTCCGCATCACGAGAATGAACTCGCGCAATCATGCTGCGCGTTTCACGAAGCGCGGATGGCGAATGTCTGGATGCACAACGGCTTCCTGCAGGTCGAAGGCGAGAAGATGTCGAAGAGCCTCGGCAACTTCGTCACGATCAGGGAGTTGCTGACAGGCTGGCGGGGGCGTTCATGGCCCGGCGACGCACTGCGGTTTGCGATGATGCAGACGCACTATCGTTCGCCGATCGACTGGTCACTCGTATTGTGCGACAACGCATTTAATACGCTGAAGGATTTTTTCAGCGTCGCTGCGGCAACGACGTCGGAAAATCCGCCTGCGTCCATTGTCGAAGCGCTGGCCGACGATCTGAATACACCCAAAGTCATCGCTGAACTACACGCGTTACGCAGGCAGGTCCGGAGCACCGGCGATGAGGCTTCGGTGGCGCTTGGCGATGCACTTGCATTTCTGGGGCTCGATGCGGAGCGTTTCTCCGCATGGGTGGCAAAGGCCGATGCCAGCGTTTTGTCCGGTGCAGGAAAGGTCGACGATCTAATCGCCGCACGTGCAGCCGCTCGCGCGCGAAAAGACTTCAAGGAGTCCGACCGGCTTCGCGACGAACTCGCGGCGAGAGGAATCGTGCTGAAAGACGGCAAGGATGTAGATGGAAACCCCGTCACCACATGGGAGATCGCGCGATGACAAAACCCGACACGCCGTTTCCGAAACACTGGCGTTATTACATCGTAGTGAAATGGCTTGTGATCGCGGCGGCCGTCGTGATCGCGCTCAGGCTGTTCGGAGTGTTTTGACGCGATGGGCCAATCCGTTCCCAAAGTCGGCCTGCGGCCGTTTCTCCCGGAGGATACGCCGGTGCTTGCGGCGATCTTCGTCGCCAGCATCGATGAATTGGCCGAGGAGGATTATTCGGACGCGCAGCGCGAGGCCTGGGCCAGCGCTGCGGAGGACGAGGGCAAATTCGGCAAGCGGCTCGCCGGCCAGCTTACGCTGGTAGCAACCATTGAAAGTTCACCCGTCGGATTCGCGTCGCTGAAAGGCAAGGATCACCTGGACCTGCTTTACGTGCATCCGGGTTTTGCGCGGCAGGGCGTCGCCACCGCACTGTGCGACGCACTGGAGAAGCTCGCGGCCGCGCGCGGTGCGACGGCGCTGACGGTCGAAGCGAGCGACACCGCCGAGCCGTTTTTCGTTCAGCGGGGTTACGCTGGCCAGCAGCGCAGCACGATAACGGTGGGCGACGAGTGGCTCGCCAACACCACAATGAAAAAATCCCTCGGCGGCGACGCGCCCCGAGGCGAGATGCCGGGAAGGCCATCATGAGTCGCGAGCGCCTTTATCTGTTCGATACCACGCTGCGCGATGGCGCGCAGACCAATGGCGTCGACTTTACGCTGCATGACAAGCAGATCATTGCCGATATGCTCGACGATCTCGGGATCGACTATATCGAGGGCGGCTATCCCGGCGCCAATCCGTCGGACACGGAATTCTTTGCGGCCAAGCCGAAGTTCGATCACGCGAAATTCACGGCGTTCGGCATGACGCGCCGTCCCGGCCGTTCCGCCTCGAACGACCCGGGGCTCGCGGCGCTGATCGAAGCCAAGGCGGACGCAATCTGCTTCGTGGCGAAATCCTCCGAGTATCAGGTGCGGGTGGCGCTCGAGACCACCAACGAGGAAAACCTTGCCTCGATCCGTGACAGCGTGGGGGCCGCGAAAGCCGCCGGTCGTGAAGTGATGCTCGACTGCGAGCATTTTTTCGACGGCTACAAGGAAAATCCGCAGTTCGCGCTATCGTGCGCGAAGGCAGCGTATGACTCCGGTGCGCGCTGGGTGGTGCTGTGCGACACCAACGGCGGCACCATGCCGAATGAGATCGAGGCCATCGTTGGTGACGTGGTCAAACACATCCCCGGTGACCACGTCGGCATCCACACACATAACGACACTGAGCAGGCGGTGGCGAATTCGCTGGCCGCGGTGCGCGCAGGCGCGCGGCAGATTCAGGGCGCGCTGAACGGTCTTGGTGAACGCTGCGGCAACGCCAACCTCTGTTCGCTGATTCCGACGCTGAAGCTGAAGGAGGAATTCGCTGACAGGTTCGAGATCGGTGTGTCGGAGGACAAGCTCGCGACCTTGGTTCATGCCTCGCGCGCGCTGGACAATATCCTTAATCGCGCGCCGGATCGTCACGCGCCGTATGTTGGCGAGAGCGCATTCGTCACCAAGACCGGCATTCACGCCTCCGCCGTGCTGAAAGACCCGCACACCTACGAGCACATCGCGCCGGAAGCGGTCGGCAATCACCGCAAGGTGCTGGTGTCCGATCAGGCCGGGCGTTCCAATGTGATTGCTGAACTCGAACGCGCAGGCATTCCGTTCGACAGGAACGATCCGAAGCTGACGCGGCTTGTTGAGGAGATGAAGGAAAGGGAAGCCGCCGGTTATGCCTACGAGTCGGCGGATGCGTCATTCGATCTGCTGGCGCGGCGCACGCTCGGCAAGGTGCCGGATTATTTCAAGGTCGTGCAGTTCGATGTCAATGTCGAGCAGCGTTACAACGCGCTGGCCCAGCGCGTCACGGTGGCGATGGCGGTCGTAAAGGTCGACGTCGATGGTGAGATGCTCATTTCGGCCGCGGAAGGCAATGGCCCTGTCAATGCGCTCGACGTTGCCCTGCGAAAGGATCTCGGCAAGTACCAGAAATATATTGAGGGCCTGAAGCTAGCCGACTACCGCGTGCGTATCCTGAATGGAGGTACTGAAGCGGTGACGCGGGTGCTGATTGAGAGCGAGGATGAGGCCGGCGAACGCTGGACCACGATTGGCGTCTCGCCCAATATCATCGATGCGTCGTTCCAGGCGCTGATGGATTCGGTGATCTACAAGCTGGTGAAGTCGAATGCGCCCGCGTAGCGCACGGTTTTCAGAGCAGGCCGTGCGCAGGTTGAGAGGGGAAGCTCGATGATCGATCACATATCCGTCGGTGTAGCCGATCTAGAACGATCCGCGCGTTTTTACGAAACGGTGTTCGCGCCGCTTGGATTGAAAAAGCTTGTCGCGCTGCCCGGAACGGTCGGGTTCGGAAAGGATTATCCGGAATTCTGGATCAACCTGCGCGAGGGTATGAAGCCCATGCCGCCAGAAAGCGGCTCGCACATCTGTTTTCGCGCAAGAACAACAGCCGATGTCGAGGCGTTTCATGCGGCCGCGTTGAAGACAGGCGGCGCCGACGACGGTCCGCCCGGTTTGCGTCCACATTACAGCGTGAAATACTTCGCGGCCTTTGTCGCCGATCCTGACGGCAACCGCATCGAGGTGGTGACGTTCCTGAAGGATGCTCCGCCGACGTGATGTGAGGCTGGCTGCCTACAATCGGCTCGCGACCTTCTCGTCCATCAGCTTGGCGGACTCGGAGATCTGCGCCGCCGCCTTCTGCAACGTCGGGAGAATATCCTCGACGCGATCGGCAGTCAGAACGTCCACCCACAGGTTGGCGCGAATGAACGCCGTCTGCTTCATGTGATCGATCAGCACGAGCAGGGGATTCCAGAATCCGTCGATGTTGGCGAGCAGGATTGGCTTACTGTGGCGGCCGAGCTGCGACCATGTCATCTGCTCGACCAGTTCTTCCAGCGTGCCGACGCCTCCCGGAAACGCCACGAAGGCGTCGGAATGTTCGAACATCAGTTGCTTGCGCTCGTGCATGTCCTTGGTGACGATCAGCTCCTGCGCTTCTTTCAGCACGTGCTCGCGTTTGGTCAGGAATGTCGGGATGATGCCGGTGACTTTTCCGCCGTTGTCGAGCGCGCCGGCCGCCACGGCACCCATCAAGCCAATCGAGCCGCCGCCGTAAACCAGGCCGATGCCGCTGTTGGCGAGGGTCTTGCCGAAGGCTGTCGCCGCCTTGACGAATTCGGGGTTGGTACCAGGGCCGGAACCGCAATAGACGCAGACGTTCTTGATTGTACTCATATGAGGCGATGTGGCATCGCAATGCGACATCGTCAAGACGACCTCTTGCGGTGCAAGGTCGATAGTTTCGCAGAACTGGCATTTCAGGAAAAGAATTGCCTTGGGGAAGGGTGCGAAAAGCACTGAAACCCTCTATATGACGGCGATGACCGCAATCGCAAAAACACGTCCGGCGCACCATTTGGCCGCGTGTGGCCTCAAGGTGACTGACGTTTAATGGCCGACCTCTATCCCGCCGATCCAGCCGAGGCATTGCACGACGCGCCGCCGCCGAGAGCCCCGGACGTCAATGCCGAGAAGGCGACGCTGTTCGGAACGCTTGCGCATCTGTGGCCTTACATCTGGCCGGGCGAGCGCGCCGACCTCAAGATGCGTGTCGTCTGGTCGATGGTGCTGCTGCTGGTCGCCAAGGCCGCGACGCTGTTCGTCCCTTTCACCTTCAAGTGGGCCGTCGATGCCCTGACCGGCGCTGACACCGCGCCGGTCCAGTCGTCGAACTGGGCATTGTGGCTGATCGCGTCGCCGTTGATCATGACGTTGAGCTACGGCGCCATTCGCATCCTCATGATGGTGCTGACGCAGTGGCGCGACGGCATCTTCGCCAGCGTCGCGATGCACGCGGTGCGCCGGCTCGCCTATCTCACCTTCGTCCACATGCATGAACTGTCGCTGCGCTTCCATCTCGAGCGCAAAACTGGCGGCCTGACCCGTGTGCTGGAGCGGGGTCGGACGGGCATCGAGACCATGGTGCGCATGGTGATCCTTCAGCTTGCGCCAACCATCGTCGAACTGGTGCTGATGATGGGTGTGCTGCTGTGGCAGTTCGACTGGCGCTATGTGTTGGTGACGTTCGTCACCGTCGTTATCTACATGCTCTTCACCTATTACGCGACGGAATGGCGGATCGAGATTCGGCGCCGGATGAACGATTCTGACACCGAGGCAAACACCAAGGCGATCGACTCGCTGCTCAACTATGAGACGGTGAAGTATTTCAGCGCCGAGGAGCGTGAAGCGGGGCGCTACGACAAATCCATGGCTCGCTATGAGCGCGCCAGCGTGAGCACCTATACCTCGCTCGCGCTGCTGAATACCGGGCAGGCGGTGATCTTCACCTTCGGTCTTACCGCGACGATGCTGATGTGCGCGATGGGCGTGCGCAACGGCACCAACACCGTGGGTGATTTCGTCATGGTCAACGCCATGATGATCCAGCTATACCAGCCGCTGAACTTCATGGGCATGGTCTACCGGGAAATCAAACAGGCCATCATCGACATCGAGAAGATGTTCGGAGTGCTGTCGAAAAATCCCGAAGTCAAGGACATCCCAGGCGCGCCGCCGCTGCAGGTGTCTGCCGGCACTGTGCGCTTTGAAGACGTGAAGTTTTCCTACGATCGCGAGCGGCCCATTCTGAAGGGGCTGAGCTTCGAAGTGCCCGCCGGCAAGACGGTCGCCATCGTCGGCCCGTCCGGTGCCGGCAAGTCCACGATTTCGCGGTTGCTGTTCCGGCTTTACGATGTCAGCGGCGGCAGGATCACCATCGACGGACAGAATATCCGCGATGTCACGCAGGCGTCGCTGCGCGCATCCATTGGCATGGTGCCGCAGGACACTGTGCTGTTCAACGACACCATCCGCTACAACATCCGCTACGGACGCTGGGACGCAAGCGATGCGGAAGTGGAGGCGGCTGCGGCAATGGCGCAGATCGACGGCTTCATCCGCATGTCGCCGCACGGCTACGAGACGGAAGTCGGCGAGCGCGGGTTGAAACTGTCGGGTGGAGAGAAGCAGCGCGTCGCGATTGCGCGCACGATATTGAAGGCGCCGCCTATCCTCGTGCTCGACGAGGCCACATCGGCGCTCGACAGCCACACTGAACAGGAAATCCAGGACGAACTGGAGAAGGTGTCGCGCGGCCGTACGTCGCTGGTGATTGCGCACCGGCTGTCCACCATTGTGGGCGCCGATGAAATCATCGTACTGGATCAGGGCCGCATTGCCGAGCGCGGCACCCATTCACAGCTTCTGACGGCGAACGGCCTTTACGCCAGCATGTGGAACAGGCAACGTGAGGCTCAGGAAGCGCGGGAAAAGCTGGCCATGATGGCCGACGAGAACATCGCGCCCAATCGCGTGCCGCCGCCGGTCGATGATCCGTTGGCAGCGCCGGAAGCCGCCGAATAATTTAGGTCACGTTTTAACCGCAGGTCTGAGAACTTATGTCTGTCGTGAAGTCCATCCGCGATCAAATTCCACCGATCCATCCGGAAGGCTACCCGTTCATCGGCGCCTTTGCCTTCGCCAGCCTGATCCTGTTCTGGATCTGGACACCGCTGGGCTGGATCGGATGCGGGCTGACAGTATGGTGCGCGCTGTTCTTCCGCGACCCCGTGCGCGTGACTCCGGTTCGCGAGGGCATTGTGGTGTCGCCGGCCGATGGCCGCGTATCGATGGTGGTGCAGGCCGTGCCGCCTGCAGAGCTCGGCCTCGGCGACACGCCGCTGCCGCGCATCTCGATTTTCATGAGCGTGTTCAACTGTCACGTGAACCGCAGCCCGGTGGCGGGCCGCGTCGATCGCATCGCCTATCGCCCCGGCAAGTTTCTCAATGCCGATCTCGACAAGGCGAGCGAGGACAACGAGCGCAACTCGCTGGTGATCTCGACTCCGGCCGGCCGGATCGGCGTTATCCAGATCGCGGGGCTTGTGGCCCGCCGCATCGTGTCGTTTGTGAAAGAGGGCCAGGTTCTGGGGGCGGGCGAGCGGTTCGGGCTGATCCGTTTCGGCTCGCGGCTCGACGTTTTCCTTCCGGAAGGTGCCAAGGCGCTGGTGTCGGAGGGCCAGACGGCAATTGCAGGCGAGACCGTACTGGCCGATTTCAAGCTCGGCGACGGTGGCCGCAGCTACCGGGTGGATTAACCACGCCCGAGATCATCCGGAAGGGCTTTTCGCCACAATGGCGGCGCAGGGTGGGGCCTGTTATATAAGGTCTTATGGACATGCTTCCCGACCCCCGAACGCCAGATTTGCGCCGCCGCCGGTTTCGCCAGATTCCGATCCGGATGCTGGTGCCCAACGTCATTACGCTGCTGGCAATCTGCGCCGGCCTGACCGCGATCAGGCTGTCCATCGAAGGCCGCAACGAACTGGCGCTGGCTGCGATCGTGTTCGCCGCGGTGCTCGACGGTATTGACGGCCGCGTCGCCCGCATGATCAAGGGTCAGTCCCGGTTTGGCGCCGAGCTCGACAGCCTAGCGGACTTCGTCAACTTCGGCGTCGCGCCTGCGCTGATCCTGTATTTCTGGCAATTGCACGACCTCAACAATGTCGGCTGGATCGCGGCGATGATCTTCGCGATCAGCGGTGGATTGCGGCTGGCGCGCTTCAACGCCACCATGGACGATCCGAACAAGCCGCCGTTCGCCGCGAATTATTTCACTGGCGTGCCGGCCCCGCTCGGCGCGATCTGCGTGCTGCTGCCGATGTACCTGGTGCTGATCGGCGCGCCGCAATTGCCGGCTCCGATCACGGCACTGTTCACGCTCTCCATTGCATTTCTGATGGTGTCCCGCCTTCCGGTGTTTTCGGGCAAGATGATCGGCGGCAAGATCGCGCCGGACATGGTGCTGCCGGTGGTCGTGTTGGTCGTCCTGTTTATTGCCGTCCTGATCAGCTATCCGTGGCATCTGTTGACCGGCGGCTCACTGCTCTATCTCCTGAGTTTGCCGATCGGGTGGGCGTCCTATCGAGAACACGAGCGCCGGGCGCGCGTCGCGGCGGCTGCGAGTGAAGCCGCCCCGCGTTACACTGCCGACGTCCCGGATTTTCCCGCGACTGTCGATCCCGCTGAGGATGATCGTCCGACGCGCCTGAACTAGCGCGTATTCGCGCGGGCGAATGGTTAAGGAATTCCTGACATTTGTCACGGTGACTTCTGCGCGGTAGCAGGATGCGCGTCAAATCCGGCTATGTGAGCCTGCTTTCGCAAGGCGCGCCACAAACGTGCCGCATACGCATCCAAATTCGATAACCTTTACGCGAATTTAATGGCCCCGACGCTAGGGTTCCGATGCGCGCCTCAGAACGAGCCGCGCTGTAGGGTTGCGTCGGAGTTTGACATGGATATCGCCACCGGGGCTGGCATTCTCATCGGCATCGCCGTTCTTACCACTCTCGTTCTGATGGGCGGCGATTTCCGGATTTTCTACGACAGCCACGCCATCATCATCATCTTCGGCGGTTCGTTCGCGGCAACGCTGATCCGATTTCCCTTTATCGCCATCATGCACGGCATGCCGCTGGGCCTGAAATACGCGTTCACTATGCGCCGCACGACGTCGCGCGAGTTAGTGGATGAATTGGCGCAGCTTGCGGAAATCGCGCGCAAGCAGGGGCCGGTCGGACTCGAGAAGGTTGAGACCGACGATCCCTTCCTCGCCAAAGGCATTCGCTACGTCGCCGACGGCTACGACATGGAGTTCATCCGCGACAATCTGGAGCGCGACCGCGACAACTTTCTGCTTCATCTCGACGAAGGTCAGAAGATCTATCGGGCCATCGGCGACTGTGCACCGGCCTTCGGCATGGTCGGCACGCTGATCGGTATGGTGCAGATGTTTTCCAACATGGCCGACCCGTCGAAGCTCGGTCCGTTCATGGCGATTTCGCTGCTGGCAACGCTTTACGGCGCTCTGGTCGCAAACCTGTTTTGTCTGCCGATCGCCGACAAGCTGCACGTCAAACTGACCGATGAGGACACCAACCGCACGCTGATCATCGACGGCATTCTGATGATCCGCGATGCGAAATCTCCGACGCTCGTTCGCGAAATGCTGCTGGCTTACCTGCCCGAAAAGCATCGCCATGAAGAGGGCGAGCCGGTTCCGGCTTGATCTTTCGCGTTTGATGTAGGGCGGCAAAAGGCCATGGCCAAGAAAAAGAAGGGTGGAGCTCACGCGGGAGGTCACGGCTGGTTCGTGACCTTCGCCGATCTCATGGCCCTTATGATGAGCTTCTTCGTGATGCTTGTCGCTTTCTCGACGCAGGATCAGCAGAAGCTAAAAATCGTCGCAGGCTCGATGCGCGATGCTTTCGGCGTCCAGAACGCCTCGCGCTTCTCAGGCCTTATCGAGTCCGACGGCTTGCCGACGCGTCCCAAGATGCGGAACGTCGCGCATATTCCGCCGGAGGAGGCCTCCAACACGCCGACCCCCGATCAGGAAGACAAGAACAAAACGGCCGGCGCGCGAATGAAGACCGACCGCGAATTTGCGCTGGCTTCAGCCTCGCTGCGTCAGGCGTTGCAGGATCTGCCGGAAATTACCGAACTGTCCAAGCACATCATGTTCGAGGAAAATAAGCAGGGGCTCAATCTCGAGATCGTCGATCAGGACGGCCGCTCGATGTTCGCCGACGGCTCGAAGCAGCCGCTGGAGCGGACGCGGCGCCTGATCCAGAAACTTGCTGGGCCGCTCAAGGCAACACCGTTGCCGATCGCCATCGTGGGGCATACCTCCGCAAACTTCATTCCGTCGCGATCCGGCTATGGCGGCTTCGACTTGTCGGCGGACCGGGCCAATGTCGTGCGCCAGATCCTCGAACAGGAAGGCCTGCCGACCTCTCACATTGCCTCCGTGACGGGCAAGGCCGACACCCAGCCGCTTTTCCCGGACGATCCCTCGCTTGCCGCAAACCGGCGGGTGACCATCACACTGTTGCGGGAAGATCCGCCGTTACCGCCCAATCTTAAACCTTAGTCTTGCTGTATCATAATACCTTTTCGCGGCTATGTTTCCGCGGCTTTCTTGATGCGCGGCAGTGGACATCAGATGGCAGTGATATAAGAAGCGCCACTCGAACGATTACCGGGCGTGCCGGGATCAAAGACACCGTCAGGGCGTTCCCTCGATCATGGCTGCCAGCGACACACCCGCCGATACGCCCCAAGAGGTGCCGGTAAGCACCGGCTTTTGGGCCCTTACACTTGGCAGCATCGGCGTGGTTTTCGGCGACATCGGCACCTCGCCGCTGTACGCCTTTCGCGAAGCCGTCCACAACGCCACACATGGCGGACCGGTCTCGCGCGACATCGTGCTCGGTGTGCTGTCGCTGATCCTGTGGTCCTTGATCATCGTCGTCACCATCAAATACGTGTTGCTGCTGCTGCGCGCCGACAACAACGGCGAAGGCGGCACGCTGTCGCTAATGGCGCTCGGGCAGCGGGCGCTGGGACGGCGAAGCTGGTTTTTGCTGGCGCTGGGCGTGATCGGCGGATCGATGTTCCTGGGCGATGCGATGATCACGCCGGCCATTTCCGTGCTCTCGGCAGTGGAGGGTTTGAAGATCGCCACACCGGCGCTGGAGCCCTATGTCGTACCGCTGGCGATCGTGATCCTTGTCTGCCTCTTTGCCGTGCAAAGCCGGGGCACGGCCATAGTCGCCAGAGCTTTTGGCCCCGTCATGATCATCTGGTTCCTGACGCTCGGCGTCATGGGGCTGATGCACATTAGCGACGATCCGGGAATCGTGCACGCCATCAACCCCATTTTTGCCGTCCGGTTCTTGCTGACGCATGGCGTGATCGGGCTGGTGATTCTCGGTGCGGTGTTTCTGGCGGTGACCGGTGGCGAGGCGCTGTACGCCGATCTTGGCCATTTCGGGCGCAAGCCGATCCAGGCGGCGTGGTTCTATTTTGTGCTGCCGTGCCTGTTGCTGAATTATTTCGGGCAGGGCGCTCTGGTCCTGTCGCATCCGGAAGCGATCGAAAACCCATTCTATCGCATGGTGCCGGACAATCTCCTGGTTCCGCTGATCTGTCTTGCGACCGCAGCGACCGTGATTGCAAGCCAAGCCGTTATCACCGGCGCCTTCTCGCTGGTGCGTCAAGCCATTCAACTCGGTTTGTTGCCGCGGTTCGAGGTCCGTTACACGTCCGAGTCGCACGCCGGACAGATTTATCTGCCGCGCGTCAATGTACTGCTGCTGATCGGCGTTCTGCTGCTTGTCGGCCTGTTCCGCACCTCAAGCGGTCTAGCCTCGGCCTACGGCATCGCGGTGTCCACCACGATGGTTTGCGACGGCATCATGTGCTTCGTCGTGATCTGGAAGCTCTGGAACTGGCGCGCCGCGACCGCGGCTACGCTGATCATCCCGCTGGTGATCGTCGATCTGACATTCCTGACGGCGAATCTGTTGAAGCTGCTTCAGGGCGCATGGGTGCCGGTGCTGTTCGGAATCCTGATGGCGGGCCTGATCTGGACGTGGCGGCGTGGCACTGCGATCCTCTTCAACAAGACCCGGCGCACGGAAGTGCCGCTGGTCGATCTCATCAAGAGCCTCGAAAAACGCCCGCCGCATATCGCGAAAGGCACCGCGGTATTTCTCACCAGCGACCCCGATTACGTTCCCACCGCATTGCTGCACAATCTCAAGCACAACAAGGTGCTCCACGAACACAACGTGATCCTGACCATCCGCACCGCAGAGACGCCGCGCGTCGATGTGGCCGACCGGGTGCGCATGGAAAACATCAGCGATAAGTTCTCGACGGTGCGGCTGACGTTCGGCTTCATGGAGTCACCCAATGTGCCGAAGGCGCTGGCGATCGCGCGCAAGCTCGGCTGGCAGTTCGACATCATGTCGACGTCGTTCTTTTTGTCCCGCCGTGCCCTGAAGCCCGCGGCTCACTCAGGAATGCCGCGCTGGCAGGATCATCTGTTTATCGCGCTCAGCCGGTCGGCGAACGACGCCACCGATTACTTCCAGATTCCGACCGGCCGTGTCGTGGAAGTGGGCACCCAGATCACGATCTAGGCGGTCGCGTTTCCGCTCTTATCGGGTCGCGAGGGATTTCTTCCCTTCCGCTTTGGGAATAGAGGGGAAAGCGTCTCCTGAACCTCCTTCAGCGGTCGTTACCCAATCGTGGCGGCTTGATTTTCTCCTTGTAAAAAGAGAGGTTGTGCGCCGTTTGCGTCTGATTTCTTCGTCGGGCGCGGGTCCTTGGGGCAGGCCTCGGGGGCATGCTTTTCCGAAGTCGATGCCAATCTGGAAATCTCCAAGGGCACGTTTCGGAGTTACGCCAGTGGAGGTCGATGTGTCGAAAGTTCACGATTTGACGGCGGAAGAGGTTGCCGCGGGAATTGCGCAAGGGCGTTATCTGCTGGTGGATGTGCGCGAGCCGAATGAGGTCGCGGCTGAAGCCTATCCGGACGCGGTAGTGGTGCCACTCTCAACCTTCGATCCGGCGCAAATTCCAGATCCGCAGGGCAAGACGGTCGTTTTTGCCTGCCGCTCCGGCAAGCGCTCGGTGACAGCGTCGCTTGCCGCGCAGGTTGCCGGCAAACCCTACGACTCGCACCTCGCGGGCGGAATGCTGGCGTGGAAGGCTGCCGGACTGCCATCCAAGACGGGCGGCTGATTCTTCCGATGAACAAGATTTTCGCGGACCTGCCCAACACCATCTTCGACGTGATGTCGCAGGCCGCGCGCGATCTCAATGCGATCAATCTCGGTCAAGGATTTCCGGACGATCCAGGACCGCTCGACATCCGGGAAAAGGCCGCCGACGCGGTCCTGAACGGCTACAACCAATACCCGTCGATGATGGGCATTCCAGAGTTGCGGCAGGCGATCGCTACCCACTACGGCCACTGGCATGGCGTGAAGCTCGATGCCATGAGCGAAGTGATGGTCACCTCGGGTGCCACGGAAGCGCTGACCGGCTCGATCCTCGGGCTGGTCGAGCCCGGCGACGAGGTGCTGGTGTTCCAGCCGATGTACGACTCCTATGTGCCGATCATCCGGTTGGCCGGAGGCACTCCCAAATTCCTCCGCCTGGAGCCGCCGCACTGGCGCCTGCCGGAAGAAGCGATCCGCGCGGCGATTACGCCGAAGACGCGTTATGTGATACTCAACAATCCGCTTAACCCGGCGGCGGTGGTCTATGCACGCGAAGATCTCGAAATGCTGGCGCGCATCTGTCAGGAGTTCGACCTGATCGCCATTTGCGACGAGGTCTGGGAGCACGTTGTATTCGACGGCCGCAAGCATATCCCGCTGATTTCGATTCCGGGCATGCGCGACCGTACGGTCAAGATCGGCTCGGCCGGAAAAATGTTCGGACTGACCGGCTGGAAAATCGGCTTCGTCTGCGCCGCGCCTCATATCCTGCGTGTGCTTGCGAAGGCGCATCAGTTTATCACGTTCACGACCGCCCCAAATCTTCAGGTTGCTGTCGCTTATGGCCTCGGCAAGCCCGACGAATATTTCCTCCAGATGCGGACCGAGCTGGCGCGCAGCCGCGACCGTTTGAGCAGGGGCCTGTCCGGAATCGGCTTTCCCGTTCTCGACTCGCAGGGCACGTATTTCCTCAATGTCGATCTGGCGCCGCTGGGGTTGAACGAAACCGACGAAGCCTTTTGCAAGCGTCTGGTGCATGAGCACAAGGTCGCGGCGATTCCGGTTTCGGCCTTTTATGAGGAAAACCACGTAACCTCGGTGGTGCGGTTCTGCTTTTCGAAAAAGGATGCGACGCTCGACACTGCACTCGAACGGCTGTCGTGCGTACTTCATCGCTGAGACGAGGCTGCTGATATGGGTACATTCGTGACGAACGTAATGCGTGCGGCAATGGTTGTCGCGGGATTGCTGTCGGCAGGGAGCGCCGCCCCGGCGCAGCAGCGCAGCGTGAATTTCTACAACTGGTCGAACTACATGGCGCCCGGCGTGCTCGAACAGTTCACCAAGGAGACCGGCATCAAGGTCACTTACGATACATTCGATGCCAACGAGACGCTGGAGACGCGCCTGCTGGCCGGAAAATCCGGTTACGATGTCGTGATGCCGACGGCGTATTTCCTGCAGCGCCAGATCGCGGCGAACATCTTCCAGAAGCTCGACAAGTCGAAGCTGCCCAATCTCGTCAATGCATGGCCGGAAGTGACGAAACGTCTCGCGGTCTACGATCCGGGCAATACCTTTGCCGCCAACTACATGTGGGGCACCACGGGGATCGGCTATAACATCAAGAAGCTGCAGGACATTCTCGGGCCGGATGCGAAGATCGACTCCTGGTCCATCGTGTTCAAGCCAGAGAACCTTGCCAAGTTCAAGGATTGCGGGATTCATATGCTGGATTCTGCCGACGACATCCTTCCCGCGGCGCTGAACTATCTTAGCATCGATCCCAATTCGACCAGGCAGGCTGATCTGGACAAGGCCGCCGATCTTGTCGGCAAGGTGCGGCCTTATGTGCGCAAATTTCACTCCTCCGAATATCTGAGCGCGCTGGCCACCGGGGAAATCTGCTTCGTGGTGGGTTGGTCCGGCGACATCAAGCAGGCGCAGAGCCGCGCTTCAGAGGCGAAGAACGGCGTGGAGATCGGCTACGCGATCCCTAAGGAGGGCGCGCAGATGTTCTTCGACAACTTCGCGATTCCGGCGGATGCGCAGAACGTTTCCGAGGCCTACGAACTGATCAATTATCTCTATCGGCCCGACGTCGCCGCGAAGAATTCAGACTTTCTGTCCTATGCAAACGGAAATCTGGCGAGTCAGAAGCTGATCGACCCGAAGATCATCAACGACAAGACGGTTTATCCCGACGAGGCGACATTGAATCGTCTGTTCGTCATCACGGCCCGCGACGCGGCCACCCAGCGTATCATCAACCGTCTGTGGACGCGGGTGAAGACAGGGCGGTAATCACCGCCAGCGGCGGTGCAGCCACAGCCATTGCTCGGGATGCTCGCGCACCCATCCCTCGATCACCGTGTTGATCGCCTGCGTGGTGCCCTGCACGTCGATCTTGCCCTCGGCATCGCGCACCGGATTCACTTCGTCCGACAGATCGATGCGGAAGCGATGATTGGGCAGCCGGATAATCCGCACGCCATGAATCGGACATTCCACCTGCCGCGCCAGACGGGCGAGCAGGGGATTGGCTTTTGCCGTGCGTCCGAAGAAGGTCACATCGACACCGCGGCTGAAATGCTGATCGACCAGCATGCCAACATGGACGCCTTTTTGCAGCGCCTGCGCCAGCCGCAGCGGTGCGTCGTGCGTGGTGGCGATCATCGTGCCCATGTTGACGGAGCGGATATCCTGAATTGCGCGATCGACCGCAGCAATGTTCGGGCGGCGGAACAGGATCGCTGACTCAAGGCCATAGGCAGGGGCAGCGAGGGCCGGTAACTCCCAGTTGCCGAGATGGCTGGCGAATATCAACGCGCCCTTGCCATCGTCGCGCAGCGCGATGAATTTTTCGATGGCACCGGGCGCGGGTTCGATGCGCCGGCTCTCCCAATGCTCAGGATCGAGATCCCACAGATGATCGAGATGGGCGAATTCCGCTCCGACGCGTCCGAGATTGTCCCATACGCCGGTCAGAATGGCGTCAATCTCGGCGGGGATTTTCTCGGGGAATGCGGCGGTCAGGTTGGCACGGCCGATCTTATGTTCCGGCAGCCAGGGGCCGATGACGCGCGTAACCGATGCGAAGAAGTTAGCCGTGCGGTCCGGATTGAAATAGCGGGTGCCCCGCAGCAGGCCGACCGCGATTGTGCCGAGAATAGCCCCCGTCACGGGCTTGAGCACGTCCCGCAGCACGGCCTTGGCGCGGAGAAACAGCCGGCGCATCAGAACGTGACGACGATCTTGCCGAACACTTGGCGGCTTTCCATTCTTTTCAGCGCCGCGGCGACGTCATCGATCGGCACTTCTGTATCGATCACAGGCTTCATGCCGGCAGCCATCTTGTCGAGGCTTTCGGCGATATTCTTCATCGTCGCGCCGAACGATCCAAAGATGCGGTACTGCTGCTGGAACAGTTGCATCAGGTTGATGGTGGTCGTCGGACCCGAGGTCGAACCGCAGGTCACCAGCCGTCCGCCGCGCTTGAGAACCAGCAGCGAGCCATTGAAGGTGTCTGCGCCGACGTGCTCGAACACGACGTCGACACCTTTCTTCTTGGTGATTTTGCGGGTCTCGTGTTCGAAACGATCCTTGCGATAGTTGATGACGTGATCCGCGCCGAGTGCCTTCACGCCCTCGATCTTGGAATCGTCGCCGACGGTGGTGATAACGGTACAGCCGATCGCCTTGGCCATCATGATCGCGACGGTGCCGATGCCCGAGCCGCCGGCATGCACCAGGATGGTTTCGCCGGGGAGCAGCTTGGCGTTGTCGAACAGCATGTGCTGCACGGTGGAGAACGCAATCGGTGCGCAGGCGGCGTCGCGATCCGAGACGCCATCCGGCACCGGAATGACAAGCCGCTCGTTGAGGTTCATCAACTCGCGCGCGAAGCCGTCGACATGAAAGCCCATGATGCCGGCGACATTCTCGCACAGGTTGTCGCGGCCCGCCTTGCAGGCGGGGCAGACACCACAGGTCAGCGCGCCATACATGACGACCTTCTGCCCCGGCTTGAAGCGTGTCACGCCTTCGCCGACGGAGGCGATCTCGCCGGAGGCTTCCGCGCCGACCACGAGCGGGAGCTTGCGCTTGGCGAAGGCCATGCCGCGATAACCCCAAACGTCGATATGGTTGAGCGCGACGGCGTTGACGCGGATCTGGACCTCGCCCGGTCCCGGCGGTGGGGGAGGCGGAACATCCGCGACCACGAGCTGGCGGTCGGCAACGAGGGAAAGCGCGCGCATGAAGGCGTCCTGAGAGACTGAATTTGCTTGCAGATTTGGAGGTGGGTATCGCCGGTTCAGGCGGCGGCGTCAACCGCGCCCGAAGCCCTCGCGCGGGTCCTCAGGCGGGCTCGCGGGTCAGGATCAGGGACGCATTCTGGCCGCCGAAACCGAACGAATTCGACATCACCGCGTTCACGCGCGCGTCGCGGGCCTTGTTCGGCACCACATCGAACGGGATCGCAGGATCGGGCACGTCGTAATTGATCGTCGGCGGGATCCTCTGATGTTCCAGCGTCAGCAGCGAGAACACGGCTTCCACCGCGCCGGCTGCCGACAGCGTATGGCCGACCATCGACTTGTTGGACGACACCGGAATTTGCTTGGCGCGTTCTCCGAACACCATCGAGATGCCGAGATATTCCATCTTGTCGTTCTCGGGCGTTCCGGTGCCGTGGGCGTTGATGTAATCGATCTGGTCTGTGCTCATGCCGGCGTCCGACAGCGCATTGTTCACGCATCCGACGATCGGCTTGCCGTCAGGGCTGGAACGGGTGCGATGGAACGAGTCGGCGAGTTCGCCGCAGCCCGCGACGACGCCGAGGATTTTCGCGCCGCGCGCGGTGGCCGCTTCCAGGCTTTCGAGCACCAGCGCGCCGGCGCCTTCCGCCATCACGAAGCCGTCGCGGTTCTTGGAGAACGGACGCACGGCAGCCTGGGGTGGGTCGTTGTTGGTTGACAGCGCTGAAAGCAGCGAGAACCGCACCAGCGCTTCGGCATTGACCGAGCCATCCGTCGCCACGCACAGCGCGGCATCGGTTTCGCCGCGGCGGATCGCCTCGACGCCGAGCTGGATCGCTGTGGCGCCGGATGCGCATGCGGTGGAGAGGGAAATTGGAGATCCCTTGGTGCCGAAAGTTTCGACCAGATGATCGGCGACCGAGCCGAACAGGAAGCGGCGATGCAGGCCGGTGAATCTGCCGCCGCCGCTGGCTTTGAGCAGCGCGTCGTAATCAATGCCGGACGTCATTCCGGTGGCGCGGGCGATGTCCTGCCGCGGCTGCCATTCGAGCTCGATCGGGGCGACTGCCAGAAACAGGGGACCGGGAAAGTCGCCCTTGCTGCCGATATTGGCCTGCGCGACGGCTTCCTCGGTGGCGATGTCCGCGAGTTTTTCCGACAGGGCCGTGGACGAGAAAGGTTCAAGGGGAACGAAATCGATCGTGCCGGCCATCGTGGTCTTGAGGCCTTCGGTCGGAAAGCGGGTGATGGTGCGAATGCCGGATTCGCCCGCCGTCAGCTTAGCCCAGTTGTCCGATTTGCCAGCGCCAAGGGACGTGACGACGCCCATGCCGGTGACCACAACGACCGGCCGTCCGAATTTATCGCGAGTGGATGTCATGGTGTTTTCATGCCCCGCTAAATGGCCTCGACCAGCGCCATGCCTTCGCCGCGCCAGTGACCGGTTCCAATCACCACAATTTGGGATGGTGGCTTCGCCATTTCAATCTCGACACCTGAATTATCGTGGGGCGGAAACAGTGCCCCGCGGGAGATCGACAGCGCCGCGAGCGCGAGGCCGAGCGGGAGCTGTGCCTCCATCACATGACCAAAGGCCGTACCGGTGCCGCGGGCGGGAATATCGTGATGCTTGCCGAGAAATACGCGCTCTTCGGCGGTCGCCGGTGCTGCCCCTGTTGCTCCGGTGATGATCGCTGCGCTCTTGCCGACCGTTCCGATCTTCGACCACAAACCGTCGAGCGCAGCGGTTACCTCGCCCGGAGATTTGCGCAGCGCGTGATCAGCAACGACTTTGGTTAGCCGGGCATAGGGTTTTGCGCCGCGTGCCATCGCATGGTCTTTCGACTCGATGACAAGAAACACCCCGCCCGCACCGAGGGCAAAACCATTGTCGCGCTCCCAGACCGGCAGGAACTTGTTCTTGAGATTGAAATCGCCGAACTCATAGAGCATCAGCATTTCCTTGCGCTCGCTATTCTGCGCGGCGCCGACCAGGGCGATGTCGCTTTGGCCGTTCAGGATGCGCGCAAGCGCGATGCGCGTGGCGTCGATGCCGGCAGATTCCTCGCCCATGAAGGTCCGCGACGATCCAGTGACGCCGTGTACGATGGAAATGTTGCCCGCGAGCAGGTTTGAAAGCTGCGCCAGAAACAGGGTGGGACGCAGATCGTTCATCAGCCGTTCGTTGAGAAAGCCCGGCGCGGCGTTGCCCTGAACGTCGGCATTGACGATCGCGGAATCGACCGCGAGATCACGCTCGCCGCCGCCGGCGGCGACGATCATGTCCATACGCGAGAGAATTTCGGTGTTGCCCTTCACCCCGGCGGAGTCGAGAGCGAGACCCGCGGCGTAGGTGCCGATCCGCTGCCAGGCTTCCATCTGGCGCTGATCGCCCTTCTTTGGAATCTGGGCGTCGAAACTCAGCTTCGTCATCGGATGAACGACGTAAGGGGCGAACGTCGTCTCGTCCACGTTCACTGTCTTGCTGTTCAGTGCATCCCAGTGAGCATCGAGACCTTCGCCGAGCGACGTGGCTAATCCGATGCCGGTGATCCAGGCTTCGCGCGTGCCGCCGGGCGATGAAGTTGTCTCAGCCATGAGCGATTGCCTGTTGGGGAAAGCCGATACGCGTTGCCATGGATTCCATGTGTCCGCGCAAATCGGGATTTGGGAACGGCGTGTGGCGGAACGTCAGCGTTGCGTTGCATTTCAGTTTGCCGCCAACGCGGACCTTGGCGTCGGTGATGGCGAAGCCGGAGCCGTCGTGCACGATGCTCGCGTCGATCGTCAGCAACTCGCCCGGCGTGACGAAGTCGCGCATCTTGGCTTCCTTGACGCTGGCCAGAAACGGCATGCGTTCGAACTTCAGAAGTGCGATCAAAAGCCAGCCCGAGGTCTGCGCCATGGCTTCGATCAGCAGCACGCCCGGCATCAGCGGATAGCCGGGGAAGTGTCCTTCGAAGATGGTGCTGGCCTGCGGGACCTGCGCCTCGACCGTAATCGTCCGTTTGCCGACGTCGAGATCGGTGATGCGGTCAATGAGCTGGAAGTATTCGAGATGCATGGCGGGCGCGTCAGGCGCCCTTGGCGGCGACCAATTCGTCGATGCGCGCGCTGAGGTTCTTCAGGACGAAGTACTGTTCGGTCGTGGCCTTGCCGTCGTTGACCTCCTGCGTCCATTTCTCGAGTGGCAGCTTGATGCCGAACGCCTTGTCGATCGCAAAGGCGATGTCGAGGAAGTCGAGGCTGTCGATCCCCAGATCGTCGATGGCGTGGCTTTCCGGGGTGATCGTGTCACGAGGAATGTCGCACGTTTCCGCAATGATCGTGGCGACCTGATCGAATGTAGACGACATGCTAAACCTTTGAGATTTTTGAGCTAAATGCCATTTCTTGGGGTGGGGCGCGGCGTCTTGCAGTGCCGCGATCCCCGTTGACGGGTTGAATCCCCGTATATCGGAGCGGTGCCTCGAGTTCAATGGCGCAACAGGACCCAAACCGGGCCGGTTTTCAAGGCTAATTGTGGCGAATCACATCGCTGGTCTGCGCCGAGATATGCGCGCAATCCCGCCGCCCCATCAACACGCAATCCTGAGTATTACGCAGGTCCGCGAGGGTCACGGCAAGCCAGATGCCGATCCCTGTAAGCGCTGCCGTAAATGCAATCGCGGCGATATTGGCAATCATCCGGTGGCGATATTCATCCGGGTTTTCACCCTCGCGCTCAAACCGTGACAGGTCGGGCGCAAGGGGACCAGGCGCACTGGCCACTGGCGGCCGTGCATGCGTGCGCGGACGAAATTTAAGCACACGATGTTCGCCGTCAGTCATCAAGAGAGCTTCCAGATCGATCTACGCATATTAGTCCGCAGGACAAACATGTCTCCAGGAAACAAGGTATTCCTGTGATGCCGAAAAGGATAGGTGGGAACGTGTGTCGCGGATCGGTACGAAAATATGCCGTGTGCAGCGCACGCTATCCAACATGTGATGCCTTGAAGGTGATGCGAAGGGCTGCGGGATCAATTCGGTTGCGTGTCGTCCGGTGGCTTGCCTCCGAAAAGGCCATGCAACGTCCGCTCCAGCGGGCCGCCGAACATCAGCAGCAATAGCGCAATCACGAGTGCGATGCCGACCAGCCGCCAATGCCCGAGGCCGCACACGACTCCAATGCACGCGGTGAACCAGACGCAAGCGGCGCTCGTCAGTCCCTTCACCTTGTGTTGGTCGCCATGAACGATGACACCGGCGCCAAGAAAGCCGATGCCGGTGAGGATGCCCTGCACGACACGGCTCGTTGCGTCCGATAACTGACCCGCTTCGAGCGACGCCGGGCTGGCGATCAGGACGACGAGCGAAGTCGCAAGGCCGACCATGCCTAGCGTGCGTAGGCCGATCGGTTTGCCATGCAGGTCACGGTTGAGGCCGATCGCACCCGACGTCAGCGTGGCGACACCCAGTCGGAGCACAATGTCCCACCATTCGAGCAAATCGAAGTCCTCTTGAACCGTAGCGTTACGACTTCGGCACGCGGCCCATCATATAGAATTCGTCGTTCGGGCGCATGTCGGTGACGCTTGCCATGCGGTTGGACAGGGCGAAGAAGGCTGCGATGGAGGCGATGTCCCAAATGTCATCGTCGCTGAATCCGTGGCTGTGCAGCATTTCGAAATCCTGCGCCGATGTCTTTTGCGACTCCAGGCAGACTTTGACCGCGAAATCGAGCATGGCGCGCTGCCGCGGCGTGATGTCGGCCTTACGGTAATTGTTGGCGATCTGGTCCGCGATCAGCGGATTCTTGGCGCGGATGCGCAACACAGCTCCGTGCGAGATGACACAGTAGTGGCACTGATTGGCCGCACTGGTCGCAACTACGATCATTTCGCGCTCGGCCTTGCTCAGGCCGCCGTCTTTTTCCATCACCGCGTCATTGTAGGCGAAAAATGCCCGGAATTCGTCTGGTCGATAGGCCAGCGCCAGAAAGACGTTGGGCACGAAGCCGGATTTCTCCTGTACGCCGAGAATTCGTGTACGGATGTCGTCCGGCAGCGAATTTAACGCAGGGACGGGAAAGCGGCTGATAGGAGGCGTGGTCATGCTGATGATCCGATGCAGTCAAGAAATCTGATCCGGACCATAAAGGAGGACGATGCCGCCGCAAAGCATGCGCTTGCGCGCGGCAGTCCTGCGATGAACTGCAATCAGCGCAACGGCTTTTTCAGCAACGAGAACCGGTCCGGATCGAGGCCGAGCGAGGGTTGCAGCATGGGGGCTTCCGGCGCGCGGGGAATGGGACGTTCCGCCACGCCTCGATCGAACGTTGGGTCGTTCGGTGTTTCACGATGCGACGTCGCGCCGCGCCAGCGCTCCAGCACGGAGCTGACGAAACTGATGTCGTGACCGCTTAAAGCCGACGGTGTCGTTGCGATGGTCGCTTCGCTGCGCGGCAACTGGTGTGCCGGGACTTCCTTGAAGCGGAGCCTTGTCGGCAGTGCGACGCCTTCACCGAAGGCCAACACTTCACGCGTTCCGAGCGACGGCACGAATGACAGGAGATTCGCCGCGGCATCCGAGACCGCAGAGCGCAGCAGCATTTGGTCGCGTTCGTTGGCAAGCCGCATCGCGAACAGCGTGTTGCATTGGGAAATGATGGTCGCGTCGAGTTCGGCCGGACGCTGCGTCACCAGCGCGAGATAGACACCATATTTGCGGCCTTCCTTGGCGATGCGCGACACAGCCTTGCGCGTCGGTCCGAAGCCTACGCCGCGGTCGGCGGAGGCGTAGCGATGCGCTTCCTCGCAAACGAACAACATCGGCGATGCGCCGTCGCTCCACAATCCGAAATCGAATGCCATGCGGCACAGCACAGACACCACCGAGTCCACGACTTCGGCGGGAAAGCCGGCAAGCTGCATGACCGTCATGGGCCGGCCGTTTGCGGGCATGCGGAACAGATGGCTGATCACCTCGGCCATCGTGTCGCCACCGACGTTGGCGTTCTCGAACATGAAGGCGTAGCGCGGATCGTTCTTCACAGTTTCGATACGCGTAATCAGCTTGTGATAGACGATGCGCGAGGAGCGGTTTTCCAGCTTGCCCATGCGCTCGTCGATCAGCGAAATCAGATCGACAAGCCGGTACGGCACGGGCGTGTCGGCGGTATAGCCGATGGTCTTGGGATCAACGCGCTTCAGGCCGAGGCGATCCGTGTTCTGGTATTGCGTATAGGTCGCCTTCGCCACCGGGATGAGTTCGATAAGAACTTCGAGCTCCTCCGGAACGCCGGGGCGTCCGCCGAAAATCACATCGACGAATTCCTCGAAATTGAAAAGCCAGAATGGCAGCTTAAGATTTCGTGGATTGAGAACGAGCGCCTTGTCGCCGAAGCAGCGGCCGTATTCGTTATGCACGTCGAGCAGAAAGACACGCAGGTTGGGCCGTACCTGCAGAATTTCGTTCAGCAGCAGCGAAACGCCGCTGGATTTGCCGACGCCGGTGGAGCCCAGCACCGCGAAGTGCTTGCTCAGCATGTCCTCGACATCGACATAAGCTGTGACGGACGGGTCCTGTTGCAGCGTGCCGATATTGATCTGCTCGGCTTTCGAAGGAGCGTACACCGTCCGCAGTTGCTGGTTGGTCAGCACGTCCACCAGATCACCGATGGTCGGATAGCTGGTGACGCCGCGCTGGAAGCGGCCGGACGGACCGGCTGCGATCTCGCCCAGCAGATCGACGGACGCAATCGCAATGTAGTTATCGGTGGGTGGCAGATTCTCGCGGCTGACCTCGGTGATCATCGCGACAATGATGGTGGTTGCCGTCCGGATCCCGAAAAATTGGCCGACGGTGGCACGCACATTGGCGTCGTTGATCTGGCTCGTTGCCATGAGTCCGACGCGGGCTTGCGACCCGCGAACCGAAATGACCCGCCCGAGAGCCGCTGGCTGCGGTGAATTCAACATGCAGTGGATTAGCCTGTGTTAACGCTCGAATTTCCCCAACTGTACAAAGACTTGCCACAAGAATTGTTAAACGGCCCGGCTGCGCGCGCCGGGGGCGCAGGGGCGAGCTTCAACAGGCCAAGCGCCGGGACTGCCGCCAGTTTCGCTAAGTCTCGGGAGACATGAGGTATTTTTATCTAAGCGGGCTGGTTTGCAAAATGGTCTCCAAGATTCAATTAAGCCTTTGTTTACCTTGGATTAATGGAGCTTCCAGCGGGATGTCGGGATGAAATGCTCACGGCTTTCTGACGTCTGGGTAGAGATGGTGCAAGGCAGGGGTAGACCGCAGCGCAACCGCGCTTTATATCGAGCGCGCAATATCGATTTGCTGATTTGGATAGCGATCCGTCCGGCGTGCTTCAACACACGCCAGTCTCGTCCGCAATCGATTGGGGAATGGTGTAACGGTAGCACAACAGACTCTGACTCTGTTTGTCTAGGTTCGAATCCTAGTTCCCCAGCCAGCCAGTCTGCCCCTGTGCGTCACCTGACTTATGCAACATGAACACGGAAGCGTGGGCATTGAAACGCGCAGCCTTAGTCCCGGCATAGCGCACGTTCTGCACTTCTACCTCGAGCGGCGGCCTTAACTCCTTGCGGACGCCGCTGCAGAACTTCGACCGTGTCAGGGATTAATAAGCAGCGAGATCGCATCTGATCGCGCCGTCCGCCGTGGTCAGTCACATTGCTTATAGCTTGATGACGCGCACTTCTGAGCTTTTGCCCGCGCTTCCGCGATCTGCTGGGGGGTCAATTCGTTTGATACAGTAGCGAGTTCTTTCTTGGCGTCGGCATTTCCCTGCGTCGCAGCAATGTCGTACCACATGTACGCGCGCGCGATGTCGTCAGACTCGCCGCCTTCTCCCTTGTAGTAGAGGCTTCCAAGAAGAACCTGCGCGTCGGTGTTGCCCTGTTTCGCAGCGAGGCGGCTCCATTTCTGAGCCAGCTTGCGGTCTTTCGAAACGCCCAATCCCATTTTATGCATCAACGCAATTCGATACTGCGCTACCGCGTTCCCCTTTTCTGCGAGAGGCCGGAAGAATTTTGCGGCGGCGGCGTATTCCTTTCGTGCAAAAGCCTTGAGTCCGTCTTCCCACTTTCCCGCATGAGCGAGGGGAGCGTTGAGCGTTAATCCCAAGGCAAGCACAGATACGATACACCCAAGGCGTTTGATCATTTGTCTCGTTCCCGTATCTTTAAAAAATTCATATAGATTATGAGACTTTCTTATCCGGAACACCGGATATTCGCAACACCGCGCGTCTTTCCTGCACAGGCTGCTGTTCACTGTTTTGTGGCCCGCGCGAGAAATCTCACCAGTGCCTGTCGGTCCTCGCCCGAACTGATGAGTTGCTCAGGCATTTTTGTGCCGGGCGTATAGGCGGTGGGGCCGATCTCGAAAAGCTTAGACACGGTTTCCGGGGTCCAGACGATATCGAGCTTCTTCAGCGGCTCTGAAAAATTGTAGCCCGGCAAGGTCGCAATCCTGCGTCCGAAAATTCCCGAGAGTGTGGGGCCGGCCTTGTTGCCCTGATCTGGCGTGAGCGTGTGACAGGCGACGCAAGCACGAAAAATTTCTGCACCGCGGTCACCCGCATAAGCGGAAAGCGGGTCGTTCGGGCTTTCTTGAATGGTCGTTCCTATCGGCTCTCCCGTGCGCGCATTCCAGCGGCGGATCATACTGTCCGCGCCGCCCGTCAGCAGGGTGCCATTGTCCGGCATAAACGCGACAGACCACACAGGAAGCCCCGGTCCGACCAGCCTGCGCGTTACCGTGCGTGCTTTGGGATCGATGATGGCGACCGCTCCGCGAATATCGGCGGCCGCAAGCAGGGCGCCGTCCTTCGACATCGCCATCGCAATCAATGGGACAGGCCCCACCGCGGTCTCGCCCTTATATTTGCCCGCGCGATCGAGAAAATAGACTTTGCCGTCTGTGCCGGCGGTGACGATCTGCCCGTCATTGGAGACAACAACTGAATTGAGCGGTGCGGGCAGGGTAACGACAGATGGAGCAGCTGTGCTGTCGAGAGGCCAGACGCGGACAGTTAGGTCATAACTGACGCTCACGAGAGTTTTGCCGTCAGCGCTAAACGCGATTCCGTTGACGTTCTGAGAATGGCCTTCCAGCACCCGTGTCACGCCGCCGGAGAGGGGCCAAAGTCGCACGGTGTGATCCCATGCCGCCGAGGCGAGTGTTAAGCCGTCGGGCGACAGCGCAAGCGCAGCAATTGGGGCGGTGTGGCCTTCGAGCACGACGTCAGGCTGCGTCTTTCCGGAACTCCAGATTGCGATGCGGCTGTCAGCGCCCGCGGTGGCGGCGCGGCCGTCGTGGAGCAGGGCCGTTGCGTTGACAGCATCGGCGTGAAATCGGAGGACCTGTTCGGCGGTGTCGCGGTCGAGCGACCAGTGGATCGCACTGCCGTCGAAACTTCCTGAAAGAAGCGTCCGGCCATCGGATGAAACCGACAGCGCCCGCACCGGACCGCCGTGGCCGCGCAATTGAGCGAGCGAAGGAGCCGCACCCAGTGCGGCAATGAGTGCGCCAATCAGGAGTGGCACACCAGCTCGATACCTTCTGACGTGACGGTCGGCGTCCCGCACCGGTGATCCCTTGAAACCAGATATCTCCACATCGAAGCATGAAATCCATGCGCGATAAACCGGGCGTGATAATGGTCATGTAGCGGAGTGGCCGCGGGGATAATCCTGACGGCAAACAAGTCATCACGCGAAGATTGTGTCAGGCGAAATAGCGGATTTTGCCGGCCGGTGCAGTGTCGTAGCCCGTGAGGTCGTTGGCGCGTTGCTTGAGGGCCGGCTGGACAATGAAATTCACCAGCGCTTGCAGCGCCGGTTTGAAGTATGAGCGCTGACGCATCATCAGGTCGAAATTTTCCCAAAGCAACGGCACAAAGTCCAGACCGGCAGTCTTGGCCGCTGCACGCGTTGCGATGCCGCAATCCGCTTTGCCGGCGCGAATTGCAGTCGCCAGATCAGGCCCGGTCAGGCACGGCGAATCCAGCCGACGCAGATCCTTCGGCTTTGCGCCATGCTGTTTCAAGAGGGCATCGAGCAGCATTTGCGCGCCGGCGCCAGGTTGCCTGACAGCCATCGTCGCGCCCGAGCTGAGAACGTCGGCGAGGCTGGTGAGATTTTTCGGGTTTCCCTGTTGGAGCAGCAGGCCCTGTTCGCGCCTCACGAAGCCGACCAGCACGGCGTCGTGCAAACTGGCGATCGTCCGCACTGCAGCGACATTGGCATCCTCGCCAGAATCCTGCACATCATGTTCAGTATGGAAATGGATCGCTGCGGCGATCGCTTCGCCGCGCAGCACACGGCCGACGCCGCTCTCGGTCCCTTCAGCAAGCGTTGCAAGACCAGAGCCGGACTCGCGCAGGCTCCACTCGAGCAGCCCATCCTGACTACCGCCAACGATCAAAGGTGGATTGGAAGGACCCATGCCGATCGGTAGGATCAGTTCTGATAACACCCATCTATCAAGCTCTTCACGCGGGAAAAGCCATTTACCCGTCACCTTGGTGCAAGGGATCGCCCCGTCGGCCACCAGCTCGTAAAGCTTGCGCTCCCCCAGCCGCAGGTACTCCGATGCTTCGCTCGTGGTCAGCAAGTCCATCCTGCATCTATATGCATATTCATGTTTCTTTTCAATTCATTGACAGACTAGAAAAATATGCAGGACAAGGCATGACGGAGGGAAGTCATGCTGGACGGGGCGAATGCTTGGCAATTAATCGTCGGTTGTGACCCGGCGCTTTTCGCCATCGTCAAACTGTCGCTGGCCGTCAGTCTTTCCGCTGTTGTGCTTGCAGCCATTGTTGGTCTGCCGCTCGGTGCATTGCTTGCGCTGATGCGCTTCCCGGGTCGGAGCGCGATTGTTGTGCTGGTCAACGCGTTCATGGGACTACCGCCCGTCGTGGTTGGCTTGGCGGTTTATCTCCTGCTGTCGCGCTCGGGGCCGCTCGGCGATCTCGGAATCCTGTTTACGCCGACGGCGATGATCATCGCTCAGGCGGTGTTGATTGTGCCGATCATCGCGGCTCTGACACGTCAAACCATTGAAGACCTCTGGATTGAGTATCGCGACGAACTGTCGGCGATGGATGTCGGTCCGCTCGGTCGCGTCACGACGCTGCTTTGGGATGCGCGCTTCAGTCTGCTGACCGCGCTGCTTGCGGGTTTTGGACGCGCGGCGGCGGAAGTTGGCGCGGTCATGATTGTTGGCGGCAATATAGATGGCTTCACCCGCACCATGACCACGGCAATTGCGCTTGAGACGTCGAAGGGCAATCTGCCGCTTGCCCTCGGTCTTGGCGTGGTCCTCGTGGTGATCGTTCTTGCGATCAATGCGGCGGCATGGGGCGCGCGGGTCTGGTCCGAACGGCAGGCGGGATGACGATGCGGGCACCGCTGACCGATCTGCCAGTTCTGTTCGACCGCGTAACGCTGCGTGCCGGCGCCACAACGATCATCGATCGCCTCACGCTGACGCTGACACCGGGTGCGCCGACGCTTGTGGTTGGGCCGAACGGTGCGGGGAAAAGCACCCTGTTGCGCCTGTGCATGGGGCTAGCGACGCCAACCGAAGGCAGCGTCACGTGGGGTGGTCGCAGCGACGCGAAGCCAACGCGCCGCGCATTCGTGTTTCAGCGTCCCGTGATGTTGCGCCGAACGGCGGCGGCCAACATCGCCTATGGGCTGGCCCATGCGGATTACCCGCGCGAGCAATTGGCTGCACGCACGGCCGAATTGCTCGAACGCGTCGGTCTGCTGCATCTTGCCACACGTCCCGCTCGTCGCTTGTCCGGCGGCGAACAGCAGCGGTTGGCGCTGGCGCGTGCATTGGCTCGCGATCCGGAACTGCTTCTGCTCGATGAGCCGACCGCGAGTCTCGATCCCGCGGCTACGCGCAGCGTCGAAGAGATCATTCGCCACGCCGCGCAGTCCGGTATCAAGATCGTTATGTCATCGCACGATCTCGGACAGGTCCGGCGTCTCGCCGGCGATGTTGTTTTCATGGTGCGCGGGACAGTGCGTGAGCAGGCCGCCGCCGAAAATTTTCTAAAGAACCCGTCGACGCCGGAGGCCGGGGCCTTCGTGCGCGGCGATCTGGTCATTTGAACTGAGGAGAACACGTCATGAAACGTCAGTACGCTTCTTTTGCCTTCGCGCTCTCGCTGTTCGCGGCGGGGTTAGCAACGCCGGCGTCCGCGCAGGACAAGTCCATCGTCGTGGCTTCCACCACATCCACGCAGGATTCAGGCCTGTTCAATCACATCCTGCCGTTGTTCAAGGCCAAAACCGGCGTCGAGGTGAAGGTCATCGCGCAGGGCACCGGACAGGCGCTTGATACCGCGCGACGCGGCGATGCCGACGTCGTCTTCGTACATGCCAAACCGCAGGAAGAAAAATTCATCGCCGAAGGGCAGGGCGTGAAACGCTTCGATGTGATGTACAATGACTTCGTGCTGATCGGGCCGAAAAGCGATCCGGCCGGCGTCAGCGGATCGAAGGATATCGTCGCGGCCCTGAAAACAATTCAGGGGAAGGCGCTCCCGTTCGTTTCGCGCGGCGACAAATCCGGGACGCATTCCGCTGAACTTGCGCTGTGGAAGCAAGCTGGCGTCGATCTCGAGACAGCGAAGGGACCGTGGTATCGCGAGATCGGTCAGGGCATGGGTGCTGCGCTCAATACGGCGGGCGCAATGAACGCCTATGTGATTTCCGATAGAGGCACGTGGCTTTCCTTCAAGAACCCCGGCGATCTCGTGATCGCGGTCGAAGGTGACAAGCGGCTGTTCAACCAGTACGGCGTGATTCTGGTGAATCCGGAGAAGCATCCCTCAGTGAAGAAAGACTTGGGGCAGAGTTTCATCGATTGGCTGCTCTCATCCGAAGGTCAAGCCGCCATCGCGGCCTATCAGGTCAACGGCAAGCAACTCTTCTTTCCTAATGCCGAAAGGAAGGCATCCTGAGAGAGCTTGGGCGTACAAAGCAAAAGCCGTCTTACTTCTTGGTTTCAGGCGGGCAATCGGGCCGGACTTCCATCGGTTTTCCGTCGCTCTGCACCGTCGGAGCGGCGGAATTTGCGTGTCCACCGGCAGATGGTAGGATGGCGCTCTTTTCGACTCCCATCGACGTGTCAGCGGTCTTGGCGTTTCCGGAGGTCGTGCCTGGCGACGTCGCTGCCGTGTTGCAACTCGTCTCAGGCTTTTCACCTGCGGTCCCGGCTGTCTGGGCCAGTGATGGCGTGACTGCGAACAGCGCCGCGCAGGCAGCGGCAATGAACTGAGTGCGCATGAGAGGCCTTTGTGCAAGAGTAAGCAATGCATGAATTGTCCTCATCAACTCCTCGCCTCTAAGATGGTTCCGGGGTTCGGATTGCCAGTGTTTTGCACGACCCTCCCGCGTTTGGCGTCAAGATGACGCAGCGTTTGCCAACCGCGCTCACGCCGCTCGATGCCGCCCTGCGCCTTCTGCTGGAGGGTGTTGAGCCGGTAGAACCCATCGATGTATCGCTAGAAGACTCTGTGGGCGGCGTCGCGGCCGCGGTCATAGTCGAGGCGCCACATCCGGCCTTTAACGTTGCGGTCTTCGATGGTTGGGCACTACGGGCCCGCGATATCGTTGGCGCATCGTCCTACTCCCCATTGCCGCTGCCTGCTCCGCCGGTTTGGGTAGAAGCGGGCGATCGTGTGCCGGGCGATTGTGACTGTGTGCTCGATGCCGATTTGGTCGACGAAACCGGACCGATCTTTCAGGTTCTCGCGGAGTCCTTTCCTGGCCTTGGCATTCGCAGGGCTGGAGACGATATTGCTGCTGGCTGTTCGATTGTCGCGCCGGGAACGCGCGTGAATGCATTTAATATGCTTGTCGCCCGCGCCGCCGGGTTCGACCGTATTCCGGTTCGATCTCCACGCGTGGGCGTGATCGATGTCCCTTCCGCTGATCGCAATACTGCATCCTCGCAATTCATGCTGAAATTTGCACAAGCTGCCGGTGCACAAGCCGTCGGCTTGCAGGCAAAGGGACGCGATGCGGCCAGCATTTCCGCCGCCTTGGAAGGAGACGCTTACGACCTGCTCATAACGGTCGGCGGCACAGGGATGGGCCGCACCGATACGACGATCGCCGCGCTGGCAGAACGCGGAGCCCGTCTGATTCATGGACTTGCGGTGCAGCCGGGGCGCACGGCAGCAGTCGGAAAGATTGGTAGAGTACCGATCATCGCGGCTCCCGGCGCCCCCGAGCAGGCCTTGGCGGCATGTTTGATGCTGCTTCAACCGGCGTTGGACCGGTTCACGGCAAGGTCGCCACGGCGTGAGATGGTTCGCCCCCTCGCGCGCAAAATTTCTTCGTCTATCGGTGTCGCCGAGATTGTATTGCTCGAAACGTTAGATGAGACCTGGATGCCGATTGCCGCTGGACAACTGTCGCTCGGTGCCATCGCCGGCGCTGATGCATGGCTGGCCGTGCCGGGGGACAGCGAAGGTTACGCAGCCGGAACAACGGTTGGCGGGCTTTCTCTTCGCGATATGATGTGAGACTTAGTATGATCAAGCCGAAGGCATCGCCAAACAACGGAAACGTCGATCAAGGTCAGTTCCTGACCATCCTGTCGCGTGAAGAAGCGCTTGCGCGCTTCGAGGCAGCCCTCTTTCCGCGCGATCTGGCGGCCGAGGACCGCGCGCTGGCCGACGCGCTGGGTCTCGTTGTGGCAAACGATGTTGTTGCTGTTGTCGACGTTCCACCGTTCGATCGCTCCAATGTCGATGGCTTTGCCGTGCGTTCGGCCGATCTTGCCATGGCGGGCGAAGCATTGCCGATCCGCCTGAATCTGAACGGCGAAGTGATTGCGTGCGGCACCGTGCCGCAATTGCCGGTGACACAGAGCACGGCGACGCCGATTGCGACGGGAGGTCCCATTCCGCGCGGCGCGGACGCCATCGTCATGGTCGAGCACACGCAGCCGGCGGGCGCGGCTGCGATCAATATCAGGCGCGCGACGTCTCCCGGACAATTTGTGTCTTATGCAGGCTCCGACATTGCGCGGGGCGAGGTTGTGCTGCGCGCAGGAACGCTGATCGGCTCACGCGAAATCGGCATGCTTGCGGCATCTGGTGTCGCACGCGTGTCCGTAGCGCAAAGGCCGCGCGTGGCGGTCATTTCCACAGGCGACGAGTTGGTTCAGCCCGGCCAGCCGCTACGCCCCGCCGCAATCTTCGATACCAATGGCGCGATCGTAACGGCTGCCGTGTCCGAGAATGGCGGCGAAGTCCATTTCCTGGGCGCGTTTCCCGATGACGAGGACAAACTCGAAGCCGTGATGCGCGAAGCATTGGCAAGCAGCGACATGCTCATTCTGTCCGGCGGCACGTCGAAAGGCGAGGGTGATGTTTCTCATCGTATCGTCGCGCGGCTCGGCAAACCCGGCATCATTGCGCACGGGGTCGCACTGAAGCCCGGCAAGCCGCTGTGCCTTGCGGTATGCGACGGCAAACCGGTTGTCGTCCTGCCGGGTTTTCCGACGTCGGCGATGTTCACGTTCCACGACATGATCGTGCCGGTGCTGCGCCGTCTTGCGGGGTTACCGCCGCGCAATGATGCGCGGGTGACTGCGAAGGTACCGGTGCGAATTGCTTCAGAGCTTGGTCGGACGGAATTCGTGATGGTGTCGCTGGTCGAAGGCGATGACGGACTGATTGCTTATCCGACCGGCAAGGGCTCCGGCGCGATCACGTCGTTCGCACAGGCTGATGGCTTTCTGAAGATCGATGCACTGGCCGAGCAGATGCCGGCGGGCGCCGAGGTGGAGGTCACGCTGTTTACACCGCATGTGCGCGTGCCCGATCTCGTGATCGTCGGCAGCCATTGCACAGGGCTCGATATCGTTACGGCGCCTTTGGCGCACGACGGTCTGTCGGTGCGGTCGATTTCAGTCGGAAGTCTGGGCGGATTGTCGGCGGCGCGGCGCGGGGAATGCGACCTCGCACCGATCCATCTGCTCGACGAAAAAACCGACACATACAATACGCCTTTTCTTGTTGAAGGTCTTGAACTCGCGCCTGGCTATAGGCGTATGCAGGGCATTGTGTTCCGCACGGGCGACAAGCGGTTTGAAGGTCTCGGCGCGGAGGAGGCGGTGCGATCTGCGCTGAAGGACCCGTCATGCCTGATGGTCAATCGCAACCAGGGTGCGGGTACGCGCATTCTGATCGATCGCCTGTTGGGGGAGGCCCGGCCCGACGGCTACTGGAATCAGCCGCGCTCCCACAACGCGGTGGCCGCTGCGGTGGCGCAAAATCGCGCCGACTGGGGCATGACCATCGCGCCGGTCGCGCGCGCGGCAGGTCTTGGATTTATTCCGTTCGCCGAGGAGCATTACGACTTCGCGCTTGTGACGTCGCGCAAGCAGCGCTCTGCTGTTCAGGCGTTTCTCGACGCGCTCCGCTCGGCGGAGGTTCGAAAGGCACTGGAGCAGGCGGGGTTCCGTCCGGCGTAGCTCGTCCCGATTACGCGCCGTCTAAAGCCGCGAGCCGCTCCGCCTCGGCGATATCCTCGACCGTATTGGCATTGAAGAAGGGATCGAGCAGTTCGGTCGGCCATGTGACTGTCGCCAGTTTGTAACGTGCCGTCCAGCGGTCGATCTTGCGGATGTCTTCCACCACCAGCGCGTGACGCAGTTCGCCTCGTAGCGCGACGTTCCAGAGTCCGATGACCGGATGGGTTTGTTCGCCGGAGGCGGCGACGGCAAGTTGCGCGCCTTGCTCGATTCGTGCGTGTTGAAGTCGCGCTACGAGATCCCGAGGCAGGAAGGGACAGTCTGTCGCGGCACTGAGCACCCATTCGACATCAGGCCTGTGCGCCGCAGCCCAGTCGAGGGCTGTGAGAACGCCAGCGAGAGGCCCGGCAAATCCCTCAACGGTGTCAGCGACGACAGGCAGCCCGAACGACGCGAAGCGCGCCGGATCGCCATTGGCATTGAGAATGAGCCCGTCGCATTGCGGCGCAAGCCGCGCGATGACACGCTCGAGGATGGTGTGGCCGCCGATGGTTTTCATCGGCTTGTCGCCGCCACCCATGCGCCGCGCAAGGCCGCCAGCGAGCAGTACACCAAGGGTCGAAGGCTGGTCGTCAGTCATCGTCGCTGCCCTTGCGGCGATGACGCGCGGATTCTTCTGCGACGAATTCGAGGTTCTGGTCGAACACAATCCGCTCCTGTCCGGAAAGCGCGATGAATCGCTTGCCCTTTGTGCGTCCGACCAGGGTCAGCCCCACTTGCCGCGCAAGCTGAACGCCCCAGGCGGTAAAGCCGGACCGCGAGACCAGAATGGGGATGCCCATGCGCACCGTCTTGATCACCATTTCGGAGGTGAGGCGGCCTGTCGTATACATGATCTTGTCGGCGACATCGATTTTGTGACGCCAGGCCCAGCCCGCGATTTTGTCGACCGCATTGTGCCGGCCGACGTCCTCCATGTAGCAAACCGGCTCGCCTTCCTTGCACAGCACGCAGCCATGAATGGCGCCCGCTTCGAGATAGAGCGAGGGCGCAGTGTTGACCGCGTGGGTCATCTGATACAGCCATGACGTGCGTAACTCGGCATAAGGCAGCGACGCACCTTCGATCGCTTCCATCAGATCGCCGAAAGCGGTGCCCTGTGCGCAGCCGGAGGTCAGCGTTTTCTTCTTCAGCTTTTCCTCGAAGTTCGTGCCGCGTTCGGTGTAGACGACAACCACTTGCAAATCATCGTCGTAGACCACTTCTGTTACAACATCGTCGGGCTTGAGCATGTTCTGGTTGAGCAGATAGCCGAGCGCCAGATATTCTGGATAATCGTTGATCGTCATCATGGTGACGATCTCCTGGGAATTCAGATAGAGCGTCAGCGCGCGCTCTACCGGCACATTGATCTCGATAGGCGCGCCGGTCTGATCGATACCAGTGACGCGCTCGGTCAGTCGCGGGTTCTTCGGATCCGGCATCACGCGCGGGGTGGGCATGCCTCCCGGCTCCGCCTTCTGCGACTTCGCACTCTCCGATGTGATCCGTGTGACGTCGGCCATGGCTTACTCGATCACGATACGCGGTGCCGGCTTCGTCGCAGCGCCGGTGGTGATGGATGTCCAAAGCTGGCGTGCGATGTCGATATAGTGCTTCGCGTGAACGCCCTCAGGGTCGGTCGCGACGATCGGGCGTCCGTCGTCCGACGTCTGGCGGATCGCCATGTCGAGCGGAATTTCGCCCAGATAAGGAATGCCACGCTTCTCGGCTTCATGCCGTGCGCCACCGTGGCCGAAGATCGGCGTGACATGGTTACAGGTCGGACAGCAAAAGCTGGACATGTTTTCGATCAGTCCGAGCAGCGGCACATTGACCTTCTTGAACATCTCGATCCCGCGCCGCGCGTCGATTAGTGCGATGTCCTGGGGTGTTGAGACGATCACCGCGCCGGCCAGCGGCGTCTGCTGTGCCATGGTCAGTTGCGCATCGCCAGTGCCCGGCGGCAGATCGACTACCAAAATGTCGAGATCGTTCCACGCGATCTCGCGCAGCATCTGCGTAATCGCCGAAATCACCATCGGACCGCGCCAGATCATGGCGTTGTCTTCCTCGACCAGAAAGCCGATCGACATCACCTTGACACCGAAGCGCTCCATCGGCTCCAGCATGCGCGGACCTACAAGGCGCGGTTTTCCACGCAAGCCGAACAATCTTGGCTGCGACGGTCCGTAGATGTCGGCATCGAGCAGGCCGACTTTCAATCCCATCGCGGCGAAGCCCAAGGCGAGATTGCACGAGGTCGTCGACTTGCCCACACCACCTTTGCCGGAGGCAACAGCGATGACGTGCTGGACGCCGGGAATTCCCGCAGCCTTTGTTGTCGCAGGCGCGCCGGGATGGGCATGAGTGACGGACAAATAGAATCTCCCGCTCGGCGAGCAGCGCCGATGCCTAAGTTTACCGCGATCCGAATGGATCGTTCTTTTTGACTTCCCGCTCGCGCAGATAGTCCTCGGTCGACATCACGGGCGGACGCTGCGGTCCGGCGTGCGGATCGAAACTCTCGTTGACGACAGCCTCGACGCGACAATCCGCGCACATCTTGATGACATCGAGCCGTCGCGCATTGGCCCCCTCGAACATCCAATGCTTCTCTTGCAGCTTTGACAGCACGCGTTCGATTGAGCTTCGGGTGCCGAACGGCGCTCCGCAGGCGATGCAATGGAAAGGCTCTTCTTCCTTCAGGATACGCAGCGGCGCATTCCATGCCTGAAAATCGAGCCGCGGCTCCAGCGTGATGACATCCTCCGGGCATGTCGACTCGCAGAGCCCGCACTGAACGCAGAGACTTTCGGTAAAGCGCAGCATGGCGCGGTCAGGATTGTCCGACAGCGCGTGGGTGGGGCAAGCAGTCACGCAGGCATGGCATAGCGTGCAGCCTTCGACGTTCAAATGCACGCCACCGAACGGCGCACCTTGCGCGAGCGGCACGACATCGACCGGCGCGGGGGCTGCAAGATGCAACTCGCGGAATGTCGTTTCCAGCACGCCGCGTTTTGCACCGCGCGGGACGAAGCTCGCCGGGTTTTCGGACGCCACTCCCGCGGGCATGGCATCAAGCATCGTGCGCAACTGATCGGGATCGTCGGTCTGTATAATACGGACGACCTCTGCGCCGAATCCGAGAGCGGCCACGATCGTTGCCGACATGTCTGCCGTGCGTTGCAGTCCGGCTGTCTCATGGCGGGGCTGCGCACGTGTCAGCAAAGCTGCCCCGGTCCCTCCGTAAGCGAAGATGGCGGCGACCGCTTCGGACCCGAGCTGTGTGACTTCATTGACGCGAACCGGCAGCACATTCGCCGGCAGCCCGTCGCCAAACCGGGCGAGGGCGTCGATCAACGGCTCCCCATGGTCGCCGTCGTGAAACAACACGATGGCGTTCTCTCCGCCCGCCTTGCGATAGGTGTGCAGCAGCGTCCGCAACCGCCGCATCAATGCGTCGACGCTGGGTAGCGAATAGGACGCCGCGCCGGTTGGACACGCTGACGCGCATGACCCGCAGCCGGCGCACACGTTCGGATCGATAGCGACGGCATTGCCGTTCGGGGTGATAGCGCCGGTCGGGCACAGATCGAGACAGCGCGTGCAGCCGGTGATGTTGGAGCGAGAATGCGCGCAGAGCGAATCTTCGAAATGAATGAAGCGCGGCTTGTCGAAGGTCCCGACGAGGTTGCTTGCATCCGAAATTGCTCTTTCGACCGCGGCGCGGTCGCGCGGATCAGCGCGCAAATAACCGGGGCGCAACTCATGAGCCGGAAACAGCGGCAGGCCGCCGCTAAGGTCCAGGACAAGATCGCAGGTCGAGGTCGCGCCGTTGCGCGCGGTTCCGAACAGCAGCTTGTCGCGAGAGGAGGGCGAGGGGAGTGCGTAGTCGTCGATGTCGAGTTCGAATTTTCCGAGATAACCGCGCGCGTTGCGGATCGTGCCCTTGAGCACCGGAAATTCGTTGACCGCACGCGGTGTCAGATCGTGCGGCTTGGTGAGAATGACGGTGATGTCGAGATGATCGGCGAGACGTTTGGCCGCATCGATGGCGACTTCGTCACGGCCATAGATCAGGGCGATGCCGCCGCTTTCAAGCGTCACCAAGGAGATTGGCGGCATCTCTTCCGACGCGGCTGCGATAAGAGCTGCGGCTTTCGGCCCTGCCGCTGCGGCATCCTTCGACCAGCCGCCGGTCTCGCGAATGTTAACGAAGGTGAGAGGAACTTGCGGAAAGTCCTCGGCGACCTCCTTGAACAGCGGAGCTTCCTGGGTACAGGCGACTGTGATCTGTTCCCCTTCGGCGAGGGCGGCCTTGAACTGTCCGACGTCCCGGCCGCAGAGCTGGTTTGCCTGCGTTAAGTTTGCCGCACAGCCGCGCCCGATCGCCTGCGCGTCAAGCGGAATGGTCTTCTCGCAAGTGCAAATCAGAAGGCGGGATTTTGCACCATTCATGCTCTACGACCTTGAATCCTTCCCAGCGGCACAACTATCTCGCAATTATCATATGGTGCTGGGCCTGCCGATTGCACGGGCTCGGCCACCGCCTTGACCGAGATAGCATAGACTGCCCAAATACAAAGGGCTTAGGGAAAATTTCTCGGATGATGAATTCGCGTGCCACATACGCAGAGCAGCCACTCGACCTGCCTCCGGGCTATACGCTTGTCTCCCTCCGTGAATACGGCGACGCGTTCGCGCATGGCTGCGGCATTGCCGCCGATGCTGGCGCTGGAACACTGGTGTGGGTCCGGCGCTACGATCTGGTCGAATTCGCTGTCGTCCTTGAGCCCAATGAGCCGCTCGTCTCCGCACGTCGCGCATTCTTTGCGGGCATGAATGCGACGGCGGATGCCATCGCGGTCCATTGCCCGCCGGAGCGACAGGTAAGTTTTACCTGGCCGGATACGATCCTGTTCGACGGCGGCGTGCTGGGCGGTGCGCGGCTCGGTTGGCCCGCGGATTGTGACGAGACGGATGTGCCTGAGTGGCTGGTGTTCGGTGTCATCCTGCGCGCGGCGGATATGGCTCATATCGGGGAAACCGAGGCGGCGAGCGGAGTGGCCCTGTTGAATGAAGGATTCGAGATGGTCGATACCGAAGCGATCATCGGAAGTTTCGCCCGCCATCTCATGACCGCATTCGATCAATGGAATGAGCGCGGCTTCGATCCCGTAGCGCGCGATTATCTGGAGCGGCTGTCGAGAGAGAATGCCGACGAGCGGCGAGGAATCGACGTCAATGGCGACCTCCTTATCAAGGCGCATGCTTCAGAAAAGGCGCCGGCTCGGATTGGTCTCGTCGATGGGCTGGCCGCAGCGGCGTGGTATGATCCGGAGTATCGCGCTCCGAAACTGGGGTGAGGCGGATGCTGAAACTCCCGCGCACGATCAGACTCGATCCCTCAGATACGTTTGTGTTCGAGCATGCCGCTGAGCCCGGAGAGTGGGCCATGTCGGGCGCATTCGTGTTCTGGGACCGTGATTTTGAGTCGCTTGGGCAGAAACAGCGGGTCGCACTTCGATCTGGCTTTCTCGGCGTGGACAGCCTCGGCTGGTCAACGCTGGCCGTTGTCACGGAAGCAACGGATGCTGAATTCCGGGCGGTCATTGAGCGGCTCGCGGCGCAGCTCATGGACAAATTTGGGGCGCCGGATATGGCAGCCGCGCGCGTTGCCGCCGAAGAGGAAGTCGCGTTCGCGTCCTCTCTATGCGATCATCCACCGCAGACGATTTTGGCCGTACAACGAACCGTCGAGAACGGTGAAATCCGCGAGCGGTTCCGCACGCTGAGGCCCCGGCAGTCGGAGCCGGGCGCGGACCGATTGCACAGCCATGCACCCGCCTTTACCTTTCATGAGGTTGAGGGCGAGGAGCCCACCGAGGAGATCGACCTTCTCGAACTGAATAAGACCGATCGTATCAAGGCGGATCGTACATGAGAGAATTCTGGGTCGCCTCGGGTCATCATCTCACCCGCCGGGCGGATCACGGCGGACTGGTTGCGACGCCTGAGTTGGTTATGGCGTATCTGGCGCGTCCTGAGTTAATGCCACCTGACGACGCCTGCGATGCCGAGCGCGGTCTGCATACTGCTCTGCTTGCCGATCCGTTTCGCCCGGTCACGAAAGCCGATATTGCCGCACTCGCAGATGCCGACGCGCGAGAGAACTGGACGTTTATGATCGCGTTCCGCGACAGGCTTCTCGCGGCCCCTTCGCTTGAGGCGGTGTATGTGTCGTTGGCACGCAAGGGCGCGAGCGATCTGCCGCCGATCTTTCTTTCGCAATTGTGCCACCTGATCCTGCGCAACGCGCTCGATGGCTGCGACGATCCTTATGTGCTTCGCGCTGCGGAGTTGTTTTACCGCAGCCAGAAAGCCACGATTCATGAAGGTTCGCTGCTGCTGGCCGATGCCGAAGTCGTCGAGGCACAGCACCAGGCGCAACATGACCTTCATTCGTCGCCGTTGACCGCGATGCTTCAGCCACAGGCCATTGGAGAGATGGACGTCATGGATGACGACAACGCATGGACCTATTGGTCGCGGTCGGATGCCCATGCGATGGCCATGAATCTCGGCGGCAATCCCCAGGCGCGTGACGGACTCTGCCGCGTCATCGAACGCTGGATCGGTCATCTTCTGGGCGTCACCGTGAAGGTTGAGACCGTTGCATCGATCGAGGACCGCGATTGGCGCTGGTTTGTCGGCCTCGACAGTGAAGGCACCAGAATCGGCAATGCGCTTTGGAATGGTGCTGCACCGGGAGCGGATGCAGCCGAGCGGATCGCCGCTCTGATGCGCCTGACCTTTGATGATGTCCGTTTTGTGGATGAGCGCGTCGGGACCAGGCCGATCTATCTCATTCTGGCGATGGACGCGGAGAAGGTGGTGCGCCTGAAACCGCAGAATCTTATCGTGGGTTTGCCGCTCACGTCGGCGGCGAACGTCGCGTGATTCACGTTCAACGGGAGGTTCATCCATGACTGAGACGTCCCGTGAGGTTGGAGTAGTGCTGCGCCGACGCGTGATTGATAATCCCTGGATCGACCACATGTGGTCGCCGGTAACGGTTCTCGACGATGTGCCGGCAACCGCGCCCTGGACGGTGTTGTCACAGGACGCCGATGCGACGTTGTATTATGCCGGTCGTGCGACGATTGATCTGTTTAGCGCTGACACGGCCAACTATCGCGACAATCTCGCTGACGGCACGCCCCTTATCTGGGTCGCGCTTCGGCGTCAGGATGGCGGTGCGGAACTCGAATTGACGAAAGTGACCGCAGACCCGACCGAAGGCGAGGCGATGTTCGAAAGCGGCACCGACGTCATCGGCACAGTTCCAATGCCGCCGGATATTGCGTCGTGGGTCGCCGCATTCGTCGATGAATTCCATGTCGAGCAGGTGTTCCACAAACGCAAGCGCGATCGGGCGAATGTCGATCGCAGACGCGGTGATGATCCATCCGGCAGTCGGAAGGACGGCGCATGAGCCAGGACGGGAAGGATGGCGACAAGAATTTTCTGTCGCGCTGGTCGCAGCGAAAGCGGGAGGCGAAACTGCCCGAGGCCGACAGCGCGCCTGCAAAGTCGGCCGACGAGACGCAAGCTAGGCCGGCCTCGGCTGCCGAAGGCGGCGCAGAGGAAGCATTCGATCTTTCCAGCCTGCCAAAGCTGGAAGACGTCACCGAAACCACCGATATCACAGGCTTCTTGCGCAAGGGCGTGCCTGAGAGCTTGCGCAACGCGGCCCTGCGAAAGTCGTGGGCGCTGGATCCAGCGATCCGCAACTATGTCAATCCTGCGCTCGATTATGCATACGACTGGAATACGCCCGGCGGTGTGCCCGGAAACAGCGAACTCGCTGCCGGTACTGATATCGCGAAAATGGTTCTACAGATCATGGGGAGCGATCGGGCAACACCCGGACCGGACGAATCGAACGGGCCGCGGCAGGACGGTGCGAAAGCTGCTACCGGTGGTGAAACTGAGGTTGATGCAGTGCAAAATCCTCCGCCGGAGTTGCCGCTTCAGCAAGTGAGACTGTCTCTCCCGACCGATGGTTCCATGCCCGTGCCGGCTGAATACGCCCCGTCGGATCACGTCCAGGTTGAAGACAAGCAAAGTGCAGAATCCGATGAGTCCGGTGCACCGCAACAAGAGGTGCGACGACATGGTTCTGCAAAACCAAGGATTTAGACAAAAGTTTTTGAGACATAGGGCGAGCCTATGATACATATTTAGAACTAGAACAGTTCTAGCGAACAAGATGCCTTGTTTGAAGGCACGGATGGGAGAAGTCGGTTCGTACCATGCGGGACGCCGGTTTAGAGCAGGCAATCAAAGCAGCAGGCGGTGTCGCGTCACTGGCGAGAGCCGTTGGCATTTCGCAGCCTTCGGTATCAGCGTGGTCGCACATTCCAGCAGAACGAGTCCTGACTATCGAGGCGCTGACCCGCGTTCCGCGTTTCATCCTTCGTCCCGATCTCTACGGATCAGCGGGGGCTGACGTGGCATCATCCAACATTGACGAAATAGATCAGCTTCGCGCCGCCGAATACGGCATGCTTTCCCTGCTGCTCGGCAAGGCGCCGGATGCGCAGACGCTGTCGCGGATTGCAACGTTCAAAGGCGATGCCTCGGATCTTGGCTTGGCCCATATTGAACTCGCCTCAGTGGCAGAGATGGATGGGCGCGACGTCAACAGGGAATTCTTCGATCTGTTCATCGGTTTGGGACGCGGCGAATTGCTGCCCTATGCGTCGTATTACCTGACCGGCTTCCTTCACGAGCGTCCGCTCGCGCGTGTTCGTGAAGATTTCGATTTGCTCGGAATCGAGCGGGCGGGGCCGTCACGCGAGCCCGAAGATCACATCGCGACCCTGCTTGAAGTTATGGCCGGTCTCGCGCGCGGCGAGTTCGATACAGACTTTGCCACGCAGGCGAGATTTTTCGAACGGCACCTCAAGCCTTGGGCAGCGCGGATGTTCGCCGATCTTGAGATGTCGCAATCGGCCAAATTCTACCGTGCGGTGGGCCGTGTCGGGCGCGTGTTTATCGAACTGGAATCAGAGGCTTTCACGTTGTCTGAGTGATGCGGACAGCAAAACGGAATCGACTGGAAGGAGATCGCGATGAGCAAGCCGTCCAAGAGCAAGGCACCCGCTGGCGAAAGCAAAGTGCGGGACGCTAAGGGCCTCGATCGCCGGCGCTTTTTCATGATGGGCGGATCGGCGGTCGCTGCCGCCGCGATTGTGCCGGTCGCGAGCAGCGAGGCTGAAGCTGACGAGTCGCAGGCCGAGCGCGTCAAGGCGCGTTACAAGGCGGATTCGCCGGACGTCAAAAATTACTATCGCGTCAACCGTTACTGATGGAAGCACGCACATGTTGATCAGGCGAAAAGAAGGATCGGCCGGCAGGGCGCGGTTGCAAGGCATCGCGGCTGGCTTGGCTTCAGGCATTCTCGATCGACGAACATTCCTGCGCCGCTCGGGTCTGGTGGCGGGTGCGGGGGCTGCTATCGGATTGTCGTCGCTTGGATCGGTGCGCAAGGCGCAGGCCGGTCCGAAGATTGTCGGCGCGCCTACCGAAGTTAAAAAGAACATCTGTACGCATTGCTCGGTTGGCTGCACGGTCATCGCCGAAGTTCAGAACGGCGTTTGGGTTGGCCAGGAGCCGGCATGGGATAGCCCGATCAATCGCGGTTCTCACTGCGCCAAAGGCGCGTCCGTGCGCGAGCTGGTACACGGCGACCGCCGGCTGAAGTACCCGATGAAACTGGTCAATGGCGAGTGGCAGAAGATCGCCTGGGATCAGGCGATCAATGAGATCGGCGACAAGATGCTCGAGATCCGCGCCAAGTCGGGTGCGGACTCCGTCTACCTTCTCGGGTCGGCGAAATTTTCCAACGAAGGCGGCTATCTGTTCCGCAAGTTCGCCGCGTTTTGGGGCACCAATTCGATCGACCATCAGGCGCGTATCTGTCACTCGACGACGGTCGCCGGCGTAGCCAACACATGGGGCTACGGCGCCATGACCAACTCCTATAACGACATTCGTAATTCGAAGACGATTGTCTTCATGGGATCGAACGCGGCCGAAGCGCATCCGGTGTCGTTGCAGCACATTCTCACCGGCAAGGAAATCAATCGCGCCAACGTGTTCGTTCTGGACCCCCGGTTCACGCGCACGGCCGCCCATGCGACGGAGTATGTCCGGTTCCGCAGCGGCACCGACATCGCGGTGATATGGGGCATGCTGCACCATATCTTCGCCAACGGCTGGGAAGACAAGGAATTCATTGCGCAACGCGTTTACGGCATGGATCAGATCCGAGCCGAAGTCGCGAAATGGACGCCGGAGGAAGTCGAGCGGGTCACCGGCATTCCCGGCGAACAGGTCAAGAAGGTCGCCGAGACCTTCGCGAAGGTGCGGCCCGCCACGTTCATCTGGTGTATGGGCGGTACGCAGCACACTGTCGGGACCGCGAACGTTCGCGCCTATTGCAACCTGCTTCTCGCCACCGGCAACGTCGGCGTGTTCGGAGGCGGGGCCAACATTTTCCGCGGCCACTGCAACGTGCAGGGCGCAACCGATATCGGTCTCGATATTACGTCGCTGCCGCTCTACTACGGCCTGGTCGAAGGTGCCTGGAAGCACTGGGCCCGCGTCTGGGAGGTCGACTACGATTATCTGCAATCGCGTTTTGATGAGGTGCCTGCGAAGGCCGGTCGTCCCGCCCGCACGCGCAAGCAGAATATGGAACTGCCGGGCATTCCGTGGACGCGCTGGTTTGATGCGACGCTTGCCAGCCCGGACGATGTCGATCAGCGCGACACCGTGAAGGGCGTGTTCATCATGGGCCACGGTGGCAACACTGTGCCGCGCATGACCGAAATGGTGAAGGGGATCGAGAAGCTCGAACTGTTGGTGGTCGCCGATCCGCACCCGACGACGTTTGCCGCGATCTCTGACCGCAAGAATGGCACCTATTTGTTGCCTGCCTGCACACAATTCGAGACATCTGGTTCACGCACCGCCTCCAACCGGTCACTTCAGTGGGGTGAGCAGATCGTCAAGCCGATTTTCGAATCGAAGGACGATTACGAAATCATCTACAGAATGGCCACGAAGCTCGGTTTCGCCGAGCCGATGTTCAAGAACATCAAGGTGGAAAACAATCGTCCCGTTCCGGAAGACGTGCTGCGAGAGATCAATCGCGGTGGCTTCTCGACGGGCTATTCAGGCCAGTCGCCGGAGCGCCTGAAGACGCACATGAAGAACCAGGGCAAGTTCGACCTGGTGACACTGCGTGCGAAGGCCGACGAGCCGGAGATTGGCGGCGACTACTACGGCCTGCCATGGCCGTGCTGGGGCACGCCGCAGATCAAACATCCGGGAACGCATACGCTATACAACACCAATCTTCATGCCAAGGACGGCGGCGGCACATTCCGCGCGCGCTTCGGTGTTGTGTACGAAGAGAAGCAGCCGGACGGTTCGGTGAAGAACGTCAATCTTCTGGCGGAAGGCTCCTACAGCAAGGGCTCTGAACTGACCGACGGCTATCCGGAGTTTACCTATGGCGTGTTGAAGAAGCTCGGCTGGGACAAGGATCTCACCGAAGCTGAACTCGCCACCATCAACAAGATTGGTGGCAACAATCCTGACGGTGTTGGCTGGGCGGTCGATCTGTCCGGCGGCATCATCCGGGTCACGCTGGAGCATGGTGTGATGGCTTACGGCAACGGCAAGGCGCGCGCGGTGGCGTGGAATCTTCCGGATCCCGTCCCGGTTCATCGTGAGCCGATTTACACGGCGCGTCCGGAACTGGTCTCCAAGTATCCGACCCGTCCAGACGGACGTCAGTTCCGCATGGCCAATCTCGGCTTCTCGATTCAGAAGGCGGCGGTGGACAAGGGGCTTGCGAAGCAATTCCCGATCATCCTGACCTCCGGCCGTCTGGTTGAATACGAGGGCGGCGGCGAAGAAACACGTTCGAACCGATGGCTTGCCGAATTGCAGCAGGACATGTTCGTCGAGGTCAATACGTCCGACGCCGCCGAGCGCGGCATCAAGGATGGCGGCTGGGTGTGGGTGACCGGCCCGGAAAACGGCTCGAAGGCGCGGGTCAAGGCGCTTGTCACAGATCGCGTGGGCAAGGGCGTGGCGTTTATGCCCTTCCATTTCGCGGGCTGGTTCCAGGGTGTCGATCAGCGCGGCAACTATCCGAAGGGGGCCGATCCGATCGTGCTTGGCGAAAGCGTGAACACGATCACGTCCTATGGCTACGATCCGGTCACAGGTATGCACGAGGGTAAAGTCACCCTCTGCCAGATCCAGACGGCGTGAGGGGAGAATAGAGATGGCTCGCGTCAAATTTCTTTGTGATGCCGACCGTTGCATTGAGTGCAACGCCTGTGTGACGGCCTGCAAGAACGAACATGAAGTGCCGTGGGGCATCAATCGCCGCCGCGTCGTCACGATCAATGACGGCAAACCCGGCGAACGCTCGGTGTCGATGGCCTGCATGCACTGTACGGATGCGCCGTGCGCGGCGGTTTGCCCGGTGTCTTGTTTCTACACCACGGCAGACGGCGTTGTTCTTCATTCGAAGGATCTCTGTATCGGTTGCGGATATTGCTTCTATGCGTGTCCGTTCGGTGCGCCTCAGTATCCAAAGGTCGGAAATTTTGGTTCGCGCGGCAAGATGGACAAATGCACCTATTGCGCGGGCGGTCCGGAAGCGGACTCCACGCCGGCCGAGTATGCCAAGTACGGCGCTAACCGTCTTGCCGAAGGCAAGCTGCCGATCTGCGCCGAGATGTGTTCGACAAAATCGCTGCTTGCAGGTGACGGCGCCATCATCGCCGAAATCTACAAGGAGCGAGTGATGAAGCGTGGTTACGGTTCGGGCATGTGGGGCTGGAAGACGGCCTACAGCGATTCACCGACCGGCTAAGCGAGCGTCGGGAGCCGCTCGCGGTCTTCGACAGCATGCTCGTGTCATTCTTGAATGGAAACTGGAAGGTCGTGCCGATGTCGATCTCGCTCTCAACCCTTAGGGCTGTATGTGCCGTCATTGCGCTATTGTTTGTCGCACAACCGGCATTCGCGCAGCTGTCCTTTAAACCCACCGCCGATGCCGTGCATGAAGATCAGCTTCTTAAGGCGCTCAAGGAAGGTGACAAGATCACGGGCCGGATCACGATTCCGGATCCGATGGCGTCGAGCCTGATCCAGCCCGCGGGAAAAGACTGGCGTGATTTTCAGCGCAGCAAGCTCCCTATCATTGGTGGTGTCGTCATCATCGGAATGCTTGCGCTGCTCGCTATCTTCCTGATGATAAGAGGCCGCATTCGGGTCGAGCAGGGTTTGTCCGGCGCCAAGATTCTCCGCTTCGCCAGCTTCGAGCGGTTTACGCATTGGTTGACAGCGAGTTGTTTCATCCTGCTCGCGCTGTCGGGGCTTAACATCAGTTTCGGACGCGCACTGATCCTGCCGATTTTTGGCGCGCAATCATTCTCTACGCTGACCGCGTGGGGGAAGATGGCGCACAACTACCTCGCGTTCCCGTTCATGCTGGGCCTCGTGATTATGTTCCTGATCTGGGTCAAGGATAACATTCCCGGGAAGCTCGATCTCGTATGGATCAGGAAGGGCGGCGGCCTTCTGAAGCACGGCGAACATCCGCCGGCCAAGCGCTTCAATGCAGGTCAGAAGGGTATCTTCTGGATCGTGATGATCGGCGGCTTTCTGATGTCCCTGTCCGGCTGGTTCCTGTTGTTTCCCTATATCCCGGCCAATGTTACGGCTCTGCAGTTCTGGACGGTCATCCACGCTGTGATTGCTATGCTCTTTATCGCGGCAATGCTCGCCCACATCTACATCGGCTCGATCGGTATGGAAGGGGCCTTTGATGCGATGGGGACCGGAGAAGTAGATATTAACTGGGCCAAGGAGCATCACGCGCTCTGGGTCGCGGAGGAGCAGGCCAAGGGTCATGTGCCTGCCGGCAATCCGCGGGCCATGCCCGCAGAATAATTGAAGCTTTCGACCAGACGCATATCCCTATAAAGGGGACTGTCCAGCATGGCTGGACAGTCCCTTTGAGTTTCGGAGCGCGACATGAGGGTGATAGGTCTCTCGGGATGGAGCGGGGCAGGAAAGACGACGCTGCTTGCCCGCCTTATTCCGCATCTGACCGCCAAGGGCCTGCTTGTGTCTACGATGAAGCATGCCCACAGTAATTTCGATGTCGATGTTCCCGGTAAGGATTCCTGGCTACATCGGCAAGCCGGAGCCACCGAGGTTCTGGTTTCCTCGGGACGCCGCTGGGCCTTGATGCACGAATTGCGGGGGGCGCCGGAGCCGCCATTCGCCGAGTTGCTGCTGAAGATGTCGCGGGTCGATATCCTGATCGTTGAGGGGTTCAAGGCTAATCCGCATCCCAAGATCGAAGTCCATCGCGCCGCGAATGGCAAGCCGCTGATGTTTCCGAATGATTCAACCATCATCGGTGTGACGGCCGATATTCCGGTTGAAACCGCGTTGCCCTTTGCGTATCTCGACGACATCCCGGCTATCGCACAAATGATAAGCGCGTTAGCGGTGAGGATCGAGGACGTCCTTGCGCATGAGGCCGCAGGAGCCTGACTGCAATGGCGCAGCTTTCGGATGACTGTTTTGCGTTCGGTGGGCCGATGATGTCGGTCGACGAGGCCGTGGCCACCATAGCAGCCCGCGTCAGCGCCGTGACTGAGACCGAATGGGTGGACCTTGCCGAGGCCGATGGCCGCGTTCTAGCGTCCGATGTGAGGGCGCCGCTCGCGTTGCCGCCATTTACCAACTCGGCCGTTGACGGATATGCGGTGCGGAGCGCCGACTTGCCGCGCGAGACGGAGCAGGCGTTTCCAGTGTCGGGCCGTGTTCAGGCAGGATCATTGAGTTCGACGGCGATTGCTCCGGGTGAAGCGATCCGGATTTTCACCGGCGCACCGATGCCTGTCGACGCGGATACCGTCTTCATGCAGGAAGATGTGAGGACGGATGAGACGGGCAAGGTCGTGCTGCCGCCGGGTCTCAAGACTGGCGCCAATGTTCGGCCCGCGGGCGAGGACATTCCGGAAGGTCATTCCGCGCTACTCGCAGGGCGGCAGTTGCGGCCGCAGGACATCGCGCTGATTGCGGCGCTGGGACTGACCCGGATCAGGGCGAAGCGCCGGTTGCACGTTGCCGTATTTTCGACAGGCAATGAGGTGGTGTCGCCCGGCACGCCACGCGGGGCGGCACAACTGTTCGATTCCAATCGCTTCATGCTCACGGCAATGCTGAAGCGTCTCGGATGCGAGGTTCGTGATCTCGGTATTTTGCGCGACGATCGCACATCACTCGCGCTGGCGCTGATGGATGCTGCCGCCCATCACGATCTCATTCTGACATCGGGCGGCGTTTCCACCGGCGAGGAGGATCATGTCAAGGCAGCGGTCGAGAGCGTCGGCACCTTGGTGCTCTGGCGTATGGCGATCAAGCCCGGCCGTCCCGTCGCAATGGGCATCATTGGCGGCACGCCGTTTATCGGGTTGCCCGGCAATCCTGTGGCAAGTTTTGTCACTTTCGCCTACGTCGTCCGTCCGACTGTCCTGGCGCTGACCGGTACCGCTCAGAGAAGGCCGGTGCCGATGCCTGTGCGCGCCGCCTTCAGTTACGCGAAGAAGATCGGCCGCCGCGAGTATGTCAGGGTCAGTTTGCGTGAGGGCGGTGAGGGCATCCTGGAGGCGGTGAAGTTTCCGCGTGAGGGTGCTGGCCTCCTCTCGTCGCTGGTCGATACCGACGGATTGGTGGAACTCGGCGAGGAGGTGGCCACGGTCAAGCCGGGCCAGATGGTGGGATTTCTGGACTATTCGGTTCTGCTCTAACGCAGATCAGCTCGGTCCGATCAGATTATGGCCGGGATCGCCGACGCGAGCTCCACTCGTCGAGAACGCGACGTAGCCAGGCTCCTGGAATTTATTGAGCAGCATGGACACCGCAACGGCCGAGAGCCCGGCGAAGACCAGTGCGACAACAAAAACCCTCATGGCATTCCCCCAGATCATCTGTTCCTGTTACATTTTATGGGCGTTGGAACAGGGCAAGGCAAGCTATCCAGTGTCGCGCTTTAGTCGCACGTATGCGCGTTCCAAAAGACCGTCGATGATGCGCTGCAAAAGACGCCACGAGGGATGCCATTGACGTTGCACAGAGCCTCCGCCATTGAGAGGCATGGCCATGACTAAACTCGATCTGACGGGGCTTAAATGCCCGCTTCCGGTGCTGAAGACACGCAAGGCGCTCAAGACGTTGACCGCAGGCGACCGGCTGGAGGTGCATTGCACGGACCCGCTGTCCGTCATCGACATCCCGAACCTGATCCGCGAGACCGGAGATCACGTCGAAATCATTGAACGCTCCGATAAGCGCATCGTGTTCATGATCGAAAAGACGGATGGAGCACCCGCTTGAGCGGCCCCGCGATCTGGCCAATTGAAATCCGGCTTGCGAAAGACAGACGTTCGCTGACCATCGTGTTCGATGACAATGCGAGTTTCACTCTGTCCGCAGAGATGCTTCGTGTCACCAGCCCCTCGGCTGAGGTGCAGGGCCATTCTGAGGCAGAGCGGAAGACCGTCGGCGGCAAGCGCAACGTCGCAATTTTATCTGTCGATCCTGTCGGAAACTACGCGGTGCGGATCAATTTCGACGACATGCACAATTCCGGAATCTACTCTTGGACCTTTCTGCATGATCTCGGGACCAATGCTGAACGGCGCTTTCAAAATTATCTCGACGATCTCGCCGCCAAGAATCTGAACCGGGACAAGCCCGGCATTCGCTAGCCGCTGTGGCGTCCGGCACCCCGTTTGAGCCGCAGCTGGCGATCCTCTATCGGAACTCCGTTTCATATTGCTAGGAGCCGCGGCAGTCGGTTGTTCTGAGCTAAGACATTGGAATAATTCTTGGCATACTAAATGCCAGAAGCTATCGTAGCTCGAAGCACCGGGAATGAGACATTTGAATGAGCCATAGCGTCCAAAAAGTTCAGCCGTTCGAACATCCGGGCGAGGGTCGCCGGCGCGCAAAATCGACGCCGAAAGGCAGGCAGATCGATCCGCAAGCGGCTGAAGAGATTGAATTTTTGCTTGGCGACCGTCCCCGGTGGCGCGATTTGCTGATTGAGCACCTCCACCTTATTCAGGACAAGTACAACCAGATTTCAGCGGCTCATCTCGCGGCGCTGGCCGACTCGATGAAGCTGGCCTTCGCAGAGGTGTTTGAAACCGCGACCTTTTACGCGCATTTCGACGTGGTCAAAGAGGGCCAGCTGGACCTTCCTCCGCTGACCATCAGGGTTTGCGATTCTCTTACCTGCGCCATGCTCGGCGCGGAAACTCTGTTAAGTGAGTTGCAGAAGAGTGCCGGACCGGGGGTCCGCGTCGTGCGCGCGCCCTGCGTTGGCCGTTGCGATACGGCACCCGCTGCGGAGGTCGGACATAACTTCGTCGATCACGCAAGTGTTGAGAACGTTCTGGCCGCGGCGAACGGCGGTGATACGCACGTGCATCTGCCGAAGTACGCCGACTACGATTCCTATGTGGCCAACGGTGGCTACGCGCTGCTTACGAAGTTGCGTTCCGGTGCGATGACCAAGGAAGATCTGCTGAAGGCGCTCGACGATGCGTCGCTGCGCGGCCTCGGCGGCGCAGGTTTCCCCACGGGCCGCAAGTGGCGTGCCGTGCTGGGGGAACCCGGTCCGCGCCTGATGGCGATCAATGGTGACGAAGGCGAGCCGGGGACGTTCAAGGATCGCTACTATCTCGAAACCGATCCACATCGTTTCATCGAAGGCATGCTGATCGGTGCCCATGTCGTCGAAGCGCCCGATGTCTACATCTACCTGCGCGATGAATATCCGGCGTCGCGCGAGATCATCGAACGAGAGATCGCCAAGCTGCCGCCGGGTGGGCCGGCGCTGCATTTGCGCCGCGGTGCGGGGGCGTACATCTGCGGCGAAGAATCCGCATTGCTCGAGAGCATCGAAGGCAAGCGCGGGCTTCCCCGGCACAAGCCGCCATATCCGTTTCAGGTTGGCTTGTTCGGATTGCCGACATTGATCAACAATGTCGAGACATTGTTCTGGGTGCGTGACATCGTTGAAAAGGGAGCGGACTGGTGGAAGTCGCACGGCCGCAATGAACGTCAGGGCCTGCGCAGCTACTCGGTCTCCGGTCGCGTGAGAAATCCCGGCGTGAAACTCGCCCCGGCCGGTGTCACGGTGCGTGAACTGATCGACGAGTTCTGCGGTGGAATGGCTGAAGGGCATACGTTCCACGCCTATCTGCCGGGTGGTGCCTCGGGCGGCATTCTGCCGGCATCGATGGACAACATCCCTCTTGATTTCGGTACCCTGGAAAAATACGGCTGCTTTATCGGCTCCGCGGCAGTTGTCGTCCTGTCTGACAAGGACGAGGTCAAAGATGCCGCGCTAAATCTAATGCGCTTCTTCGAAGACGAGAGCTGCGGCCAATGCACGCCATGCCGCGTCGGAACGCAAAAGGCTGCGGTACTGATGCAGCAACGAAACTGGAACCGCGACCTGCTCGACGAATTGAGTCAGGCGATGCGTGATGCATCGATTTGCGGTCTGGGGCAGGCAGCTTCGAACCCGCTGACCACGGTTATCAAATACTTCCCTGAGGAATTCGCGCCCAAGGAGGCCGCAGAATGACCAAGATTCAATTCGAGCTCGACGGGAAGATGGTTGAGGCGCAGCCGGGCGAGTCGATCTGGCAGATCGCTAAGCGTGAAGGCACCGAAATTCCGCATCTTTGTTACTTGCCGAAGCCGGATTACCGAGCCGATGGCAATTGCCGCGCCTGTATGGTTGAGATTGAAGGCGAGCGCGTGCTAGCCGCTTCCTGCAAGCGCATGCCGAATGTCGGCATGAAGGTGAAGTCCGCGAGCGCCCGGGCCGTCTCCGCCCGCAAGATGGTGATGGAACTGCTCGTCGCCGACCAACCTGCGCGCGCGACGTCGCACGATCCCGATTCCAAGTTCTGGAACTGGGCTGACAAGATCAATGTCACTGAAAGCCGCTTTCCGGCAAACGAGCGCTGGCAGGGTGATAGCAGCCATCCTGCCATGAGCGTCAATCTCGATGCCTGCATTCAATGCGGACTTTGCGTGCGCGCCTGCCGTGAAGTACAGGTCAACGACGTCATCGGCATGGCGTACCGCAACCATGACGCCAAAATCGTGTTCGACTTCGACGATCCGATGGGCGAGTCCACCTGCGTCGCATGTGGGGAATGCGTGCAGGCGTGTCCGACCGGCGCGCTGATGCCGTCCGCATACCTCGATGCCAATCAGACGCGCGCGGTCTATCCGGACAAGACAGTAGATTCACTTTGTCCATTCTGCGGCGTCGGTTGTCAGGTGACGTATCAGATTAAGGAAGAGAAGATCGTCTACGCCGAGGGGCGCGACGGTCCCGCGAACCACAATCGCCTCTGCGTGAAAGGCCGATTCGGTTTCGACTATATTCATCATCCTCACCGGATCATAAAGCCGCTGGTGCGATTGCCGAATGCCAAGAAGGATGCCAGCGATCAGGTCGATCCGGCCAATCCATTCACGCATTTTCGCGAGGCGTCATGGGAAGAAGCTCTCGATATTGCCGCGAATGGTCTTGCGAAAATTCGCGATACTAAGGGTGTCAAGGCGCTTGCCGGCTTCGGATCGGCAAAGGGCTCGAACGAGGAAGCCTATCTGTTTCAGAAGCTGGTACGCACCGGATTCGGCTCGAACAACGTCGATCACTGTACGCGGCTGTGTCACGCGTCGTCGGTTGCAGCCTTGATGGAAGGTCTGAACTCCGGCGCGGTGTCGGCGCCGTTCGCGGCAGCAGCGGATGCGGAAGTTATTATTGTCATCGGGGCAAATCCGACTGTCAATCATCCCGTCGCTGCGACCTTCATCAAGAATGCGGTGAAGAAAGGCGCGAAGCTGATCGTGATGGATCCGCGCCGGCAGACACTGTCGCGTCACGCTACCATGCATCTTCAGTTCAAGCCGGGCAGCGATGTCGCGATGCTGAACGCAATGCTGCACACGATCATCACCGAGGGATTGACCGACGCGCAATATATCGCCGGTTACACCGAGGGATTTGACGATCTCAAGGAAAAGATCAAAGAATTTCCGCCAGAGAAGATGGAACAGATCTGCGGCATTCCGGCCGAGACTCTGAAAGAAGTCGCCCGCATATATGCGAAGGCAAAATCCTCGATCATCTTCTGGGGTATGGGTATCAGCCAGCACGTCCATGGAACAGACAACGCGCGCTGCCTTATCGCACTGGCGTTAACCACAGGACAGATCGGACGTCCCGGAACGGGCCTTCACCCGCTGCGCGGACAGAACAACGTGCAAGGGGCATCGGATGCGGGTCTCATTCCGATGTTTCTGCCCGATTATCAGCCGGTCGGGCGCACGGATCTTCGCAAACCGTTCGAAAATCTCTGGCACCAGGAAATCGATCCGGTTCGCGGATTGACGGTCGTCGAGATCATGAACGCGGTCCATGCCGGCGAGATTACCGGCATGTACATCGAGGGAGAAAACCCTGCGATGTCTGACCCTGATTTGCAGCATGCCCGCCAGGCTCTCGCCATGCTTGAGCACCTGGTGGTCCAGGATCTCTTCGTGACTGAAACCGCGTTCCACGCCGACGTGATCCTGCCAGCCTCCGCATTCGCTGAAAAGGAAGGCTCGTTCACAAATACCGATCGGCGTGTGCAGATCGCACGTCAGGTAGTCAAGCCGCCGGGTGATGCCCGTCAGGATCTTTGGATTATTCAGGAAATTGCCAAACGAATGGGGCTCGACTGGAATTACGCTGGCCCCGCGGATGTCTTCACCGAGATGACGTATGTGATGCCCTCGCTGAAGAATATCACGTGGGAGCGCTTGGAGCGGGAAGGGGCAGTGACTTATCCGGTCGATGATCCATTCAAGCCAGGCAACGAGATCATTTTCACCACCTGTTTTCCCACTGAAAGCGGCCGAGGCAAGATCGTACCCGCCCGCGTTACGGCGCCGGACGAGATTCCTGACGATGAATACCCGATGGTGCTTTCGACTGGTCGTGTTCTCGAACACTGGCACACAGGCTCAATGACGCGCCGGTCTGAGGTGCTCGACAACATTGAACCTGAAGCAGTTGCTTTCATGTCCCCGAAGGATATGCGGCGTCTCAAGGTATGGCCCGGCGATGTTATTCGGTTGGAAACCCGCCGCGGCGCGATCGAAGTCAAGGTTCGCTCAGACCGGGACGTGCCGGAGAACATGGTTTTCATGCCGTTCTGTTACGCGGAGGCGGCCGCGAATCTGCTCACCAATCCCGCGCTTGATCCGTTCGGCAAGATTCCTGAGTTCAAGTTCTGCGCAGTGCGTGTAGACCGCGCCGAACTTCGCTCTGCTGCAGAATGACATTGCTCGCCCTGCCAGCGAAGTGCGCCATCTCCTTTTCGTAGCAGCACCCTTCCTATTCGGGTGGTGAACCTGGCGATCGCGCTGAGGATTACGTCGGTAATCAGTTCTGCCCAAGCGAAGTTCGTCGGGTAAGCTAGCCGTTCGCGATGCGCGAGGTTGGCAGGTCCTTCTTCCTGCTGACCGTCCGCGACTCAGATCATCGCTGCCGTATAAGCGGGCCGCGCCTGCCGCGGCCGTTAGCGCGGTGTTGCCAGCTAAGGCGGAGCGTGCTTCACCCCATTTGTCGGACAAAGTACCAATTGGGTCTGAATTTGTGCGTCGCACCAGAATTATGCTGCATATCAATTATTTCGGGGCAATTGACGAGGTGATTTTTCACCTCTAGCAATTGTCCGACAAACGACGTCGAGACTTCATGACAGCCGCGTTGCCGAGTTTCACACGTATCGAGGTTGCGCCCGCCTATCAAAAGGTGGCCGACGCGATCGAGCGTGAGATCGTCAACGGCCGGATCAAGCCCAACGACCCCATCGGAACGGAATCCGAACTGGTCCAGCAATTCGGGGTCAATCGCTCCACGGTGCGCGAGGGCATTCGCGTTCTTGAGGAAAGCGGATTGATCCGGCGCGATTCCAGCCGCCGCCTGTATGCGTGCTTGCCGCGCTACAATAAGCTCGCCAGCCGCCTTAGTCGCGCGCTGGTGCTGCATGAAGTGACATTCCGGGAATTGTACGAAACCGCGATCATTCTCGAGATTGCGGCAATGGAATATGCGGTCGATCACGCCACCGACGATGACATCGCGGAGATCGCACTCAATATTGAGAAGACCGAGCAATCCGTCGGCAATCCTGCGGCGTTCGCCGAACTGGACGCGGATTTTCATATCCTGATTGCGAAGGCGTCCCATAACCGCGTGCTGCTGCTCGCGCGGGAGCCTGCGGGTCTGCTGTTTTTCCCGACCACCGAGATGGTGGTCCGCAATGTAGCCGAGGGCATGCCGCGTCTGATCGCCGCACACCATCATCTTCTGGACGCCATTCGAAAGCGCGACAAGGAAGCGGGTCAGGTGTGGATGCGGCGGCATGTCGAGGACTGGCGTCGCGGTTTTGAGCGCGCCGGCAATTCGCTCGATCGTCCGGTCGAGCGCATGTACATGGAACACGCATTGGTGGCGCAGAAGCGATAGGCGCAGGAGCTAAAGAACAAGACCGCAAGAGCGCGAAAAGCGCCGGCAGGGTCAAGGGGGAGTGTCAATTGTCGGGTCTTGCGAAGCCGGATTCTGCCGGCTTGAATATCAGCAGTCTCTCGCTTGCGTTCGGGGGCCTGAAGGCACTGACGAATGTATCGTTCTCGGTCGCGCCGGGAGCGATCACGGCGGTGATCGGTCCGAACGGCGCCGGCAAGACCTCACTGTTCAATTGCATTTCCGGCTTCTATCGCCCTTCGACCGGCGCGATCGAATTCGGCGGCGACGACATCAGCAAATTGCATCCGCCGGCGCGGGCTAAGATGGGGTTGGCACGCACGTTCCAGAACATCGCGCTGTTTCGCGGCATGACCGTGCTCGACAATATCAAGCTCGGCCGCCACGCCCACATGCACACCAATGTGTTCGATGCGTTGTGGTACTTCGGCCGCGCGAAACGCGAAGAGCTTGAGCTTCGCTCCGAGATTGAGCGGCGAGTCCTTGATTTTCTTGAGATGGAACACATTCGAGACCAGCCGGTGGCCTCATTATCCTACGGCTTGCGCAAGCGCGTCGAGCTTGCGCGCGCACTCGCCATGAAGCCGCGCATTCTGATGCTGGATGAGCCGGTGGCGGGCATGAACCGCGAAGAGACCGAAGACATGGCGCGCTTCATCCTTGATGTGAAGGAGGAGTGGGGCGTCACCATCCTGATGGTCGAGCACGACATGGGCCTTGTGATGGATATTTCCGACCATGTCGTTGTATTGAATTTCGGTCAGGTGATCGCGGCCGGAAAGCCTGTGGAGATCCAGAACAATCCGGACGTCATCGCGGCTTATCTCGGCTCCGGCGATGTGGGCGATCTGTCGCGGCGAATCGCCGGCGAGAGGGCGGCGTGATGGATTGGTTGTTCCTGTTCGAAATCGTTCTGTCGGGTCTTGGCTCGGGCGCGCTGCTGGCGCTGACCGGCATCGCTTTCGTGCTGATCTACAAGGCCACCAAGGTATTGAACCTTGCGGTCGGCGAAATGCTGATGCTGTGCGCCTATTTTTTTTTCGGAATGACCGCCGCGCTGGCGTTGCCGGTCTGGCTTGCGATCATCCTGACGGTGATCGGCGGCGGTATTCTCGGCGGCGTCATCGAGCGCATTCTGATCCGCCCGATGCTCGGCGAAAGCCCGATCTCGGTGTTCATGGTCACGGTGGGTCTGAGTTCGGTCCTCATCGGTTTCGTCGAATTCTTCTGGGGCAGCGATCCAGCAACCTTGCCGAACTTCCTGCCGTCGAAGCCCGTCTTCATCGGAAGTGCTTATATCTCGCCGAAGATCGCGGTGAGTTTCGTGGTGGCGACCGTCCTTATTGCGGCGTTCCTTGTGATCTTTCGCACATGGCGCGGCGGCGTGGCGTTGCGCGCCACGGCGACCGATCAGGGCGCGGCGTTTTCCTGCGGCATTAATGTGCCTGCGGTGTTCTCGGTGTCGTGGATCGTTGCCGGCATGGCGGCGGCGGGATCGGGCATTCTGATCGGCTCCATCGGCGGCATCTCGCCGACCATGGGTGTGTTTGGCCTGTCGGTGCTGGTCGCGGTGATCGTCGGCGGTCTGGACTCGATTGCCGGCGCTCTGGTTGCGGGCCTCGCGATCGGCGTCGTCGAAGCACTCGTCGGCACCTATCTCGGCGGTGAATTCAAGCTACTCGTCACCTTCTGTATCCTTGTGGTCGCATTGATGATCCGTCCCTACGGATTATTCGGCACTGTTGAAATCGAGCGACTCTGATGCGTATCGGTGCCGTCCATCAAACCTACGCCCAGGCAGAAGCGCTGCTCGACACCAATTTCCAGCGCGTGATGCTGGCTGCGCTGTTCGCGGCGCTGGTGCTGTTCCCGTTCTTTGCAGATCAATACTGGATCTATCTCGCGTGTCTGGTTCTCATTCACATCGTCAGCACGACTGGCCTCAATATTTTGACCGGCTACACCGGGCTTGTGAGTCTGGGGCAGGCGGCTTTCATGTCGGTGGGCGCGTACACGGTCGCCATTCTGGAAATCCGCGTCGGCACGCCGTTTATCATCAACCTCATCCTAGCCGGTTTCGTCTCGGCGGCTGTCGGCCTCGTCGTTGGCGTGCCGAGTCTGCGGGTGAAGGGGCTTTATCTGGCGATCGCGACCATCGCCGCGTCCTTTATCCTGCATTTCCTGTTCGCCAACGGTCCGGCGTTCCTCGGAGGGACTCAAGGGTTGAGCATGCCGCCAGCACGGCTGTTCGGCTATGATCTTGCGCGGCCATTTCAGCTCTACTGGCTGTTCATGCCGCTGACGGCGCTGTCGGTGGTCGCGGCAGCGAACCTGTTCCGCACCCGGATCGGCCGCGCCTTCATCGCCATCCGCGACCGTGACATTTCGGCGGAGGTGCTCGGCATTCCGCTGCTGAAATACAAGCTGCTCTCGTTCGCACTGTCATCGTTCTACGCAGGCGTCGCGGGCGGCATGTGGGCGTACTTCTTCAGGGTGGTGACGCCGGAAAGTTTCCCGCTGATCTATTCGGTGTTCTTCCTCGCCGCCGTCATTGTCGGCGGCATGGGGACCATTCTCGGCGCGATCCTCGGCGCAATCTTCATGACCATGGTGCCGGAGTTCCTGAAGATTGCGGTATCCTATTTGACTTTCATTCCGAATGCGACGGCGCAATTGTCGCCGATCCGGACGATCGTTTTCGGCGCGCTCATTATCGGGTTCCTGCTGTTCGAGCCGCAGGGCCTAGCCGAAATCTGGCGCCGCGTGCGGCGTTTCTTTCATATATGGCCGTTCAAAAAATGACAAACAGGGAGAAACACCAATGAGAGTCTTTCCAACGCGCCGCAAGGTGCTGTCTTATGCAGCCGCTGGCTGCCTCGCTCTAGGTCTTCAAGCTCCGGCACAGGCCGCCGACGATATCGTCATCGGCGCTTCAATGCCGATGACCGGCGTGTTCGCATTCGCCGGCATCGCGCTCAACAATGCGTTCCAGGACTATGTGAAGATCGTCAATGACGCCGGCGGCATCAACGGCCGCAAGATCAAGTATGTCGCTGAAGACACCGGCTACAAGGTCGACAATTCGGTGGCAGTGTTCAACCGCATCACTAGCCAGGAGAAGGTGAGCCTTTATTACGGCGACTCGACAGCTTTCTCGAAGACCATCAATGCCGAACTGAACCGCCGCGGCGACATCGTTCTCGCGGGGGCATCTTTTGCGTCCGAACTGAACGATCCGAAGAACTTTCCATATCAGTTCATCGCTGGTCCGGATTATTCGGAAATGATCGGCATCCTGCTGGAGTACATCGCCAAGACCAAGCCGGGCGCCAAGATCGCTCTCGTCAACTCCGACACCGAATTCGGGCGCGATCCGATCGTGCCGACCGAGAAGCGTGCGGCTGAACTCGGCTTGAAGATCGTAGAGAAGATCGCAACGCCCCCGACCAGCGTTGACGTGTCCACCGAAGTGCTCAAGCTGCGTCGCGCCGATCCGGACTACACGATCTTCCACGGCTACATTCTGGCGCCTCTGCCGGAATTCATGACGCAGGCCAAGCAGCTTGGCCTCAAGACCAAGTTCATGGGGACGTTCTGGTCGATGGACAACGCCATCTGGGCGAAGTCCGCCGAGGTGGCCGACGGCTTCATGGGCGTGATGCCGTATCGCTATTACTTCGACACCGAAGGCAAATCGCCGATGCTGGAGAAGATCCGGCAGATCCGCCCCGAGTATCAGTCGACCGGCTACATGCAGGGCTTTCTCACCGCGATGCTGATGACCGAAGCTGCCAAGCGCACGCTTGACGCCAAGAAGGATCTCACAGCGGCCAACATGAAGGCCTCGCTGAATTCCATCAAGGATTTCGACACCGGTGGCATCATTGGCGTGCCGATTTCGATTCCCGGAAACACCGTTCCTGTCGGCCGCGTCTATCAATATGACGGCGCTAACAAGACCATGAAGCCGGTCTCCGACTGGATCAAGATCGCGAAGTAACGACAATGACCGCGGAAGCACTTCTCTCCGTCAACAACATCGAGGTCGTCTATAACAAGACGGTCCAGGTGCTCCGCGGCCTGTCGCTGAAAGTCGACAAGGGAGCGGTGGTCGCATTGCTCGGCTCCAACGGGGCGGGCAAGTCGACCACGCTCAAGGCTATCTCCAATCTTCTCGAACTGGAAGACGGCAAGGTCACCACCGGCGAAATCCTGTTCAAGGGAGGCGCCATCTCGCGCTTCGCTCCGCATCAACTGGTGCGGAGCGGACTTTTCCATGTGATGGAAGGGCGCAGGATTTTCGAAGACCTGACGGTGGAGGAAAATCTCACCGCCGCGACCTATGCGATGACGGCGCGCGCGGGCGGCAGGACGCCGTTCGATCTGGTCTACACCTATTTCCCGCGTCTCTTTGAGCGCCGAACCGGACGCGCGGGTTATCTGTCTGGCGGCGAACAACAGATGCTAGCCATCGGTCGTGCGCTGATCGCGCAGCCCGAACTGATGCTGCTGGACGAGCCGTCGCTCGGTCTTTCTCCCAAGCTGGTGGAAGAAATCTTCACCATCATCGCGCGGATCAACCGCGAGCAGGGGGTCTCGATGCTGCTGGTGGAGCAGAACGCGGCAGTGGCATTCGCAGTCTCGACTTACGGCTACATCATGGAGTCGGGCAAGATCGTCACCGACGGGCCGACCGAGCAATTGATCCGCGATCAGGACGTGCGGGAGTTCTATCTCGGCGTTGGTGCCGCCAATGCCGAGACCAAGGGCTTCCGCGGCATCAAGCACTACAAGCGCCGCAAGCGCTGGCTCTCATGAACGAGGTCACCATGACCGAGAGATTTCCGGAACACACGCTGTCGCAGATGCTGCGCGAAAACGCACGCCGCCATCCGGATCGCGTGGCGATCCGGCAGAAAGAGTTTGGCATCTGGAATCCATGTACGTGGCGGGGCTATTACGAGCGCGCCTGCCATATCGGCCTCGGCTTTCGTGCGCTTGGTCTGAGTGCGGGCGGCCACGTGGCCATCCTGTCTGAGAATCGCATCGAATGGGTGCTGGCGCAACTCGGCGCCAACATCATGGACGGCATCGCGGTCGGCGTTTATCCGACCAGCCCGTCGAACGAAGTCGCCTACGTGCTGGCGCATTCGGAATCCGAAATCATTGTCTGCGAAGATCAGGAGCAGGTCGACAAAGTTCTGGAGCGTCGCGACGAATTGCCGAAGCTGCAGCAGATCGTGGTGATCGAAACCAAGGGCATCAGGGATTATCCGCCCGATCAGGTGATATCGTTCGAAACGCTGGAAGCCTTGGGCACGGATTATGAGACGAGCCACGCGGCTTTGGCCGGTGAGATACTCGACCGGCAGTTGCTCTCGCAGATCGCGCTCATCATCTACACGTCTGGTTCGACCGGAAAGCCGAAAGGTGCGATGCTGAGCTACAACAACATTCGCGCGCAGGCCCTCGCCGCCACGGAGCGGCTCGGCCTCGATCAATCGGAAAGCCTGCTGTCCTATCTGCCGCTCTGCCATGTCGCCGAACAGATGACGACGGTGATGGTGCCGGTCTATCTCGGCTCGCTGGTCAATTTCGGGGAATCGATCCGTACCGTGCAGGAAGACCTGCGCGAGGTGGCACCGAGCATGTTCCTTGGCGTGCCGCGCATCTGGGAAAAGCTGCATTCGTCGATCCACATCAAGCTTCTGGAAGCGGGACGCGTCCGGCGCACGCTGTTCGAGCGTGCCTATGCAGCTTGCGAGTCGTTCGCCGAAAAAAATCCCGCCGACAGAACGCTGTCCGAGCGTGTAAAGTTCGGACTGTCCTATTGGCTGATTTTCCGCGCCTTGCAGAACTTCATCGGCCTGCGCGAAACCCGCATCGCCATGACGGGGGCCGCGCCGATCTCGTCGGCGATTGTGCATTTCTTCCGCACCATCGGCGTGCCGCTGATCGAGGTCTATGGACTAACAGAAAGCTCGGGGATTGCGCTCGGGCAGGTGCTGTCCGACCGGCGGGTGGGCACGGTCGGCAGCGGCATTGCCCGCATGGAGACCAGGCTCGGCGCCTCGAATGAGTTGCTCATTCGCGGCGATACTGTGTTTTCAGGATATTATCGCAACGAAGAAGCGACCAAAGCCTCCATCCGCGATGGTTGGCTGCATACCGGCGATGTGGCGGAGTTCTCCGACGGTCACTTCCGCATCGTCGACCGTCTGAAGGACATCATGATCACCGCGGGCGGAAAAAATCTGAGTCCGTCCGAAATCGAGAATACCGTCAAGGCCAGTCCCTTTATTAAAGAATGCATCGTTATTGCCGAGGCGCGGAAATATGTCTCCGCGCTGATCCAGATCGACTACGATCTTGCCGGGAAGTGGGCCGAGGAAAAGGGGCTTGCTTATACCAATTTCAAAAATCTTACCGAGAACGCCAGCCTACGCGATCTGATCCAGTCTGAAATCGACGCGGCGAATGCGCAGCTCGCTCAGGTCGCGCAGATCCGAAAATTTTATCTGCTGACCAAGGAACTCGACCACGACGACGACGAGGTCACGGCGACGATGAAGGTCCGCCGGGCCAATGTTCAGGTCAAGTATCGGGCTGAAATCGAGAGTCTTTACAGGTGAGCCGGGCGGAATCCGCCCGCACTATTACAAGAAGCATGACGGCTGAAAACCATCATGCTTCTTCTTGATGGCATTCAGACGAGGCCCCCATTGGCGCGTAGCACCTGGCCGTTAATCCATCCGCCGTCGGGGCCCGCGAGAAACGACACTGTGCCAGCGATGTCGGCGGGCTGAGCGAGACGTTCGAGCGGCGCCGTTTTCGCCATGCGCTCGATCAGCTCGGGTGATTTGCCGTTGAGAAACAGATCGGTGGCGGTAGGGCCGGGTGCCACGGCGTTGACGGTGATGTTGCGGCCCCGCATTTCCTTCGCAAGGATCGCGGTCATCGTCTCGACGGCGGCCTTGGTCGCGGCATAGATTCCGTAGTTCTCCAGCTTTGTTCCCACAACGCTCGTTGAGAAGTTGATGACGCGGCCGCCCTTGCGCAAATGCCTGGCCGCTTCGCGCAAACCGTTGAACGTGCCTTTCAGGTTAATGGCGATCATGCGGTCGAATGCAGCATCATCGGCATCGGCGAAACTTGCAAGCTGCATGACGCCTGCGTTGTTCACCAGCACGTCCACGCCGCCAAAGGCTGTTTCTGTCACGTTGAACATGCGGCGAACCGCCTCCGGATCGCTGACGTCAGCCTTGACGGAGAGGGCGCGACCACCTGCAGCCTCGATCTTTGCGACAAGGGCCTCAGCTTCAGGCTGGCTGCCGGCATAGTTGATGACAACGGTGAAGCCGTCCTTGGCGAGGCGTTCGGCAATCGCCGCGCCTATTCCGCGCGAAGCCCCAGTCACGATTGCTACCCTGTTGGATTGGTTGGTCATCTTGTTCTCCATGGCCGCTTTGTTCCCCACCGGCTTGCGGGCGCTCAGTTGCCGCAAGACCGCGGCGCTTGCGGCGTTCGTGATGCCCGGTGCGAAGGTGAACGACGCCCTAGTTCCGAGTCTTTTGCGTTGCAGCGAAGTCACGCTTTTGTGGCAGCCGCGCGCGAACTTTACATGACAGGTAAATAGAACTCCGTGTTAGTTTAGGTGTTGATGAGGACATAAGAATCCCATCATCAAAAGGGTAAGGAGACCAACAATGGCCTGGAAGACCCCCAAGATTGTCGAAGTACCGGTCGGCATGGAAATCAACATGTACGCCTGCGCGGTGCGCAAGTAAGCGACACCGTTATCACGCTCGTAGTGGAGTGATCCGGTTTGCGTCAGGAATTCCTCGATCCTAAGAGGTATTCCTGCGCGATGCCGGGTTTGTCTGCGTCTGCGATAAATTCGGCCAATCAATTATCCTCAGCTGGAATCGAGGGCGGAGCCTTCGTATGCGCGTTGTCGTTCTAGGAGCTGCGGCAGGAGGCGGCGTTCCTCAATGGAATTGCAACTGCGGTATCTGCCGAGCGGCGCGCGGTGCGCGGCCGGAGTTGCAGGCGACCCAGGCGTCGATCGCCGTCAGTGCGGACAATGAGAACTGGTTTCTCGTCAACGCGTCGCCCGACCTACGCCAGCAATTCATCGCGACACCGCAGCTTCATCCACGCGCTGGCCACCTGCGCCATAGCCCCATTGCCGGGGTCATCCTGACAAACGGCGAGGTGGATGCCGTGGCGGGTCTGCTGTCGCTTCGCGAGGGCTGGCCCTTCACGATCTATGCTCACCAGCGCGTGCTTTCCATTTTGAAGTCGAATAGCATTTTTAACGTGCTTGATGAGAAGCGGGTGCGCCGGATGCCGATCGAATTCGGAGTGGCGTTCGAGCCCGTGCTGCCGGACGGTTCGCCCTCCGGCCTGGAAATTCTTCCCTTCGCGGCTCCCGGAAAACGCGCGTGGTATCTGGAAGGAATCGCGCATCCGGACGGAGGAGATGGCGACCATGGCGATACCCTCGGGCTGCGGATCGCCGACAAGCGAAGCGGCCAGCATCTGTATTTTCTTGCGGCCTGCGCGGCACTGACGCCCGATCTCAGGCAGCGCCTGCGAGGCGCGCCGCTGATTTTCTTCGACGGGACGCTCTGGAGTGACGACGAAATGATTGCGGCTGGTCTCGGGGCCAAGACCGGGCAGCGAATGGGCCACATGGCGATGTCCGGGGAGGAAGGGGCAATGGCCGCGCTTGCGGACCTAGGGATCGCGCGAAAAATCTTTCTCCATATCAATAATTCCAATCCAGCCCTGCTGCCGGACTCGGACGAGCGCGCTGCTGTCGAGCGGGCGGGCTGGCAAATTCCTTCGGACGGGACGGAGATCGCCTTTTGATTGCAACTAGCGTGTTTGCATTAAAGAAGGGGACGCCGCTCGGCAATGCGGATGAGCTTGAGACGGCCTTGCGTGGCATCGGCGCAACGCGTTATCACAACCTGCATCCATTTCATAAATTGTTGCACGGCGGCAAGCTCAACAAGGGCCAGGTTCAGGCGTGGGCGCTGAACCGCTACTACTATCAGAGTTCCATCCCGATCAAGGATGCGGTGGTGATCTCGCGTTTCCGCGATCGTAACGTTCGCCTGGAATGGCGGCACCGCATTGAGGATCACGACGGCGATGTCGGCACCGAGGGCGGTATCGAGCGCTGGTTGAAACTGACCGAAGGGCTCGGCCTCGACAGTGCCTACGTAGAATCTGCTGACGGCATTTTGCCCGCGACGCGCTTTGCGGTGGATGCTTATGTTCATTTCGTCCGCGACCGGACTCCGCTGGAGGCCATTGCGTCGTCGCTGACGGAACTGTTCGCGCCGAACCTCCACGAGGAACGGATCTCGGGCATGCTGGCGCATTACGATTTCGTTAATCCGAACATCATGAGCTACTTCAAGCGGCGGCTGGAACAAGCCCCTCGGGACGCCAATTTCGCGCTCGATTTCGTCAAACGGAACGCCAAAGCGCCGGAAGAGCGCGAAGCCGTATGCAATGCGCTGATCTTCAAGACCAACGTGCTCTGGGTCCAGCTTGACGCGCTGTATCACGCTTATGTTGATGGCCATGTGCCGCCGGGCGCTTTCGTGCCGGAGCGCGACTGATGGCATTGCGAAGCCGCCGGATCGACATAACTAAGGAAAGTCGGCCGGTGCTAGCGCGGCACGCCAGGCTGAAATTCGATGAGAAGCGGCAAGTCTGGGTGATCCTCGTGCCCGAGAGGGTGCTTGCACCGGACGAGATCGCGGTCGAGATTCTACAACTCTGCGATGGGATTCGCGATGTCGATCAGATCGTCGATGTGCTTGCCGCAAAGTATACCGCCGATCGCGAGATGATTGGCACAGACGTCATGGCGATGCTGCGGGATCTTGCCGAGAAAGGATTTCTCGCAGAGGCACAGGACACGAAGTTATGAGTCCGACGCTAACCGACGCTTCTCCGGTTCATGCCGATTCAGCCGACGGGCTGACGGTGCTTGAGCAGCGCAAATCTCAAGCTGAGACCTTCGGTATTCCACTCGCCGTTCTGGCGGAACTGACGCATCGGTGTCCGCTGCAATGTCCGTATTGCTCGAATCCTGTCGATCTTGAGCGCGGCGGTGAGGAACTGACGACCGATGAGTGGAAGCGCGTGCTGAGCGAACTCGCCGAGATCGGTGTGCTGCAGATTCATTTTTCCGGCGGCGAGCCCACGGCGCGCAAGGATCTGGCCGCGTTGGTCCGGCATGCGACCGATGCTGGTCTGTACACCAACCTCATCACGTCCGGGGTGCTGCTGACAAAAGACAAGCTCGCCGCACTGGCCGATGCCGGGCTTTGCCATGTGCAGATCAGCTTCCAGGGCAGCGAACAGGGCCTCGCCGATCGCGTTGCCGGTTTGAAAAATGCACACGCAAAGAAGATCGAAGCCGCAGGCTGGGCGAGGGAGTTGGGCCTGCCGCTGACAGTCAACGCGGTGATGCATCGCCAGAACCTGTTTCAGCTTGCGGATATCATTCAGATGGCCGTGGATCTGGATGCCGACCGGCTCGAAGTCGCGAACGTGCAGTATTATGGCTGGGCGCTAAAGAACCGCGCAGCGTTGATGCCGACTGTGGAGCAGATCGACGATACATCCCGTATCGTCGAGAAAGCTGAAATACGGCTGAAGGGCATTCTCGCCATCGACTATGTGGTGCCGGATTACTATGCACTGCGCCCGAAGAAGTGCATGGGCGGATGGGGCAGGCAGTTCTTCAATATATCGCCGTCCGGCAAGGTTTTGCCGTGTCACGCTGCCGAAACTATCACCGGCCTTGAATTTGAATCCGTGCGGGATCATTCCATCGCATGGATCTGGCAGAATTCAGAAGCGTTCAATCGCTATCGCGGGACGAAGTGGATGCTGGAGCCTTGCCAGAGCTGTGAATACAGAGAGATGGATTACGGCGGTTGCCGCTGTCAGGCCTTTGCGCTGACCGGAAATGCCGGCAACACTGACCCGGCCTGCGTACTCTCGCCCGCACATGAGCGGATATTCAAAACAGCGATGAGCGAGTCCGAAGGGGACAGCCGCCGGTTCATCTACCGCAATTTTTCTGGCGGCACGCTTGAGTCGGACACATGCGAGGCCGGTCCGCATGGCGCCTGACGCCGCCGATATTGCGACATCCGGCAAGCCAGGGGATCGCTTTGCGCCCCTCACTGCGCAACATCTTGCGGTGGGCGACGGCCACGAAATTTACGTAGAAACTGCCGGCCGCCCTGACGGCATTCCTGCTGTCTATCTGCACGGCGGCCCCGGCAGCGGCTGCCAGCCCGATCATCGGCGTCTGTTCGATCCACTGCGCTTTCATGCGGTGCTGTTCGATCAGCGCGGAGCGGGAAGGAGCCGTCCGAAAGGATCGCTTGAAGCAAACACCCTGCCGCATCTGATCGCGGACATGGAGGTGATTCGCGAAAGCCTTGGCTTCGAGCGATGGCTGGTGGTGGGCGGATCGTGGGGAGCGACGCTGGCGCTTGCTTACGCGCAGGCACATCCGCAACGCGTCAGCGGCATCGTTCTGCGTTCGACATTTCTCGGGACGCGTGAGGAACTGGAAGGCGCATTTCTTGTCAATCTGCCGCGTATTTATCCCGAACTGAGCGATGACTTTCTTGGCTTGCTTCCGGTCACAGAAAGGGACCTGCCACTTGATGCCTATTGGCGGCGTATTCTCGATGCCGATCCGGCGGCGCATGGACCGGCGGCCCGCGCATGGCACGATACCGAGCGCATCCTGTCGGAGCACAAACCCTCGAAAACGCGGCTCGATCTTGCCGCTGTAAACAATGCCTCGCGAGGACTTCCATCGACGCCGTTTATGGAGGCGCATTACTTCCGGAACAACTGCTTCATGAGGCCCGGACAGCTTCTGGACAACGCCGCCCGTTTGAAAGGCATTCCCGGAATTGTAGTTCAGGGCCGTTACGATTTGCTCTGCCCCCCATCGACCGCGCAAGCGCTACTGGCAAGATGGCCCGATGCGAAACTGAAAATGGTCGAGGCCGCTGGCCACTCGCTTTACGATACCGGTGTGAGGGATGCGGTGATCGCAGCCATGGACGATATATCGCAAGCATTCCCGATTAATTCGGTAAAGTGACATCGACCGTCAATCCTGAATACCAAGCGGCCAGATCGGCGATGTCCGCATCGGACAGCGGCTTTGCCACGACGTTCATGGTCTCGTCCTTGCGCTCCTCGGAGCGGAAGGCTTTGAGCTGTTTCTCGAGATACATCGCAGGCGAACCGGCGATATTGGGCGCGACCGGCATTTTGGAAAGGCCGTCGATTCCATGACAGGCCGCACACATCTGCGCCTTCTTGCGGCCTGCCCTGGCATCGGCGGCGTGAACCGCGCCTGTAGAGACAACCAGCACACTGAGGATCAACAAACTGGCAACGCCACGCACGATCATTTCTATTTCCCTTGCGCCATCACGCGACGAAGCCTTGAAGGCAACCGCCGCGAGACGGGTTTGTAACCTGTCTCGCGGCGCGTTCTGAAAAGTCTAGTCGGGATTTACTTGCCGTCGTAGGTGATCCGGTAAAGCGCGCCGGCGAGATCATCTGAGACGAGTAGGGAGCCATCCCTCAGCGTCGCGATATCGACCGGTCGCCCGGTGTATTCTCCGTCCGGCGTCAGCCATCCTGAAGCAAAGACTTCGGTCTTGTCGGCGCTGCCATCTGCCTTGAGCGAAGTGAACATTACGCGCGCGCCGACAGGATCGGTGCGATTCCAAGACCCATGCTGGGCCGAGAAAATGCCGCCACGATATTTGGCCGGGAAAGACTTGCCGTTATAGAACGTCATGCCGAGGTCGGCGGCATGAGCATCCATCTCCACTTCGGGATAGACCACATTGGCGGGTGGCGTATCGGTCTTGTATTCGACAGTGCGGACCTTGCCGCCACCGAAATAGGGAAAGCCAAAGTTCTGTCCCATTTGCGTCGCGCGATTCAGTTCGCCGGGCGGGATGTTGTCGCCCATGCCATCGACCTGGTTATCCGTGAACCAAAGCTGGTTGTTTTTCGGATTGAAGTCCATGCCGACCGAATTGCGAACGCCGCCGGCATAAACCTCGCGGTTCTTGCCGTCCTGATCCATCCGGATGATGCCCCCGATGCCGTATTTCGCAAAGCCGTCGAGCTTGTCCTTTGCCGGCACGTTGAAGGGTTGGCCGAGGGAGATATACAGCTTGTTGTCCGCACCGACGCGACACACCCGCGCAGTGTGATTGAAGCTTTCGTCATCTTTCGGAATCAGCTCGCCTTGCGGAACGACGACCGCCACGGCGATGTCGGGGCTTTCGTAGAAGAATTCGGCCGCGGGGAAGTTCAGAACGCGATTCTGTTCAGCAACGAACAGGAAACCGTCTTTGGAGAAGCAGACGCCATTGGGAATGGTGAAGTTGACCGACGGTGCGAACTCTTTGACCTCTTCCGCAAAGCCGGCCTTGCCGCGGTCCGTAACAGCATAGACCTTACTCTTGCGCGTGCCGACAAACGTTACGACACCCTGCGGCCCCACGGCAATGTGACGAGCATCAGGGACAAGGGCATAAAGGCTGATCTTGAAGCCCGGCGGAAGCTTGATCTTGGCGAGATTGGCCTTGATCGCATCTACTTTGCGGCCAGTCTGCGGCACGGTCGGAATTTCCGTGACGCCGGTTTTCTGAAAGTTGCCGAGTTTGTCGAGATTGTTGTTAGGTGACTGGGCTGACGCCGACATTGCCGATGCGCAGAAAAATGCTGCAACAGCGACCGAATTCAGAGCATGGCGTTTGAAAGCGTAAAACATAGTCTTACTCCTCCCGGGGGGTTAGGCTTTTTGACGTTTTACGAGCCAGAGCCTATCGCAGGTTTGCGCGGACGCAAGACGATCCGGGCGCAAATCATTCTGGCGGCGCAGCATTGAAAAATTTTATCGCGCAATCGTGATTTGCGAGTGCGAAGTAACGAAATCAGCGCATCGCATGCGGCGAGCCGTTCTACCTCATCGGTGTCGTCGGTCGTGTTACTATTGAAGCCGCGAAGCGGGCCTTTCCACGGTCCAACTCGTGGAGTCTCGAGCGTCCAATATGCAGCCATGACGTTTCGTTGATCGCGACCGCCCGTCCCGTGTTCAATTGTCGGGTGTGTTTGTCATTCGGGACTTTTGCCGCCGCCGGAAATCGGCACGGAAACTTGAAACGTTGAAACCAGATCGGCGACCTGTTCTGGCGTGAGCGTGCGCGGGTTCGTGCCCCGCAGCATCAGATAGAGCTTCGCCGTTTCTTCCAGCTCTTCGGTGGCAAAGACGGCCGCTTCCAGCGTGTCACCGGCGACCACCGGACCATGATTTGACAGCAGCACGCAGGAATACTGGCCCGCCAATCCGCGAATGGCGTCGCCCACCGCTGCGTCGCCCGGACGATAATAGGGAAGCAGCGCCGTCGCGCCGCAACGCATCACGTAGTAGGGCGTCAGAGGCGGCAATGCGGCGCGCGGATCGATCTCGGGCAGCATCGACAGCGCGACACAGTGGGCGCAGTGCAAGTGCACAATGGCGCGTGCGGTGCGCCGCGTTTCGTAAAGAGCCGCATGCAGCGGGATTTCCTTGGTAGGCGCATCTCCCGATAACAGCCGATCTGAGGCATCCAGCCGGGAAATCTGTGCCGGGTCGAGGAAGCCCAGCGAGGCGTTGGTCGGCGTGACCAGCCAACCGCCGTCGTCGAGCCGGACGCTGATGTTTCCGGACGATCCCGGGGTCAGTCCCCGCTCGAATAGCGAGCGTCCATAGAGGCAAATCTGCTCGCGGAGCCTGGTTTCGGTCATTCGGCCATCCTTTTGCGGTCGCTTTTCCCACGGTTTCGGGCCTCGCTCAAACGCCATTTTGGCGACGCCGCAAGCCATGCTACCAAGCGGTTAACCGCCCGCCGTCGAATGCGCGGGCACGCAACAAACTGGGGAGTGGCATGCCCGCGGGACGTATTGGAGTTATCGGCCTCGGTTCGATGGGCTTCGGCATGGCGCTGTCGCTGAAGCGAGCCGGGTTCGATGTGGCGGGCTGCGATGTCGCGCCAGATACGGTCGCCAAATGGGTGGCCCAAGGCGGGCGCGGGGCCGCGACTCCGGCGGAAGCTGCCCGCGACGCTGATGCTGTTGTTAGTGTCGTGGTCAATGCAGCGCAGACTGAAACAATCCTGTTCGGCCAGGACGGCGTTGCCGAAATCCTGCCGAAGGATGCCGTCTTCATCTCCTCCGCCACCATGGACCCCGACATTGCGAGGCGTCTGTCGAAGCAGCTTGAAGCGACCGGGCGACATTATCTCGATGCGCCGATCAGCGGCGGGGCGCAACGCGCCGCGCAGGGAGAATTGACCATTCTCGCGTCCGGCAGCAAGGCCGCGTTCGCGAAAGCGCGGTCTGCGCTCGATGCGATGTCGGCGAAGCTCTACGAACTCGGCGACGACGCCGGGCAGGGCGCAGCCTTCAAGATGATCAATCAGCTTCTGGCCGGCGTGCATATCGCCGCCGCCAGCGAGGCGATTGCCTTCGCGGCCAAACAGGGTCTCGACATCCGCAAGGTCTATGAGGTCATCACTGCATCCGCCGGCAACTCGTGGATGTTCGAGAACCGCATGCCGCATGTACTCGACGGCGATTACACTCCGCGTAGCGCGGTGGATATTTTCGTGAAGGATCTCGGCATCATTCAGGACATGGCGCGCACCGCGAAATTCCCGGTGCCGGTCTCGGCGGCGGCGTTGCAGATGTTTCTGATGACATCGGCGGCGGGGATGGGCCGCGATGACGATGCCTCTGTCGCGCGGATGTATGCCAGTGTCACCGGAACCAAGCTGCCCGGCCAATAATCAATCAACAAGAACAGGGAAACGTCCGATGCCCCGCTTTGCCGCCAATCTCAGCATGATGTTCAACGAGGTGCCTTTCCTGGATCGCTTCGATGAGGCGGCGAAAGCGGGCTTCAACGCTGTCGAATTTCTGTTTCCTTACGACTATCCGGCGGAAGAGGTCGGCGAACGGCTGCATCGCAACGGCCTGACGCAGGCGCTGTTCAACCTGTTTCCGGGCGACTGGAGCAAAGGCGAACGTGGTTTCGCCGCTTTGCCGGATCGATTTGCGGATTTGCAGGCCAGCGTGAAGCAGGCGCTGCCTTATGCGAAAGCAACCGGCGTCAAACGCTTGCATCTGATGGCGGGTATCGCGGATCGCGGTGATCCGAAGGCAGTCGAGTCGTTTCGCCGTGGTGTGGCATGGACCGCCGAGGCGCTGGGCAAGGAAGGCCTCGATCTGGTCATCGAACCAATCAATCCGCGCGATGTGCCGGGATATTTCCTCAACGATTTCGATTTCGCCGCCGAAGTGATTGACGACTTGAAGCTGCCTAACCTGAAATTGCAGTTCGACATCTATCACCGGCAGATTGTCCGCGGCGACGTGACCATGGCGCTGCGCAAGATGATGCCGATGATCGGTCATATCCAGATCGCGAGCGTGCCCTCGCGTAACGAACCGGCTGGTGAGGAACTGAACTATCCATTCCTGTTCGATGAATTGGACCGGTTGGGCTACAACGGCTTTATCGGCTGTGAATACAGGCCGAAGGGGAATACCGTCGAAGGCCTCGGCTGGTTCGCGCCCTACGCGGCCAAGGGAAAAGCCGGAGTGCGCGCATGACGCTGGCGCTCGGCTGCATCGCGGACGACTACACCGGCGCGTCCGATCTCGCCAACATGCTAACCCGCTGCGGGTTGCGCACCGTGCAGACCATCGGAGTACCGGACGACGCGCTGGCGATGCCGGAGGTCGATGCCGTTGTGGTGTCGCTGAAAAGCCGCTCCATCGACGCATCGAAGGCGGTAGTGCGATCGCGGGAGGCGGACAAGTGGCTACGGGCGCGCGGCGCGTCGCACGTTCTGTTCAAGATATGCTCGACTTTCGATTCCACCGATGCAGGCAATATCGGCCCGGTGATGGATGCACTGCAGGCGGACTCCCGCGACCCCATCGTGCTGGTGACGCCAGCGTTTCCCGGCACCGAACGCACGGTCTATCAGGGTAATTTGTTTGTAGGTAGCGTACCGCTGAACGAAAGCCCGTTGAAGGATCATCCGCTCAATCCGATGCACGATTCCAATCTGGTGCGGGTTTTGGCGCGGCAGAGCAAGTCCAGGGTCGGTCTTGTCGATCTTGCGACCGTTGCGAAGGGCCCGGACGCGATCCGCGCGCGTCTTACGAAGCTTGCGAAACAGGGCGTCAGTGCCGCCATCATCGACTCGGTGTTCGATCCCGAGCTTGAAACCATTGGCAAGGTGGCGCTCGGTCATCGCTTGTCGGTTGGCGCATCCGGAATGGGGCTTGGTCTTGCGCGCGGTCTCGTCGCATCGGGCAGGGTGAAGGCGATTTCATCCAGCATCGACCAAAAGGCGATCGGCGGCCCGGTGGCCTGTCTCGCCGGAAGCTGCTCGCAGGCAACACTGGCGCAGGTAACGCAGGCCGAGAAATCGATGCCGGTGCTGCGGCTCGATCCAGAAAAGATTGTGTCAGGTGCAGGCGGTGCAGAACGCGCGCTGGCCTGGGCGCGCGAGCACCTTGGCAAAGGGCCGATTCTCATCGCCAGCAGTTCGACGCCCGATCAGGTGGCAACACTTCAGGCCAAGCACGGCCGCGACGCGACGGGTCACGCCATCGAGCAGGCGATGGCCGCGATCAGCGAAGGGCTTGTTGTAGCCGGCGTGCGGCGTCTGGTGATTGCCGGCGGCGAGACGTCGGGTGCCGTGGTCGATCGCCTTGGCATCCCGGCGTTTCTGGTTGGGCCGGAAATCGCCACCGGCGTGCCGGCGCTTCGCTGTGTCGGCTGGAGCCGGGGCGAGGCGGTGATGGCGTTGAAGTCCGGAAATTTCGGCGGTCCGGACTTCTTCAACGACGCCATCCGCCTGATGCCGTGAGCTAGCCTTCCTTGAAGCCGTATTCCTGGTGGTTGCCGGTCGCGCCGTAGTATTTGTACGGCAGGAATTTGCCCGACATTGTGATCTTGACGCGGTCGCCTTTCGGATTGGCCAGGCGTTCCATGTCCATGTCGAAATCGATTGCGGACATGATGCCGTCGCCGAATTCCTCCTCGATCAGCGCCTTCCACGCCGGACCGTTAACCATTACCAACTCATACAAGCGATAGATCAACGGGTCGGTCGGCGGCATCTGCACGCCTTCGCCCCGCATCGGAACTTCGTTGATCATCGCCTGTTCGACCTTGGATAGACCGAACAGTTTGGCGGCGTTCTCCGCCTGCGGCTTGGTGAGTTTCATCTGGCCGAGGATCGCGCCGACCACCAGGACCTCGGAGTGCCCGCCGATCTGTTCGCAGATGTGTTTCCACGTCCAGCCCTTCTCACGCTTGATGTCGAGCAGCTTTTCGGTGAGGTCGGATCGCTTCATTCTCATTCTCCAGTTTTAACAATTTATCGTGCGCTGGCTTGACCGGCTTGCGGCTTGTCCATGGGGGTGTTTGTGGCGACGATCGCCGGTTCTGCGAAGCCCGGACGCACCACCGGCACGTTGCGGGGATCGTGATTATTTGCCGTCTGGGCGAACGTCTTGCTGCGCGTGACCAGGAAATCGATGATGTGGTTGCGCAGTGCATAGTAGTGCGGATGCCGGTGCAGATCGATGCGACCGCGATTCTTCGGCAGGGGATTTTCCAAAACTTCAGCGAGCACCGCGCCGGGACCGTTGGTCATCAGGAAGATCTTGTCAGCGAGATAGATCGCCTCGTCGACGTCATGGGTGATCATGAAGGCGGTCTGGCCGGTCTCCAGGCAGATGCGGCGGACTTCATCCTGCAGCGTGCCACGCGTCAGCGCATCGAGTGCGGAAAATGGCTCGTCCATCAGCATGATCTTCGGCATGATGGAAAGCGCGCGGGCAATGCCGACGCGCTGCTTCATACCGCCGGACAGTTCGGACGGACGCTTGTGCTCGGAGCCGGTGAGGCCGACGATGTCGATGAACTTTTGCGCGTGGGCACGGACCCGCACCTTGTCCCATTTGCGCCATTTTGACGTCACTGCGTAAGCGACGTTGCCCATCACCGTGCGCCACGGCAGCAGCGCGTGGCTTTGAAAGATCACGGCGCGGTCGAGGCTGGTGCCTTCGATGGCTTGGCCATCGACGATGACGGTGCCCTCAGACGGTTCATCGAGCCCGGCAAGGATGTTCAGCACTGTGGTCTTGCCGCACCCGGAATGACCGATCACGCAGCCGAATTCGCCGCGCGGCATCGACAACCATAGGTCTTCGAAAATGCTGGTCGCTACGCCATTCGGTGCGGGATAACGCTTGGCGATGCCTTCGATGGAGATGAATTTCTCGACCATCATCTCACTCCGGGAACGTGACCATGCGCGTGAATCGCGCGAGTATCTGGTCAAGGATCATACCGACAAGACCGATGACGAAGATGGCAATGATCACATTCGTGATCGACAGGTTGTTCCATTCGTTCCAGACGAAATAGCCGATGCCGGTGCCGCCCACGAGCATTTCGGCGGCGACGATGACGAGCCAGGCGATGCCGATGGAGATGCGCATACCGGTCAGGATCGTCGGCGCGGCTGCGGGCAGGATCACGGTAAAGGCACGGCGGATATTGCCGACTTCAAGCGTGCGGGCGACGTTGATCCATTCCTTGCGCACGGCTGAGACGCCAAACGCAGTGTTGACCAGCATCGGCCACACCGAACAGATGAAGATGACAAAGATCGCCGACAGGCTGGAATCCTTGATGGTGTAAAGCGCCAGCGGCATCCATGCGAGCGGGGAGATCGGCTTCAGGATCTGGATAAAGGGATCGAGCGCCTTGCTGAGTAGCGGCGACATGCCGATCAGAAATCCGAGCGGGATGGCGACCAGTACAGCAAGCAGATAGCCGAGCATCACCCGCGCAATGGAATAGCCGAGCTGGATGCCGAGACCCTTGTCATTCGGTCCGTTGTCATAGAACGGACGCCTGATATGTTCCCAGAGCTTTGCTCCGACATCGAGCGGCCCCGGCATCGCCGATTTGCCCTGCGTGGCATTGAGACCCATCAGCTTGGCGTATTCCGGACTCATCGTTGCAACAGCGGATGTGCTGCGCGTGGCGAGATGCCACGCGCCGATGAAGGCCAGGAATATTGCGACCGACACCACCGCGGCGCGGAGCCTTAACGAGGACATGCGTCAGTTCGCCTTCTTGATCTTGAAGCTGCCGAGATACTCTTCTGGCTTGGCCGGATCGAAGGTCTTGCCCATCACGGCGAAGCTCTTTGTCGTGGTGGCCGGCGGCGACATGCCGACATCCTTCATCAGCCTGGCGGTGTCGGTGGAGAGATAGACCTGCTCGGCGACGCCTTTGTAATCCACGTCTCCCTTGATCTGACCCCAGCGCTTCATCTGCGTCATGATCCAGATCGCGAACGATTGCCAAGGGAACGGATCGAAATCGACACGGTTCGGCTGCTGGACGATGTTGCCGAGACCGTCCGCGAAGGTGCCGGTGAGAATTTGCTCAAGCACGATCTGAGGCTGGTTGAGGTAGTTCGCCGGCGCGATGGCTTCGGCGATCTGTTTGCGGTTCTCGGCCTTGTGGGCGAAAGCGGTGGCGTCAATGATCGACTTCAACAACGCGGCGTAGGTGTTCGGCATCGTGGTGACGAACTCCTTCGAGGCTGCGAAGGCGCAGCACGGATGGCCTTCCCAGATATCCTTCGTCAGGATGTGGATGAAGCCGACGTTGTCGTAGACCGCACGCTGGTTCATCGGATCGGGGCCGAGGAAGCCGTCGATATTGTCGGCGCGCAGGTTGGCGACCATTTCCGGCGGCGGCACGGCGCGGATCTGCACATCGGTATCCGGATCGAGACCGTGCTCGGCAAGATAGTAGCGCAAGAGATAGTTGTGCATCGAGTAGTCGAATGGCACCGCGAACTTGAATCCCTTCCAGTCCTTAGGATCACGTTTGTCCTTGTGCTTGAGGGACAATGTGATGGCCTGGCCGTTGATATTCTCGACCGCCGGCATTGTGTAGGGAACCGGGTTCGATCCCGCGCCAAGGGTCAGCGCCAGCGGCATCGGAGACAGCATATGCGCAGCGTCGTACTCCTTGTTGACGGTCTTGTCGCGGATCACCGCCCAGCCGGCGGTCTTGATGACTTCGACGTTCAGGCCGTTCTTGGCGTAGAAGCCCATCGGCGCGGCCATGATGATCGGTGTGGCGCAGGTGATAGGAATGAAGCCGACCTTGAGATCCTTCTTTTCCAGCGGCGCGCCTTGGGCGAAAACTTCGGTCGCGGTCTTCAGCGGGAAGAATTGCGAGACTGCCGCGACGGCGGTGGCCGCACCGACCGATTTCAGGAAGGCGCGGCGCGCGGCATCCTGCGGAAACATTGCGCGCATGACAGCTGAGGCGACTACGCCTTCGTAGCGCTGTTCGTCGCTCTGTGAGCACGCGGGCTGCACCTGAAGCGCGGCCTCGTGTTCCGCTCCACTGGCATGTTGGCCGCACGTGCAGCCGAAAGAGGAAAGCCGGCGGTTGGGATCGAACGGATTGTCGAAGGTGGACATGGAAGCCTCCAGCGTGATGTTTGTGCTCACTACGCAAAGGCTGTGCCACGTCGAATTTTGCTGGATTTCCTGATGTCTTTGCGCCACAGCGGTAACATTGCCGGTTACGAAAATTCGTGGTATACGAAAAATCGTAAGTTAATTACGATATTTCGTAGTGAGGGATGATGGACGCTGCCTTATCCACTGCGCCCCCGAGCGATCCTGGCATGTGGGGCGCGGCCTTCGATTTTGCGGCGGATCCGATGATGCTCGTGGACCCGCACATGGATCGCATCGTCGATACCAACGCTGCAGCTTGCAAGTTACTTGGTTATGACCGCGCGCTGCTGCGGCAGATGAAGATCAGCGCGCTGCACGCCGGGCAGGTGCCGGCGCTGATCGTTTTCACCCAGGCTGTATTCGACAAGGGCTCGTTCTGGACGGCCTCCCTGACGCCCCGCCATGCCGCAGGCAATGAACTCCGTCTGGAATACACCGGCTCGCTGATCCCGCGTGATGGTACGCCGCTGGTGCTGCTGGCGATGAACGATCTCGACCAGCGCCGGCGGCGGCTGGTCGATGCGACGGCGGAGGATCACATGCGCGGCGGAATCGCTGCTTGGCAGCGGGTCGAGCGCGTGTTCCGCGACATCGAACGCGAGAACCAGTTGATTCTGCGTGCGGCGGGCGAGGGAATCTACGGCGTCAATGCGGAGGGAAAAACTACATTCGTCAATCCGGTGGCGGAGCGCATCCTCGGCTGGTCGGCGGAGGAACTGGTCGGCACCGATATTCACTCGACTGTGCATCACACCCATCACGACGGGCGGCACTATCCGCACGAGGATTGCCCGATCTACGCGGCGTTCCGCGACGGCGCGGTGCATCAAGTGAATGACGAAGTGTTCTGGCGCAAGGACGGCACGCCGGTCTGGGTTGAATATACCTCTACGCCTATCCGCGATCGCGGTGTTGTGGTTGGCGCGGTCATCGTATTCCGCGATGTCAGCCAGCGGCGCGAGGCGGACGAGAAGTTGCGTGCGGCACTGTCCGAAGTTGACCAGTTGCGCGAGCGGCTGGAGCAGGAAAACGCTTATTTGCAGGAGGAAATCCGCACCGAGACCAATCCGCGCGGCATCATCGGCCGCACCGCGGCGGTACAGAAGACGCTGCGGCAGGTCAGTCTCGTCGCTCCTACCGACGCCACCGTGATGATTACCGGCGAATCGGGCACCGGCAAGGAACTAATCGCACGCGCCATTCACGAAGCGAGCCAGCGCAGTGATCGTCCGCTGATCCGCGTCAACTGCGCGGCGATCCCGCGCGAACTGTTCGAGAGCGAGTTCTTCGGTCATGTGAAGGGCGCATTCACCGGCGCGCTGCGCGATCGCATCGGCCGGTTTGAACTGGCCGACGGCGGCACGCTGTTTCTGGACGAGGTCGGCGAAATCCCGCTGGAGCTTCAAGGCAAACTGCTGCGTGTGTTGCAGGAGGGGCATTTCGAACGCGTGGGTGAGGAGCGCACGCGCGCCGTCAACGTCCGTGTCATTGCTGCGACCAATCGCGAGTTGAAACAGGAGGTGAGGCAGGGGCGCTTCCGCGAAGATCTCTATTTCCGGCTCAATGTGTTTCCAGTCGAGACCGTGCCGCTGCGCGACCGCCGCGAGGATATTCCGCTCTTGGCGCAGCACTTCCTCACCAGCGAGAGCAAATCCTTCAAGTCGGACCTCCGGCTGTCGGAAGGAGACGTCCGCCGCCTGATGCAATACGACTGGCCCGGCAATGTGCGCGAATTGCAGAACGTGATCGAGCGCGCCGCCATTCTCGCCCAGAACGGCCGTCTGCGGATCGACCTGCCGATCCCGCAGGGCGGAGCCGAGCTCCCCACTGCATCGCGCCGACCCAAAAACGGTGCGCCCGCAGTCATCCTGACCGACGATGAGATGCGGGAGCACGAACGGAACAACATTCTGGCCGCTCTGAAAGCGTCCGGCGGCAAGGTCTTCGGCAAGGACGGCGCAGCGAACCTGCTTGCGGTCAAGCCGACCACGCTGGCATCGCGGATCAAGTCGCTCGGTATTTCGGCACGAAACCTTGATTTGCCAGTGCGTTAGGCAGTCCGTGCCGGTTGTTAGCGCTTGATAGAGGCTTGGTCAGGTGTTCTGCTCAAAAAACAAGCCATCGAGGTTGTTGCGCCGTGTCCATCGCCGTCGCCCTGCATCACGTCACCCACTATAGATATGACCAGCCCGTTAGCCTGGGGCCGCAGGTCATCCGGCTGCGGCCGGCGCCTCATACGCGTACCCGCGTTTCCAGCTATTCGTTGAAGGTTCTGCCCGAGAAGCATTTCGTCAACTGGCAGCAGGACCCGCAGGGCAACTGGCTTGCACGCTTTGTGTTTCCCGAGACGACAAATGAATTCAAGATCGAGGTCGACTTCATCGCCGACATGGCGGTGGTCAATCCGTTCGACTTCTTTGTCGAGCCTTATGCGGAAACTTTTCCGTTTCAGTATCCGTCCGATCTCGCCGACGAACTCGCGCCTTATCTGAAGACGGAGCCAGTCAAGCCATTGCTTGCGCAGTATCTCGCGGGCATTCCACGCGAACCGACCAACACGGTGAACTTCCTTGTCGATCTCAACGCGAAACTGCGCGAGAAGATCAGCTACGTCATCCGCATGGAGCCGGGCATCCAGACGCCTGAGGAAACGCTGCAAAGCGGTGCGGGGTCCTGCCGCGATTCTGCGTGGCTTCTGATTCAGGCCTTGCGCCATCTTGGATTGGCAACGCGTTTCGTCTCCGGTTATCTCATTCAGTTGCGCCCGGACATCGATCCGCTGCAAGGCCCTCGCGAGGTCGAGGCCGACTTCACCGATCTGCACGCATGGGCAGAAGTCTATCTGCCCGGCGCGGGATGGATCGGCTTCGACGTGACGTCCGGCATGCTGACCGGTGAGGGCCATATTCCCGTAGCCGCTTCCCCACACTATCGGACCGCTGCCCCGATCAGCGGCAACGTCAGTTCGGCCAATGTCGAATTCGGCTTCGAGATGAAGGTCACGCGCGTCAACGAAGCGCCGCGCATTACCAAGCCGTTCTCGGATGACTCATGGAAGCGTCTCGACGCGTTGGGCGAGAAGGTCGATGCCGACCTTGCGTCCGATGACGTGCGCCTCACGATGGGCGGCGAGCCGACGTTCGTGTCGCTGGACGATATGGAAGGCGCCGAGTGGAATACATCGGCTGTCGGTCCTACCAAGCGGGGCATCGCCGACGATCTGATCCGCCGTCTGCGCACGCGGTTTGCGCCGGGCGGCTTGCTGCATTACGGGCAGGGCAAATGGTATCCGGGCGAAAGCCTGCCGCGCTGGGCATTCGGCCTCTATTGGCGCAAGGATGGCGTGCCGATCTGGCGCAATCCCGATCTGATCGCGCCGATGGAGGGACCGCGTTCGGCGAAGATCGAGCAGGCGGAGAAATTCGCGGCAAATGTCGCGGAGAAGCTTGGCGTCGATGCGGGGAATGTGCTGCCTGCCTATGAGGATCAGGCGCACTGGTTGCTGAAGGAAAACAGCCTTCCCGGCAATGTCGATCCGAGCGACTCCAAATTAGCCGATCCGGAAGAGCGCTCGCGCATGGCGCAGATATTCCAGCAGGGGCTGAACGTGCCGCGCGGGTTCGTGTTGCCGGTGCAGCGCTGGAACGCGAAAGCCGCGAGCCGCTGGCGCAGCGAGAAATGGAATCTGCGGCGCGGTAATCTGTTCCTGATGCCGGGCGATTCTCCGCTTGGACTGCGGCTGCCGATGAGTTCGCTGCAATGGATTCCGCCGGAGGACTATCCCTATATTGTCGAGCAGGACCCGATGGCCCCGCGCGAGGACTTACCGACGTTCGAGGCCGGTGTTCCGCCGGCCGAGCCGATGACTCAGGCTGCGGTATTCGACGATGGTGCACAGATGGATGGCGCGCCGCGCCAGTTCATTCAGGAGCAACACGCCGGCGGCAAGGGCGGGGTCCGCACGGCGCTGTCGATCGAAATTCGCGACGGCATTCTTTGTGCATTCATGCCGCCAGTCGAGAAGCTCGAAGACTATCTCGAACTGATCGCGGTGGTGGAGGCGACTGCCGAGGATATGAAAATTCAGGTTCATGTCGAAGGCTATGCGCCGCCTTACGATCCGCGGATCGAAGTCATCAAGGTGACGCCGGATCCTGGCGTGATCGAGATCAACATCCATCCGGCGAAGAATTGGCGCGAGATCGTCGATACCACCATCAGCCTTTATCAGGAGGCTACGCACGTCCGCCTCGGCGCAAATCGTTTTCTGATCGACGGTCGCCACACCGGCACCGGTGGCGGCAATCATGTCGTGGTCGGCGGCAGCACGCCTGCGGACTCGCCGTTCCTGCGGCGGCCCGATCTGCTCAAGAGCGTGGTGCTGTATTGGCAGCGCCATCCGTCGCTGTCGTATTTGTTCTCGGGCATGTTCATCGGCCCGACCAGTCAGGCGCCACGCATCGATGAGGCGCGGCATGACGCGCTCTACGAACTTGAAATTGCCATCGCCCAGATTCCGCCGAAAGGCGAGAAGGTCCCGCTCTGGCTGGTCGACCGCACATTCCGGCATCTTTTGGTGGACATCACCGGTAACACCCACCGCGCGGAGATTTGTATCGACAAGCTTTATTCGCCGGATAGTCCGACCGGCCGTCTTGGTCTGGTCGAATTCCGCGCGCTGGAGATGCCGCCTGATGCGCGCATGAGCTTGGCGCAGCAACTCATCATTCGCGCACTGATCGCGAAGTTCTGGCGCGAGCCACAGGATGGCCGCTTCATGCGCTGGGGCACGACATTGCACGATCGCTTCATGCTGCCGTATTTCCTCTGGGAAGATTTCAAGGATGTACTGTCAGACCTGAAACAGGCCGGATACGACTTCGAACCGGAATGGTTCGAGGCGCAGCTTGAGTTTCGTTTTCCCTTGTTCGGCGTCGTGCAGCATGGCGGCGTGACGCTCGAACTGCGGCAGGCGCTGGAACCTTGGCACGTTCTCGGCGAGGAGAACTCCGGCGGCGGCACGGTGCGGTATGTCGATTCGTCCGTCGAGCGCTTGCAGGTCAAGGTCAATGGCTATGTGGAGGGACGGCACGTTATCACCTGCAATGGCCGCCGCCTGCCGATGACCAACACCGACCGTTCCGGGGAGGCGGTGGCGGGTGTTCGCTTCAAGGCATGGCAGCCGTCTTCGGGGCTGCACCCGACCATTCCGGTCCACGCGCCGCTGACCTTCGACATTCTCGATACGTGGAGCGGCCGTTCGCAGGGTGGTTGCGTCTACCATGTCGCCCATCCCGGAGGCCGCAGTTACGAGACAAAACCGGTCAACAGCTACGAAGCCGAGGCGCGGCGGCTGGCCCGCTTTCAGGATCATGGCCATACACCGGGCCAGATCGAGGTGCCCCCGGAGGAACGAACCCTCGAATTCCCCCTGACTCTGGACCTTCGGACCCCACTCCCGCATTGAGGCGACCGCGATAATCAGCGAAGTTGTCGCGAAGGGCAGAAGGCGAGTCGGAATGGCGAATACGGACGGCGGAGAAACGGCGGTGCGGCGGGACCAGCGCGATCTTCTGGATTGCACGCGCGGTTACACGCCGCTGGCCGGAATTCCGGACGAATTTCTCGATGCCAAGGGCGAGCCCCGCGAGGTCTGGACGCGGTTTTTCGATGCTTTCTCCGAGCTTGCTCCGGGCGAGATCGAACGCCGTTTCGCGTCTGCCGACCAGCATATGCGCGAGGCCGGGGTTACCTATCGGGCGCCCGGCGATGCGGCGGACCGGATGTGGCCGCTCAGCCATCTGCCGCTGCTGATCGACGAAGTCGAATGGAAGCAGATTTCGGAAGGCGTCGCGCAGCGGGCTGAATTGTTCGAGCTTATCCTACGCGACTTGTATGGCGAAGGCCGGCTGGTCGCAGAGGGTGCATTGCCTGCGGCAGCCATCGCTGGCAGCGGTGAATATCTTCGCTCGGTTTGCGGCGTGAAGCCGCCCGGCGGCCAATATCTCAATCTTTACGCCGCCGACCTCGGACGAGGACCGGATGGACGCTGGTGGGTGCTCAACGATCGAACGCAGGCGCCGTCCGGCGCGGGCTATGCACTCGAAAACCGGCTGGTGCTGTCGCGCGCTCTGACGAATCTCTACACGTCGATGAATGTCGAGCGGGTTGCGCCGTTCTTCGAAGCCTTCCGCGACAGCCTGCGGGCCATCGCCGATCGCGACGAGCCGCGCATCGCGCTGCTGACACCGGGAACGTCCAACGAGACCTACTTCGAACACGCGACGCTGGCGCGCTATCTCGGCTTCCTGCTGGTGGAAGGCGACGATCTTACCGTGAGTGAGGACCGGCTCCACGTGCGCACCGTGGCTGGGCTGAAGCGGATCGACGTGTTGTTGCGGCGGGTCGACTCGAATTTCCTCGATCCGCTCGAACTCGACGCCCGTTCGATGCTCGGCGTGCCCGGCCTGATCGACGTCATCCGGAAAGGCGGCGTTGCGGTGGCCAACATGCCGGGCTCCGGTGTGATGGAGGCGCGGACGCTGCTCGGGTTCCTGCCGAGCCTGAGCCAGCGGTTCTTCGGCGAAGGCCTGAAGATGCCTCATATCGCGACGTGGTGGTGCGGACAGAAGTCGGCGCGTGAAGAGGTGCTGTCGCGTCTGGATGAAATGGCGATCGAAGGAGCTTACGGCCAGTCCGTGCCCGGCTTTCCCGGCCGTGGTCCGATTGTCGCCGCATCTTTGTCCAAGAAGGATCGGGCGCAATTGGTCGATGCCATCGGCAAGCGCGGCATCGACTATGTCGGGCAGGAGATGGTGCGTCTCTCTACCACGCCGGTATGGGACAACGGGCATATCTCGCCGCGTCCGTTCGTGCTGCGGGTGTTTGCGGCCGCCACGAAGAACGGCTGGACAATCCTGCCGGGAGGCTTCTGCCGTATCGCGGATCAGCCTGACGCCCGTGCCGTCTCGATGGGCGAGGGCGCGCGGGCGGCCGACGTCTGGGTCGTGTCGGAAAAGCAGGTCGCCACCTCAACGCTGCTGCCGCCGAGCGACTCCGTTCGCATCAAGCGCATCGCGGGATGGGTGCCAAGCCGTGCGGCGGACAATTTGTTCTGGTTGGGCCGCTACCTGGAGCGCGCCGAAGCCACGCTGCGGCTGGTGCGCGCACTGGGCGGTGTTTTACGAGAACCCGGCAAGGGCCCGTCGCCAATCCAGCCGGTGGTGGAGCGCATTCAGCGCCTGCTGGTGGCCTGGGGCGCAACAACGCCGTCGGCCCGCGCCAAACTAGCGACAACCGCAGCGCAGGCGCTGCAGGCCAAGGACAAGTTCGGCTCGGCGCTGTCACTGGTCCGCTCCGCGCAACGTACCGCGACGACATTGCGCGAGCGGCTTTCGCCCGATGCTTGGCATGTGATCACCGGTATGGTCGAGCGGTTGTCGGAGAAGGCCGAGGACGACGAAGCCTTGCTCGAAGCTGCCGAATGGGCCTTGCAATCGCTGGCGACATTCGCAGGCCTTGCGCAAGAGAACATGAATCGCGCCGCCGGCTGGCGCTTTCTCGAAATGGGTCGCCGTGTGGAACGCGCGATCAACACTACGCGCTTTGCGCGCCAGTTCGCCTATGATGCCGCGACCGGCGAGGATCTCGACCTGCTGTTGACGCTGGTGGATTGCCAGATCACCTATCGATCGCGTTATCTCGTAGGGCCGCTGTTGGCACCGGTGCGCGATCTCGTCGTTTTGGATTCCTATAACCCGCGCTCGGTTGCGTTTCAGATCGCGGCCCTCAACGAACACATCGCGAGCCTGCCGAGCATGCGCGAAGGCGGCCTGATCGATCCGCCGCATCGTCTGGCTGTGACGCTGCAGGCGGCGATGACGGCAGGCGAAGCGGAAGAATACGATACCAAGTCGCTGTTCGCGCTCGAGCAGGATCTGCTCAATTTGGCGGACGCTATTGGTTCGCACTATTTCCCGCACGGCAGCAGCGCGGCACGCCCGGAGAAGTTGACGGGGTTCGCGTGATCTACGACATCCGTCATGTGACGACCTATTCCTACGAAAGCCCGGTCAGCTTCGCGCGTTGCTCGCTCAGGCTTGAGCCGAGAAGCGGCGACGGCCAGCAACTGATCTCTCACAACGTTGAAATCAAGCCGGTTCCTCTGGAGCGCACGTCGAGGACTGATTTCTTTGGAATTCACACCGAGAGCATCGTGATCGAGACCGCGCATCGTGTGCTTCGCATCGATGCGCGATCACGGGTCGACGTGACACGCACAGCTCCGGTCCGCGAAATGAGTTCACCGCCCTGGGCGTTGGTGCGTGAGGCAGCGTTCGCGTCGAACGGTCTCGCGGCGACAACCCCGGTGGGCTATCTGTTTGCAAGCCCGCTTGTCCCGATCATGTCGCCGATCACGGACTATGCTGCGGACAGTTTTCCGGAAGACGCCGGCATTTTTGCCTCGGCCGCTGATCTGATGCGGCGGATCAACCGCGATTTCGTTTACGACTCCAAGGCCACCGAGATTTCGACGCCCCTGCAAGATGTCTTCGGCAAGCGGCGAGGGGTTTGTCAGGATTTCGCGCACGTTATGATCGCCGGGCTGCGCGGTCTCGGATTGCCGGCAGCTTATGTCAGCGGCTATCTGCGGACCACGCCACCGCCTGGCCGGCCGCGGCTTCAGGGTGCGGACGCGACACATGCATGGGTGTCGGTATGGTGCGGCGAGGAGATCGGATGGGCCGGGTTCGATCCCACCAACGATCTGGTGATCGGAAACGATCATGTCGTTCTGGCCATGGGCCGTGACTACACCGACGTCTCGCCGGTGGATGGCGTCATCGTCGGCTCGCGCAAGCAGAAGCTTGCAGTGGCTGTGGATGTAATTCCAGCAGCTTAGAAGGCCTCTTTAAAACGCCGCATCAGCCCCGATGGCTGCCGTCCGCGCAGAACGAGGCGCGGATATTACAGTCCGAAGGGCTGCGTCCCTCGTTGCGGCAGCGTGCGGAGGCCGCGTCGATGGCCTGACCAAGCGTGGAGCCCTCTGCGGTATATGCGCCCCAGTAGCGGGTGCGCCGTTGCCGCGCCGTATAGAACGCCATCGCGCCGCATTTGGTCGTGGACGATACTTTGCAATCCCGGCCGCCGTTGTTGACGCACAGGGTCAGTGCCCTGGCTTCCGCCTCGTCGCGGGTCGCCTTCTGCCATACGGCTCCCCACGCCCCCCGCGCCGCAAAGCTGATGGCGGCCCACTGTTCGGCGGGAGGTTTGGGTTTCAATGACTCAAGCCTTATCTTGGCGAGCGGCGCGAACGTACCGTTGGGATACTTGTCGAGATAGGCAACGATCTCAGCGGGATTCCGCGAGTCTTTCACCGAATTCCAGAACGTAATCTCTGTGCTGACCTCCGTCTGTGCGAGGCCGGCTGCGGGCTGCACAGATATCGCAGCCGCGAGCGCCAGCGCGCAACAGATCCTCCGTAACATCTCTTGGCCCCGTTCCGGATTTTGCGCGCAGACTAAAAGCCGGATGGGAGCTTGTCGAGCAGCGTAGCCGTGGTTCGGGTGGATAACCCCAATATCGCTCGGGATAGTCTCAAAAAGTGCAATCTCGCCGGATTTGGTTCGCGCGTTATCGTTATGAGGTGGCTCGCCTTGCTTTCTTTGCCTTTTTGGTTTTGCGGGATTTCTTCGCAGACTTCTTCGCGGGTGCTTTTTTTCCTTCCTTGCGCGCTTCTGAAAGGCCAATCGCGATGGCCTGCTTCCGGCTCTTGACGGTCTTGCCCGATCGTCCGCTTTTCAGCGTGCCTTTTTTGCGCTTATGCATCGCACGCTTGACCTTCTTTGCAGCTCCCTTGGAATATTTCCGCGCCATGATCCTCTCCGCAGTTCATGATCGAACACGAATAAGCGCAGAGCGCATCGATATGTTCCACTGCGGCGTTGACCACCGCGATGAGTACTCCGGGCTATCGGCCGTTTACTGCGGTCACGATCCAGATCGAGCCGCCGAGAGAAACGGAATTCCCGTTCAGGTGCGACCTCAGCATCGACCGGATCGACTCTGTTGCTGCCGCGATCTTGTCGGGCGGCTGACCGTCAAGAGCGCGGCTGGTGGGACCGATGGCGAGTATGGATTCGATTGCGGCTTCAAGCCCACGGCCGGTGGCGATATCGAGCAACAGGTCGACCCGCTCCATTGCGATGTTCATGAACCCCGCCTCACCAAGGATGCGATGAACCCGCTCTTCGCTGGCAAAGGCGAACGGACCGGGATCCTCCGGCTTTACTTCAGGCAATTTCGGCACGTGCTTGTAGGCTTCCTGCAAGCCGAGCATCATCCACGGATTGTCGCGCGGCGTGCGCCAGCAGGCGAATGCAAGCCGACCGTCGGGGCGCAGGGCCTTGCGCATATTGGCGAACGAAACGGAGGGCTGGGCGAAGAACATGACGCCGAAGCGAGAAAACAGCAGGTCGGTGTTAGCCGGCGCAAAGGGATAGACCGTGGCATCGGCCAGCACGAATTCCACCGGTTCGCCAAGGGGCGTCAATTCACGCGCGCGGCTCAGCATCGGCTCCGAAATATCGATGCCACTGACGTGTCCGCCTGGGCCGACTCGCTTGGCCAGGTCGAAGGATGTCGATCCGCAGCCACAGCCGACATCGATCACAGCCTCGCCCGTCTTGACCTTGGCGCGGTCGATCAGGACCTCAGACACAGGGGCCAGCACTATATCTTGAAGCTGCTGCCTGTCGGTCCAATGCCGGCCCCCGGCACCGTTCCAGTAAGCGATCTGATCGGCATTGCGGTCATCCACGGCAGGCAAGGTCATTGGGATCTCCGTTTTCTACATTCCGTCTTAAGCCACGCGGACGGGGCTGAACAGGAAGCCCCAGCCATGCGAGGGGTCTTCTCCCGCACGGTCTTTCGAGGATATTTCATATAATTGAAGAACCTTTGGAACCATTTGATCGTACCGGCGTTTTCCGCCGTTAAGGCAGGTGTTTCAGCTGGCCGGAATCCCGGACCGCCGCGCCCAAAAGACCGAAAATGCTCGATACCCATCGCTCAATGGCGCCGGATTTCCTGACCGGGGGCGGCGAAATGGGCGCGCTGATGCGTGCGCACGATTGGGCCGCTACGCCCCTAGGCCCCCCGGACAACTGGCCGCAAAGCCTGCGGACGTCGATTCGCATCCTGCTTAATACCAACCATCCGATGTTCATCTGGTGGGGCCCGGAGCTAATCCAGTTCTACAACGATGGCTATCGCCGGACGATGGGGCCGGAGCGGCATCCGAGCGCGCTGGGTCAGCGGGGCCGGGAGTGCTGGGACGAAATATGGCACATCATCGGCCCGCAGATCCAACAGGTCATGAGCGGTGGCGGCGCGACGTGGCATGAAAACCAGCTTGTACCCGTGACGCGCCACGGCAGGCTGGAGCCGGTCTATTGGACCTATGGGTTCAGTCCCATCGATGACGGAGACAAGATCAGCGGTGTCCTCGTTATCTGCCGCGATGTCACCGAGGATTATCTTGCGTCGGTTGCGTTGCGCGAGAGGGAAAGCGAACTCGCCCGCGTGCAGCAGATCGGCAAGATCGGCGGCCTGGAAGTTGATCTGCGGAGCGGTTTCCGCAACCGGCGGTCTCCGGAATACCTGATTATCCACGGCCTGCCTCCGGATGCGTCCAACGAAACCCACGAGGACTGGGTTCGCCGCATTCATCCTGAGGATCGCGAAGCCACCGAGAAACAGTTTCGCGACGCGGTGAAGGGAGATGTACGAGACTATACCGCCAGATACAGAATCATCCGGCCGAGCGACGGGCAGGTGCGATGGATCTCGGTGAAGTCGGTTATCGAACGGGACGAGGCGGGCAAGGCCATCCGTCTGGTCGGCGCTCATACCGACGTGACCGAGCAGATCACCGCCGAGAGGGCGCTTCGTCAGAGTGAGGAAGAGTTTCGGACATTGGCAGAGGCTTTGCCGCATCATGTCTGGACGGCCCGGCCTGACGGGCAGCTCAACTGGTTCAATCCGCGCGTCTATGAATATAGCGGCGCGACCGGCGACGAACTGATGGATCAAGGCTGGGGGCGGATGGTTCATCCGGACGACGTTCCGGCGGCAACCGCGGCATGGGCGCAGGCCATCAGAACCGGAAAAGCCTACGAGATCGAATTTCGCCTGCGGCGGGCGGATGGCGCGTTTCGCTGGTTTCTGGCGCGCGCTGTGCCTGCCCGCGATGAAAACGGCAAGATCGTTCGCTGGATTGGCACCAACACCGATGTGCACGACCAGAAAACCACCGAAGCTCAACTGGCTGCACTGAACGCGACACTTGCGGAGCGCGTTCGGGAAAAGACCCGCGAGCGGGATCGCATTTGGAATGTTTCTCAGGATCTTCTACTGGTAGCCGATATCGATGGAACGTGGCGCAGTATTAATCCGGCATGGACCGCGACGCTGGGCTGGAGCGAAGCGGAACTCTTGCACAAGACGTCGGAATGGCTTGAACACCCTGACGACCGGAAAAAGATAGATTCTGAGCTTGGTCATCTTGCTCAGGGTCGACCGACGATCCGGTTTGAAAATCGCTTCCGCCACAAGGATGGCTCCTATCGCTGGCTGTCCTGGACCGCCGTTCCCGACGAGAGGAAAATATATGCTGTTGCCCGCGATATTACTGCGGAGAAGGATGCATTCGAGCGCTTGAAATCCACCGAGGAGGCGCTGCGCCAGTCGCAGAAGATGGAGGCAGTCGGGCAACTCACGGGCGGCATCGCGCACGACTTCAATAATCTGCTGACCGGAATCATAGGCTCGCTCGAACTGATGAAGATACGGCTGGCAAAGGGACACACCGACAATATCGAGCGCTACATCGATGCCGCGACGACATCGGCGAACCGCGCAGCCGCGTTGACGCATCGGTTGCTTGCGTTCGCGCGGCGACAGCCGCTCAGTCCAAGATCGATCGACGCCAATCATCTGATCGGCTCGCTTGAAGATCTTCTGCGCAGGACGATCGGCGAAATCATCGATCTCAAGATCCAGACGTCGAAAAAACTGTGGAGCACGCTTTGCGATCCCAATCAGTTGGAAAGCGCGCTGCTCAATCTTGCGATCAATGCCCGCGACGCGATGCCGAGCGGCGGCCGCTTGACAATTCGGACGTCGAATGCCCGTCTTGACGGTGTGCTCTCCAACAATCCCGCGCTGTCTCCCGGTGACTATATTTGCATCGACGTGGCGGATACCGGCACGGGAATGGCCGCGGATGTCGTCGCACGCGCTTTCGATCCGTTCTTCACGACGAAGCCTATCGGGCAAGGAACAGGCCTTGGCCTATCAATGATCTATGGCTTCGCCCGGCAGTCCAATGGTCACGTTATGATTGACAGCACGCCGGGGGCCGGTACGTCGGTCAGGATTTATCTGCCCCGCCATGATGGTGATGCCGCAGAGGAGCCGATGTCGTCCGGTTCGCCCGGCAAAAATCGTGCATCAGGCGAGACAGTTTTGGTCGTCGAGGACGAGCCGGTGGTTCGCGGCGTCATTACTGAGATGCTGACGAACGAAGGCTACCGGATCATGGAAGCAACCGACGGGCCGTCAGGCCTCCAAATCCTCAATCAGGAAATCCGGATCGACCTGCTGGTCACCGACGTTGGTATGCCGGGAATGAACGGCCGCGAATTTGCGGATTATGCGCGCGAGGTGAGGCCTGATCTCAGGATTTTGTTTGTCACCGGCTACGCACAGAGCGCAGCCATGGCCAAGGGCTTCCTGAAGCCGGGCATGGAGATGATTACAAAACCCTTCGATGTGGAGAAATTCTCGCAGCGGGTCCGCGAGATGGTTTCGCGCTAGCTGCTTCGTCAGCCGCCCCTGAACAAGACTTTGCCGGCGTTTTTTGCGGCATGCGAGATGGCAGTTTTCGACTCTGAGAGCGGATAAGTCGCCGCGACCGGAGTAAAGATCGTTCCGTCTGCGATCCAGCCGGCCATCTTCTTCTGAACGTCAACAACGCGCTCAGTCGTATTTTTGTTGAACCAGTTGAATAGCCAGAACCCTTTCAGGGTCAGATCGCGAAAGACATTCGGTGCAGTAAAGAAAGGGCCGGGTCCGCCGCTCATCACGCCGAAGGCGACCAGTGTGCCGCCGTTTGCGAGACAGTCGTTGACAGCCATCAGGCCAGGACCGCCGACACAATCCAGCGCCAGCATGATCTTCGCTTTCCCGGTTGCTTCGGCAACGCGTTTCGTCAGATCCGGTCCTTCGACCAGAACAACATCAGCACCGAGTTTCTTTAACTCGTCGATCAGTTCAGGGCGGCGCACCACGCTCACCGTATGAATGCCCATCTGTTTTGCGATGGCAATGACCGCGCGGCCTACTGCGGAATTACCGGCGGTCTGCAGAACCCAATCGCCCTTCTTCAGTGACACATACTCTGTCAGGAGGAGATACGCGGTCGGCGGATTGACCATCAGCATCGACAACTGCTGCGGGTCCGCACGTTCGGGCAGGGCGAAAAGTCCGTCGGCGTGTACCTTGCTTCGCGTTCCCCAGGTTGGCGTGCCACGTGGATAGAGCACACGGTCGCCTTCCTTAATTCTTTTGACTCCGCCGCCGACTTTCACCACGCGCGCGACGCCTTCCGCGCCGACCGGTGCTGGCGGTTTCGGCTTGACGCCGTAAAGCCCGCGCATCAGCACGAGGTCGGAGGGGTTGATCGGTGAGAACTCCATATCGACTACAAGTTCGCCGACATCCGGCGCGCCGGGGTCGGGAAGGGGAACGGTTTCGACGACATCCCAAGGCTTTCCAAATGCATTGATCTGAACGCTTTGCACGATGCCCTCCCGGTTTCGCTGACTTGCAGCCTGATGATCAGACGCGTATGGTTAGTTCGATAAAGCAACTAGTCTGTTATAGCAACTAAATGAAGGAAATGACTGCCATGCGCGAGCCTGCTTTCGGCCAGCTGAATTGCTCGATCGCACAGTCGCTGGCGATGCTTGGCGATGCCTGGGCTCTGTTGATCCTGAGAGATGTGCTAAGGGGCGTCAGGACATTTGAAGGGTTTCAGCGGTCACTCGGCATTGCGCGGAATACGCTGACCGACCGGCTGCGGCATCTCGTCGAGGAAGGAATGCTCACCCAAAACGATGTCGGCAAGCGCGGAACGCGATTCGAGTATGTTCCGACGCAGAAGACGAGGGAGTTTCAGGTCCCCCTTATGGCGATCATGCAGTGGGGGGATCGGTGGGTCGTGGGACGAGGCAATGAGCCGGTCGTGGCAGTCGACCGCGACAGCGGGGCCGCGATCGCGCCGCTGGTGGTGCGCACGACGTCCGGTCGGGCCGTTACTGCCGATGGCCTGATGTACAAACCCGGTCGGGGCGCAACGGCGCTGACGCGTGACTATCTCACCGCGAGGAACAAGAAGCTGGCGCGCACGTCCCCCTGACGGCGGCTCAACGGCCTACCACGCGCGGAACAGGACGCTCGCATTAACGCCGCCAAACCCAAAGCCGTTCGACAGCACATGCTCGATGGCCATCGGCCGCGCCGCACCGCGCACGAGGTCGATGCCTTCAGCAGCCGCATCCGGATGATCAAGGTTGAGCGTTGCCGGCGCGATCTGGTCGCGCAGCGCCAGCACCGAGAAGATGGCCTCAAGCCCGCCCGCCGCACCGAGAAGGTGGCCGGTGGCGGATTTGGTCGAACTCACCGCGACGCCGCCTTCGGCGCCGAACACGGCCTTGATCGCAGCAAGTTCGCCATTGTCGCCGACCGGGGTCGACGTAGCGTGGGCGTTGAGATGCTGTACCTCAAGGGGAGAGATTCCGGCTTGCCTGAGCGCGATTTCAATGGAGCGCCGCGCGCCGTCGCCGTCTTCCGGGCCTGCGGTCATGTGATAGGCATCCGATGTTGTGCCGTAACCAACGAGTTCGGCGATCGGTGTCGCGCCGCGGCCAAGTGCGTGATCGAGCGTTTCGATGACGAGAATGCCTGCGCCTTCACCCATTACGAAGCCGTCGCGGTCCTTGTCGAAAGGCCGCGATGCGCGCTGCGGCTCATCGTTGAAGTTGGTCGAGAGCGCGCGGGCGGCGGCGAATGCACCGAGGCTGACACGGTCGATGCAGGCTTCCGCTCCGCCGCATACGGCCACGTCCGCTTCGCCAGCAAGAAGCATGCGCGCGCCGTCGCCGATGGCCTGCACGCCTGCGGCACATGCTGTCACCGGCGCGCCCAGCGCGCCCTTGAAGCCATGCTTGATCGAAACTTGCCCGGCAGCGAGATTGACCAGAAACGATGGCACGGTGAAGGGAGAAAGCCGCCGCACGCCGCGTTCATCGGCGGTGCGGACGGCATCGACGATTGCAGGAAAACCGCCGATGCCTGATGCGATGATGGTGGCGGTACGTTCGCGCGAACGGGCATCGTCCGGCTTCCATCCTGCCTGTGCGAGTGCTTCATCCGCCGCCATCATGGCAAATTGGATGAAGCGATCCATTTTCTTCTGATCCTTCTTCGGGATCGCCCGATCGGGATCGAATCCGAATTCAGGATCTTCCACCATGTCAGGCACGGTACCGCACGCTTTCACCGGCAGGTCAGCCGCAACATTATCTGACAAGGCGCGGATGCCGGACTGCCCTGCAATCAGCCGCGACCAGTTGCCTTCCACGCCGACTCCAAGCGGCGAGACTGCACCCATTCCCGTGACGACGATGCGTCGTATGGAGCTGTTCCGTTTCACGATCTCACCACAGGTTGACGAGGGACGACGCAGCCGCTTGTTGCGGTATGCGACTTACGACGCCGGCGGAACGAGCCGCCGGCGCATTGCAAGTTGGTGCGGCGTCAGTTGAGCTTGCGCTCGACCGCGATGGCGGTTGCTTCGCCGCCGCCGATGCACAGCGAAGCAATGCCGCGCTTGACGTTATTCTTTTCCATTGCATGCAGGAGCGTCACGATCAGCCGGGCACCGGTTGCGCCGATAGGGTGGCCGAGCGCACATGCGCCGCCGTTGACGTTGAGCTTGTCGCGTGGAATTCCGAGATCGCGCGCAGCCGCCATCGGCACGACTGCGAAGGCTTCATTGATTTCGAACAGATCCACATCGCCGACGTTCCAGCCGATCTTCTCAAGCAGTTTGCGGATTGCGGGAATAGGAGCGGTGGTGAACCAGTCCGGAGCCTGGCTGTGAGTCGAATGGCCTTTGATTTCGGCGAGGATCGGAAGGCCGTCGCGCTCGGCGATCGAACGCCGGGTGAGCACGAGCGCGGCAGCGCCGTCGGCATTCGCCGAGGAGGCCGCGGGAGTGATGGTGCCGTTGGCGCGGAATGCAGGCTTGAGATTTGGAATCTTGGCGGGATCGACCTTCAGCGGATGCTCGTCGTTCTCGACCACGCGCACGCCAGCTTTCTCCTTCACGGAAATGGGTGCGATCTCTTTCTTGAACGAACCGTTCTGAACCGCGTTGCGCGCACGCGTCAGCGTCTCAATGGCATAGTCGTCCTGGTCCTTGCGGCTGAACTGATAGGCTTCAGCAGCGGCTTCGCCGAAATCGCCCATGGATCGGCCGGTCTCATAGGCGTCCTCGAGGCCGTCCATCAGCATGTGGTCAATGATGCGGTCGTGACCGACGCGATATCCGCCGCGGGCCTTTTGCAGCAGGTAGGGCGCATTGCTCATGCTCTCCATGCCGCCCGAGACCACAATCTCGGCGGAACCTGCATTGATGATGTCGTGAGCCAGCATGGTGGCCTTCATGCCGGAACCACATACCTTGTTAATGGTGGTGGCACCCGTGGCGTCCGGCAATTTCGCGCCGCGCGCCGCCTGACGGGCGGGAGCCTGACCTTGTCCCGCGGGAAGAACGCAGCCCATGAAAACTTCATCGATTCGCTCCGGCGACAGTTTCGCCCGCTCAAGTGCCGCGCCGATGGCATGCGAGCCGAGATTGTGCGCGCTGAACGAGGACAGGTCGCCCAGAAAGCGGCCAAGGGGAGTGCGAACTGCGGATACGATGACGACGGGATCGGACGAAGACATGCAACTCTCCTGGTGCACGGACGGAGCCTGACCGTGGTTAGATGACAGGTATCATATGAAGTGACGCGGAAATTGCAATCCGCGGCGGGACAATAAAGGCATGAATCGTACGCGGACAAGCGAGGATGCGTTTAAAACAGCCTGGCATGCCAATCTCGCATGAATTATTCTGCTGTGACGGATGAGTTATTTTGGTCTGTCGAGAAATGTCTGCATGTGACGCTGCGGTTCGCCGGTCAGGAACGATTTCCCGAATACGGCGACACTGAGGTTTATGGATTCCGTGAGCGGAAGTTCCTCCCACTGGCGCAGCAACGCCTTCTGGCTGCGCATGGCTTCAGGGCCGCATTTGGCGATTGCCTGCGCCACGGCTGCGATCGCGGAATCGAGATCGCCCTCGTGCACCACCTGATCGACCAGTCCCCAGTTCAATGCGGTCTGAGCATCGATTGTGGCCGCGGTCAGGATCAGCCAGCGGGCGCGGCCCCATCCGATCAGTCGCGGTAACAGCGCCGCGTGAATCACCGAGGGGATGCCGACCTTGACTTCCGGCATGGCGAACTTCGCGTCCTGCGACGCAATTCGCAAATCACATGCTGCGGCAAATTCGAGTCCTCCGCCAAGGCACCAGCCGCGCAGGCGCGCGATCACCGGCGCGGGAAATTGCCGTGCGGCTTCGCAGAGGTCGCGCAGGCCGGTAATGAACTTTTCTGCGGAGGCCTGATCCAGCGTCGCCATCTCTTTGATGTCGGCGCCGCCGATCATGCTTTTCTCGCCGGTGCCCCTGATAACAAGAACGCGAATGTCGCGATCTTTGGCAAGCTGCTCCAGTTCTTCCCGGACGCCGCGGATCACTGCCGAATTCATGATGTTGAGCGGACCGGCGTTGCAAATGGTCAATTGTGCAATGCCGTTCTCGCCGCGCGTCACGGTGCAGTAGTCGTTGATCGTTTGCATTGTACGGGAGCCTGGCGTTTGCAGTTGCGAAGAGATTGGAGTGATGGTGCGCGATGAGTTGTGCTTCGTCAAATACCGTGCATGGCAGCTATTTCCGGCTCATTGAGTCCGTTTCGTCAGGCGAAATGTGTTATTATATGATCTGGGACATCTGATGAGGCGGCGATGCGTTATTCAAAGGACCATAAGGCCGAAACCCACGAACGGATCGTAAAAAACGCATCCGTGCGCTTGCGCGAGGGGGGGGCCGCGAGTATCGGCGTCGCCGATTTGATGAAGGAAGCGGGACTCACCCACGGGGGGTTCTACGCCCACTTTGATTCGCGCGACGCGCTGATCGGAGAAGCGTTTACCCATGCCATGGACCAGACGGTGAAGCGGTGGCGCAAGCGGGCCGAGGAGGCGCCAGAGGGTAAGGAGTTCGAATCCATCGTCAACCGCTATCTGACCACGCAGCATCGTGATGACGTCGGCAATGGCTGCGCGTTGCCGTCGCTGGGAGCCGAGGTGCTGCGCGCGGATTCCAGGACGCGGAAGGCCATCGCGACGAAGCTCGAAGAGATGATCGATATCATTTCCGAACAGATGCCGGCGCAGTCGACCAAGGCCGCGCGGCGGGAAGCCATCGGAGCGCTGGCCACGATGATGGGGGCATTGCTGCTGGCGCGTATGGCTGGGACGGGGGAATTCTCCGAAGAAATTCTGGCCGCCGGTCGGCAGAGTGTTTTGCAGAGCGGCGCATCGGCAACGCCTCGGACCAAGAGGGCAAAGTCGGCAGCCGCCCGGACCTGACGGGCTGAAGCCGTCTTAAAATCAATGCTGTTCTTTGCATTGAGCGCCACCGTGCTGTGCGCAGAACCCCGTTCCAATGCTCCCCGCGACAGTCTATCCTTCTCAAAACATACGCTTTTGGAGGATACGCATGCGTACGATCGGGCATTTCGTCGGTGGCCGCGAGGTCAAGGGCACATCAGGGCGCTTTGCGGACGTCTACGAGCCGATGACGGGCGAGGTCCAGGCCCAGGTGGCGCTGGCGACCAAGGCTGAATTGCGCGCGGCGGTGGAAAACGCCAAGGCGGCGCAGCCCGATTGGGCGGCTACCAACCCGCAGCGCCGCGCCCGCGTCATGATGAAGTTTCTCGAACTGGTGCAGCGCGACTACGACAAGCTCGCCGATCTCTTGGCGCGCGAGCACGGCAAGACGGTTCCCGACGCGAAGGGCGACATTCAGCGCGGCCTGGAAGTGGTCGAGTTCGCCTGCGGCATTCCCCACCTGATGAAGGGCGAATACACCGAGGGCGCGGGTCCCGGCATCGACATCTATTCCATGCGGCAGGCGCTTGGCGTTGTCGCCGGCATCACGCCGTTCAATTTCCCGGCGATGATCCCGATGTGGAAGTTCGCGCCGGCGATTGCCTGCGGCAACGCCTTCATCCTCAAGCCCTCCGAGCGTGATCCCGGCGTGCCGATGGCGCTGGCGGCTTTGATGATCGAGGCCGGCTTGCCGGCGGGTATCCTGAACTGCGTCAACGGCGACAAGGAAGCGGTGGACGCGATTCTTGATGATCCCGACATCAAGGCCGTCGGCTTCGTCGGCTCGTCGCCGATCGCGCAATATATTTATGAGCGTGCGGCGCAGACCGGCAAGCGCGCGCAGTGCTTCGGCGGCGCCAAGAATCACGCCATCATCATGCCGGACGCCGATATGGACCAGACCGTCGATGCGCTGATCGGTGCGGGTTACGGCTCTGCCGGCGAGCGCTGCATGGCGATCTCGGTTGCGGTGCCAGTGGGCAAGACCACGGCTGATCGCTTGATGGAAAAGCTCATTCCGCGCGTGGAAAGCCTCAAGATCGGCCCTTCGACCGATCCGTCGGCTGACTTCGGCCCGCTGGTGACGAAGGCGGCGCTGGAGCGCGTCAAGGATTATGTCGAGGTCGGCATCAAGGAAGGCGCCAAGCTCGCTGTTGATGGCCGCGGCTTCAAGATGCAGGGCTATGAGAAGGGCTTCTACATGGGCGGCTGTCTGTTCGACAACGTCACCAAGGATATGCGCATCTACAAGGAAGAGATTTTCGGACCGGTGCTCTCGGTGGTGCGTGCCAAGGACTATAACGAAGCTCTGGCGCTGCCCTCGGACCACGACTACGGCAACGGCGTGGCCATCTTCACCCGCGACGGCGACGCGGCGCGCGACTTCGCGGCGAAGGTCAATGTCGGCATGGTCGGCATCAATGTGCCGATCCCGGTGCCGATTGCCTACTACACGTTCGGCGGCTGGAAGAAGTCCGGCTTCGGCGACCTCAACCAGCACGGTCCGGATTCGGTTCGCTTCTACACCAAAACCAAGACCGTCACCTCCCGCTGGCCGTCTGGCGTCAAGGACGGTGCAGAGTTCGTCATTCCGACGATGAACTAAGCCAAGCAACCAGCGAGCGCGCCATGCAATTCGCCCTGACCGAGGATCAAATCGCGGTTCGCGACATGGCGCGCGAATTCGCCGCGGAAAAGATCGCGCCTTTTGCACTGAAGTGGGATGAGGAAAAATTCTTCCCCGTCGACGTGATGCGCGAGGCGGCGGCGCTTGGTATCGGCGGCATCTATATCCGCGACGATGTCGGCGGCTCGGCGCTGACGCGGTTCGATGCGGCGCTGATCTTCGAGGCGTTGGCCACCGGATGTCCGACCGTGTCGGCTTTCATTTCTATCCACAACATGGCGGCGTGGATGATCGATGCCTATGGCTCGAATGCGCAGCGGCAGAAGTGGTTGCCGCGTCTGTGTACGATGGAGTTGATCGCAAGCTACGCGCTCACCGAGCCGGGCGCGGGGTCTGACGCAGCCGCGCTCTCCACGCGTGCCGTTCGCGACGGCGATCACTATGTTCTCAACGGTCAGAAGCAGTTCATCTCCGGGGCGGGCACCAGCGATCTCTATGTCGCCATGGTTCGAACCGGTGGCGAGGGTGCTGGCGGTGTTTCGACGCTGGTGATCGAGGGCGACACGCCGGGCGTTTCGTTCGGCGCCAACGAACGCAAGATGGGCTGGAACGCGCAGCCGACTCGTGCGGTGATTTTCGAGAATGCGCGCGTGCCGATTGCCAACCGGCTCGGCGATGAAGGTATCGGTTTCAAGATCGCGATGGCCGGTCTTGATGGCGGCCGACTCAATATTACCGCGTGTTCGCTCGGCGGTGCGCAGTCGGCGCTCGACAAATCGCTGGCTTACGTGAAGGAGCGCAAAGCGTTCGGAAAACGGCTGGATGAATTTCAGGCGTTGCAGTTCCGTCTCGCCGACATGGCGATCGAACTGGAAGCCGCGCGCACGTTCCTGTGGCGTGCGGCTGCCGCGCTCGACCGCAAGGATCCCGATGCGACGATGTTATGTGCGATGGCCAAGCGGTTCGGAACCGATGCAGGCTTCGAGGTTGCCAATCAGGCGCTGCAACTGCATGGTGGTTACGGCTATCTGGCCGAGTACGGAATTGAGAAAATCGTGAGAGATTTGCGCGTGCATCAGATCCTTGAGGGAACCAACGAGATCATGCGCGTGATCGTCGCGCGCAAGATGATCGAGGGTGCGCGATGAAAGCCGCCAGCGCGGCGACGGACGTGGCCGGCAAGGATGTGATCGTTTGCCGGGAAGGCGCAGCCGGAATCATACGGCTCAACCGTCCCAACGTCATCAACGCGCTGACGCTGGAGATGACGCGCGGCATTGTGGCGGCGCTTGATGCCTTTGAAGCCGACCCCGGTGTGTCGCTGGTGTTGCTGGAAGGCGCCGGCGAGCGCGGTCTCTGCGCCGGCGGCGACATTCGCGGGCTTCATGACAGCGCAAAAGCCGGCGGCGATCTTGGTCCGGTGTTCTGGCGTGAAGAGTACATCCTGAACGCGCGCATCCCGGAATTTCCAAAACCCTACGTTGCCTACATGGACGGTCTGGTCATGGGCGGCGGCGTCGGCGTGTCGGCTCACGGCGCGCATCGTATCGTGACCGAAAAGACCAAAATGGCGATGCCGGAAGTCGGTCTCGGCTTCTTCCCGGATGTCGGCGGGACCTGGCTACTGTCGCGCGCGCCGGGCGAGATCGGGACCTATTTCGCGCTCACGGGACTGCCGATGAGCGGCGCGGACGCCGTTTATGCCGGAGCAGCCGACGTCCTGATCGCATCGCACGATTGGCTTGCGGTTCGCGATGCATTGGCCAACGCGCCGCTGCAGGCGAAAAACAAGGACGTTCGGGCCATTCTTTCCCGCTTTGCAACAACCAATATTCAGGCACCCATTGCGCGTCATCGCGGGGTGATCGATCAAGCCTTCGTGCACGACACAATGGAAGCGATTGTCGGGGCGCTGAAGCAGGACGCGTCTGAGTTTGCGGCAGCCACGCTGAAGGCGCTTTTCGAAAAGTCGCCGACCGCGCTGAAGGTGACATTGGAATTGCTCCGCCGAGCGCGCAGCTCCAAATCGCTCCGGGAATGTCTGATCCGCGAATACAACGCGGCGCTGACCGTTTTCACCAGCGGTGAATTTGTCGAAGGCGTTCGTGCTGCGATCATCGACAAGGACCGCAAGCCGAAATGGTCTCCGGCGCGGATCGAGGATGTGACGCCGGACATCGTCGAGAAGTATTTTGCGCCGAACAGCAGATACAAGCTCGTCTTTCCGAACTGACGATTCAGAAACAACAATATCGAGGGCAGGATATGGCTAACATCGCATTCATCGGTCTCGGTAACATGGGCGGACCCATGGCAGCCAACCTCGTCAAGGCCGGGCACAAAGTCACGGGTTTCGATCTGGTCCAGGCTTCAAAGGATGCGGCCAAGGCTGACGGTGTTACCGTCGCGGCGAGCGCAATCGATGCGGTGAAGGGGGCGGAAATCGTTATCACCATGCTGCCGGCTGGCAAGCATGTGCTTGCCGTCTGGAAGGAAGTTATTCCCGCAGTCGGCAAGACCGCGCTGATGATCGATTGCTCGACCATTGATGTCGAAAGCGCGCGTCTCAGCCACGCGCATGCAGCCGAACATAATCTGCCGTCGATCGATGCGCCGGTGTCCGGCGGCACCGGCGGCGCGAAGGGCGCGACGCTGACGTTCATGTGCGGCGGCGAGGATTTCGCTTTTGCCGCAGGCAGGCCTGTTCTGGAGAACATGGGCAAGAAGGTCGTGCATTGCGGCAAGGCGGGCGCCGGACAGGCCGCCAAGATCTGCAACAACATGATCCTCGGCATTTCGATGATCGGCGTATCGGAAGCCTTCGCGCTCGGTGAGAAGCTCGGCCTGTCGCACCAGGCGCTGTTTGATGTGGCGTCGACCTCGTCGGGACAGTGCTGGTCGTTGACGACATATTGCCCCGTGCCTGGGCCTGTTCCGGCGTCGCCCGCCAACAATGAGTACAAGCCCGGTTTCGCTGCAGCCTTGATGCTGAAGGATCTGCGTTTGTCGCAGGAAGCCGCAAAAGCCGCTGGCGCTGCTACCCCACTCGGCGCGCATGCCGAAAGCATTTACGATGCTTTCGAGAAGGCTGGCCATGGCGGCGTGGACTTTTCAGGCATCATCAAGCATGTGCGCGGGCTGGCGAAATAGGATCGGTTGATGACGACATTCCAGGATGCGCGCACGTTCCTGCTGAAGCATCGTACCGATTACGACAGGGCCGTAGCGGACTTCCGCTGGCCGGACGAGAAACAATTCAACTGGGCGCTCGACTGGTTCGATGCGGGGCTTGCCCGCAACGCGGAAAGTCGCGACCGCACCGCGCTGTGGATCGTCGACGCGGCCACCAATACCGAAACGAAGCTGACATTCGCCGCGCTGTCGCGCCGCTCCAACCAGACCGCGAACTTTCTGCGCGATCTTGGCTTGAAGCGCGGTGATCATCTGTTGCTGCTGCTCGGCAACGTCGTGCCGCTGTGGGAAACCATGCTCGCCGCCATGAAGCTCGGCGTCATCGTGATCCCCGCCACCACATTGCTGACGGCGGACGAGTTGCGCGACCGGCTTGATCGCGGCAAGGCCAAGGTCGTCGTCGCGACACAGGATCAGGTCCCGAAGCTCGAAGGTTTGGGTGGCGAGGGCTTCACCAAAATTGTTGTCGCGGCAACGTCTGAACACGCAGGCTGGCGCAAGTTCGAGGACGCGGCAAACTATCCTGACTCGTTTACGCCTGATGGCGTGACGCAAGCCGACGATCCGATGCTGCTCTATTTCACGTCCGGCACGACAGCGAAGCCGAAGCTCGTGCTGCACAGCCATCGCAGTTATCCGGTCGGCTCACTCTCCACCATGTACTGGCTCGGCCTTCAGCCCGGCGACGTTCACCTGAACATCTCCTCGCCGGGGTGGGCGAAGCATGCGTGGAGTTGCTTCTTTTCGCCGTGGAATGCAGGCGCGACTATTTTCATCTGCAACCAGCCGCGCTTCGATGCCAAGGGTCTGCTTGCGACCGTGGCGCGGTGCGGGGTGACGACATTGTGTGCGCCGCCGACGGTGTGGCGGCTGTTCATTCAGGAGCGGCTGGCGGACTACAAAGTGTCGATCCGCGAGGTTTGCGGCGCAGGCGAGCCGCTCAATCCCGAAGTAATCGATCAGGTCAAGGCCGCCTGGGGTCTGACCATCCGCGATGGCTATGGCCAGACCGAAACCACTGCGCTGGCGGGCAACTCGCCGGGGCAGCCGGTCAAGATCGGATCGATGGGGCGCCCGATGCCCGGCTATACGGTGCGCGTGACCGATGCCGACGGCAAGCCGGCGAAGGAAGGCGAGGTGCGCCTCGTACTCGGCGTTGATCGCCCGGCGGGGCTGATGCTCGGCTATCAGGGCGAGGATGGCAAGCCGACCGGTGCGGACGGTGATGTCTACCAGACCGGCGACGTGGTGTTCCTCGACAACGAGGGCTATCTGACATTCGTGGGCCGCTCGGACGACGTGTTCAAATCGTCCGACTACCGCATCAGCCCGTTCGAGCTTGAAAGCGCGCTGCTGGAACATAACCTTGTGGCTGAGGCGGCGGTGGTGCCGACACCGGACCCGATCCGGCTGGCACTTCCCAAGGCTTATGTATCACTGGTGCCGGGCGTCGAGCCGACGCGCGAAACCGCGCTGTCGATCTTCCAGTATGTTCACTCGCGCCTCGCGCCGTTCAAGCGCATCCGGCGGATCGAACTGGTGACCGAATTGCCGAAGACGATTTCCGGCAAGATCCGTCGTGTCCAGCTTCGTCGTCTCGAACACGACGACGATCGCAAGGACCCTTTGCGGGGCAGGGAATTCCGCGAGGAGGAGTTTCCGGAATTGCAGAGCAGCCCGCGCTAGACCCATCTGCGCTGCATGCCAGAGGGGACAGAAGCAAGATCATTTTTTGCTTGGCCCGAACCCTGTTCTGTGGAATGTGCCTTCCAGTTCGAATTCGAAACGGGAGACGGCGGATGGGCGTTGCGATGGACCGCGAGGACTTTGTCAAACTCGTCGGCAGCGAGCTTGGCGTCTCTGAATGGCATACTATCGATCAGAAGCAGATCGACGCCTTTGCGGACGCGACCGAAGATTTCCAGTTCATCCATATCGATCCAGAGCGCGCCAAGCGCGAAACCCCATTCGGCGGGACTATTGCGCACGGTTTCCTGTCGCTCTCGGTTCTGCCCAAGATGGCCTACGCGACAATGCCGACGCTGAATGGCGCGTCGATGTCGATCAACTATGGCTTCGACAAGATCAGGTTTCTGACCCCGGTTCGCGCCGGCAAGCGTGTGCGTGCCCGATTTGTGCTGTCCGAGGTGACCATGAAATCGCCCCAGGAACTGCTGGCCCGCACGGCAACCACGCTTGAGATCGAGAACGAGCCGAAACCCGCGCTGGTCGCGGACTGGCTCGGCATGCACTTCTTCGCCTAATTAGGGAACACGATCATGGCAATCAGATTCGATGGACGCGTTGCGGTCGTGACCGGCGCAGGTGCAGGCCTTGGGCGCGCGCACGCGCTGGGGCTTGCGAAACTCGGCGCGCGCGTGGTGGTCAACGACATGGGGGCTGCTCGCGACGGCAGCGGCGGTTCGGTTAGTCCGGCGGAAGCCGTCGTCGAGGAAATCCGCAAGGCGGGCGGCGAGGCGATGGCCGACGGCGCCGACGTCTCGAACTTCGCGCAGGTCCAGGAGATGGTTGCGAAGGCCACCGCAAAATGGGGCAGCGTCGATCTGATGGTCGCGAATGCCGGAATTCTGCGCGACAAGTCCTTCGGCAAGATGGAGCCGGATGATTTCGCCAAAGTCATCGCCGTGCACCTCACCGGCACCTTCAACTGCTGCAAGGCGGTGTGGGACGGCATGCGCGAGCGCAACTTTGGCCGCATCGTCGTCACCACGTCGTCGTCGGGCCTGTTCGGAAACTTTGGTCAGGCCAACTACGCAGCGGCGAAGGCCGGCATGGTCGGCCTGATGAACGTGCTTGCCGAGGAAGGCCGCAAGACCAACATCAAGGTCAACACGATTTCTCCGACGGCGGCGACGCGCATGACCGAAGGCCTGATCGGTCCTGAAATTCTGGCGCTGATGAAACCCGAAGCGATCACCCCTGCGGTTCTCTATTTGCTCAGCGAAGACGCGCCGACCCGCACCATCATGGGCGCAGGCGCAGGCTCGTTCGCGGTCATCAAGGTCGTCGAGACCGAAGGCCTCAACCTTCCGCAGGATCAGTGGACGCCGGACGCCATCGCGGCGAACTTTGCGAAGATCGGCGACATGTCGACCGCGCGCGATCTCGGCGGCGCATTCTTCCAGACGTTCAAGTACGTCGAGCAGGCCGCAAAGGCAGCGGGCATCAAGCTGCCGCCGATGGGCGGTTAAGTACCTTGGATGTTGCCGTCATCGGCGCCGGTCCTGCGGGGCTGATGGCGGCTGAGATTCTGGCCAAAGGCGGCGCGCAGGTCACGGTCTACGACCGGATGCCGTCGGTCGGCCGAAAGTTCCTGCTTGCCGGACGCGGCGGTCTCAATCTCACCCATAGCGAGCCGCTCGATCAGTTTCTTGCGCGCTATCGTGAGGCGACGCGCTATCTGCGGCCCGCCATCGAGGCATTTCCGCCGGACGCATTGCGGGCATGGAGCGATAGCCTCGGCCAGCCGACATTCGTTGGATCGAGCGGGCGAGTTTTTCCCCACGCCTTCAAGGCATCGCCGTTGCTGCGTGCGTGGCTGCGCCGTCTGGATCAACTCGGTGTCGAGTTCGCGCTTCGTCATCGGTGGACGGGATGGAATGCGAAGGGCGATCTGCAATTCGAGACCTCCAACGGCTCGACATCGCTCAAGCCTGACGCGACGATCGTCGCGCTTGGCGGTGCAAGCTGGCCGAGGCTTGGCGCAGATGGCGGCTGGACCGATATTCTGGGCGCGAAGGGCGTCGGCATCGCGCCGTTGCGCCCGGCCAATAGCGGATTTCGCGTGACGTGGTCCGATCTGTTCCGCGATCGTTTCCAGGGCGAGCCGTTGAAAAGCGTGGCGCTGTCGTTTGGCGACAGTGTCGTGCGCGGCGAGGCGACGATCACGCGCGACGGCATCGAGGGCGGTGCGGTCTATGCGTTGTCCGCCCCGTTGCGCGATGCCGTGCTTGCAAGCGGCGAAGCTGTTCTCCGCGTTGCGCTCAGGCCGGATCTTGTTCATGCCGATCTCGTCACGCGCCTGAGCGCGCCGAGAAAGAAGCAATCGCTCTCGACCTTCCTGCGCAAGCAACTGGGTCTGTCGTCTGTCGGCGTCGGCCTGCTTCAGGAGGCGACCATCGCGTCTGATCTGCTGCCTTCGACAATGTCGCCGGACCAGCTGGCGACATTCATCAACGACGTTCCGGTCAAGCTGACCGGCGTTGCACCGCTGGAGCGTGCGATTTCGACGGCGGGCGGGATTTCTTTCGCTGAGATCGACACGCATTATATGCTGCGCAAATTGCCGGGCGTGTTTGTGGCCGGTGAGATGCTGGATTGGGAAGCGCCGACCGGCGGTTATCTGCTGCAAGCCTGCTTCGCGACCGGCGCAGCGGCCGGGCGAGGGGCACTGGACTATCTGAAGCGCTAGACCCCGCTCTCGATTTCCTCACGCAGCATTTCCAGTTGGAGCCACTTTTCCTCGGCGTCGTCGAGTTCCGCCTGCGCCTTGGCAATCGCAGCGGACGCGGCGTCAAACCTCTTGCGATCCTTGGCATAGAGTTCCGGATTGTCGAGCAGCTTCTGCTGTTTGGCGATCTCGGCCTGGAGCTTCGCCATTGTCTTGGGCAGGGTTTCCAGTGCGTGTTTCTCGTTGAAGTTGAGGCGGCGCTTCGCGGACGAGGCCACCGGTGCCGCTGTCCCCTTGACTTCTTTCGGCTTGTCGGCGGCGGCAGTGTCCAGTGCGCGTTGCTTCAGGTCCGCGCCGCGCTGCGCCAGCATGTCGGAATAGCCGCCGGCATATTCCGCCCATTTTCCGTTGCCTTCCGGCGCGATCACCGAGGTCACCACGCGGTCGAGGAAATCGCGATCATGGCTGACGAGAATGACGGTGCCCTGATAATCACCGAGCATTTCCTCCAGCACATCGAGAGTTTCGAGATCGAGGTCGTTGGTCGGCTCGTCCAGCACCAGCACATTGGATGGCTTGGCCAGAGCGCGCGCCAGCATCAGCCGTCCGCGTTCGCCGCCGGACAGAACTTCAAGCGGCGTGCGGGCCTGCTCGCTGCTGAAAAGAAAGTCCTTCATGTAGCCAATGACGTGCTTCGGCGTGCCGTTGACCATGATGCTGTCGCCGCGGCCGCCGGTCAGCGCATCCGCCAGCGTCGACTTCGGATCGAGGCTCTCGCGGTGCTGGTCGAGCGTCACCATCTCGATGTTGGCTCCGAGGCGGATGGTCCCGGTGTCGGGCGCGTCGGCGCCGGTCAGCATGCTGATGAGCGTGGTCTTGCCGGCGCCGTTGGGGCCGACGATGCCGATGCGGTCGCCGCGCGCCACGCGGATGGAGAAATCGTCGACGATCTTGCGCTCGCCATAGGATTTGCCGATGTGCTTGGCCTCGATGACAAGCTTGCCGGAGGTCTCGGCTTCGGCGGCCGCGAGGCTGGCCTTGCCGGCGGTGCCGCGATAGTCGCGGCGCTGCTCGCGCAGCGCGAACAGGTTGCCGAGGCGCTTGACGTTGCGCTTGCGCCGTCCCGACACGCCGTAGCGCAGCCAGTGTTCCTCGGCGACGATCTTGCGGTCGAGCTTGTGCTGGTCGCGTTCTTCTTCCGCCAGCACCTCATCGCGCCATTCCTCGAACGCGCTGAAACCTTTCTCGATGCGGCGGGTCTGGCCGCGGTCGAGCCAGACGGTGACGCGCGACAGATTGGAGAGGAAACGGCGGTCGTGGCTGATCATCACCAGCGCGCTGCGGCGGCTCGCAAGTTCGCCTTCCAGCCATTCGATGGTGGTCAGATCGAGATGGTTGGTCGGCTCGTCCAGCAGCAGGATGTCGGGCGAGGGCGCGAGCACCCGCGCCAGCGCCGCGCGGCGCGCTTCACCGCCTGAGAGATTGGCGGGATCCTCGGTACCGGAGAGGCCGAGTTGCTCCAGCAGATACTGTGCCTCATACGGCTCGTCGCCGGGATTGAGACCGGCCTCGACATAGGCCAGCGTCGTCTGGAAGCCGTCGAAATCCGGTTCCTGCGGTAGGTAGCGGATGGTCGCGCCGGGCTGCACGAAGCGGCTGCCCTTGTCCGCCTCCACAAGCCCCGCGACGATCTTCAGCAGCGTCGATTTGCCGGAGCCGTTGCGGCCGATCAGGCAGACGCGTTCGCCGGCGGACACCGCAAGCTCGACGCCGGCCAGCAGCGGCGTGCCGCCAAAGGTCAGCGCGATGTCTTTCAACTGGATGAGGGGAGGCGCCATGTCGTCGGGGTACTCTTGTTCTATTTCTGTTGCGCGCGCTGGATGCGGCGAATGGTCTGGTCGAGGGCCGAGAGGAACGCGGAGCGGTCCTTGGGTGAATAGGAGCGCGGCCCGCCGGTGATTTCGCCGCTGGAGCGCAGATCCGTCATCAGGTTGCGCACCGCCAGCGTCATGCCGATGCTCTCTTCGGAGAACGGCTTGCCGTTCGGCGCGATCACGTCCGCACCGGCCTTCACGCAGCGTGCCGCCAGCGGAATGTCCGAGGTGACGACGATATCGCCCTTTTGCGCGCGTTCCGCAATCCAGTCGTCGGCGGCATCCATCCCCGAACCTGCGGCAATCCGCTCGATCAGCGGATCGTTCGGCACGCGGATGAAATTGCCCGCCACCACGCTGACCGGCAGATTATGGCGCGCGGCGACACGATAAATCTCGTCCTTTACCGGGCAGGCGTCGGCGTCGACATAGATGCGGGTCGTCTGGGTCAAGGCTGTTCCGTATTCGTTTGCGCTGCTGGTAGCCTAGCTACGCCCAAATGGCGAGCGAAAGGCGCGGAAACCCGATTGCGAGGCATGCGCCGGTACGGCTTGTTTTCGCGTCCGCTTTGCGGTCCATTTGGGCCAAGAAACGTAGCAATTCGAGGAAACCGATGACCGCGCCCAAGCCCTACAGCGTCCACGCCTACAATCTCGCCAAGAACTCCGAAAACAAGATGCACGACGATTCGGTCGCGCGCCGCTTCGGGTTTCAGGGGGGACTGGTGCCGGGCGTCGACGTGTTCGCCTATATGACGCATATGCCGGTGGCGAAATGGGGCCGGGCCTTTCTGGAGCGCGGGCTGATGGATGGCCGGTTCTTCAAGCCGGTTTATGACGGCGCGATGGCGGAGGTGACTGCGGAAGAAACCGCAGATGGCCTCGCGATCAAGGTCGAAAGCCGCGGCGAATTGTGCGCCACCGGCACCGCGTCGATGCCGTCCGATACGCCGAAGCTTTCGCTGGATGATTTCCAGAGTGCCGCGGTCGTGGGCAAGATCGCGCCCGCCGATGAAAAGTCCTACGCCACCGGCAAGTGGCTCGCGATTCCGCCATTCACGCTCGGCGTAGAGGGTTCAGCGGACTATTTGCGTGACGCCCGTGAAACCGATCCGCTCTATGCCAATGAGAAAATCGTCCACACCGGCATGCTGCTGCGGACCATGAACTGGGCGCTGATGGAGAACGCCGTTCTCGGTCCCTGGATTCATGTCGGCAGCACGATCCGTTACCTTGCAACGGCAGCGGTCACCGATGAACTCACCGTGCGCGCGAAAGTCACCGGCAATTACGAACGCAAGGGCCACAAGTTCGTGGAACTGGATGGCGTGATCGTCGCCAACGGCTCCAGGCTGATTGGGCATTGCCAGCATGTGGCGATCTATCAGCCGCGCGAGGCGATGGCGGCGTAGCTCGTCGCGCACAAGGTTTGCCTTATTTGCTGATCGTCATGGCCGGGCTTGACCCGGCCATCCATCTTTTTCGGCAAATGCATTTTACAAAGTGCGATGGATACGCGGGTCAAGCCCGCGTATGACAATCGCGGGTGTTGAAGCGTCCCGCTTCATCTGGAACTCCCGATTCAATTTTCAGACAGCCACTTCCATTCGCGCACGCGCCATCGTTCTCGCGCATCGCGCGAGTTGCGCTTGTAGTTTCCCCTCCCAACAATGAGGGGCATGGGGCGCCGCGAGGCGCACCTTGTCTTCGTTTCGCTTCCGGCATCCGCTTGCGAGGCGGTATTTCTCCGGAAGCGCATCGCCTTGCGGCGCTCCATTGCGGCGATTTTGGGCGTGAGGACCGCACTTCCGGGTCAGGACGGGCGCGGCGCGCCTTGATCCGGCGGGATTTCTCCGCCTTCATCCTGTCCTCGTCCAGCCGCTGACGGCAGAGCCACGTAGTTGGCCCGGACGGTGACCCCAGCCTCCCGGGCATGTTGTGTGCGAGACACACGCGCAGGCGCCGCATCCTGCTCCGCTTGACGAACGCCCTCGAGAAGCGCCCCTCACGAACAGGACGGGTCCAACTTAAGCGCGGTTTGAAAGGCGGGGATTTGTATCCCCATCACGAAATGTTTCGGTACTCGCTCGATATTATTGCCGTCATTCCGGGGCGCGCGTCTTCGCGCGAACCCGGAATCCACCGCTGCTGACAAAGCCATAACAAAGAGGACTGGATTCCGGGCCTGCGCGTGAAGAACGCGCATCTCGGAATGACGAGTGCTTAAACGTGCATCGCAGGTGTCCCGGGCGCGATGCAGCGCGCAGCGCTGCCTCGCAGAACCGGGACCGTTACAGATCGGGATGCGTAACGGCCCCGGCTCAGCAGCGCACCACTTGCGTGATGCGCTGCGTCCGGGGCAGGGTTTTGTGCCGATTGCGCGATTCAATCGCCCGCACCGCAGTCACGCGGTGGCTGTCTTCGCCTTGCGGCCGTCCTGAATCGCGCGCCAGACCTTCTCCGGCGTAAGCGGCATGTCGATGGTGGTGACGCCTTCATCCGACAACGCATCGAGCACCGCGTTGACCAGCGTCGCGAGGCTGCCGGCGCAGCCGGCTTCGCCGCAGCCCTTGGTGCCGAGCGGGTTCGAGGTTGCGGGCGAGGGATGGTTGCCGAGCGTCATCGACGGAACGTCGCCCGCGCGCGGCAGCGCGTAGTCCATGAACGATCCCGTCACCGGCTGGCCGTTGTCGTCGTAGGTCACGCATTCCATCAGCGCCTGGCCGATGCCCTGCGCGACACCGCCATGAATCTGGCCGGCCACGATCATCGGATTAACCACGGTGCCGAAGTCGTTGACGCCGCTGTAGCGGACGATCTGCACAACGCCGGTGTCCGGATCGATCTCGACCTCGGCGACATGGCAGCCGTTCGGGAAGGTCGAGGGAACGCCCTGCGCGGTGTGATCGACATCGAGCGACGACGGCGTGCCCTCCGGCATCTTCGTATCCCGCAATCTGGCGGCCAGATCCATGATGCCGATGCCGCGGTCGGTGCCGGCGATGGTGAATTGCCCATTGGCGAATTCGATGTCGCCTTCGGCGGCTTCCAGCACCTGCGCCGCGGCTTGCTTGCCTTTCTCGATGACCAGCTTCGAGGCTTCGACAATGGCTGTGCCGCTTGCCATGATCGAGCGCGAACCGCCGGTGCCGTTGCCGGTGTGAACGATGTCGCTGTCGCCCTGCGACAGCCTGATAGCGTCGAACGGCACGCCGAGCTGCGCCGCCAGCACCTGCGCGAAGGGTGTGGCGTGGCCCTGGCCGTAGTCGAGCGTGCCGGTGATGAGCCGCACCGTGCCGTCGGCCTCGAACACGATCTTGCCGAGTTCGGGATTGGGCGGCGCGGTGATTTCGAGATAGGAGCCGACGGCGATGCCGCGCAGCTTGCCGTGCTTGCGGCTTTCCTTCTTGCGCCTGGCGAAGCCTGCGAGATCGGCCTGTTCGATCGCCTTGCCGAAGACGGCGGGAAAGTCGCCGCTGTCGTAGGTGAGGCCGTTTGCTGCGGCGTAGGGGATTTGCGCGGGCTTGATGAAGTTGCGCTTGCGCAGTGTCAGGCGGTCGATACCCATTTCATCGGCGGCGCGATCGATCAGCCGCTCCATGAAGTAGTTGGCCTCGGGCCGCCCCGCGCCGCGATAGGCGCCCATCAGCGTGGTGTTGGTCAGCACGCATTTGATATCCACGCCGATCAGCGGCGTGCGATAGACGCTGTTGATGTTCTTGGCGATGTTGAGAGATAGCGGCAGCGGTGCGACGCCGGTGATATAGGCGCCGAGATTGCCATAGCCGCGCACGCGCACGCCGAGGAATGAGCCGTTCGCGTCAAGCGCGAGTTCGCAGTCCACGTCCTGCGCGCGGCCGTGGCTGTCGGACAGGAAACTCGTGGATCGCTCGTCGGTCCATTTCACGGGAAGGCCGAGTTCGCGGGCGGCATGCAGGATGCAGACGTATTCGGGATAACTGGTGTTCTTCATGCCGAACGACCCGCCGACATTGCGCGTCAGCAGATGAACTTTGTCGTTCGGCACGTTCATCGTTTTCGCCAGTGAGGTGCGGTTGCCAGCGACGCCCTGCGTCGGCACCTCGATGGTGAAGCGCTGCGTGGTCTTGTCGTAGCTCGCCAGTGCGGCGCGCGGCTCCATCGCCACCACCGCAAGGCGGGTGTTGACGATGCCGAGGCGGGTAACGTGCGCGGCCTTTGCGAATGCGGCATCGAGCGCCGCATCGTCACCGGAATGATAGTCGAGCGCGACGTTGTTCGGGATGTGATCGTAAAGCTGCGGCGCGCCGGGTTTCGCTGCATCCTCGGCGCGGGTGACGGACGGCAGCGGGTCGATGTCCACCACGACGGCTTCGCCGGCCTCGCGCGCCTGCGCCAACGTCCGCGCGACGACGAAGGCGACGGGATCGCCGACGAAGCGCACCTTGTCGGTCATCAGCGGCAGCCGGTCGGTCTGAAACAGCGGCGAGCCGTCGCGGTTCTTCATCGGCAGGCCGCAGGTGAAAGGATTGTAGCCGGCGCGCGCGAGGTCCTGTCCGGTCCAGACGCCGAGCACGCCCGTCATCGCGCGTGCGGCCTCGACGTCGATGTTTTTAATGACGCCGTGGGCGTGGCTGCTGCGGACGATCCAGGCATAGACCTGACCCGGAAGGCTGAGGTCATCGGTGTAGGTTCCCTTGCCCCGCACCAGCGTGTCGTCCTCCTTGCGGCGGACGGGCTGTCCAACCCCGAATTTTTGCAGTGCGACATCGTTTTCGGCCGAGAGGAGCGACGGGTGATCGAGCATGAAAAATCCGCGGGAAATCGGGTTATGGCGGCGTAAAACCGCGCCGCGGCCTCGAACAGGCCGGTCCGTCGAACTTAAGAGCTCGGAATCGGGGTCACAATGGGCGATTGGGTATGCTGCGGTTGCGCCCGGCACGTACGCTGTTAAACTTTATTTGAACAGGATTGCCGCGCCGCCGGAGATGGCGGCGGCAGAGATGGATTTACATGAACGAGGACGTGCGGCTGCACGGCGGCTCCGGGCCGCGTGTGAGCCCGTCAGGATCGGAAGCGAGGGAGGCGCTGAACGGTGACCACAGTCACGTTCACGGCATCGCTGCGGCCTATGCCGCGCTCGATCTCGGCACCAATAACTGCCGCCTGCTGATTGCGCGCGTCTCCAACGACGGTTTTCGCGTGATCGACTCGTTTTCGCGCATCATCCGGCTGGGCGAGGGCATCTCGACCACCGGCCGCATCAGCGACGCGGCCATCTCACGCGCGGTCAGCGCCCTGGGCGTGTGCGGGGACAAGATCCGCGCCAAGGGCGCGAAGCGGCTGCGCACGATTGCGACCGAAGCCTGCCGCGCAGCCGACAACGCCGACGCCTTTCTCGATCTGATCGAGCGAGAGACCGGCATCAAGCTCGAAGTCATCGATCGCGAAACGGAATCGACCCTGGCGGTGATCGGCTGCACGCCGCTGCTCGATCCGAGGGCCAAAGGCGCGATCCTGTTCGACATCGGCGGCGGCTCGACCGAAGTGGTGCGGATCGAACGGCCGGCGGACAGCCCGCATGCGCCGCCGGTAAAGGGTCCATGGACCTCCCTGCCGCTCGGTGTCGTTACACTGGCGGAGAAGTTCGGCGGCACTCATGTGACGCGGGAATCCTACGGCGCGATGGTCGACGAAGTCGCAGGCCATCTCGCACCGTTCGCCGCCCGGCACGGCCACGAACTGTCCGACATGCATCTTTTGGGAACGTCGGGCACTGTGACCACGGTCGCAGGCATTCACCTCGGGCTTTCGCACTATGACCGGCGCAGGGTGGACGGCTTGTGGATGAGCGACGCCGAGATGGACCGCGCCATCGCGCGGCTGCTCGACATGACCTATCAGGACCGCGCGCAGAATGCCTGCATCGGCACCGAGCGCGCCGATCTCGTGCTGGCCGGCTGCGCCATTCTGGATGCGATCCGCGCGGCGTTTCCGCTGCCAAGGCTGCGGGTTGCGGACCGCGGCCTGCGCGAAGGCATGCTGGTCGAGATGATGCGGGCCGACGGCGCGATCCAGGCCTCCTGAGCCCCGATTCAGATGTCGTGACGGCGCGGTGAAAACGTCGTAAGGGGTGCGCTTGGCGCGCTTATTTTGATTTGGGCATGAGCCGTTCCGACAACCGGTTCCCACTTTTCGGGAATCATGCCCCTGGAAACCAGCTCTTATGGCGAAAGACACCACCGGCCGGCTGCATGTAACCGTGAAGAGCGGCGGCAAGCGCAAGCTGTCGTCGAAACTCTGGCTGGAACGTCAGCTCAACGATCCTTACGTCATGCAGGCAAAGCGTGATGGCCTCCGCTCGCGGGCGGCCTACAAGCTGCGTGAAATCGACGACAAGCAGCATTTCCTCAAATCGGGTCAGGTGGTGGTCGATCTCGGTGCGGCTCCCGGCGGATGGAGCCAGATCGCCGCCAAGCGCGTCGGCTCGGTGGAAGGACGAGGCAAGGTCGTCGCTATCGATCTTCTCGAGATGCCGGAACTTCCGGGCGTCACCTTCGCGCAGATGGATTTTCTCGACGACAAGGCGCCGGACAAACTCCGCGCGATGATCGGCGGCGGCGCGGATGTTGTGATGTCGGACATGGCCGCCAACACCACCGGGCATCGCAAGACGGATCAATTGCGCATCATCGGTCTGGTGGAGAATGCTGCGGCCTTCGCCTGCGAAATCCTCAATCCGGGCGGCACGTTTCTGGCGAAGGTGTTCCAGAGCGGCGCGGAAGCGGATCTATTGGCGCAGCTCAAGCGCGACTTCACGACGGTGAAGCATGTGAAGCCCGCCGCCAGCCGGCAGGATTCATCGGAGCGTTATGTGCTGGCGCTCGGATTTCGCGGCTCGAACGTTCCGCAATAGGTTTGCTTATCCGAGCTTCTGGTCGCGCGCGTCCTGGGTGGATTCCGCCGCGGCGGCCTCCGGCGCCTTCGGGCCCTCCATGATCGCAACCTTGTGGCCGGAGATTTCGTTGCCGGCATCTTCGGGCAACTTCCAGAAGGAATAGGCCGAAGCTGCGGACAGGAGCGCGACGATCACGAAGGCCGGCCAGAAATCGTTCGCGCTGAGTTCGGTGGCATGGTTCACCGCCATCGTCGCTTCGACGGCGAATGCGCCGACTGCGACGCCGGCCGAGATCGCAAGCTGCTGATTGACGCTCATCAGCGTGGTGGCGCGGCTCATTTCGTCAGGCGTCACTTCGGCATAAGCCAGCGTGTTGATCGAGGTGAATTGCAGCGAGCGGAAGAAGCCGCCGACGATCAGGATGATCATGATCAGCAGGAGCGGCGTCGCAGGCGTAAACAGCGCGCAGGCCGCGAGGAAGAACGAACTCACCACCGCATTGATGACGGTGATCTTGCGGAAGCCGAAGGTGCGGATGATCCGTGCCGCCAGCGTCTTCATGCCGAGCGCGCCGAGGGCGGAGGCAAACGTCACCAGTCCGGACTTGAACGGTGAGAGGCCGAAACCGATCTGCATCAGCAGCGGCAGCAGGAACGGCAGCGCGCCGATGCCGAGGCGGTACAGGAAGCCGCCGGTCAGGCTGGCGCGCAGGGTCTGGTGTTCCATCAAGGTGAAGTCGAGCACCGGCGAGGCCGTGCGTTTGGCGTGACGCAGATACAGACCCATGCACAGTGCGCCGCCGACAATCAAACCGACCACGATGGGCCACGGCAGCAGCCCCAGCCCGGCCACCGAGAGACCGAAGGCGAGACCGGCGAGTCCCAGTCCCGCCAGCACGAGGCCAACGAGATCGAAGCGTTCCGGATTCTCGCTCTTGATCGGGTCGATATATCTCTGCGCCATCCAGATTCCGAGCAGGCCGATCGGAATGTTGATGAGGAAGATCCAGTGCCAGGAGAAATAGGTGGTGATGAAGCCGCCGAGCGGCGGACCGATCACCGGGCCGATCAGCGCCGGCACCGTGACCCACGCCATGGCGTTGACCAGCGCGCTCTTGTCGATGGAGCGCAGCAGCACCAGCCGACCGACCGGCGTCATCATCGCGCCGCCGACGCCCTGCAGCGTGCGCGCGATCACGAAGTCTGTCACCGAAGATGAGATCGCGCATCCGATCGAGCCGACCATGAACACGCCGATGGCGACGCTGAACACCGCCCGCGCACCGAAGCGGTCGGCGGTCCATCCGCTGGCCGGAATGAAAACCGCGAGCGACAGCAGATAGGACGTGATCGCGAGCTTCAGCGTCAGCGGGCTGGTGCCGAGGTCGGCGGCGATGGCGGGCAGGGATGTCGCAATGACCGTCGAGTCCATGTTCTCCATGAACAGGGCGCAGGCCACGATCAACGGTATCAGACGTTCCTTCTGCATCGTCTCGGCTTTGTGGAAAAATATCGGGAAACGGCGGGTTGGTCGCAACCAGCCGCTTCCTCAGATAGGCCAGTCTTGGGAAGAAGGGTCAATAAACTCGTCGTGAGGCGACCCGTTCCGAAACAGGCCGCTCGTAGAGGGCCTTTTGCAGGTGTCCCATGCGGAAAAACCGCTGAATTCCGCGCGAAATGCTTTGAAACGTCATTGGGGCATGCTATCGACCACCGCCAACCCCATTGATGGGCTTCGATTCGAGCGGCGTACCAGCGATCGCTCGATTTTGCACATCCTGAGGTTTTTATCGCAGCCACGGGCTGCCGAACGGAGTTGGCAATGGCAATCAGGCAGTTGGGTCAGGGTATTCGCGAAGCATTCACGTTCGACGACGTGCTGCTGAAACCAGGCCTGTCCGATATCCTGCCCTCCGACGCTGACGTCCGCTCGCATCTGACGCGTTCGATCCCGCTCAACATTCCGATCATCGCCTCTGCGATGGACACGGTTACTGAAGCCAGCATGGCGATCGCGATGGCGCAGGCCGGTGGTATCGGCGTGATCCATCGCAATTTCGAAGGCGACGGCCAGGCCGCGCAGGTTCGCCAGGTCAAGAAATTCGAATCCGGCATGGTGGTGAATCCGCTCACCATCGGCCCGGAAGCCAAACTGGTCGATGCGCTGACGCTGATGAAGGATCACGGCATCTCCGGCGTTCCGGTGGTGACCGGCGCTGGTCCGGGCAAGCCCGGCAAGCTGGTCGGTATTCTCACTAACCGCGACGTGCGTTTCGCCACCGACCCGGAGCAGAAAGTCTCCGAACTGATGACGCATGAAAACCTCATCACGGTGAGGGAAGGCGTCAGCCAGGTCGAAGCCAAGCGGCTGCTGCATCAGAACCGCATCGAGAAACTGCTGGTTGTCGATGAGCAATATCGCTGCGTCGGCCTGATCACGGTGAAGGACATGGAAAAGGCGGTGGCTTATCCGCTGGCTTCCAAGGATGCGCAGGGGCGTTTGCGTGTCGCCGCTGCTACCACGGTCGGAGACGCGGGCTTTGCGCGCACCGAACGGCTGATCGAGGCGGGAGCGGATGTCATCGTCGTGGATACCGCGCATGGCCATTCGTCGCGCGTGCTGGAAGCGGTCAACCGCATCAAGCGGCTGTCGAATGCGGTGCAGGTGATCGCCGGCAACGTCGCCACCACCGAAGGCACACAGGCGCTAATCGATTCAGGCGCGGACGCCATCAAGGTTGGCATCGGTCCGGGCTCGATTTGCACCACGCGCATCGTCGCGGGCGTCGGCGTGCCGCAGCTCACCGCGATCATGGATGCGGTCGAGGCCGCGAAGAAGGCGAACATTCCGGTGATCGCCGACGGCGGCATCAAGTATTCCGGCGATCTCGCCAAGGCGCTCGCCGCCGGCGCCGATGTCGCGATGGTAGGCTCGCTGCTGGCGGGCACCGACGAGACGCCGGGTGAAGTGTTTCTCTGGCAGGGCCGCTCGTACAAGGCCTATCGCGGCATGGGCTCGGTCGGCGCGATGGCGCGCGGCTCGGCCGACCGCTATTTCCAGCAGGACATCAAGGACACGCTCAAGCTGGTGCCGGAAGGGATCGAGGGGCAGGTGCCTTACAAGGGGCCGGTCGCCAACGTGCTGCATCAGTTGGCCGGTGGTCTTCGTGCTGCGATGGGTTATGTCGGCGCCAAGGACATCGAGGACTTCCACGCCAAGGCGGAGTTCGTCCGCATCACCGGCGCGGGCCTGCGTGAGAGCCACGTCCACGACGTCACCATCACCCGCGAAAGCCCGAACTATCCCGGCGGAGCCTGAGCGCGGCCGTCCAATTTTAGCCTCAAGGACGGGCAAAAACGCGGTATCGTTGAGCGGCCCTCATGCCGCGCGAACGCGTGCGGCGCTCATATTGCCGCGCGAATCTTCCCAAGTTCATTGCACCGGCAGCAAATCCGGCCGCGACGCTTCCAAACCTCAGAGAAGAAAAACATCATGGTTGACTGGACAGACGACAGGATTGCCGCGCTTTCGGATCAGGACCTGAAAAATCTGCTGGCCAATGCCGAGCGGAAATCGGTCGCCGATATTTCCGAGAAGTGCAGGGCGGAGATGGAGAAGCGCAATGCGCTGAAGCCGCGCAAGGCGTCGAAGCCGCGTTCCGAATTGAAAGAGTTCGAACATGAGGTGTCCGCGCAGCTTGCCGAGGTCGGCAAGGAGGTGGCCGCCAAATACGATCTGTCGGAAGAAACCGCGAAGGCGAAGTCCGAGGGCGTCAAGGGCTTCAAGGCGCACCGGCTGCTCGACTCGAAAGGCTATGCGAAGCTCGGCGGTATGCAGCGCGACGGTTCGGTCGCGATGGAGCGCTACATTTCCTATCGCCGCGGCGACAGCACGGTCTATCTCGGCGTGTTTCTGTTGAAGGACGCGCCGGCGGAAGACCACGAGTTTCATGTGATCGCGCCGAAGGCGTTTCTCGATGGCGGCAAGCCTGTCGCCGAAATTCGCCCGTCCGCGACGGACAAGCAGAAGCAGCCCGCTGACAGCGGCCTTTCCTTCAAGGATCTGCCGAGCGCGGCGGCAGCCTTCGACAGCGCGCTGGCGAAAATGACCGCCTGACGAGGCGGTGCTCGCCGGACTCAATTTGTTTTAAACGCTGGAAGCTTAGCATGGATGCCATGCCGCGACGGACCCGTCGCGCGCCATGGTCATGCGGCTCTCTCTCGGCTAAATACGCTCACGTCCATAAAAAGCCGAGGAAACCCAATGTCACAGTCAGCCAAGCGTATCGTGCTCGCGTCCCGTCCTGTCGGCGAACCGAAGCCAAGCGATTTCCGTCTCGAAGATTATCCGGTCCCGACGCCGGGCGACGGGCAACTCCTGCTGCGCACCATCTGGCTGTCGCTCGATCCTTACATGCGCGGCCGCATGAGCGACGGTCCGTCCTATTCGGCGCCGGTGCCGATCGACGGCGTGATGGAAGGCGGCACCGTCGCCGAGGTCGTGGCGTCGAACAATCCGGGCTTCGCCAAGGGCGACATCGTGCTCGCGCATTCCGGCTGGCAGCAGTATGGGCTGTCGGACGGCAAGGGACTGCGCAAGGTTGACCCGAAGATCGCGCCGATCTCCACCGCAGTGGGCGTGCTCGGCATGCCGGGCATGACCGCCTACACCGGTCTGCTCGAAATCGGCAAGCCGAAGGCCGGCGAAACCGTGGTGGTTGCGGCTGCGTCCGGCGCGGTGGGTTCTGCGGTCGGCCAGATCGCGAAGATCAAGGGCGCGCGCGCTGTCGGCATCGCTGGCGGCAAGGACAAGTGCGACTATGTCAAGAAGGAGCTTGGCTTCGACGATTGTCTCGATCATCGCGATCCGGACCTCGCGGCCAAGCTGAAGGAAGCGTGCCCGAAGGGAATCGACGTGTATTTCGAAAACGTCGGCGGCAAGGTGTTCGAGGCGGTGTTTCCGCTGCTCAATCCGTTCTCGCGGATTCCGGTGTGCGGCCTGATCGCGGACTACAACACGATTTTCGGCAAGGACACGCCGGTGCCGAAGTGGGCCAACTCGATCATGCGCGCCATTCTGGTGAAGCGCCTGAATTTACGTGGCTTCATCGTCAGCGATTTCGCCGACAAGTTTCCCGACTTCATTCGCGACATGCCGCAGTGGCTCAAGGAAGGCAAGATCAAGCACAAGGAGTTCGTCACCGAAGGCCTCGAGAGCGCACCGGCGGCGTTCATGGGCCTGCTCAAGGGCGCGAACTTCGGCAAGCAGCTTGTCCGCGTCGGGCCTGACAAGGTGTGAGTTTTCCCACGCTCACGTCACCTCGCCGCAAGGCGAGATGACGTGAGGTGGAAAATTGTTTCGTGATTGAAATGCGGCGTCGCCCAAATGGTTCGGTGATGAAATTTGCTGAACCGGTGCATCACAGCACGCGGTAACGGATGGCAAAGCTGTCGTCCGGCGCTGCCTGCACAACTCCCGGGCGTGCGCCCGGAGCGATGCGATCCACCATGTGCCACGGGCCGAATTCGTTTGACGGACTGGGATTCGGCGGCAGCCGCAATTTGAAGGCGCGTTGCGCCTGGCCGGGCAGGCTGAGCACGACCATGCGCTCGGTGGTGCGGAATTTGAGCGGTACCGAACCGCGCAGCACCGCGCGCCCGTCCTCGGTCGCGAGCAGGTCGCCGTCCAGTTGCGCCAGCGTCTGATTGAGGTCGGTGAGCAGTTCGACCTGCGCCTCGCGCTTCAGGTCGCCTTTTGCGACCGCCGACGGCAGCCGGATTTCGAATTCCACCGCAGGCGCCTTGGCCATCAGTCCGAGATGGCTCAGCGCGGCGCTGCGCAGGCTGAACGCGCCGGCGGCGATCGCGCCCGCCATCAGAACGATGCCGAGACCGCGAATTGCGATACGGCGCAGGGTTTTGACGCTGCCTGTCCTGTCAATCATCTCAGCACCCGAACGTGGTCCACGATCCGTGAATGGAACTTTCTGACCATTGGTCGCTTGATGGTCAGGGCAGGTTCAAAGGCATGGGCGGCTTAAAACAGTCGGCTCCCGCGGACCGGCGCTTCTATTTCAGGCTGGGGTATTTCACATGATGATTCAGATGATCCTGCTGCCGACATTCGTACTTGTCGGCCTGACCTTTGCGCTGCTGTTCTGGCGGGGACGCGACGGGGCAAAACCCGCAGCGGACGGCGACTGGTTCGCCTATCACCTTCATGCGCTGTTCTATGTTGTGGTCGTGCTGGCCATCCAGACGCGCCATGCCGACCTGATCATGGTGCTGCTGGCATGGGTGTTCGTCGTGCTGCAGATCTTCCAGGCCGGGTTTCTGGTCACGGCGGCGAACTCCCGGGGCTCGCTGTTCTTCATCTCGGGAGCGTTGGTTCTTCTGGCCATGTGGCTGTATTTCGCCATCCGCGTCTTGTTTCTGATCTGAGGGGCGGTTAGGTCAGGCATCTGTCTTCTGACCCTGCACGCCCTGAAAGTCCGCAATGACGCCTGCCGCGCGGCTGTCCGCAGCCATCGAGATTCTGGAAGCCATTGACGCGCAGCGCATCCCTGCGCCCAACGCGTTGAAGGACTGGGGCACCGCGCATCGCTTCGCGGGATCAGGCGACCGCGCCGCGATTGCGGGTCTGGTATTCGACGTGCTGCGGCGGCGCGCTTCGTCAGCCTGGTTGATGGATTCCGACACGCCGCGCGCGCGGCTGCTCGGGATGCTCAAGCTCGAACGCGGCCTTGATGCCGGCGCTGTTGCCACGCTTTGCGACGGCGGGCGCTTCGCGCCGGAGCCGCTGACCGAGGCCGAGCGCGACGCGCTGACCTCGCGGACACTGGACGATGCGCCTGCGCATGTCGCGGGCGATTATCCCGAGTGGCTCGATTCTCAACTCGCTGCCGTGTTCGGTGATGTGCGTGTGGCTGAAGCTACCGCCATGGCGAGCCGCGCGCCGCTCGATCTGCGGGTCAACACGCTGAAGGCGAAGCGCGAGAAGGTACTGGCCTCGATGGCGCATCTCGGCGCGCGAGCGACGCCGTGGTCGCCATGGGGACTGCGGATCGATCTCGGCGCCGATGCGCGCAATCCCGGCATTCACTCCGAGGAAGATTTCATCAAGGGTGGCGTCGAGGTTCAGGACGAGGGCTCGCAGCTTGCCGCATTGCTCACCGGAGCGAAGCCCGGCGAGCAAGTGATCGACATGTGCGCTGGTGCCGGCGGCAAAACGCTGGCGCTGGCGGCGATGATGCAGGGCAAGGGGCGGCTGATCGCGACGGATCACGATAAGCGGCAACTGGCTCCGATTCACGAGCGGCTGTCGCGCGCCGGCATTCACAACGCCGATGTGCGCACGCCGAAAGGTCCCGACGACACGCTGTCCGACATCAAAGCGTCCGCCGATCTCGTGGTGATCGATGCGCCGTGCACCGGCACCGGCACGTGGCGTCGCAATCCGGATGCGAAATGGCGGATGCGCCCCGGCGCGCTGGAGGTCCGCGTCAAGGACCAGATCGCGGTGCTGGACCGCGCCGCCTCGCTGCCGAAACCGGGCGGGCGGATCGCCTACATCACCTGTTCGGTTTTGCCGCAGGAGAATAACGAGCAAGTGAGGAGCTTCCTGAGCCGTCACCCGGAATTCACGGTGGTGCCGCCGTCGCAGGTGGCCGCCGCGCTGTGGGACAAGGCTGACGATTTCACCGCCGCCACGATCCAATCCGACGAGGGGCTGCTGATGACCCCGCGCCGCACTGGAACGGATGGGTTTTTTGTGGCGGTGTTGAAGCGGTAACCAAGTCAAGGCTCGTCATCCTGCGGTGCGAGCCGCGCGTAGCGCGCGAGCCTCGAAGGATGGCCGGGCCACGATGGCGCCGCGGCTATTCGAGGTTCGTAAGGGCTCGCTCCTCAGAGTGACGGCGACCAGCCCGCAGCCCGCCCCAAAACCTGCCGATAAGGCGGTTTTTGCAGGTGTTTCGGGGTTGCGACTCCGCCGCCTGTCGCGTATTTCCTGTCCATGACAGCACACAGCCAGACCGTTCCAGCGACCCCCGATGTGGCGGCCGCTCATGAGAAGATTCTCATCGTCGATTTCGGCTCCCAGGTGACGCAGCTCATCGCGCGGCGTGTCCGCGAAGAGGGCGTTTATTCCGAGATCGTGCCATTCCAGAAGGCCGAAGCCGCTTTCAAGACGATGCGGCCAAAGGCCGTGATCCTGTCCGGTGGACCGGCCTCCGTGCTGGACGAGGACGCTCCTGCCGCGCCCCTGTCGATCCTGACTGCCGGCGTGCCGGTGCTCGGCATCTGCTATGGCGAGCAGACCATGGCGCAACAGCTCGGCGGCACGGTCGAGGCCGGTCACCATCGCGAATTCGGCCGGGCGCTGATCGAGGTGACTGACAACTGCGCGCTGTTCGAGGACGTCTGGAAGATCGGCGAGAAGCACTACGTCTGGATGAGCCACGGCGACCGCGTGACCAAGTTGCCGGACGGCTTTCGCGGCGTGGCGAAAGCGCCGGGTTCGCCGATCTCGGTCATAGCCGACGACAAGCGCAAGTTCTATGCGATGCAGTTTCACCCCGAGGTGGTGCATACGCCGGATGGCGCGAAGCTGATCCGCAATTTTGTCCGCAAGGTCGCGGGGCTGACCGGGGATTGGACCATGCGCGCGTTCCGCGAGGAAGCGGTCGAGAAAATCCGTGCGCAGGTAGGCTCAGGCAAGGTGATTTGCGGCCTGTCGGGCGGCGTCGATTCATCCGTGGCCGCGATCCTGATTCACGAAGCGATCGGCGATCAGTTGACTTGCGTGTTCGTCGATCACGGCATGCTGCGCAAGGACGAGGCGAAGACCGTCGTCGATCTGTTCCGCCACCACTACAACATTCCGCTGGTGCACGTTGATGCGTCGAAGACATTCCTCAGCGAACTCGACGGCGTCACCGATCCGGAAGTGAAGCGCAAGACCATCGGCCGCCTGTTCATCGATGTGTTCGACGAAGAAGCCAAGAGGATCGGCGGCGCGGATTTCCTCGCGCAGGGCACGCTCTATCCCGACGTGATCGAGAGCGTGTCGTTCACCGGCGGACCGTCTGTCACGATCAAGTCGCACCACAATGTCGGCGGTCTGCCCGCGCGCATGAATATGAAGCTGGTCGAGCCGTTGCGCGAACTGTTCAAGGACGAGGTGCGTGCGCTGGGCCGCGAACTGGGTCTGCCGGACGTGTTTGTTGGCCGTCATCCGTTTCCGGGACCGGGACTCGCGATCCGCTGTCCCGGCGAGATCACGCGCGAAAAGCTCGACATCCTGCGCGAGGCCGATGCGGTCTATATCGACCAGATCCGCAAGGCAGGCCTCTACGATACCATCTGGCAGGCCTTCGCGGTGCTGCTGCCGGTCAAGACCGTCGGCGTCATGGGCGATGGCCGCACCTATGAATATGTCGTTGGCCTGCGCGCGGTGACCTCGACCGACGGAATGACCGCCGACTTCTATCCGTTCGACATGAAATTCCTCGGCGAGACGGCAACGCGTATTATCAACGAAGTGAAGGGCGTCAACCGCGTGGTCTACGACGTCACCTCGAAGCCGCCTGGCACGATCGAGTGGGAATGATTTGACGTCTCGCGCTGTCAATCGCCGTCTTTCGACATAATCCCATAAGAAACTGAAATATCAAGGAAATTCTATCGAAATGGATCGCGTTCTATCGCGGGCTAGCGGATTGCCTCGGCGGCACGGGCGACGGTATCGATTTTTGGCTTCTCGATCTTCCGGCCGATACCGTCAGGCGGTTTTGCCCAGTGAAATCGTAGAAAGCAACATAAGCCATTGAAAATAAACAAGAGAAATATGAACTTGACGGTATTGGATTTGACGGTAAAAATCCCTCGCAAATGAACATACGTTTATCTTCGAGGGCCTTGGCATGCTCACGGATTTCGCGCTTAAGCAATTGAAGCCTAAAGAGAAAATCTACAAGGTCGCAGACCGTGACGGTATGTACGTCGCGGTGGCCCCCACGGGCCAGCTTACATTCCGCCTTGACTATCGTCTCAATCGTCGGCGCGAGACCCTGACCATCGGGTCCTACGGCCCGGATGGACTGTCACTGTCCAAGGCGCGGGAACGCTGCATTGAGGCTCGAAAGGCCGTAGCGGAGGGACGCTCCCCGGCTCACGAGAAGCAGCGCGAGAAACGGCGGCTCGCCGGCAGCGAAACGTTCGGCGCCCTTGGCAAGCGTTGGCTGAAAGACGCCGGTATGGCGGAGAGTACCCGCGCCATGCGCAAGGCGGTCTTCGATCGCGATATCTACCCAACTTGGAAGAACCGCCGCCTCACCGAGATCACGCCCGATGATCTGCGAGCACTCTGCACCAAGGTGAAAGATCGGGGCGCACCCGCCACCGCGATTCATGTGCGTGACATCGTCAAGCAAATTTACGCTTTCGCGATCCTGCATGGCGAGAAGGTTGCCAATCCCGCGAGCGAAGTTGCTCCGGCCTCCATCGCGACGTTCGTGGCCAAAGACCGCGCCCTGTCGCCAGCCGAAATCCGTATCGCGCTGGCGGAGCTTGAACATGTGCCAACACTTCCGACGATCCGGCTTGGCCTGCGGCTGATCCTCCTGACAATGGTGCGCAAGAGCGAGCTCCTTGACGCAGTCTGGGATGAGGTGGATTTCGAGAATGCCGTGTGGAGCATTCCCAAGGAGCGCATGAAACGCCGCAAGCCGCACAACGTCTATCTGTCACGTCAGTCGTTCGATATCTTGATCGCGCTTAAGACCTGCGCCGGCAACTCACGATACGTCCTGCCATCACGCTATGACGCCGATGCTCCTATGTCGCGTGCTACCTTCAACCGCATCACCACGGCCGTTGCAGAGCGCGCCAAGACGCAAGGTCTTCCCTTGGAGCCATTCACCGTTCATGACTTGCGCCGTACCGGTTCGACGCTTCTCAATGAACTTGGCTTCAATCGCGATTGGATCGAAAAGTGCCTTGCGCATGAGGAGGGACGCGGTTCGCGTGGCGTCTACAACAAAGCCGAGTATGAGGCGCAGCGTCGCCATATGCTGCAAGAATGGGCCGATGCGGTCGATGCTTGGGCGAGGGGAGAAAAGCACACGCCGACGCTGTTTCCGTCATCGGTACCATTGCTCAGTCCAGGGCTTGTGGTTTCACCGGCCGGGTCTTCCGCAACCGGACGTCAGGAGCGGGCGCCAACTTGATCCGCGCGGCGTCAGAGGCAACACGGCGTTGCTCGATCCAGGCCTCGACTTCGGTAAGATCCCATACGACGCACCGCGATGTGAGATAGAAGCGGCGGGGAAATTCCCCGCGTTGTTCCATCTCGTAAATGGTCGTGTCTGCCAGCGGCACGATTTGCCGCAGCTCCGGGCGCCGAATAGCCCGCCCTAAGTGTGGGGGCTTCTGTGGAGCCGATGGTCGCGACGACGACTTCTCGTCGTTGCGCGTAAAGTGCGTGCCGTTTGCGTGAAACTCGGCTTTCTTCGAAGACGCTACAGGACTTTGTCGTGACGACCTCCGGACCATGCGATTTCTCCACGCCAGGTTCTTCCGAAGAATGGACCGGGACATCGTGGCAAATAAATAGAACTGTTGCCGCTGGGGTTCGGCCGGATAGGATGGCGCACAAATAGGACGGTCCGGTTGGAAAGCCGGCGGGATCAGGTTCTCACGGTCCTGATGTGATTGGGCAGAGAGTTTTTTGAAACCAAATAGTTAGATAGGGGTCGTGTGCAAATCCTGTGCACGCACGTTCTACTATTCTTTCTCTTTCGTTCTTACGAAATTTCTCGCCACGACCGCCGACACGCGCCCGATTGCCATCGGTCGTCGTTACACGACCTAAGATGTCCTCAGCGAAACGCCGGCACGAAATCGCTTGAACCAATACGGTCCATACGGCGATGTGCGTCACAAGGTCTTTGCGCATAAAGAAATTACGGATGCGACACAGGTTTCGGCGCTGTTCGCCAAGACGAAAATCCGGGAGATGCAGCGGATGATGCTATTTTTGCATTCTCTCCACGGCGCGTTGTGGCAGTTGTTCGTGAATGGAAACAAGCCGATCCTGCGCCCGCGCAAAGTTTCTGTTGACCGCATACGCAAGAGGGGCACCGCGAGTGGACGCAGCAATGCCGTTCACGAACGCATAGTTCAAGAGGCGGAAGCATTTCTAAGGGCCGCCGCGAACAAGAAATAAGACTTGCGAAAAGTGGCTTCGTCCGATCAGGGCGTCACCAACGCGTAGCCCGGATTCAGAGAGCCAAAATCGTTTTTCGTCAGCACAACCGTGCGGTATTCAGGAAATTTGAGATCGAGGTCGATTAGTTCGTGCACGGGACCGCCGTGCAGAAGCCGAAGCAGTTCTGCGATCGCAAGCGTAGCGGCCGCTGCCCCGACGAAGGGCGCGCCGACTGCTTTTCCCGCGAGCAGCGTGACGCCGCAACGGTCGAGCTCGCCTTTGTCGAGCATCTGCGTGTAGGCGGGCCGGTCCGGAAGTTGTTCACCTTGGAAATCGGCCTTCCAGATTTGCGCGGCGGACCGGGACGCGGGAAGCGTGTGTAGGCGCAAAGCGCGAAAGTCCTGATGGCCGCGGCCCAATCCAGCCTCCACGACGAAGTCGAAGCCCACCTGATCGAGCGCCTGCCGTCCGAGGCTGTTGTCCAGACCGCATAGCGCTGCTGTGGGTTCGCCACGTTGGCGCGAAAATGATGCGTCAAACAAGCGCTCCTGAATGCTGGTAATGAACCCGCGGCGTTCGGCCCATGCAGCCATGCTTCTGGTCTTCATCTGGCCAATCAAATTGGCGTCGGAGAGGATCGAGGTGCTTTCGGTGGATGGGGTGATGATGTCCACGTCTTGCAATAGGAGACGCAGGTCCGTGGAACGCGCGTAGGGAAGCAAACCGAGCGCCCACATATAGGCCTGGCCTAGATGACCCAGACCAATCAGCCACAGATGTGAGGGGAGCAGACGAAGCTCGGGCTCGTCGTTCTGCACCGCAAGCCAGTCGCAATCGGGTGCGGGATTCCACAGCGACAAACCGACGGCGCGGCGTCCCGCCATACCCGTTTGGCCGGAGACGTAAAGAAAGGCCTCGTTGATGGCCAGGGACGCTGCGAGCATGGGTGCTAGCGGCATGACCGAGACGGGCGGCGGGGCCGCGTTGAAATGCGCGGGCACGATTCCGCCACGCCATCCCGAAAAGACCGCGCGAACGTGGAACGCGGTTTTACGGGCACCGGGCACTCCGCCGAATTCTATGAGGGGTATGTTATCGGGAACGGCCCCAATGCTGGCGCCCAAAGCAACAACGGCCTCGGCCAAAGTCTTGCCGAATGGCATGGGGACATGAAGAGGTACGCCCGGCTGCAGCGAAACTGTGACGCCGCCCAAAAAAACGCGCCGGGCGAGCGCCACAGCAGTCATAAGCGCGGCTTGCTGGTGGGGATCGCGCACGCCCACGTCGTCGATGCGCAGAGCAATGCGATATCCGGCGAACATCGCCTGTGCTTCGGTGATACTCGCGGCTGCCCCGCTATCCAAGGCGTGCTTGACGAGACGATGCAGCTTGTCGGCTGCGGTGAATGCGGTCATGGTGGCTTTACACTCCGATATGAAAGAAGCTGCGGCGGCCGGCGGACGGGATCGCGTGCCAGTTTTTGCCGCCGAGGTACCGGTAGATTCCAACGACCTCTGTGCTGACCGGCGCGCGCGCGAAGTTCGGGAGAATGAGCGCGACGTGGCCGGCGCGGGAGATCATCGGGTGGTCTTGGTCCGACGCGCTTTGATAGGACGCTCCGGGGTGGACGTGCACATCAGCGACGACGCTCAAACCGCGGCGTTTGCAGATGTCCCAGAGGGTGCCGAAATGCCGACCATCAAACCTGACAATGCCAGTGTCGAGAGCGTGTGGATCGAGGTCATCGTAGAGAACAAAATCGACAATCCGTGCTTTGCCGTCCCAACGGTAGCCGAGCAGGAAGGCCCCGCTTTCGCGGCTGGCGCCGCGGCCACGCTCGCGAAGCTGGGCGACAAGCCGCCGCCAGAGGAACCACGAACAGGAAAGTTCATGCTGCGGCGCTATGAGGCGGCGAATAATCCCCGCAATTGAGAAGTTCATGCACAAGCTCCAGGTATTGGTTGATGCCGACGGCGGGCCGCCAGATTTTTGAGGGCAGCTCGTTGCGCCAGTTGTCATGGCCAACGATGCTTTCGCGATCACAGGGCAGGTAAAGCGCGGTTCCATTTTTCCAGTCCATCCGGAACACAGTGCCGAGCCGCCCGCCATTGCTGCGCGGCCAGCGGTTGAAAGGAAGGATCGTGTCCTTGTCCGGATCCCACGGTCCGCCGGTTGGCGGCTGCTGCGGGTATCCGGCGCAGTTGAGGCGCAGAACGAACTGACGCCCGTCCTTGGCCGTGACCGCGATCAATACGAACGGCCAGGCGATCTTGCCGACGCGCCAGCGGCCTTCGGCCTGCGCCAAGCGGAACGCGGGCTTTCCAATGTCGGCATGGAAAGCCCGCTCGTCCGGCAAGCTCATGCCGGATCTCCGTTAGCGTCGCAGGCGCCATTGACGCGCTCGTTGGGGACGAGGTCGAACTCGATGCGGCAGTCCGGACAAGATGCTATGGCCCCGAGATGGGTTCCGGGGTCCGGGCGATCCTTGGTCCCCGAAATCTGCAACACGTGCTCGCCGGCTTCCTGCGGCGTCATGCCGAACTTGTGGATGGCCGCCCACTGCTTGACGCGCGCGATCGTTGCGCCAGGACCGAACTTGTGGTGAACGGTCTCGCCGTTGAACGTCACGCCCACCGCGACATGCGCGCAGCGGTGAAGATGGACCTTGATGCCGACAGGACCGACATGGTCGCGCAGGAAGCACTTTTCATCCACCGGCTCATCGCGGTCTTCGAGATACAGCATGGTTTCTTGCTTGAGGCCGTGCTTCTCGATGATCGCGAGCTTGATTACCGCGAACGTGTGATCGTGGTCGGCCTCGAAATGCGCGATCTCGCGGATTCCTTCGGCCTGATAGAAGACGTCAATTTTGGTCATGTCAGTGGCACTCCTTGGGGGATCAGGAGTGCCCGGCCCCTTTGCCGAACTCCGTCCCTTCACTAGTTGATCGTGAAAGGAGGGGGTGCCCGGAAAGGCTCAGACGAAATTGTTTAGGAGATCGCCAGCGGCCCCCGAGGCGCAGCCGGACAGATGAAAAAATGCGGGCACCTAGGGCAGGTGACGGGATCGATCTTGGGCGGGAATGCCCCGGCGTTAATGCCGCCAAGCATTTCATCAGTTTCGTCGCGGCGGTTATTGAGCTTCGTGGCGGTGATCGACACGGCCTCCATGGTCTCGTCGGTCAGATGAAGCGCTTCGACTTGAAAGGCGCGCCCATAGTGTGCGGCGCCGGCAAGCTGGTAGAGCGTGTATTCGAGCCCGTCGTATTCCTGCTGCGTGCGATAGCCGGTGCGGATGCGGCGCAGAATGACTGTGCCATCCGGCAGCTCTGCCATTTCGTTCGGCTCGACGACCACGCGGCCATTCGTGAAGTCGATGGCTAGCGGTTCGGATTTGCGGAAGCGGCGGCCGGCACCTGAGCTCACCAGCGCGCCGACCAGGCGCGAGGCAAGCCTTCGGTAATCTGGAGCGAAGGCATGATCTTTTGGGCCACGCGTCTGCCAAACATTCTCAAACGTGGCTTCGGCTTCAGCGAGAGTGGGCTCCGCTCCAATTCGTGTCTCGGCGAGCCACCGTATGACTTCATAGATGCAGTCGTGGGTGCGGGAGAATGCCGTCATTTTCCGGGCAGAGCCGAGCCCCAGGACATGCGTGTAGAAAAACCGCCTTGGGCATTTTTGGTAAAGCTCCAGCCGCCGATCCGTGATGGCCCAATCTGCGGCATAGGTAATCTTGATCGGGGTAGGGCGGGGTGCGTCTGGGGGCAACGGAATTTTCGGAGGCGTTGCTGTCTCGTGGATGAGATGCCGGGGAATTTTGGCCAGCAACACGGAGGGAGAACGTTTGTTACCGTTGGGCTGGAAGCAGGGTTGATAGAACCGCAGATAGGTGCGGGCGCGCGACACCGCGACAAAGAACAGGCATTCCTCTTCTTGTGCATGTGACCGTTTGGCTTCGTCCGATACGCTCAAGCGTCCCGCGCCGGAAATCAAACCAACCGGCGGCGGGCAGCGTTGCCCGCGATATGACGAGGGAAAACTTGCCTGAGTCATGCCAGGCAGGTGTACGGCCTCAAACTCCAGACCCTTGCTGCCGTGGACGGTCATGAGGCGAACCGCATCCATATGCAGCGCCGCGGTGGGCACCTGACGCAGATCGCGTTCTTCGGCAAGAAGAACCAACTGGCGGACACGGTCGAGGGTGCGCTGAATTGGCAAGCCGAAGCTGACCGGGCTCTGTTCGCGGAGAAAGTTGAGAAACTGCCAGACAGCAACGTTCCGCATACGCGCTGAGACACTGGCGGCAGACGCCATCTGGCGCCCGGTATCGGTGCGGTCGAGAAGGTAGCTGGTGAGAAATTCCCACGCGTGACTATTCGAACGCAGACCTTTCAGATCTTGTGCGAGTCGGGTGAATCCATCGACAGCGTCCTTAGATAGTCCGGCGATGCGCGGAAGTTCATCAAGCCGTTCCAAAACCAGACCGCGCTCTTCGCGGTAGTGACGGATCGCCGCGTGTATGTCTTGAAGTGGCACGTGGTAACGCGGCAACGAGGCCACACGAATGAGCGCATCACCGAATGGGTCAACAGCAAGACTCAAAAGGGCGAGTAAATCGCGGACTTCATCGCGCTCGAACAGGCTGCCAAGATGAAGCACCGGAATGCCGCGGATCTCCAGGGCGGCAGCAATTTCGTTCAGGCGGCGGTTTGTCCGGCAAAGAACGGCTTGGTTGCGCAAGGGAACACCCTTGGCCTCCAATTCCCGAACACCGGCCGCGATGCCCTCTTCTTCGTCGTCATCATTCTGGAACCGACGTAGGTCTGGAATTTCAGGTCCGGCTCCGCGATCCGCTGTCAATCTCAGAGACAGCATCCCCTCGGACGCTCCCATGTGGGGTGCAAGCGCGCTAAAGGCGTCGATGATCTGCTGGATCGAACGGTAGCTAATTTCCAACTGGTCAATAGCGGCGGTCGGGTATTCAGATTTAAATGCCGCCATATTGATCGAAGACGCACCGCGAAAACGATAGATCGACTGACGCGCATCGCCAACAACCCAAAGCCGTTTACCGTCGCCGGCCAGGGCTTTGACGAGACGGACGCTGGCCCGGTTCACGTCCTGATATTCGTCAACTAGGACGTGACGGTGACGTAACTGGATGGCGGTCCGAAGCGCGGGGTTGCTTTCGAGTAATAAAGTTGGACGCATGATCAGATCACCGAAATCGACGGCGGCATGATCTCTCTTGGCTTGCTCGTATCGTTCGTAGATGTCGGCGACTTCAAGGCATTTCTGCGCGGCTTCAATGTCGTCGTCGCCCGCCGCGGCGGCAAGCATGGCTTTCGCAAGTTTGCGATAGTCTTCGACGCCGACGAGTTCATCCTTGGCGCGCGAAATGGCGCTCAGGACTTCTTTGAGAACCAGGGCCGGATCCCAGAGGTTGCGGTAGTGCACGAGCGGGAGTGTCGGAAGGATTTCCTCCAGAACGGCAATAGCGTCGCTGCGATCAAACAGCGCCGGGTCAGCCGGTAGATCGAGCTGATCGTAGTGACGACGCACCAAATCGAGTCCAAACGCATGGAACGTACCTATCCAGATTTGCGGCGCTTTGTCGGGTGCAACCGCCGCGACGCGCTCTGCCAGTTCTCCGGCTGCGCGGTTGGAAAATGTGAGGACGAGAATCGAGCTCGGATCGATGCCTTCCGCCAGAAGCGAAAGGATTCGTTTGACCAATGTTTTGGTTTTCCCTGTGCCGGGCCCCGCCTGAAGCTGAAATGGGGCTCCACGGTGCGCAGCGGCGCGGTCTTGTGCCTTGTCGTCCTGGGGCGCGCGGGCGTGAGCAACGTCCTCTGGGCTTTCTGCCGGCGCGGGCAGAAGCACCTCATCAAGAATTTGCTGCCGGACAAGCGGGATTGGAAGGTCGAGTTGCTTGGCAATCGCCGACGCAGAAAGCGCCTCAGTGACAAACATTTTACGCGCAAGCGCACGGGGAAAAAGAAACTCTCGGGCAAAGACATTGGCTTGAAGCTCGCGCCTTTCATGGGCGCCATAGTCTTCAACGCGTTGCAACCCGACGGGTGCGGATTCCGTTGATCGCGTTGGATCAACGTCATGCGCGGTGCATTTTGATGATCCGGTATGAATGCAAACGTGACCAATCTCGTGGGCGATGACCAAGGCGCGTGCGCCCGGTTCGCCGGTATCTTCCGCAAAGATTGTGCCGCTCTGCTCGTCAAAAACAGCGCGCGCGCCTTTCAAAGCGGGATCGCCGGTCGGGAGCCAGGCAAGTTCCAGTTTTAGATGGGCGACGGCCGCCTGAGCGAGCTCCATCGGCTTGCAGGGAGCATCTTTGCTCACAAGCGCGAAATGGAGGCGGGTGGCCGCATCGCGAACTGGTTCAAACGCATCCATAATCAGTCTCGAAACGACAGCAGGTGCCGCTGTTGATCCTGGCTCAACCCCGAATTTTGCACCGCGTCTTCAAATGATTGCCGGGGCTGTGTGCTGGGTTTGCCGTCGGATTTGTAAAACTGACGCGATATCGCAGCTTCCTGTGGTGCGCAAAGGTGAGTTTCAATTACGTCGAATGGCTCTTCTATTTCTTCAGCAACATGTCTGCGAAATCTCCCCGGAATCGTTGCAGGGTCGATTTGCCGATCACGCAGCTTGGAAAGCAGAACGGTGTTTACGTTCAGCCGTGACGCAAGCGCGCGAAAGCCCTCTCGGTCCAGCGCAACAAAAGGGTTTACTGCCGCGGCGGTCGCCATACGGGCGCTCGATCGCCCCGTCGATTCCTGCTGGACTTCAAACAGGCGATTCTCGAACCGGCTCATCACACGAGAAACGACCGGACTGACGGCATCCGGATCGGCCGGAACGTCGAATTCATCGTCATCATGCAACAGAGCATCGACGGCCAGTTCGACAGCAAACTCGGTAAGGGCGTCGGCATGCTGAGGGTAGCGCCGAACGAACTCATCCAGCAGTTCGGCGTCAGGAACAGACTTCGCCAGCGACATGGCATACATGGCGTCGTGCACGGGCGTATTGGTGATGGTCTCGATCATAGGTCCTCCTTGAAAGTCTTGAGGCGCTTGTCGGCGCGCTTCAGCCGATAACGGATGGTGCGACCCTCGACTTTGCAGATTGTCGCCGCGGTCCGTTTGTTGGGGTCGGTGGATTCTTCGTCGTAGCCAATGATGCGGCACAGAACGACCGCTCGCTTTTGGTCAAGCGGGAGGTCGTTCACGGCACGCAAGACTTGCGGTAGATAGGTGCTGTCTTCCTGCGCGCCGTTGATCCTGGCCATCGAGGACAGGCGTCCAAGCATTTCGTCGTCAAAGGCTGGCTCGCCATCATCACCGATGGAGTCGGGGAGGTCGATCAGTTCTTCCCGATGCGATATCTCAGCGCGCACGTGGTTGATGCGAAAGCTGCGAAAGGCGCGGCCGAACTTGCATTCGTAGTAATCAAGCTCGGTTTCGTGGCCCTCCATTCCATCTTCCGCGAACATTAGCCCCAGATTGCTCAGAATTTCTTCCCTAATCGCTTCCGCATTGCGCATCCGGCCATCGGGCACGGTTTTCAACAGGTTGGCCTCGCACCGGATAATGAGCGGCGGCACGAGGGCGCTTGCGGCACGTCTATCGCCGCGGCTTATGGCGTCCCGGATCAGGTGGACGAGGCATTCGGGCGGAAGATAGTCTTTGGAACGGTTGTCGGTTACGCGGGCGCGTTTCAGCAACGTGCCCAGATCCTGGCCAAGCGCCTCGTCAATTTTCGATTCAATGCCCGGCGGTCGCGTGTATGGCTCGCCCTTCTCAGTCTTTCGGATCAATGGACGTGCCATATCGCCCCCTTTCAGCAGCGGGTTGCCGGGCGTCCGTTCTATGGCCCGCCCATACATGTAGATCGGAGCGGGAGGGGGCACCCGGAAAGCCAAAGCTGAAAATATTTTCGATCATAGAGATTCAGTAAAAGATATGATATAACAATAGCTTATAATAGAGTGATAATGTATCTTACGACAAAACACTTTAGGATCAGGGCAGGGCGCCATCTGCTAGGACGCCGCGGCTTGGCGACGGATTCGCGCGGCTTCCGGCCCTTCAAGACCTGGCCCCACGATATGTGCCGGTAGCGATACCGAGAGCGCCGTTGTGCCAAGCGCTTTTTTTGCAACGTCCAAAAGGTGCTGATGATGCGTGAAGAACAGAACTTGCGTTTTTTTGGCGAGCTGGCCTAGCACCTGAAAACCGGCGGCTGCGCGATCGTCGTCGAAATTGATGAAAAGGTCATCCGCGACGAACGGTAGCGGTGCCGCATGATCGAGATAGTCCTCAACGGCTGCCACCCGCAGAGCTAGATAAAGTTGGTCCGCTGTACCTGTGCTCATGCCGGATACCGGCACACGCCCACCGTCTGGGCGAATGCCAGCTAAGTGCACATTATCTTGCTGGTCGAATTCAAGCTGGAGAGTTTCAAACGATCCGCCAGTTAGAATGGCGAAAAGTTCGCCCGCGCGTTTCAACATCGGCGCCTGCTTTTCACGGCGATAACGATCGATGGCCCACTGAAGCAACAACGTTGCGGACCGGAGGCGGACATATCGTTCGGCGATTTCCTTGATTTCGGCTAGCGCTGCCTGTCGATCGGCCGCGTCTCGCACCGCGCGATCATCACCACCAACGGCTTCAAACTCCCGCCTACTATTAGTTCGGCTCTCGCGCACCTCCATGATCTGACTGCGAAGTTCTTCTAATTCCTGAGTAACTACCTGTTCTCGCGCGCTGATTTGATCGATGTCGATGGTGGCGCACTCATCGGCTAGGTCTGCAACTGACAGGCCGTCGCCGTCCTGAGAGAGCTGTTCTGTGGCATTGTTGTACTCTGCCTGCAATGATCGCAGACGATCCGATTGCTCAATAGCAGCGCGAAGTTCGTCGGTCGTTGAAACACCCGCCGCCTTCTGAAACCGATCGATGATATCGCGGGCGTCACGACGGGATTCTTCACATTCATCTGCTCGCTTCTGCAAGCCAGCGTGAGTTAATTCGTTTGCTGCTACCAGATCGCGAATTCGAGCGCCATCTGCGGAAAGGCGCTCTAGATTAAGCACGGCGTCTTCCGCGTCGATTCCCGCCAATTGCGGAGCAATGGCCTGGACCATTTCCGTCACGTCATTTTCAAATGCGCTTATATCGCGCTCGATTTTTTCAATCCGCTCATGGCGCAGATCATTAATCCTGCCCGCGACTTCCCTCAAATCGTCAATTGCATTGATTTGAGCGTCAGCGGTTTCCGGTGTTGACGTTGTTGGCAGGTGAAGTGCTTTGAGTGCCGCCGCCCATTGAGCGTACCATTCGGTCGATTCCAAATTGGCTTTTTCCAGAATCTTTTGCTTGCGATTTGCGTCATTGGTGGCCTTACGCAAGGCCTCCTCAAGGTCGCGCTTGGATTTAGCAGTATTTTCGTGTTCCCGCTCCACGCCGGTCGCCGACTCGATCACAACATGAAACGGCTGTTCGGCAAGAAAAATTGAATCAATACTCAAGGCATCAAGCTCGGCCCGCACCAGCGTTTTCGCCTCAGCCTCTTGTTGACGCAATGTTGCAGCTTTTTTATCAGCCACAAGGCGCTGTTCAATCAGGGTAAGTATCTCTGCACGAACCCGCAGCCATTCGATCATGTCGTCGGGGTCTAGTGGCTCTATCAGTGTGGGAGACCACATTGTCTTCCATTCAGCGGTCAGGGCCTCGGCCTCAGCCGAAATTGCCAGCTCTTCCGCGTTCAATGTCTCCAGCAGGTCTTTCTGTTCGTCAATCTGACGTGTGATCACGACCAGGCGAGCGGCAGCCTCAGCTTTGTCGAACCGTTTGTCGGCTGCTTTATCGGCATCCAATACCGCGGCCTCATAGGCGTCTGGGAGTTCAGCGCCCTTAGTGAACGCCCGAACTTCTTCCTTTGGTATCGCGGTGTCACTCACATACCGACGGCGGATGATTGACCAGCCTGCGTCGCGATGTTCCCGAATATGCTGAAGGTCGTCGGGAGCGATGACGTGTTCAACAGAAGTGATCCGCTCGTAGGCTTTCTTGTGCCGCGTCAATTCCTGGTCGGTCGAGCGAATGCGCTCCCGGCATGTTTTAAGTCGCTGTTCCAGATTCCGGCGCGCATCACGGTGCGCTTGAATAGAATCCAAAGGTGGCACGAGGACTGATGCCAGCGTCTCTTCGTCTTTAATCTCGGGTTTCAATGATTTGAGGCGGCGCTCGCCCGCTGCCAGCGCATTGTGGACCTCGATATCAGCGTTCGCGATACGAGCGCCGATATCGCCCATGTCGCGGGTCGCCCTAATCACCGCGGCGAGCTTTGAAATATCAACCGCCGCGCCCAATGCGTCAATCTGCGCCTTCAGATCGGACGATCTTTCCTGCGTCTCTTCGGTAGCCGCTTTGGCATTTTCCACCGCGACAAGCTGCTCTCCGCGCTTATTGAGCAAGGTGCGGACACTCGCAACCTTGGAGCGTGCGGGAATGAGCGCAATAATCTGGTCAATATTGTCCGTCTGCCATTCCAGTTCAGCAGCGAACCGTTTTAGGCTCGCTTCCGCACTCGCCAATTCTGCGAGGCGCTTGGGTAGATCCGTTTTGCCGGCGCGGACTTGTATTCGACGTTCATGTAGCTGCCGGATGTCGTCGGAGCGTATCAAGAACGCGTCATCGTAAGTAAGCGTGCTGCGCTCATTTCGAAGCATCTCAATCTGTTCGGTCAGCGTTGCAATGCGTGTAGCGGCATTCGTATCGTCCGCTGCTGCCTTCTCCAAAAGTACTGATGCATCCACGGGCAGAGCGATGATTTCCCCCAGCGCTTGAATGGCGGCGCCCGTCTCTGATCGCTTGCGCACATCCCGACACACGCGACGTATGCGGGTGAGTTTTCGGAGCTCAGAGGCCTTAGCCTCAATTTCCCGTTCGATGGTTTCATAAGTCTCACCGGCAGAGTCAAAGGCGTCTTTTAGTTCCTGCCATTTGCTCGCCGTCACGATGTGATCTCGCAGGGAGCTTTCAGCCGCCTTCAGTCTGTCTTCTGCCTGAAAGTATTTTCGATGCGCTGCTCGGCGAGAAGCCCATAGTGCGTCGGCCTCAGATTCCATTGTTTTGAGACGTTCGCGCAGACCCACAATGCCGGCGCCCGCTGAAAAGAGCATCTGACCGACGTCATCCCGCGCCTCAAGTATTTCCTTGCCGCCCTGCCGAAGCCGCTCATGGTCAAGGCTAAACATGCGGGTATAAAAGCGGCGATCCGCACCCGCGATAAATGACGCGAGTGCCCCGTCACCTGCCGGGAACGGGACTTCGTCTTCTGAGAGGAGCGTGTCTTTATTGCCTTTCCGGCGGCGGACATTCAGTGAGTGGCCATCGTTCTCCAAAATCGCGCCCACGCGCATTGCGCCGTAATCATGCAGAAAGTTGCGTGGAGAATTGGAAGGGATGCCGAATAGCAGGTCTTCGATGGCAGCCATCGCAGTGGACTTGCCGGCCTCATTCGGCCCGAGCACGATCTGAATATCGGGCTGACCCGACGGCAGGTCGATCGACGCATCGGTGAAGTGGCCGTACCGGAGAAGGTTTAGGCGGCGGATACGCATGGACTAGACCCCCTCCGTCGCAAGCCGCGCCGTGAGGTAATCGCCGACTTGGGCAATTAAACTTACGTAATCGCCGTCGATAGCTGCCTTGAGAATGACGTCCTCTACGTCGCCACGGACATCGTGCGGCAGCTTTCTGACCAGGTCGCCAAGTTCGGATTCGAACTGCGCACGAAGGGTAGTGTCTTCGGCGGCGCTGCCAATCATTCGTTGGAGGTCGCCCAATGCGTCCATCCGGAGCGCCGTCGAGCTGGGATCAATTGTTGAGACTACGACGCGCTCGATCCACGCGGCTTCGTCGCCAATCCCCAGGGCTGCGGCCCGTGCTTCGGCAATGAGATATTCTTCTGACGCCAAAAGTTGGCCGTGGATCTCCGTCCGTCCCGTTAGTTCGATACGGCAGGCGAGCAAGCGCCCCTCAGATTCGCTTGCGACCTGATGCTCAATCGCTTTGCGGATGGCGTCTATGGCGTCGTTTGTGTGTGTACAGTGATCCACCGTCACCACCAGATGGACCCAGCGAACCACATCCATGTGAAGCGGGGAAATATCGACGACTTGGCGATCTTCCACGGTGACTAGGCTGGCGGCCTTTTGGCCGGTCTCGCGAATATGCCGACCCTGTAGGTTACCGCAGAATACAATGTGCGGTCGCTCATGGAGAACGGCTGCCTGATGGACATGCGCCAGCGCCCAATAATCGTAGCCCTTATTAACGAGCTCATCGAGCGTGCAGGGCGCATAGTTGGCGTGCCCTCCCATGCCGCCGAGTCCGGTATGAAGCACGCCGATATTGAATAGGCCACCAATCAGCGCGGGATAGGCCGGCACTAGATCGTCGGTGACATCCCGTTGCTTGAAGCTTTGCCCGTGAAGCGCGACAGAAAGATCGTCCCTTCGAAACGTCTGAGGCTTTCTTGCGGAGAAAACATTCACGTTCTCTGGCAGGACGAGACGGCGCGTAATCTGGCTCTCCGCATCATGATTGCCGTAGAGCAAGAATACGCCGATGCCAGCTTTGGCGAGTCGGCCCATTTGTTTGACGAAGAACAAGCCTGTGTGATAGTCGCGCCAGTCGCCATCGTACAAATCTCCGGCAATGATGATGAATGCGACTTCCTCTTCGATAGCGCGGGTTATGAGATTGTGGAATGCTGCGCGGGTCGCGGTTCGAATACGGTCTGCTGCTGCGCCGTCCTGACCGCTAAGTCCCTTAAGTGGACTGTCGAGGTGGATGTCACCGGTGTGAATAAAGCGAAATGAATTCAACAGAAGCACTCCTTCGACATTAAATCAGTTACACGCTTGGCTTGTTAGGCTTTGCTCGTTTAATGAGGTCGTTCACCTTGGCGATCATGTCCTCAAAAATCTTGGGTTCGGGTGGCGCGCCTGCCTTTTCCTCGGTGTGGCTATGGCCCTCAATAAAGGCGGACAGCTCTTCAAAGGTGCTGATGATGTCGGTGATCAAACCGTCCTGCCAATTAATATTCTTGAGCCCGGTAACGATGATCCGATCGCTCCAGCGGTTCACGACCTGTTTGAGCAACAGGTAGGGAATTATCTCCTCGATCGTGCGGCGCAACTCGCCCATGCCACGCTGGATGAGAGCGAGGCGTTTCGAGCCTGACGCGGACTTCGCTTCGGCCAGCGTCTTTTGCGCCTTTAGCGTGGTGCGGTACTGCGGCGTGGTCGCCGGACAGTCATCCAACGAGATTTGCCCCGGGTGTCCGTCTGCGTCTCTTTCGACCCAATGTGTGAGCGGTTCGATATCGGCATCTGTTGCGGCCGCGGCAAGCATGGTGAGAAACACGAGGTCATGCGTAAAAATTATGACTTGGCGTATTTTTGCTTCTTCCGCGAGGCGTTTTGCAAAGCGCTCCTTTCGCTGATGATCTTGCGAAGTTACAGGATCGTCAAGAATTATGCCTGCGTTGGCAGGGTTGAGGCCAACTTCGGTCATAAAATCCGCGAGCGCGACAGCGCGTTGCTCGCCTTCGCTAAGAATCTTGTCTGGGCTATGCCCACCCTTGATGCCTAGCCATCGTACGGTTTGACCGCTTTGCCCTTTCGTTCGGAATTCGACTGGAAGGTTACAATCCAAAAGGTCGCATTCGGCGACAAGACGTTCGCGATAGCTTTCAGCGATGACGGTGCCGAAGAGCTCGGTTTCCTTGTCTGTAAGCGGTCGAGGGTTCAAGCTGCGGCGGGGTGCGGCTGAAGCTGTTTGAATCCAGACGCGGTCAGCGACAAATTTTTCGATTTCAGGCAGGAGTTGTTTCAAGACCTGCCGATGGCGAAGCGCAATGCGCTCCGCCTCTAAGACTTTAAGTGCATCTTCGATCTTCTGTCCGCGAAGCCTAACGATGTCGGCATCGATACGAGCAATCAATGCTGGTAAGGCGACCGGGGTCTCGCTGGCCGTGGCCGAAGGTACCTCACCGGCAACGTTTTCGAGGGTCGTTACGATATCTGCGCGGCTTTGCTCGGCTGCGGTGACGATCGAAATGATTTGTTTTGCCAGTGCTGGGTCGAGGCGAGTGATATGCGCATGAACTGTTGTATCGGCAGAGAAGAAGTCCAGGCGCATCGCCTTAAGAGCTTTGACGCTTTTATCGAGTGCTGCGCTCGCAGCTTCTGCGTCACGCCGTGAATCGCTTGCAAGAAATCCCCAGAAGCGACGAATGAGGGCGGCCGATGGCGGATCGAGAGGCCGATGGCATAGCAGGCAATGCTCGTCATCTCGTGGATAATCGGCATGCTCTAACTTGCCCAGCGCATGCGCCGCTGCAAGAAAGCCCTCCCATTCAGGCGATCCTATGCTTTTGAAAAAATCCTGCTTGAATGACTCAGATCCTTGTTCTGCAACGACGCGGGCTTTGGCGATAAAATCTGCAAGTTGGGAACGGTATGGCGCGCGTTGTGTTTCACTGAGCGGAGCAAGATCGGCGGTGAGGCGTGTTTGCAGACCGGTAATGTCGCGCTTGGCGTCCTCAAGCTGTTTGATGGCCGCGGCAACTGATTGGGATTGAAGATCCGTAATTTGGCGTTGCACTTCTTCGAGCCGCGCTGTTTCGGTTTCGCCGAAGGTCGCCAGGCTCCGCAACTTTCCGACATCGGTAGTGGCACTCAACGCGCCAACAAAAAGCGAAACCTCACTTTCCGGGGCGACAAAACTTTTGACAAAAATGTTCTCCCCGTTTCGACGTTCGATATCGGCCGTAAGTTTGGCACCAATCAGCCCGTAGACCCGGGCTATCTCAGGAAATACATCGAATCCTGCTGGCTTAAACCCTAGAGGGCTCTGATCGACCAGGTGCTTTCGGGCTACGGTCGTATCGAAGACGGCAATTCTCCGAAGCTCCTCGTGCTCTACAGCGCCGTCAAAAGTGAGCAACTGCTCCGCACCCGATCCGTCGGTGATACCAATTTCAGCGGCCAGCTTTTGGTCCGAACCTTGCTCGTAGATGTTAGGCAGGATCGGATGTTGCGTGCGGCTGAAACACGCATTCGATAGGAGACGAGCAAAGCCGCTTTTGCCCACGCCATTACCGCCGTAGATGACGGTGAGCTGCGGTGAAAAGGTCAGCTCGGCTGTTGACGGTAACGCGTTAACAGCGTGCAACTTGCCGATGCGTGTGAGACGGACCGGAGCAAGCGCCGCGGAAGCGGGCCGGCCGGTAATTGCAGCAGGCACCTCGATTGCGGGATTGGGAGCGTCGGCAAGACCAGCATTGTGGAGGAAAAGTGCGTAGGCCTGATCGACGTGAGCGTCGGAGAGACGCCCGAGGCGGACGGCAATTCCAAGCACGAAGCGCTGGTAGGGCTGGAAGGTTTGTGCCCAGCCATCGAGTTCCTGCCATATCGATTTAGGCGGAACTTTTGCAGTAGCCTTTTTGGGCGCGGCCATGTTTCCCCTCCGGTCGCAGGCCGTATTCCAGTGTGGGGCTCTGCAAATTCACGCGAGGGTAGCAGATGTCGAACATAAAGGGAACGTTGGGATTATTCGCCCGTCCCTCCGGGAGGGGGCTCAGACACACTAAAGCTAGGGTTGAGGGCGCCAAGTTGTATTCCGGGGTACAGCTTCCCCGATTTGGGCAGCCGGGTTCCGCCTAGTTATTCGACCTCCTCGTCGTCATGCATTTCAACTCCGGGAACCTCAATTAAGCCGGTCGGCGTGAATGGCATACGCGGGGGTGCCGAGCGCCAAAGCAGGGCGATCTCCTCCGGGGATAGACCGTAAGCCACATTCACAATGTCAGAGATGCTGCCTTCAAGCTGTTTGATTTCCACGCGAGATGCGATTGCTGGCGCGACGGTAGTTTCGTATTCGCGCTTTAGCTCGCTGATTTCCGATGCAGTCAGCTTGCGGCCTTTCTCCAACCCGCCCTTGACCGCCTTGATGAAATCATCAAACGACAAGGCGCTTGGATTTCTGAGCGCCGCGGACCCGCGCTCGATTCCAAATTCTTGATGAAGCCATTCCCGGATACTGTTATCGGCGACCGATACGCGGTTTACGGTGTCGATCAGATCGCTGACGGTCGTTTTCAGGGTGTCGTTTTCGAGAAGTGATTTAGCGATGGGCAGTTCTGCAATTTTGACCTGATCATTGGAGAGCGCCTCATCCTTCATATGGATGAAGTGCCGCCAGCCGTACCACCACATCAGCGGGGAATTCAGAATGCCCAAAAGCGCCAGATTGTCTGCGCCGAAGAAGTACGTTTTGTTATTTCCGTAGACTTCCTGATCTTCGAATGTGTAGCGAGCATAGAATTGGATTGCTTGATAAATGAATTTAGGACTCGCGAAGAGATCGTAGTACGCGCAAGGTCGCAGCTCCCACCAAAATTTCCCTTGGTCTTCTCGATGTTTGAGCCCGCGCTTCTTGCCGGTCTTAGGGTCCGTATAGTCTTCGAAGCGCTTCATCCGTTGAAACAATGACGGATAGGTAGCCTGAAATACCTTTTCGGCTTCGGCATCGTCTTTGCCGGACCAAGGCCAGATGAAGTCCGAACTAGATTTCAATAAAATCATGAACTGTGTCTTAACAGGTGACCGCCAGCGGCGAATATCCTGGCCCCTCAAGTACGGTTTGATTATTGAGGCGCACGCCGGATCTAAGGCGATAAGTTTGGCGTGCTCATCTGCGTCAATTAGAAAGGCCTGATTGAGACCCGTCTTGATACCGTTGACGGGGAGCCGGGGGATAACGCTTTTAAGTGGCGTTCCTTGTGCTTTAATTTTTATGAGAAGCGCGGCAACTGCGGGCGGCTCAAGTGCCCACGGATCTTTGGTGAAGTAACTGCGTGGCAGTGCGTATGTGGCTTTTGCCACAGCTTCGTCGAGTCCTTTTTCAGGAACGTCTTCGCGGGGAATAACGCAAACACTGGTTTCGACAGGCGCATCGCCGCCGGTCGGCTTTCTGACGACAATGACAGAGGGGAATACGTCGGCATCTGGGAAGAATTTTTTAGCGTGACCGAAGTCGGCGACGAATTCGATCCAAGCTTTCTTGTCAAATAAGTCGCGAAGCCCGTCCGCATAACCAACGCGCATCCATTTATTAGTGACAACGTAGGACAGACGACCACCCGGACGCAGAAGCTTGAGCCCCTGCTCATAGAAATATACGTAAAGGTCAGCGGAGCCATCATACGTTGCGGCGAACGCCCGCTTCAAGGCCGGCTTGTATTCTTTGATTAGCTCTTGGCGAACGTAGGGCGGGTTTCCAATGACGGCGTCGAACCCGCCATTTAATTCCACGCTCTCCCATTGTTTCCAAACACCGGGAAAAGAGACTTGCCAGTTTTGAAAACGTTCGCGGCCGATAAGCTCGCGGGATCTGGTGAGAAGGCCCGCAAACTGTTCGGCGGTCGCGACGATCTTCGGCGGAAGGCGGTCGATGACATCCTTGGCTTCTGGGTGACCCATGCCGGCGTCAGATGGGCCGAGTCTGATCTTTCCGCGAGATACGTCGAAGGGGTCGCCAAATTGTCCGTCAAGCCAAGCGCGGATTGCCGTTTCATCCGCCTTGTCGAGCTTTTGCCAATCCAGGGCATAGAGGGTGTTGATGAAGGTGTTTAACGGCTGCGTTTCTTGCTCGATGCCGTCAAATAGAGTCTTTGACTCATGTACTTCAGCGATATCGACGTCGGTGACACGCTCAAGCTTTCGCATGGCGACGGCTTGCGCCGTGGCTTTTTTCATCGGCTCGTTGAGCAGGAGTTGGCCGCCCCATTTCGTGGAGCGATCAAGCGCTTCGGAAATCCAGTAACCAAATAAAGAATTTCCGCAGCGAAGATGGTGATCAAGGAATGACAGCGGTGCGCCAACCGTGAACGTGTGAAGCCAGAGGGCGACCTTTGCCAACTCTACAGCCATCGGATTGCGGTCTACGCCGTAAATGCATCGCTTTAAAATCGTCCGGCGAATGATATGCCGATCGTCCAGGTGCTCGATAACGAACGGCCATTTATGTTGTGTGGCTTGCTTGATGATGTCCTGTCGGGTTGCCTCGATGCTGTTGAGCACAGGGGACCGATAGGGTTTTTCAGACCAATCAACAACTGACTCTGATTCAGCAATGGCAGTAAGCACACGGTCGGCCAGCCAATCGACAAGGCTGACCAGAAAATGGCCTGAACCCATAGCGGGGTCGCAAATCTTGAGATCGAGGATAAGGCTTGCCGGGTCTAAGCCCTGCAATTCGGCATGGCGGATGTCTACGCCTCGTTTGTCTTTGCCAAGCTCCTCGGCGCGGTCGCGAAACGCTTGAAGCCGCTCTTGAACGAACGGCCCGATTGATTTGTCGATGATGAGAGAGACCAGGCTGTCAGGGGTGTAATAGCTGCCTGATTCATGGCGGGCGGTATCGTCGATGTGGACAGCGACAACTCCGCCTTCAAAGCGAAGATCGTATTCGAGTGTGCGCTCGTAAATGGTCCCTAGCTGCTGAACGGAGAGATCGCGGTAATTGATATACCGTGCCGCGCCATCCTCTTCCCGGTGAGAGAGGCCATAAATAAGGGCTGAGACGATGTCGTCGGGAAGCTGGACCCGGTCGAGCAGCGGAGCGCTATCTTTGGAAAAGAGCCCGCCGTTGTAAGGCGGGATGCCGAGGTCATCGTCGCCCTCGGCGATTGCTTTAAAAACGGCCGACAGTTTCGGCCAATAGATCAACATCGACGAAGACAGCGTCTGCTTTTTGGCAATACGTTCCGCGATATCAAAGCGCATCGTCGTGAGCGAGTAAGACTTGTACGGCTCCCGTTGGTCTGGAAGCAGGTCGCGGTCCTCGGCATAAACCACAAACAGCAAACGATAGAGAAAGATGAGCGCCGCTTGCCGGACCTCGTCGAGATAGGTTCGATCGACGGCGGCGGGCGGTTTGGGATCATGTTTGGCGATAGCCGCTACAAGTTTCGGGAACAGGTCGCCGAAAACGAGTTTTGACAGGTCTTTAGTGACCTTTTCTTCCCAGGACTTGCCCGCCTCACGCGAGATGTCGTGAAAGGTGCGGGCGCCCTCGAACGGGAGAAAGGCTGGCCGGCCGAACATCAAAATGAACAAACGCAGTATGCGATCGGGTGTGAGTCGGGCGTCAGCGAGATCCAGAAGATTCAGTTCGTGATGCGGAAGCTCAAGGGCTTTGGCGAGATCGACTTCAAAATAGTCTTCTGAAACGGAGAGGGCGCCTTGAAAGTAGAGGCGCCAAACATTTCCGTTTGTTAAAATGCCAAGTCTGACCTTGTTGTTCGTTTGAACATCGACGCGGCTCAAATACTGGAGCATCTGCGTCGATGGGACGCCTTCCTCGCTTGGATCTTTTTTATCGGCGCGGTCAAGCGCGCGGCTCCAGCGCTTCGCTTCAAGAACCGCCAAGCCATGTTGGAAGCGTTTCCACTGTTGTGCCTCGCCGACCGCCAGTGACTTCGCGGCGGAGTCGCCAAAGAGCAACGCGTCAGGAACTTGTTTGCGGCCCTTCTGTGAGAGGATTTGCTGAACCTGATAATCGGCCCAACCGAGCGCTTCGAGAACCGGATAGATAAATTCTTTCTCAGTCTCGGCTTCGTTGGGCTTGGCGATTTTGAGAAAGTTTTTGGCAATAGCGCTCAAGCACTGTTTCAGCGCCGCCACACTCTTATCGTCGAGGGTTTTCCATTGCTCAGTGCGCTCTATACCTTCGAGAAGGTAGTCGCGTGTGAACAGATTTCCTGAAATCACGAAGTCGCCCTTTTTTATTTTTGTGGCACGCATCGGCTCTGTAAGAAATCAGAGCCATGCGATCTTTGGATTACGGAAAGGGCTAGATCAATTCGAGCCGCAACGAGCGTCCCACCATCTTTGCCGCCCGTTGCAGCGTGTTGATGGTCACATTCCCGTCCTTGGGATCGAGAAGCCTGGTGATTTGGCTCCGGCTGGTTCTCATGCGCACCGCCAGTCGGGCGCGCGATAAATTGCCCTTCTTCATGGCTTCAGCAATTTGCCAGGCCAGTGTTTCCTTGATGGCGACGGCTTCGAACTCATTGAGTTTGCGATCCGCGACCAGGAAGTCATCAAGGGTATTGAGTTTGGCCGAGCTGCGGGCCTTCTTTGTTTTTTTCGCCATGTCAGACTCCTTTAGGATTCAAATTCACGTTTGCGCGCGAGAGCCAGCTCCTCTTCCGGCGTCTTTTGGGTCTTCTTAATGAACCCGTTTAGCACCACGATCCGCTCTTGATGCACGCTGAACAAAACGCGTGCGATCCGATGGCTTGGAAGGGGTGTGCGTACCTCCCACAAACCGTCACTCAGCGGCCGGCATAACGGCATGCCAATCGGCCAGCGGTACTGAACGCGCATCAAGTCCTAGCCGATGGCATTGCGATCCCCTCGTCCAGATCGCGAAGCCAATTGCGTACAACCTCGACTCCGCCTGGTGTCCGGTAGAACACGACAAGAATCTTCCGGGGCCGGTCACCTGCCATCATGCCCTATATAATGTACATGCACCATATAATGTCCATAGCTGGCTAGTAATTCCTAGTGGGGTGGGGCGTTTCGGGCCGTTGCCCGTCGTCCATCCTCGATCGTGTCAGCTTCCTCGATGTGGGAGCCTTCCGCCAGGCGCTCCCGCGGAGGCAGACTTGGGACGCGAGACGGTGCCGATCCCTCGAATTCTGCTATAAATAGGCTTGCAGTTATCACATTTGATAACTACAATATGACTTATGAAGCGGCGAGACCTCGACGAGAAGCTTGACCAGGCCGATGTTGCCGGCGTCTGGGCCTTCACCCCCCCCAGCTTTTCGGCGCTGATGGGTGGCGTCGACCCAGCTTACCTCAAACTGATGATGAAGCGGCTCTCGGACCAGGGGGCGCTGATCCGCGCAGCGCGAGGCGTTTATGTCAACCCCCATGCCCGGTCGCGGCCGGCGGATGCTCGGCGCGGTCTCCTTCGCTTCCTGCGACCGCGCGAGATCAACTACATCAGCCTGGAATCCAAACTTTCGGAGGCAGGGGTCATCTCGCAGATTACGACCGCCCTGACCTGCATGACGACCGGATCGCCTGGGCGGTTCGAAACGCCTTGGGGCGCGGTGGAGTTTACCCATACAGATCGTAAGATCGAGGTCGGGACCGAAGTTGTCGTTCAGGATGACGGAATGCTGGAAGCCACGATCCGCACCGCCGTTCGCGACCTGCGGCGTGTCGGCAGAAACCTCGACCTGATTGACGAAGAAATTCTTGCCGACGCCATTTCGGAGGAAGAGAGCCTAGATGAGCAGCAAAGCGGGCGGGCTTAAGAGCGCGATCGACGCCTTCATCCAACGCCGCGGGATCGAAGCGGGCATGGACCAGAACTTGATGAAGGAGGCCATCCATCTTCATCTCTTGTCCGCGCTGTCCGAAGCGGGCGTCCTTCAGCATGTCATCTTTCAGGGTGGAACTGCTCTGCGCCTTTGCTATGGCGGCGAGCGCTACAGCGAAGACCTCGATTTCGTATGCGGCAAGGCGGGCGCCTATCTGAAAGACGTCGAGTTTGACGCCCTCGTTGATAAGGCGCTCGAAACCACGAAGCGAACTCTGCAGCGCGACTTCGACATTGATGCCGCGCAGATTGCTCTGAAACGTCCAGCACAGCCAGAGCTCGTCAAGGGAAGTGACGTCAATGTCGCCGCATGGCAGATCGTGGTGCCGGTCAACCCGACGCCCAAGACGCCGAAGTCGCGCATTAAGATCGAGTTCGCCAACGTCCCGTCCTACGACTCCAAGCCACTGACGGTTAGTGCAACGCCGGGCCTGGTGCAGATTCAAGATGTGATCCTCAACGCCGAAACCCCAAATGAGATCCTGGCGGACAAGGCAGTCGCGTTGACCGCAAGGGCGGCTCTCAAATTCCGCGATGTGTGGGACGTCTGGTTCCTCGTCAACAAGCTCGGCGCGACACCCGATCGCGAGATGGTTCTGAAGAAATTCGCCGATTACGGCACCGCCGATATTGCGGTCAAGGCAAATGCCCGTCTCGACGAATTGGCAAAAGACGCGACAGCGACGGCGTTCTATGCCGAGATGAAACGCTTCCTCCCGTCGGCACGGGTCGCACAGATGTCGCAAATGAATTTGCAGCGCGCGATGCTTTCGGACAGCGCCGATCTTATTCGAAAGACTGTTGTGTAAGAGCATCGAAGAAGAGTGATCTGGATCTGATTGACCAATACCGGATCGAGGCCAACAAGCGAAAGAAGGATACCGAAAAACGGCGGGTCGAATTGGAGCATCCTCCCAAAGCGACTGTGTTGTAACTCAGGCATAACTGGTGCTGAGCTGCAGAGAGCCACTCGCCAGAAGGCGAGCGGCTCCATCGCAGGGTGTCTTTTACACCGCGTCCTTCGCAGCCTTGACCGGACGTGCCCTGACGATCTTGCGCGCAGGCTTCGCTTTGAAGGTCATCGCCTCGCCCGTGAAGGGGTTGGTGCCTTGGCGGGCCTTGGTGGCGGGTTTCTTGATGACGACGAATTTGGCAAAGCCAGGAACGAGGAACACGCCGTTCTTCTTCAGCTCCTTGTAGCCGATTTCAGCGAGCGTCTCGATAACGCCTTTAACGTCCTTCTTGGCCACTTCGTTCTTGGTCGCAATCTGTTCGATCAACTGCGATTTCGTCATCTGCGTTGCCATCGTGGCTCCTGTGATTCGTGAAGCGGCAAGCATAGCCGGTGGATCCATGAAAATCAGGGACTTCCGGCATCGCCGCTGGCGGCAAACGTTCTCGCGAACCTGGATGACGCAGATTCATGTGGCGTCACCCTGCGAGTCTGGCAGTCGGCTGCGCTGAAGCCCCGCGAACTGCGGGTCTTCACCCTGCGGGCGTCCATCCCTGACGCAAATTGGTCCAATGCTGAAGCACTAAGGGCTCCGCCCTCGCGCGGGCAAGGGTGAAGTCCCGGCCAGCGCCGGGACCGGCCGGGGTGGTCTCCCCAGCCTTCCGCGCGGAACGACAATCACCGCGGCGTCACCACTGACATCCGCTTGTGCAGGCCGGGTGATCCCCCTCCACCCCGGCCGCCCTTGCCCTTGCTACCCCGGTCTCGCCGACGGGCAGGGGTGCAGCGCAGCGCTGCGCTTGCACCCCAACCCAAAAGGAGAACGATCATGTCTGCCAAGAAAATTGAAACCGTCGTGGAGAGCGGCACGGAAATCTTCGTTCCGCTCAACAAGCTCAAGAAGTCTCCGAACAACGCCCGCAAGATGCCGCACAGTGAGGCGTCTATCGAGGCCTGCGCGGCCAGCATCGCCGCCAAAGGCATCCTGCAAAACCTCGTCATCGAGCCGGAGGTGGACGCGGACGGTGCGGCGACCGGGTTCTATTTCGTCACCATCGGCGAGGGCCGCAGGCTGGCGCAGCTTTTGCGCGTCAAGCGCAAGGAGATCAAAAAGACCGAACCGATCCGCTGCGTCATCGACACCACTAACGATCCACACGAGATCAGCCTCGACGAGAACGTCACCCGGGAAAACATGCACCCCGCTGATCAGTTCGAAGCATTCAAGAAGCTGGCGGAGGAACGCGGTTGCGGCGCGGAAGAAATCGCCGCCCGTTTCGGTGTCACGCCGCATGTGGTGCGGCAGCGGCTGCGGCTGGGCGCGGTGTCACCCAAGCTGATGCAAATCTACCGCGAGGGTGATCTGACGCTCGACCAGTTGATGGCCTTCGCCATCACCGAAGATCATGCCCGGCAAGACGCCGCCTATGAGCGGCTGTCTTATAACCGTGATGCCAGCACCATCCGCCGCATGCTCACCGAGGCCAATGTCGCCGCCACGGATCGCCGCGCGATCTTTGTCGGGGCGGAGGCCTACGCGGAGGCGGGTGGCAGCATCCTGCGCGATCTGTTCACCGAGGATCGCGGCGGCTATTTCGAGGACGTGGCGCTGCTCGACCGGCTCACCATGGAAAAGCTGGAACGCACGGCGACCACCTTGCGTGAAGCGGAAGGGTGGAAATGGGTGCAAGCCTATCTCGACTATCCGCACAGCCACGGTCTGCGCCGGTCCTATCCGCAGCCGGTGGAATTGTCGGCGGACGAGGCCGCCGCTTATGACGCCGCGCAGGCGGAATACAACAGCCTGTCGGAACAATACGAAAGCGCCGAGGAACTTCCCGACGATGTCGATGCGCGGTGCGGGGAGCTTGAAACCGAAATGGAGCGGATCGACGCCAAGCGTCAGGCTTACGATCCCGACAACATCGCGCGCGGCGGGGCCTTCGTGATCCTCAATCATGACGGCGCCTTGCGGGTCGAACGCGGCTTCATCCGGCCCGAGGATGCGAAACCGGAAACGACGGAGGCCAACGGCGATGGCGAGGCCGGTCACAGCGTGACCCATGATGGTGAGATCATCGCAGACCGCGATCTGGATCATCACGGAACCGATGCGGACGACGAGGATACCGAGAGCGACAAGCTGTCGGACAGTCTCGTGCGCGATCTGACGGCGCACCGCACCCTCGGCCTTCGCCTGGCCTTGAGCGACCAGCCGGAGGTTGCCATCGTGGCCGTCACCCACACGCTCGTCGCGCAGATTTTCTATCGCGGCGCGGACGCCCATGTTCTCGACCTCCGTCCGATCAGCACTGTGCTGGCCGGGCATGCGGATGGCATCGAGGACACGCAAGCGGGGAGGACGTGGACGGATCGCCACGCCGGGTGGGCGGCGCAGATGCCGCGCGACGTGGCCGACCTGTGGACGTTCATCGTGGCGCTCGACCACGATAGCCGCATGGCGTTGTTTGCGCATTGCGTCGCGTTCACGGTGAATGCGGTGAAGCTGCCGCATGAGCGCAAGCCGCGCACCATGGCGACGGCGGACACGCTGGCAGACGCCGTGTCGCTCGACATGACGGCACATTGGACGCCGACGGTGCGGACCTATCTCGGTCGCGTCACCAAGGCGCACATCCTCGCCGCCGTGCGGGAAGGGGCCAGCGATGAGGCCGCCGTCCGGATGGCCGACATGAAGAAGCAGGCAATGGCGGAAGCCGCCGAACAGCTTCTTGTCGGAACCGCGTGGCTACCTGCGATGATGCGGACACAGCCCGTCGTGCAAGCGAGCGACGGGCAACCGCAGGCGCCGGGTGTCACCGAAGGCAATCATGCGGAGGCTTATTCCGACGCTGCCGAGTGACCGGCATGGCCGGGTCTGCCACGGTGGTCCCGGCTTGCTGTCATGCCATTGTTGAAAATTTCGGCCGCGCGCCGCCGGGCGCGCGGCCGAAACCACGATCCAATTGCCCCAACAAGCGCGAGATCGACGGACGAAACACGGGATATCTGCATTTTGCCGGGCGATGACAGCTCTTCTTCAAGGACGAAATACACGCGCTTATCGTTGGGACGTTCTTTGCGAAGGGCGAACGTCAAAGTCACCGAGCGGTGGCTCGTGCAGTCTTGTCGAGGGAACCAAACTGCCATCCAATTCTTCGCGAAATTTGTGCCAAGCCACTCCGAGATTATCGACGAAATCCGTAAGTCGGGTGCCCGCGCGTCGATATCCTGGGAGCCAGAGCGACCGAGCCACGCCATCGCCCCCGACAGGGTGGTAGAGATTTGCGGTCATATAGATGACCCCATCAATATGACTGTCTTTCATCGTCGCACTCAGTTCTCGTGACATGAAATGGATCAGCTCTATGGGCGAAGAGGCGAGATTGTTTTCGTTAGAAATGATCACCAGCCCCAAAGCATCCAAACGTCCAAGCTGTCGCTTGGTCGCGGCGATCTGATGGTTTGCCTTCCGCAATGTCTTCCGAATGTGGTTCAAAGACTTCGCAATGACGCCTTGAGCAACTGCACGGGGCAGGGGAATCTCGCGAAAGGCGATTTGCAGCGCCTGTTCTGCGGAATAGCCAAGACGCTGGCAGACAGACAGAAAACGCTTGTTGAGTTGCTCCTGGTCGCTCGGGTCCGTGTAGAGGCATTTCAACTCGGCAATGACGTCGTCGCTCGAAAAGTAATAATCGGCATTCAACGCCATGTGCGGCGCATCCGGGATCAAGTCGCGCACAACGGTGCCGCCGCGAAAGGTTCTCACGAACCGCGCGAACTCCGCTTCCATCTCGATGAATTTCGGCTCAGCGCCGGACATTCCGGTTTTATCCCGATTTGTTTGACCAGCCATCATTACCACGAGAGCGCTGGTTTCAGCGTCTGAAATATCCCACAGCACAAAACGCGCGTCGCCATGTTGCGCCCCGGCCACCGGACCGCCGGCGGCGCGCTGGGACCGCGTCGATGCTGTTGCACGCCTGCGATGAGCGTCTGTCTGATCGACGCCTGCACAGTGCAGCGAGATCGGGCCAGGACGCAGCGCGTTGTCACGTGACGTCGAGTCATCGGCTGGATCACGCAGGTTTTTTGGGCAGGCAGCGCCACCGGCGACACGCGGAGATGCTACGGGATGCCATCGTTTGCTGGGTCGCGTTTTCACCGTCGTCGATGCGCGCGCATGTCGTTGCATGATCGGTGCGGTCTGGCTCTTGCGCCGGCACGACGGCAGCCATGGTCGTCTCCATTGGTCCGTTCACGGGCGCGGACCCCACGCAACCTCGAAGGGGCGGATCAAGCCCGAGGGACGGCTGCGCCTCGATCGCCTTCCCGCAACGGCTCCGTCGGCTTTTTTCCCCTGCCGCCAAGCGGCGGCATTCCTCGCGAGACAAAAAAGCCGTCTGCCGCCGTCCTCCGCTGCGCTGCGGGCCTGACGGCTGCGGGCCGATCGCTCCCGGGCCAGGACCGCCATCGAGGCCGCGATGGCGCGGCCCGACAACAGAACGGAGACCACCATGGCTACCATCGGAACCTTCACCGCGTCGGACAACGGCTACACCGGATCGGTCAAGACGCTCACGCTCAACGTCAAGGCGAAGTTCGTCGCGACCGAGAAGGACAACGACAAGGCGCCCGATTTTCGCATCTTCGCTGGTGCCACCGAGTTCGGCGCTGCCTGGAAAAAGACTGCGCAGACGACCAACCGCGAATACCTCTCGGTCAAGCTCGACGATCCGAGCTTCCCGGCGCCGATCTACGCCTCGCTGGTGAAGGGCGAGGGCGACGACAGCCACACGCTGATCTGGTCGCGCCGCAACACCGACTGATCCGGCCGGATCGAAGCGCCCCGCCTCTTCGGAGGCGGGGCGTTTTTCCGCGCGCGTGAAGCCAAGCTAGTAAGAAAAGAATGGATCGTTCTTCTGGTGCGTGCGGCAGGTTTCAAAGCGCGAGGACTTCGTCCATTTCGGCTCCGGCACTTTCTGTTTGTCCGACCTGACGAACACGTCGGCCATCTGGGTGATCACCCGCTTCTCCAACGTGATCTTGATACCGATCTCGTGCTCGGCAGCAGCTTGCGCGCGATCGAACGCATCACGCACAGCAGCTTTGGTTTGAAAGAGACCCCACAAAGTCGTGTTTGTCAGGCGCGACAGTTTCTCGCCGGTTTTATAGACGTAAATGAGACCCTCGGCCTCCGCACACGACGCGAAAGCACGATAGGGCGATGGCGTCGTCGCCTTAAGATCGTAGGTCATCAGGTACTCGACCACGCGGAAAATCCCTTCAATCAATAATCACACCGAAATCGTCATGCACCATAGTCGGACAGTCATGGGTGCGCCAAGGGAAAGCGCAGCGGCGATGGCGGTCTCTCACGCTTTGGAGTGAAAGTCGCTAAGGGCTCCGCCCTCGCGCGGGCAAGGGTAAAGCGCCGAAGCCGGCGCCGGCCGGAGCGGTTTCCCCGGTCTTCCGCGCTGTCGAGGATGTTCATAACGGCATTGTCGTCAGGCGCGTGCAGACGCGCGCAATTGCGCGCCCCTGCGGGCGGGTGATCCCCCTCTGCTCCGGCCGCCCTTGCCCTTGCTACCCCGGTCTCGCCGACGGGCAGGGTTGCAGCGCAGCGCTGCGCTTCAACCCAAGCCCACAGGAGAATGACCCATGACCATGATAACCCTGACCCAGAATGAGCAGCCTGTTTCCAGCGGCTTTCGCGTGGACGTCTCGCGCGGCGAACGCATAGGCCGTGTTTCGTCGGAATGGTTTTCCCGCCCCGATGACGAACGCTATCTCGATCTGACCAATCTCTATGACGCGGTGCGCCGCCGCGCCGACCGCGCGCAGGCCCGCACCGTAGAGAGCCGCGCCGTAAGGGTGGAGGCGAGCCGCGACAATGCGGAGCGTCTTGCGCTCATCGTGCCGGGCCGCGATGAACCCGTCGCGCCGACGCATTGGAGCTTTGGACAATTGTGCAGCCTTGTCGGCGCGCCATCGTCTTACATGCGCCAGCTTCCCGCGCCGTTAGCCGGGATCAATCTGCAACATGGCTTGCTGTCGCATCGCGCCGAACTCGTGAAAACACTGGAGGCCGACGACGGTCGCGTCGAATTGCGCGCCGTGACCGGCCCCGATTATGGTCGCATCTGGGATCACGAGCTTGTCGCCGCCGTGATGAAAATCGCGGGCAACGGGACCGGGGACACGCGATGGAAGGTGCCGGGTGTGCTGGATTGGGCGACCATGACGCACAACCCGTTCGTGGACATCACCAACGACACCACGACGCTCTATGCCAGCGACCGCGACGTGTTCCTGTTTCTGGTGGACGACACCCATCCCATCGAAGCAGGCCGTTTGCCGGACGGATCGCCGGATGTGTATTTCCGGGGGTTCTATTGCTGGAACAGCGAGGTTGGATCGAAGACGCTCGGCATCGCGTCGTTTTATCTGCGCGCCGTGTGCATGAACCGCAATCTGTGGGGCGTCGAGAACTTCGAGGAAATCATCATCCGGCATTCGAAATTCGCCGCGCAGCGTTTCGCCCACGAGGCCGCACCCGCATTGACGAGCTTCGCCAATTCGTCGCCCGCGCCGTTCATCGCCGGGATCAAGGCCGCGCGGGAGCGGATTGTCGCCCGCACCGACGACGACCGTGAGACGTTCCTGCGCAAGCGCGGCTTTTCCAAATCGGAGACGGCCAAGATCATCGACACCGTGTTGAACGAGGAAGGCCGCCCGCCGGAAAGCCTGTTCGATTTCGTGCAGGGTCTTACCGCCCACGCCCGCACCAAAACCCATCAGGACGCGCGCCTCGATCTTGAAGGGAGGGCCAAGAAATTGCTGGAACGCGCTGCTTAAGGCACCGGCTGCGTCGCCGTTTCGCGGCGGCGCAGCCTCTTTTTGGAATCGATATCGCGTCGGCCGATCCGCTGTGGCGGATCGGCCGGGCGCTGTCGCGCCGTTGCGCGCCGGGCCTGCGGCCCGGCGCGCGGATCGACACGACCCACTATGATCACAGCCTTGATGGTCCGACAGCTCAGATGATCCGATCATGGCCACGACCGTGACTGGCACGGTCACCTTTGCTAATTCTTGGCCCGCGACGGCTTCGATGCGCGCCGGAGCAGCGCATCCGGCTCGACACCGAGCACCTCGGCCAATTTACCGACCATGTCGATGGTCGCGGCGTAAACGCCGCGTTCGAGCGAACTGATATAGGTGCGGTCGACGTCCGCTTCATGCGCCAACGCCTCCTGCGACAGCCCCTTGGCGTGCCGGGTCCGGCGCAGGTTGCGGGCGAACACCTCTCGAATCTCCATTCGAAAAGTGTTCGTCTTGTAGGGTATTTCACTACGGAGTATACTCGACAAACCGATCCTGTTTACCTCCTGGAATCCGACGGAATTCGGAGGCAGACGGGACGCGGACCTCTTGACGATTTGCGGTAAAAGCCGGGCGACCTGTTAATGGCCCAAAAACTGTCATCGGTCCGAAGCAAGAGTGCCGTATTTTGCGGTAAGAATGTCGACAGATGACTGGCGCGAGTTTTCGCCATGACGAAAATTACCTTTGACGACCATCCCCCCGACCTGCCGCATGTCACGCCTTACGACGAGCGGCACCTCAAGACCTACCTTCGGCTGCTTGATGCCGATGAGGAGGGGGCCGACTGGCGTGAGGTCGTGCAGGTGATTTTCGGTCTCGACGCGGAACGCGAGCCGGATCGCGCGCGTAGCGTGCATGACAGTCATCTTGCTCGCGCACGATGGATGACCAAGGCCGGATATCGTGACCTGCTCAAACCGCCATTTCAATGAGTTGAGTAGGCGACGTTTTTCAAAGCACCGCGCCTATTCCATCACCTTTCGCTGATCACGGTATTGCAACACGCGTTGCAGCGGCGGCGACTTCTGCGCGTGACGACACTTCCAAATACTCGGCGACGGGGAGGGGCATGCCTTGCTTGAGGCTGAGTAACGCTGGAGTGCTCGCATGCCGGATGATGAAAGTTGGCGGTCGCACGACGCGACCGCTTATCTCGATCGTGTGCAACGTGCGGGTTTCGCCTGGGAGTTCTTGCGGCGCAATCCCGACTACCGTCAAGACTACGAAGACATGAGCCGCGATGCGGCGAGTGGAACCACCATCGCGCTGGAGGCAGCCCTTGCGCTGTCCCAGCGTTGGGGGTTGAGTTTTCCCGTGCGACCCCCGGCAACGCAGCGACCGCTCGCTGGTCTTGTGGGAATTCAATGCGCTCCCGGCTGCGGTGATGCTGACGACGGCGCCGGTCGGGACCGCGTCCACAATCACGCTCGATCGGATTCCATCGTCACTCACCATAGAACGCGAAGACGGCCGCCACATCTTGTGGCGGGAGGCGAGCGACGAGCAGAGGATCTGGATTCTTCCCGATACGAACCCATCCGCTCCGATCGCCGCCGTTATCCCATTCGATATGCACGTGGCGCAGCGCGTCGAAGCCGTCCTTCACCTTTGGCATGGTCTGACGGATGCTGCGGTGCGCCCGGTTGCCTCGCCCCTGACGGAACAGCAGCGCCGCCGCATGATCTTGATGCTGAGGGCGCTTGACGGTCATCAGCAACAGGTAACCTACCGCGACCTCGCCGCCACGCTGCTTGATCCGGATGTGCGGACCCAGAGCCGGCGCGACTGGCTGACCTCATCGTATCGGTCGCAGATCATCCGGCTGGTCAAAGACGCCGTCGGTCGGATGCGGGGCGGCTACCGCGACTTGCTCATCGGCCAATAACCGCTGCATTGGCCATCCATCCTACAACGCTGGGCGACAACGCCCGGCGAACGCAGCGCTGCGTTTGCGCGTCCTTCGCAGCGACGAGGGGGATGGACAGAAACGACAGTCGCATCTTCGGCATCCTTGTCTACGCCTGAAATTCGCAATCGTGCGCCCGACGCGCCGTCGATCCCCGATGGCAGCCGAACCACACCGGGCGCATTCATGGCTGACAACCCTGCCAATTCGCAGCAACGCTATTTGCGCACCACCGAGGCGGCGCGGTTCCTCGGCCTGTCGGGTCGCACGCTGGAAAAGCACCGCACCTACGGCACCGGGCCGAGCTATCGCAAGCTCGGCGGCCGTGTCGTTTATGCTCTCGAAGACCTGCAGGCTTGGGCCGACATCGGTCTGCGCCAGTCCACGTCCGATCAGGGCAAGGGCGTCGTCCATGCCGCCAAACCCGTGAGCGGCCTAGGTCCGCTGGTCGGCGGCCGGTCCCCGGTGAGGCGATCATAGCCATGATCGTGCGCCGACCAGCCTCCGCAGAAACCGCGCGCGGCGAGTCACCGGGTTTACTGCATGGCACGCCCGCGCCGTGCGATCCGAGGACCACGCATCTCGCAATCGACACGCTGACGCATGTCGAATTGACCTGGCAAGCAAAACGCGTCGAGCACCGCATCCGGTTTGGTCATCCCGTCGCCACCGCGCGGCTCGATCGTCATCGCCGCCGCGTGTCATTCGCACCTGGTGCTATTTTCGCCGTCATGCGCTGGGCGGCCAATGACTTCGGCACCGTGCAGTCGCAGATCGACATCCTCCGCGCGGTCCAGACGGAAGAGTCTTTCACGACGGTGCCGCTGGTGCAACCGGGTGGCTTCATTCTGCTCACGATCTCCGGTTGGCCGAAAGTCGCGCGGGTCTTGCAGGCGATCGACGGTGTCGAGGCGCTCGGCATCGACCCCGCCGACGCTGCGCCCGAACATTGGCATCACATCCACAACCGCCTCAGCGTTGGCGATACGCCGCGCACTTACACGATGACGCGCCATAAGGCATGGCTCAAACGGCGGCGAGTTGCGCCATGACACCTCGCGCTGGCTATACCCTCGCTACGTCACTCGCGGTCGCAAGTCTGCTCGCGACCCTCGGCGCGAACTCACCGCCGCATTATATCTGGAATCTCACGCCGAGCGTACCGCTCGGCCTTTACGCGGTGCAGTCGCCAGACCGTCTCTATGTCACCATGCTGGTCGTGGTGACGCCACCGGAAGCGCTGGCGACGACGTTGGCGGAGGGCGGCTATCTGCCGCGCGGTGTGCCGCTCCTCAAACGCATCTTCGCCCTTTCCGGGCAGACCGTCTGTCGTTTCGGCGTGCACATCAACGTTGACGGCATTGCAGCCGCGCCGGCGCGCGAGCGCGATCTGCGCGGCCATCCGCTGCCGGTCTGGCAAGGCTGCCGACTGATCGCCGATGACGAAATCTTCCTCATGAATTGGGACGAGCCCGACAGCCTCGACGGCCGCTATTTCGGTCCATTGCCGCGCAGCGCGGTCACCGCGCGCGCGATGCCGGTTTGGACCGACGAAGAAGGCGACGGCCGCTTCATCTGGCGCGCCCCGACGCAATGACACTTCGCTTTACCCACCCAGCAACGGAGACCATCATGGCACAGATCGGCACCTTCACCCGCACCGTCGATGGATACACCGGGACCATCCGGACCCTTACGCTCAAACGCGATGTCATCATCATCGTGCCGGCGATTGCCAGCGAAACCGACAACGCGCCGAATTACCGCGTGCTTGCCGACGACGTCGAAATCGGAGCAGGGTGGAAGCGCACCGGAGACAAGGCTGGCGATTATCTCTCGCTGCTGATCGACGATCCATCATTCGGCCAACCGATCCGCGCCAACCTGTTCCAGGTGGTGAGCGGCGGTGACACATTCCATCTGATCTGGACCCGTCCATCACGTCGCGCGCCGCGCGAGTGAAACGGTGGCGCCGCTCGCGAAGCCGCTGCGCGTTGCCGTGATCGTCACCGCATCGCTTGCGGTCGTCATTCCCTTCAGGGCCCGCTGCGAGACCGCGTCGGCGCGTGTCGCCGACGCGGTCGAGCCGTGGTCGCAATTCGTCAGCGAAGCAGCCGAGCGCTTCGCGATTCCCGCGGCATGGATACGCGCCGTGATGCGGATCGAGAGCCACGGCAACGTCAAAGTCGTCTCGCCAAAGGGCGCGGTCGGGTTAATGCAGATCATGCCCGCCACTTACGCCGAACTGCGCGAGCGCTATGCGCTCGGTGCTGATCCCTACGATCCGCACGACAACATCGTCGCCGGTGCTGCCTACCTCCGTGAAATGCACGACCGCTTCGGCGCGGGCGGATTCCTGGCCGCTTATAATGTCGGCCCGGCCCGCTACGAAGACCACCTTGCGACAGGCCGTCCGTTGCCCGACGAGACCCGTAACTACGTCGCATCGCTGGCGCCGCTGCTGCCCGACGCACAATCTGGCGACAACGCGATCGTAGCCGGCGAGTTGCACACCTGGCGCGGAGCGTCGTTATTCGTCTCGCGGCCTCAGCGCAAATCCTCGGACACGCGGTTGTCGCTCACGCCGCAGTTATCCCCCGTTGGACATGACCGCGGTGCTGTCGATCTGTCGGCGCTCACGCCGCTTCCCGGCGGCTTGTTCGTCAAACAAGTGCCTGCACCCACCAAGCCATAATCCCATCCCGTCATTTTCGTGCTTTCTCGCGCAATCGCATAAGTCAGGCTGGAGTTGCTGAGAACGCCAGCAGACGAGCGGAGGACGGCAAGATTAAAGCAAACGGTGCCCTTCGGTGCCCGTTTGCAAAAAAGCGTTGTCTGCACATTGGTTAGCACGAGGTAGAGCATGCGGGCGAGATCGTAGCGATGTGTGCTTCAGCAATTTGATGAATGATCTCAACGCTCGGAGCGGTACCGCTCCATATTTGCTGTTTCGCGACCACCTCTTCGCGACGCCGTCGCAACGATAGGGGCGGCGATCGCTGCGCCGCCGATCTCCTGTATTTGCGCGCGCCGTTACGACGGTCGCTTAAACAGTCTTGCGCCTTGCTGTCGTGTCCGCATTCTTGCTCGCATGAGCGACGAAGCCTCCGACTTCCGTATCCGCACTGGCCGTATCGGTAATCGCGGTACCCGCGCCGGCGGACGCCCACGCTCCTTCATCGATCAGGTGCTGAAAGCATCTGCCAAGGCGAACGGCGCCGCACTGACACCGGCGCAATTCTCAAACCGCAGGCGCCGCGGTCCCGGCGCGGTGTGGCCTCGGAAAGGGAAGTGTTCTCGCATCGGCCGCGGGCAGGCCGCAGCTGACCGGCTGAAGCGTGCTGCCGAGGGGAAGGGGCTTGGCACGCGCCTGCGGCGCGTGATCGTGAAGGCGCGCATCGTCAAGCTCAACGTTGGGAGCAAACGTGCGGACGCGCATCTGCGCTATCTCCAGCGCGACGGCACCACACGTGATGGTGCGCGCGGAACGCTTTACGGGCCGGGCACCGACACCGCGGATGGCCGGGAGTTCCTCGACTGTGGCCGCGACGACCGCCACCAGTTCCGCTTCATCGTTGCGCCCGAGGATAGTGACCGTCTGCAGGATCTGCGCGGCTTCACCCGCGACGTGCTGCGCCAGATGGAGGAAGACCTCGGCACCAAGCTCGACTGGGTCGCGATCGACCATTTCAACACCGGCCATCCGCACAGCCATGTGGTGATCCGCGGCAAGGACGACCTCGGCAAGGACTTGATCATTGCCCAAGACTACATCACCGATGGCCTGCGCATCCGCGCCCAGGAGCGGGTCACCCTCTCGCTTGGCCCGGAGACCGATCTTGAATTGCGTGGAAAGCTAGAGGCCGAGATGACGGCTGAACGCTTCACCCGGCTTGACCGTATCCTGGTCGAGGAGGTGCCGTCACGCCGGCTCGATCTGCGGCCGGACGCAGGCCAGCTCCGCGCCGATCTCGACCAGACGTTGTTCATCGGCCGGCTGGGGAATCTGGAGCGGTACGGGCTGGCGACCGAGAGCGAGCCAGGAGTGTGGTCGTTCTCCGAGAGACTGGAGCCGACGCTGCGCGAACTGGGTGAGCGTGGCGACATCATCAAGGCGATCAATCGCTCGCTTGCGGAGCGTGGCGAGCAGCGCGCGCTCGGCAGCTATGTTCTGCATAGCGCGACCACGCCGGAGCCCATCGTCGGCCAGGTCATCGGCAAGCGGCTCGACGATGAACTCGGCGAGCGCATCGGTCTTGTCATCGACGGCGTCGATGGCCGTGTCCATCATATGGCGCTGGCCGAGGCCTCCAGCAGCGAGGCTCCAGCCATGGGGAGCATCGTCCAGATAAGCGGGACATCCGCCGGCCCGCGCGCCTCCGATCGCAACATCGCGGAGGTGGCCGGCGGCAGCGGCGTGTATCTGCCGAGCGTCCATCGCGCGCTCGCCGAGAGCGGCGCGGTTCGCATCGCCGGTGGTGACTCCGATAGCTATGTTCGCAGTCATGTCCGGCGGCTGGAAGCACTGCGCCGCGCCGGTATCGTCGAACGCATCGACGCCGACCATTGGCGTATCCCTCAAGACTTCGTGTCTCGTGCTGCCGATTATGATGCGCGACGTGGGGCGCAGACCTCGGTGCGCATCCTTGCCACCCTCGATCTGGAACAGCAGATCGCCAGCGCAGGTGCGACCTGGCTCGACCGCGAACTGGCCTCACGCCAGCGCACACCCCTGACCGAAACGGGATTCGGCCAGCAAGTCCGGCAAGCGATGGAGCAACGGAAGGGCGCGTTGGTCGAACAGGGTCATGCCTGGCGCGCGCCGGACGGCGGCATCCGCGCGCCGCGCGATCTCGTCGCCCGTCTCGAACAACAGGAGATATCTCGCGTCGGACCGCAAATGGCGGCCGCCCGTGGCCGCACCTTCCAACAGGCCGGCGTTGACGAACGTGTGAGCGGAACGTTGGTCGGCGCCACCAATCTTGCCAGCGGGCGCTTTGCCATGATCGAAAACGGTGATGGCGGCCTTGGTTTCAGCCTAGTGCCGTGGCAGTCCGTTTTGGATCAACGCATCGGCCAGCACATCACCGGCATCGTTCGTGATGGCGGCAGCATTGACTGGAGCTTTGGACGGAAGCGATCCCTCGGACTGTGATTGCCGAATATGGCGTCGCATCGAAGGAAAGCCGCATGGCGCCATTCAGGCGGCCTCGTGACCCGGCCTTTAGGATGCCGACACCGCCACGCGGTCCGCCGTTCCTAGCGTCGGAGTAGGGTCGTATTGAATTCGGTTATTGTTGGCCGTCCTGAAAGCGGCCCAATTCCTTTAGGTTACCGAACGGCGACTGTGCGAGAAAGGGCATCGATGCGATCGCTGTTTTCCTTGGCCGCTCTTATGAACCGAGCTTACGGTTGTTGAAAGCGGTAGAGAAAATAGCAGATCCTGCTGACGCCAGGAAATCATTGCAACTGCTGAACTGGCCTCTCTGAAAGCGGCTTGCGTTTCCCAGCCATCCTCAATCTCAAAGTAGCCGACCGTCAGTCTTTGCACGCTGTGTTCGCCGATATTGCGATCAGCGACCAAAGCGGCTTGTTTCGAACCAGGTAGATCGCTTCTCTGACGGCAATAGCCTGCCATTAGGGGTGACGTCGTGCCCGCAACCAAGATTCTTTGGGGTCAGATACTCGTTGTCGGCATAATCGTACTCACAACGACATGGAGTGCGACGCAGTGGACCGCTTGGCGTCTCGCCTATCAGATGCAGCTCGGCGCGCCCTGGACCCATATCGGCAGCTTGCCGCTGTACCCGCCGCCGGCGTTCTTTTGGTGGTGGTTCTCTTATGATGCCTACGCACCCGGTACCTTCGTCGAAGGTGCGTTGATCGCTGCTTCGGGAGGCTTCGTCTCAGTCGCGGTCGCCATTGCCATGTCGGTGTGGCGTGCCCGTGAGGCGCAGGAAGCGAAGACCTATGGTTCGGCCCGCTGGGCCACAACCAAAGAGATAGGCACCGCGGGCCTGTTGAGTCCCGATGGCGTTGTGCTCGGCAAGATCGATCGTCAATATCTGCGTCACGACGGACCGGAGCACGTGCTGTGTTTCGCGCCGACACGTAGCGGGAAGGGTGTCGGTCTGGTTGTCCCGACTTTGTTGACATGGTCTGGCAGTTGCATTGTCCACGATATCAAGGGGGAGAATTGGCAATTAACCGCCGGATGGCGCGCCAGCTTTGGCCGCGTGCTGTTGTTCGATCCCACCAATCCGGCTTCGTCTGCCTACAATCCGCTGCTCGAGGTGCGCCGCGGCGATAGCGAGGTACGCGATGTGCAGAACATCGCCGACATCCTGGTGGATCCAGAAGGGGCGCTTGAGCGGCGCAACCATTGGGAAAAGACCAGCCACGCTCTGCTGGTCGGAGCCATTCTCCATGTTCTGTATGCGGAGGCGGATAAGACGCTCGCCGGCGTCGCCAACTTTCTGTCGGACCCCAAGCGAACCATCGAAGCGACGCTTCGTGCCATGATGACGACGTTGCATCTGGCCGATCGTTCGCATCCCGTGGTCGCATCGGCGGCGCGAGAGCTCCTTAATAAGAGTGAGAATGAACGATCCGGTGTGCTCTCGACCGCGATGTCATTCCTCGGCCTCTATCGCGACCCGGTGGTTGCAAAGGTGACGGCGCGATGCGACTGGCGCATTGGAGACCTCGTCGAGGGAGCGACGCCGGCGACACTCTATCTGGTGGTCCCACCATCGGATATTTCGCGAACCAAGCCGCTCATTCGTCTTGTTCTCAACCAGATCGGCCGGCGTCTCACAGAAGATCTCCAAGCTAAGGCAAAACGCCGGCGACTGTTGCTCATGCTCGATGAATTTCCGGCGCTCGGACGGCTGGATTTCTTCGAGTCGGCATTGGCCTTCATGGCAGGCTACGGCCTCAAGAGCTTTCTGATTGCGCAATCACTCAACCAGATTGAGAAGGCCTACGGCCAGAATAATTCAATTCTCGACAATTGCCATGTTCGTGTCGCGTTCGCAACCAATGATGAGCGGACCGCCAAACGGGTCTCGGATGCACTGGGTGTCGCGACTGAACTCCGCGCCATGAAAAATTATGCCGGTCATCGCCTGTCGCCATGGCTCGGCCACCTGATGGTGTCGCGTCAGGAGACAGCGCGTCCGCTTCTGACCGCCGGTGAGGTGATGCAATTGCCGCCCTCCGACGAAGTCGTGCTGGTTTCAGGGACGTCGCCGATCCGTGCGAAGAAGGTCCGCTATTTCGAGGATCGCCGTCTCACCGATCGTGTTCGGCCGCCCCCTTGTGTGGGGGCAAGCACGCGAGCACAAGAGAATGGGGATGACTGGATGGCGCTGCCAATTCCCCCATCTGTACCACAGGAGGAGAGGTTGCAACGCGCCAACGATAATGCCAACGGCGGAATCCGTCGTGAGCCCGCGTTATCAAAACACGAAGCGATTGTGCCGGAAGGGATGGACCCAACGCCAACGGTTGCCATTGTCGACGATCAATCGAGCGAGGCTGGCATTCGGTCTGCCACCATCCGTCACAGGATGCGCAGCGTTGCACGGCAGGTCGCTATGGACCCGGACGATGGGATCACGCTGTGAGGCGATGGCGATGAAAGTCCGAACGAGTATGCATTTGTCGCCGGAAGCCTTGCGACTATTGATCGATCATTCGGATCGCAAGGGTATCTCCCGGTCGTCCATCGCCGATGCGGCGATCACGAGTTTCCTGTCCCCGGACGGCGCCGATCGGGCCGAAGCTGCGTTGTCGCGCCGGCTTGACCGTCTGTCGCGGCAGGTGCAGCGCCTGGAGCGTGACACTGCGATTGGAACCGAGACGCTGGGACTCTTCATCCGTCTCTGGTTGACGGCGACGCCGTCCTTGCCCGCCGATGTGAATGGCGGCGCAGACGCGAAGGGACGCGAGCGGTTCCAGACGTTCGTCGAGGCACTGGCGGAGCGTCTCAACAAGGGACAGACGCTGCTGCGGGAGATACCCGATGACGTCAAGTTCGATCGAAGTTAGTGGAGGACACTGAAGAGGAAAAGCCAGTCTAGCCAGCCTGTCTCAAATTTGACATGGCCGGTGGGGCAGAGTTCTCCGCCGACCATTCGGCGGAGCGTTGCCTTGGACGACGACATCCAGACTTCATCAGTTTCCCGCCGAGAAATCGCCACGCCGGAGGCTTTGACCTTATACCGATCCAAGTACTAGTCTTGGTAGGGGTATGTCATGAGCGGCTTGCGGGATCGCGTCAGGGCGCGAAAAAGGAGCTAAGCCGCGCCGACAGTTCGGTGGAAGGAGCCAGGTTCTGCTCATGCACCCAATCCGGGGACAGAGTGCGCAACACGTCGTCCCGTACCTGTGTGCGTTCTTCCGGCTCTAAGCTAACATTCCAATCGGACCACTCCATGGGGGCCAGTCAAACACGGTTGGGAATGCTTTCAAGATATATCGACAGCAGTCGAACTGTATCGACGTTCGGCAGAGGAGGGAGATTTCGCGGGCAGTATCGTTATGGCCAGTTGCTGATCGACCGCGGTTTACTCGATGAGGCCGTTCCATTGCTTGCGGTAGACAACACGCCAATTCAAATGTGCAGTGATATCGCGGTCGCGTTGCTGGAGCACCCCGAACCCCGGCTTCGGGAGTTAGACGCCCGCGCACAAGCGGACCTTCGGTACAAAATGACCGTTCCATAGGCATATCGCGCAAGATGTCGGCACAGGATATGGAGAACGCAGGCATTCCACGTAGTGCAACCCACACAATGTGAATGGCGATTTGTCGCAGTACGACACAATGAGCATGCGGTACACATTTTGTGTCCGGAGAATCAAATTGGCGATCAACTATCGACCAGCGTCCAGCTTGAATATAGGAAGTTTGCGCTCTTTCGGGGCGGTTTTTCTGTTGGTTGTTTATCTGGTCGGCGGCGCCTTACATGGGGCGTGCGGAATGGCGTTTCTCGGAGCAGACCCCGGCGTTTCGTGCCAGACATCGGATAAATCGCATAACTCCGAATCCGCAGTGCTAAGTCATCACTGCCACAGTTGTTTTGCCGGCGTCATACCAGTTCCCTGCGCAAGTGCGATTGGCGAGACCATGGGATACGGGCTGAAGTGGACAGCCATTTCAATCGACGGGCTTTCGCCGACCCTCAATACTCCACCCCCAAAGTCGCTCGCCTGAACGTGTTTCGCCGAACGCTGATGCGTTCCTGAAATCGTTTCGAGCTGACTGTCACTTTCCGATAACGATCGCGCTGGCGTCGGTTGAGCAATCAACTTCGCGCCACCGCGAGAGCGTACCGCTTGCGGCTGCGTGGAAAGGCGCAGGGAGCTCTCTCGTCCGAGAGGCAACCCATGAGCGACAAGTCCATTATCGGTCTTTCGCGGTTGGTAACATTGCGTCAGCAGGTCGATACGGTGGCCCGCAACATCGCTAACCAGTCCACCACAGGCTACAAGAGCGAAGGTCTGCGCTTCCGGGAGTATCTGACGGAAGCGAAGGAAGAAGACGTCCGATCGTCACCGTTGCGGTCGCTCGTCGCCGCCACGGTGTTCACGGATTTCTCAGCTGGGCCGCTTCAGGCGACCGGCAATTCCACCGACGTTGCGATGATCGGAGACGGGTTCTTCGTCGTCGCGGTGCCTGGTGGTGAGAGATATACGCGGAATGGTGCCTTCACGCTCGACGCGAAAGGCCAACTGGTCACGCTCAGCGGTCAACCGGTGATGACTTCGACCGGCTCAATCAGGGTCTCGCAGCAGGACGGGCCGGTCACGATCGGTCCCGACGGTTCAATCTCTACCGGCAAGGGATCCATCGGGCGTTTACGCATTGTCCGGTTTGCGGACCAGCGGCAGCTCTCCGCGGAGAGTGGCGGACTGTTTTCTGCTGCAGCTTCGCCGACGGACGTCGCGGCAACCGAAGTGCGGCTCGCCTCTGGAGTACTTGAGGGATCCAACGTCAGGACCGTGCATGAGATGAGCAAGCTGGTGGCGGCAACGCGCGCTTACGATCAGGTCGCTAACGCCATCCTCCGCGAGAGTGACCCAAACGAACTCAAGCGGCTGGCTGGTGAGGAATGAAATGATAGATAGAACAGACAAACCTGCCGACCACGCGAGGACGGAAGCATCCCCGCGTTCAGACCGAGGGCATTCCGTGAAGAGAGCGGGGCGCGCACTCAACGTTCCGTCGAGATCTCGTCGCAAGGATACATCTGAAGGTGACGACGTCACTCATCGCTTGGTTTGGCATATATCGGCGATTAGCGTTTATACAATGCGGATCGCGGAGCTTCTAGGAAAACGGATTGGTGTCAGCGGTCCGCAGTGGATGATCTTGATGGCGATCGAAGAACTGAGTGATGGGAGCGGATTGTCCGTCAAAGCCGTGGCGGCACTTCTTCACGTCGACTCATCTTTTGTTTCGGTTCAGTCGAAGATGCTGGAACAACGCGATCTCATTCAACGGAGTCGTTGTATGGAGGATCGAAGAATTATGCTTCTTTCGCTGACGGATAAAGCGATCAGACGTCTGAAGCCTCTCATTCCGACCCGCGCGCGGCTTCAAGAATCCATTCGCGGCGACCTCGATGGTCCCGCACTTCTGCAACTGTCAAACATACTTTCAGCGCTACGAGACCGGATGCGCAAGGAAACGGCGTTAGTTGCTACTGGTGAATGATAATGCAGCTTGGGATTGAGTGTAGTCAGCGCCAAATCAATTCAACCTCGGCAGGAAGTTGGGAACTTTCTGCCGAAAAACACTCGTGGAAAACGCGAGGCGAGGGCGGGATCGCCACCTGTTCGTTCGTGGCAAACATGCGGCAAGAGTGTAATATTGTTGCGGGTCGACATGCATTCGTCATGCATGCTATGTAAACCCATACAGGAACTGGATTTCTGATTTGTCACCTCGTCTGATCATCAACCGGACTTCCTACCTGCGTACCCCGCGCAGGATTGCGGTCGTGTTGCTGATGCTGACGTACGTGTTTGGCTGCTTGCAGCACGGTCTGACGGACGTCAGCCCATTCAGTTCGCCGGCGAACGCGGTAGTGGCTTCATCGGTGGATACAAACGACGGTCACTCTGATGAGGGGACCGCGGCGGGGCACCACTGTCATGGGTGCTTCCCGGTATCGATATCCGCGCCACCCGAGATGTCGGCCACGGTTGAGCCTCGGATCTCCTCCTTGGCATATCCGCAGGTCTGCCGTCGGGATCGCGTCCCGGAACTTGATACTCCGCCCCCCAAATTCCTGACCTGAATGCATTCGCCAGGCGCGTGAGCGCCTTTTCTCGGCCGCTCTTCAGGTTCCTATTTTCATGTCGATCAGAAGTGTCGCCACGCGAATTGCGTGTGCGTCGGCACTGCTTGTCAGCCCTTGGCTCACAGGTGTGTCGTACTCCCAGACATTGTCGCTCCAGACGGCGCTACAACGCGCTCTGGCTGCAAATCCCCGCCTGACGGCGGCCGAACGCGATGTGGGCATTGCATCCGGCCAACGGATACAGGCCGGTGCGTTGATCAATCCGGAAGTGTCCTATGAACAGGACAACTCCCTTGGCTCCGGTGCATACCGCGGCACTCGCTCTGCCGAAAGCACGTTGCAGATCAGTCAATTGTTTGAACTGTTCGGCAAGCGGGAGGCACGCATGGCCGTTGGTCAGGCGGGTGTTGATACAGCCGAAATTCAGCGCAAGGCCATTCGCCTGGAGGTGCTTTCGGAAACGGCCGTTGCCTACCTCAGCGTGCTTGGAGCGCAGCGCAGGATTCAGATTCTCGACGAGCAGGTCGCTCAGATCGACAGGATAACTCCTCTCCTGCAGCGCCGGGTTGAGGCTGGTGCATCCTCGCAGGCAGAAACGGGTCGAGCAGAGGTCGCATCCTCTTTGGTCAAGGCCGATCGCGAACGTGTGAGATCACTCCTTGCAAGCGCACGACGCGAACTGGCTGTGTTGATGGGTGATACAGCTCCGAAGTTCTCGGCCGTCTCTGGGCGGCTTGATGCGACGGGACGCCCACCATCGTTCGGCGCCGTCGTCGCGGCGATCGACGCCAATCCCCAACTGGTGCGATGGACCGCGGTTTATGCGCAGCGTAATGCCGAGCTCCTGCAGGCGCGGCTGCGACCATACCCGGACCTGCGTGTGGGCGCAGGATGGCGGCATTACAACGAGACTGCAGACAACGCTGTACGGTTGAGCATCTCGGCTGCAATTCCTGTGTTCGATCAGAACCAGGGTAACATTCTCTCGGCTCAGGAGAGCCTGGCGAAGACTCGCGCCGAGCGCGAGGCGAACCGCAACGCGCTAATCGTGATCGCAGGACGAGCTTACGACTCTCTTCAGGGCGCATTACGCGAACTCGCCATTCTGCGTGAAACGGCGATTCCGAAGTCGCGTCAGGCATCAGATGCGATCCTCGAAGGTTATGGGCAGGGGCGTTTTTCCCTTCTTGAAGTCCTCGATGCGCAGGCTTCCGTCGCGCAAGCGCGCCTGCGTGAGCAGGAAGCGCAACAGAATTTCCACATCGCCGTCGCCACCATCGAAGGTTTGGTCGGCAATCCATTTGCACTGGCGCGGGAGAGCGCAAGATGAAGATTTCCAGAACCATGCTCATTATTGGCGCGCTAATCGCTGTCGGAGCTGGCGTTTATGCTTTCGCTCCGTCCAAATCTGCGGCGCCGGCCACGAAAGAAGCGGCCGCTGGAAAAGAGGAAGGACACGGCGCTGAAGGTGTCGAAATGAGCGACGCGAAGGTCGCTGCCGCAGGCATCGAAGTCGTTGCAGCTTCCAAAGGTACATTGCGCGACGCTCTTCAGTTGAATGGCATCCTGCAACCCAATCAAGAAGCCCTCGTGCAAGTCACGCCCCGCTTTCCGGGCGTGGTACGTGAAATTAAGAAGCGGATCGGAGACCAGGTCGAGAAAGGCGAACTGCTCGCCAAGATCGAAAGCAACCAGAGCCTGACCGTCTACGAAATGCGGGCGCCGATCGCCGGCACGGTGATTGACCGGCAGATTTCGCTCGGCGAGTACGCGTCGGAGCAGAAACCTGCCTTCACGGTTGCCGACATCTCGACCGTCTGGGTGGATCTGTCGGTCTATCGACGTGATCTTCCAAGGGTAAAGCTCGGCGACACGGTCCTTATTGACATCGGAGACGGCGGAAAGCCGATCGAAGCCAAGCTTTCCTACATCTCGCCCATCGGCAGTAGCGACACGCAGAGCGCGCTCGCACGGGCGGTCGTATCGAACGACGACCTTCGGCTGAGAGCCGGCCTGTTCGTTTCCGCCCAGTTGATCTTGACCGCCAAGGAGGTCCCCGTCGTCGTGAAGTCCGAAGCGTTACAGACCGTTGAGAATCGCAATGTCGTCTTCGTGAGAAACGGAAACAAGTTCGAAGTGCGGGACGTGGAACTGGGCTCCCGAGATCCAGAGCAGGTCGAAGTCGTCTTCGGTCTTCTGGAAGGCGACAAGTACGCCGCGAAGAACAGCTTCGTTGTCAAAGCCGAGCTGGCGAAAGGCTCCGCATCTCATGAGCATTGATAATCCCACGCGCTCATCCATGCGCCGTGACGACCATCATACACGCTACGCGTCAGCTTCGTGGTTCGGCGTCACGTTCCCCAATCTGCACTTTGGAGACGTCCGATGATCGACGCCATCCTTTTGTTCTCGGTACGCCAGCGATGGCTGGTGATGATCGGCGTGCTGCTGATGGCCGGGCTTGGCGTGTGGAATTTTATGCGTCTGCCAATCGATGCCGTTCCGGACATCACGAACGTCCAGGTCCAGATTAACACGAACGCGCCGGGATACTCACCGCTCGAAGTCGAGCAGCGGATCACCTTTCCGATCGAGACCGCCATGGGCGGACTTCCGAACTTGGTGAACACGCGGTCGTTATCACGCTACGGACTCAGTCAGGTCACGGTCGTCTTCAAGGACGGAACTGACATCTATTTCGCGAGGCAACTCGTCAACGAGCGGGTTCAGCGGGTGAAGGATGTCCTTCCGACCGGCATCGAGACCGCTATGGGCCCCGTGTCGACCGGCCTTGGGGAAATCTATCTGTTCACGGTGGAAGCCAAGGCCGGAGCGAAGAAAACGGACGGACAAGCTTACAGTCCGACCGATCTGCGCACGATTCAGGACTGGATCATCAAGCCGCAACTTCGGAATGTCTCGGGCGTCATCGAGGTCAACACGATTGGCGGCTTCGAGAAGCAATTCCACGTGCTTCCGAATCCCGCGCAGTTGATGGCTTACAAGCTTAGTTTTCGCGAAGTCATGGCCGCGCTCGCGGCCAACAACGCCAACGTCGGCGCGGGGTATATCGAGCGCAACGGCGAACAGTATCTCGTCCGCACGCCGGGTCAGGTCGCGAACATCGATGAGATCAAGCAAATTGTTATCGGATCCCGCAATGGAGTGCCGGTTCGCATCTCCGATGTCGCCGACGTGAGGGAGGGCAAAGATCTACGGACTGGTGCGGCCACGCTCGACGGAAATGAGATCGTATTGGGTACCGCGATGCTCCTGATCGGCGAGAACAGTCGATCCGTTGCGCAGCGCGTTGCCGCCAAGCTCGATCAAATCGGTAACTCCCTTCCGGACGGTGTCGTGGCCCGCGCGATCTATGACCGGACACATCTGGTCGATGCAACGATCGCAACCGTCGAAAAGAACCTCGTCGAAGGCGCGTTGCTGGTCATCGTGATCCTGTTCCTTATTCTCGGAAACTTTAAGGCCGCGATCGCAACTGCCTTCGTAATCCCACTTTCGATGTTGTTCACGATCACTGGGATGTTCCAGAACAAGGTCAGCGCCAATCTTATGAGTCTTGGCGCTATCGATTTCGGCATCATCATCGACGGGGCCGTGATCATCGTGGAGAACTGCTTGCGGCTGCTGGCTCATGAACAGCAACGGAAAGGGCGTATCCTCACACGGGAAGAGCGTTTCGACACGATCCTTGCCGGATCTCGCGAAGTCATCCGGCCGAGCCTCTTTGGCACGTTGATCATCGCGGTGGTCTATCTGCCGGTCCTGACCCTAACGGGCGTCGAAGGCAAGATGTTTACGCCGATGGCGCTGACAGTGCTTCTCGCGCTCCTCGGAGCCAGCATTTTGTCGATGACGTTCGTTCCTGCCGCCGTCGCGCTGATGGTGACCGGGCGAGTATCGGAGAAAGAGAACTGGTTCATGCGCGGTGCGCGACACGTTTACGTGCCGCTTCTTGAGAAATCGATCACGTATCGCAAATCTGTCGCCGTCTTTGCCGCGGTTCTGGTTGTTGTAAGCGGCTTTGCCGCGTCGCGGATGGGCGGCGAATTCATTCCGAGTTTGGACGAGGGAGATATCGCGGTCCAGGCCTTGCGTGTTCCGGGGACCAGCCTGACGCAATCATTGGAGATGCAGAAACTGCTCGAGAAGCGGCTTTTGAAGATCCCGGAGGTCAAAGAGACCTTCGCCCGAACCGGCACCGCGGAGGTCGCGACCGACCCGATGCCGCCATCGATCTCCGACGGCTACGTTATGCTGAAGCCGCGGGACCAGTGGCCGGATCCAAAGAAGCCCAAATCCGAAGTCGTCAAGGAGGTCGAGAAAGCCGCCGAGGAGATCGCGGGAAGCAGCTACGAAATCTCGCAGCCCATTCAGCTTCGCTTCAACGAATTGATTTCGGGGGTGCGAAGCGACGTCGGCGTCAAGATATTCGGGGACGATCTGGACGTGCTGGCGCAGGTCGCTGGGCAGGTTCAGTCCGTTCTCCAGACTGTGCAGGGCGCTGCCGACGTAAAGACCGAGCAGGTCTCGGGTCTTCCGGTTCTGACCGTCAAGCTCGATCGTCAGGCGCTTGCCCGATACGGAATCAGCGTCGCCGACGTCCAGAATCTTGTCGAGATCGCGGTCGGAGGCAAAACCGCAGGTCTCGTCTTTGAGGGCGATCGTCGCTTCGATCTGGTTGTGCGTCTTCCAGAAAATCTCCGGTCGAATGTGGAGGCGATCAAGGCGCTTCCGATTCCGTTGCCGCCGCTCGAGAACCAAGCGAAGGCGATGCCGGCGCTATGGGGTAACTCGCCGCTAGCCCAGATACGATATGCCCCGCTCTCTGAGCTTGCTGTAATCGACCTTGCACCGGGCCCCAACCAAATTAGCCGTGAGGATGGAAAGCGCCGCATCGTCGTCTCAGCAAACGTGCGTGGACGGGACCTCGGATCGTTCGTCGCCGATGCGCAGCGCCAGATCGCGGAAAAGGTCAAACTTCCCGCAGGCTACTGGATCGGCTGGGGCGGACAGTTCGAACAACTCGTCTCTGCGACCCAGCGGCTAACGATTGTCGTTCCCATCGCGCTGATGCTGATCTTCATACTGCTGTTCGTCAGCCTCGGGTCTGCACCGGATGCATTGCTCGTTTTCAGTGGCGTCCCTCTCGCGCTGACCGGAGGGATATTCGCACTGATCTTACGCGACATTCCGCTCTCGATCAGTGCGGGCATCGGTTTCATCGCGCTGTCGGGTGTCGCTGTGCTCAATGGTCTGGTGATCATCACGTTCATCGAGCGGTTGCGCCATGAAGGCAAGAAGATCGTCGAGGCGGTCGAGGAGGGCGCGCTTACGCGGTTGAGGCCAGTGTTGATGACCGCATTGGTCGCTTCGTTGGGATTCGTCCCGATGGCAATCGCGACCGGGGCCGGCGCAGAGGTTCAGCGACCGCTGGCGACCGTTGTTATCGGCGGCATCATTTCTTCGACTCTTCTTACCCTTCTGGTTCTTCCCGCACTCTACGTCCTGTTTAGGCGCGAAACCCCGGTGTCTGACGACGCCATAACTCAACACTGAAAAGGAGACACCTCATGAGAGCTATTCTGATTCTGACTGCGATGTTGTTGTCGGCGGTTCCCGCGGCGGCTCAACATGCTCACGGCTCGAAAGGCCCAAACGGGGGGATGATGGAGGATGTAGCGGGCGTGCATGCCGAGCTCATCACTTCCGGAAACACCATCACGTTCAACATCGTCGATGAGGCCAGCAAGCCGGTTACCACGAACGGTTTTACGGGTTCGGCCCTCGTTGCAAGCGGTGCCGAGAAGGAAACGATCACTCTATCGCCCGCGGGAGATAGCGCATTGAAGGGAGAAGCCAAGAAGGCGATCCCCGCCAATGCGTCCGTGACGCTGATGTTGAAGACGAAAGCGGGAAAATCGGGCCAGGCAAAGTTTGCGAAATAGACCAGTGCGAGCAGCAACGGACAATTCCATGACGATAAAGTCGAGCTTGCGGCATACCGGCTTTACTGATGCGTCAGAATCCGCGAGGCGTTTATCTCGCCGGCGCGTCCGTCATCTGTCAATCCAGATGACCGTTGGGATGCTGCTTCTGGCGGTCGCTGGTTCGTGGTCCGGAGCCGAGGCGCAGTCGACCAAAGGCAAGGTCGTCGGCCTGGGCGCAGCCACGTGCCAGCGGTTCAAAGATGACGTGAAGTCCAACGCCATACTCCGTCGCGATTACATGGCTTGGGCGCAAGGCTTTATGAGTGGAATGCTGGCGAGCCAGCCGGGCGGGGCTGACCAACAGATCAATCTCAACCCGGTCACGTACGACCTCGTCAGTCAGTTGCATTTTCTCGAGGATCACTGCTCTCAGAATTCGGCGCTCCGCTTTTCCGACGCCGTCGCGGCGCTCTTCCAACGGCTACTCAAGGAAAGCAAGACATGACTGGCCAAAACACCGGAATTCCGGCCAGACCTTGGACGACGACCCTTCGATCACATTCTTCGGGGGCCGATGTAGCGGCACCAAGCTCATGAATCTTCCGATTTTCGGTAACAGGAGTCGCCGATGACCCAAGAAACGCTGGTGACAACGCGGATGCGGGTCGAGGGAATGGACTGCGCTTCCTGTGCGATCAAGATCGAGAACGCGCTGAAGCGCGTTGCCGGTGTTACGGAAGTCAATGTTTCCGCGTCCAGAGGAACTGTCATTGTAAAACATGACCTTCCGGACACGGAAACATTGCGCGTTCGGATAGTGGCTCTGGGCTACAAGGTTATTGGCACCGAGCACGTGTTTGCAAAGGTGGACCCAACTGTAGGGCAATCAACGGACGTGCATCAGGACGGTCACTCCCACGATCATGGTCCAATCGATGGGTCTTGGTGGCGGACGAGCAAAGGACTTCTCACGATTGCGTCCGGATCGGCTTTAGCCGCGGCATTCCTGCTGGGGAAAGCATTTCCGGCAACGGAACGTTGGGCGTTTCTGATAGCCATGCTGGTCGGGCTGATCCCGATCGGAAGACGAGCTATCTCTGCGGCGTTCACGGGCACGCCATTTTCAATCGAGATGTTGATGACGATCGCGGCCATCGGCGCGGTCTTTATAGGCGCAACGGAGGAGGCGGCCGCAGTCGTCTTCCTGTTCCTGATCGGAGAACTGTTGGAGGGCGTTGCTGCGAGTCGTGCGCGCGCCAGCATCCAAAATCTGACTGAACTCATTCCAAAGACCGCGAGGCTCGAAGAGAACGGCCAAGTTCGCGAAGTTCAGGCCGATACGCTTACGGTAGGCGCGATGATCCAGGTCCGCCCCGGCGATCGCATCCCGGCGGACGGCATCATCGTATCCGGAGAGAGTTCGATCGACGAAGCGCCGGTCTCCGGGGAAAGCATGCCTATCCGAAAGGGGCCACAGCAAAGTCTGTTCGCCGGGACGATCAACGGTGATGGGCTACTCAGTGTTCGGGTCACCGCTGCAGCCGCTGACAACACGATCGCACGGGTTGTTCGGCTGGTCGAGGAAGCTCAGGAATCGAAAGCACCGACTGAGCGATTCATCGATCGTTTCTCCCGCTACTACACGCCGGGCGTAGTCGTCGTTGCAACGTTAATCGCGACCGTCCCGCCGTTGCTCATGGGCGGTTTATGGAATGAGTGGATATACAAAGGACTGGCTATCCTCCTGATCGGCTGTCCCTGTGCTCTGGTGATTTCGACACCGGCTGCCATTGCCGCCAGCCTGTCTGCCGGTGCGCGGCGTGGGCTTCTGCTGAAGGGTGGCGCCGTGCTGGAGCAGATCGGCAAGATCACGATGGCCTGTTTTGACAAGACGGGCACGCTCACGGCCGGAAAACCGCAAGTCACCGATATCGTTTCGTTCGGTACCACAGAAGCCGATGTGCTGCGGGTCGCCGCGGCACTCGAGTCAGGATCCAGTCACCCGTTGGCGACGGCTATCCTGGCGAAAGCCTCGGAGCAGAAGTTATCGTTACCGCCGGCTTCGGATTCACAGGCCATCGGCGGAAAGGGCGTCCGTGCGACGGTCGATGGCAAACAGATCTTTCTGGGTTCGCCTCAGGCAGCCGACGATATCACGGCACTGAGCGACGAGCAAAACAGTCGCATTGTGGCGCTAAACGATGAAGGCAAGACGGTATCAGTCGTGCTGATCGACAAGATGCCTGCAGGCGCGATCGCGATGCGCGACGAACCGCGTCCGGACGCGGCGAGAGGCCTGAAGCTTCTGGCGGATATCGGCATTCGGACCTTGATGTTGACCGGCGACAATCGACGCACGGCGGCGGCGATCGGCAAACAACTTGGAATCGAGGTGCAGGCTGAACTGCTTCCCCAAGACAAGCAACGAATCGTCGGCGAGCTTCAGAAGGAGGGCTTCTCTGTTGCCAAGGTTGGCGACGGTATCAACGATGCACCGGCGCTCGCTGCTGCGGACGTCGGGATTGCGATGGGTGGCGGTACCGATGTCGCGCTGGAAACCGCCGACGCAGCGGTGCTTCACGGCCGCGTCGCGGACGTGGCCGCTATGGTTGATCTGTCGAAGCGGACGATGCTGAATATCAAGCAGAACATCACAGTTGCGCTCGGTCTCAAGGCCGTTTTCCTCGTGACCACGGTCGTCGGTGTGACGGGGTTGTGGCCGGCCATTCTCGCGGACACCGGTGCGACCGTCGTGGTGACATTGAATGCATTGCGCCTGCTGAAGCCACCCGCGATCTGACACGACGTCGAGGCAACATTTGTTTGAACAGAAGGATATCAACATGGGTTTCGACCAGTATCACGAACCGCCGGAAGAACTCTCGCAGGAAATTCGCACCTTCGCGCGGATGATCACTTCTCTGATCGAGGAGGCGGAGGCCATCAGCTGGTACGAACAGAGAATGTCTGTCGAAAAAGACAAAAGCGCCAAGGCGATCATGGCGAACGCGCAGAAGGAAGAATTCAAGCACTTCGGCATGAATCTGGAGTTTCTCTTACGCAAGAAGGTAGCCTGGCGGACCGAACTGCAGGGCATCCTTTTCACGAAGGGCGATATCGTGAAGCGCGGGGAGGCTGCCGAGAAGAAAGTCGATTGATCTGACATGGAGAAAAGTCATGGAGGAGAAAAGGTCGGGCCCGCGGACAAGGGTGCTGAAAGCCGGCACGATTGCTTTCGGCGGCGCCGTCATCGACTGCACCGTCCGAAACATGAGTACTTCCGGAGCGTTGCTCGAGGTCGCGAGTCCTCTCGGCATTCCACTTCGTTTCGTTCTCGTCATCCCTTCGGATCACATTTCTCGATCGTGCCGGCGGATCTGGGTGTCCGAACGGCGCATCGGGGTTCTCTTCGATCGCACGGACGAAGGCACGCCAGTGCAGACAAAAGGAAACGTCTCTTGAAAAGACGGTCGGCAATCCCGGTCGCGGCGTTTTTGCTGATGTCCCTGCAGGCCAGCGGGCAGTCGTCGGCGCGCAGCGGCATGGCCACGGAAAGACCGTGGGCATCCGAGCACATCGAGGGACTCCCAGTCGACATTAGACGGCGAATAGTTGCGCTTGAGCGCGTGTGCGGCAATGCGGCGGCCGCCGCCCATTACTTCGCGGTTTCAATCGAGGCAGGAGGCCGGCGCTTTGTGTCGCTGCATTTCGAGGAATTCGCCTGCGGGAACCGGGCAGCCGTCTGCAACGGTAACGGCTGTCTCCATGAAATCTACGCGGAGTCGCGTGGCCGCTATCGGATCGTGTTTAGCAGGAAGGCTTTGGATGTGAGGATGACGAACGCCGGAGGAATTGCCGGCTTAGAGGTCTCGCAGTTGGATACTAGTGAAACATATCGGTGGAACGGTCGTGGCTTCACGCCGGTTCGAACCGAAAGAAATGGACCATAGATGGCGTCTTCAATTATCCAGCACCTCCATCTCGGAGGCGCGAGCCTTAGCTATCGTAAGAAATTTCGGCTGTTCTTTACGGTTGTGGCCGTCGTCCTGGTGCTCGGATGCGTCAAGATCGGGGTGCACTATTTCGGATTGGAATTTCTCGAGCTGAACGCGCTGCTGACCAGTGGGATCGGCGGCGCCATCTTCATCATCGGTTTCCTTCTCTCCAGCATCCTCGCCGATTACAAGGAAGCTGAGCGCATACCCGCCGACATTCGCACCTCGATCGAGGCGATCGACGGCGATCTCGAATCGTTTGCTGTGGTTAACAAGGATTTCGATCTGCGCGGATGTCGGCAGATCCTGTTGGCGACGATTGACAAATTGCGAGCGGGTCTAAGCCATGCGCGCAATCACAAGGACATACCACCTGTCTTGGAAGAGGTTGCAAAGCTGACGCCGATTTTCGGGCGCCTCGAAGGGATGGGCATGGCGGCAAATTTCGTCGTCCGCCTGCGGACGACGCAGGATGTATTGCGCAGGTCGATGTTGCGCATCTATCAGATACAGCGGGTCGAGTTCGTACCGTCCGTTCACGTGCTGGTACAGACGCTGGTGTTCTCCATCGTGATCATGATGCTCTTCCTAAAGACGGAGGGGGACCCGGCATCCGCAATGATGTTCGGCTTCATCTCCTACATGTTTATCTACGCGTTGTACCTCGTCCGTCTTCTGGAGCAGCCCTTCGCAAGGGGGCATGGATCTCTGGACGACGTCAGTTTCTTTCTGTTCGACGAACTCGAAGAAAGGCTGCGAAAGTCGCTCGGCGGGGGCGCCGCCACGCAGCATAACAAACACGCGGAGGTCTAGCGATGCACGGCGGAGGTTCGACGGGAACTGCAGCGGCAAAACACGCAAATCGACTGCGTTGGGCACTGGCGCTGACCGGCACCTACATGATTGCAGAGGTGGTCGGTGCCTTGGTTACCGGCAGCTTGGCGCTGCTCGCGGACGCGGCGCACATGTTGACCGATGTCGGCGGCCTTGCGCTGGCGTTGCTCGCGATCCGTTTCGCGGCGCGTGAGGCCACTCCACAATTGACCTACGGTTATTTGCGAACGGAGGTGTTGTCAGCGCTTACCAACGCCGTAGTTTTGTTATTGCTGACAGTCTACATCTTGTACGAGGCGTATCAGCGCTTTCTAGCGCCGCCAGAAATTCTGAGCGGCCCGATGCTCATTGTCGCGGCGATCGGCCTCGTTGTGAACTTGATCAGTATGCGGTTGCTGGCCGGCGGGTCAGCCGAAAGCTTGAACGTCAAGGGCGCCTATCTGGAGGTGCTGGGCGACATGCTGGGATCCGTCGGCGTTATTGTCGCGGCCCTGATCATCATGTGGACGGGCTGGCGATTGGCTGATCCGATTATGGGTGCCGGCATTGGCCTGTTCATCGTGCCAAGGACATGGACCCTCCTAAAACAAGTGACGCATATCCTGATGGAGGGCACGCCGCCGAATATCGATTTGGCATTGCTGGAACGGAAGCTCATGGACATCCCCGGTGTGACCGCTGTTCAAGATCTGCACGTCTGGACTGTGACGTCCGGGTTTGACGCAATGAGCTGCCATCTCGTCGTCGCTGACATCTCGAAGGCCAGAGACGCACTGCAGAACGCCCGCCGCGTGATGAAGGATAATTTCGGTATCGACCACGTCACAATCCAAGTCGAGGACGATGTCTTGAGGGCGGAGGAGGCCGTGCTGCATGTTTGATGTCGAATACCGGCTCGCCACGCCTGGCGCTGTACCGCTTGCAGAAGTTCTATCCCTACGCCGCAGAACTTTTGGACACCTTGCATTATCCTCGTTACGCCAAATGAATGGCCTCAATGTTAGTCCAACCGCAGCTGAGTCACGTTCGTCCGATATTCGTGTCGGCGTAATCAACACGCCGGCGGTTCAGCAGCAGTACGGTCGCAATTTCGGCGTGTCGGTCATTCCATATCGCCCGGCGCTTCCGGTATTCACCTCCCCATTGGGTCCACGCCGATAGACGGTCCCGATGAAATCCGTCGAGCACATCTTTCAGGAATTCATCGACGCCATTCATACGGCGGAAAATGAAGGTGATTTCGAACGCATAGCGATACGCGTGGCACAGCGGCTCGGATTTCGGTGGTTTGCATATTTGCGGATAACCGATAATGAGCCGATCCTTATCTCTTCTTACCCGAAATCCTGGACCAACCGGTATTTTGCGTCGCGCTACCAGCAGCTGGACCCGGTCGTGCGCCGCGCCGCGCTCGAACATGACCTGTTCACCTGGAGCGGAGAGGCCGCAAAACCCCTGGGCACGCGGGCGCAGCGTGACTTTTTCGACGAAGCGACCACGTTTGGGATCCGGTCCGGCCTCACTGTCCCGATCCGCGGTGGCTTCGGACGTGTCGCGGCGTTCACGCTCGCCAGCGACGATCTTTCGAGAATGCCAGACTCGCTCATTGGTGAATCTAAGGAGATATTCCAGCTTCTGGGTCTCTATTTTCATAGTCATCTCACCGCGAAGCTGCAGCTCCGAGTACCCGTAATGACTCCGACCGTGACATTGACCCAGCGAGAGCGGCAATGCCTGATGTGGGCCTCGCGCGGCAAAACCGCCGCCGACATCGCCGTCCTCGCTGAAATCACGCCGCGCACCGCGAGCTTCCACCTGGACAATGCGCGCCGCAAACTCGGCGCGGTGTCCATCGCCCAATGCGTCGCCGAGGCCTTGCGCCAGGGTCTGTTGATCTAATTCCTGATTTCCGTCCGTTCCGCCGCGTTGTGTCCTAGCGATGGGCCACTTGCGCGCGTCCATGCAATGCATCACCAGCTCGAATTGAATGCGCAACATCACCCTGTTGAATCTTACAGGCGACGTACGTCGCGAAGATTTGCTTTTGTTACTGCTCCGCCAACCCGGAGGTCACAATGTATGCTATCGCGCTCACCAATCGGATGTTCGGTCAGCACCTTGATCTGCTCAACGCCATGTACCGGCTACGCCGTCGCGTCTTCAAAGAACGCCTGGATTGGACCGTTTCAGTCTCGGGGGACGTCGAATTGGATGTCTACGACATATTGAGTCCAACCTACCTGTTGGTCATGACGGGTGCCGGAAAGGTGGCAGGCAGCGTCCGGCTGCTTCCGACTACCGGGGCGAACATGTTGGCCGATACGTTCGCTATTCTGCTTGGCGGCGAACAGCCGCCATGCAGCGAACGAATTCTCGAGAGCTCGCGTTTCTGCGTCGACACCGAACTCGTGTTCGCGCTCAACGAGAACGGGTTGAACCGAGTAACTTTCATGCTGTTCGCGGCGATGATCGAGGCCGGGCAGGCTGCAGGCGCCGAGAAGATCGTCACGGTCACCGACACCCGTATGGAGCGCGTCCTGCGCCGCGCCGGGTGGCCACTTGCGCGCATCGCGGAGCCGCAACGGCTCGGGGAGACCATGGCGCTAGCAGGATACCTCGACGGATCGGATAAATCGCTGGCCGTAATGTATCGCCAGGCCGGCATCGCGGGCCCTGTCCTCGTCGAGCCAATGGCTGTGCGCGCGGTGGCATAGTTATCCCGACCTGTTGGACGCGACCGTTGTTCGGGCGAATGACGCCCGACAAATCCATCCACCTTCGTTAGGGCGTGTGGCCATGATCAGAAGCATCAAGATGGTGACTCTGCTGCAGACCTTGATCGCGGCCGAGCAGGGCAGCTTTCACAAAGCTGGCACGCTGCTCGGCATTCCCGCATCCACGGTCAGCCGCCGCGTCAGGAGTCTAGAGGCCCAGCTCGGCGTCAAGTTGTTCGACCGCCATCGCCATGGCATTCGTCCGACCGCCGCCAGCAACGCGTTTTTCAAACCGATCCGTCGCATCCTAGACGAACTCAACACGGTGCTGATCAATGCCAAAACCATCGCGCGCGGCAAGACTGGCGCGTTGAACATCGGCCTCTACGTTTCGCCGTCCTCAGGCCATCTGCGCATGGCGATCCGCGAGTACAAGCAGGCCTTCCCAAGTGTCGACGTGCAATATGTGGAAGGCGAACGCAGCCAGTTGATGGAGCGGCTCAACGCGGGTTCGATTGATGTCGCCATCGTCGCCGGTCATTTCCGCAGCGGCATGCACGACGTCGTCCCGCTATGGTCCGAGAAGATCCTGGTCGCGATGGTAGCAACCCATCCGCTCGCGGAGAAGGCCACGTTGACGTGGGACGATCTGCGCAAGGAACATATTCTGCTCGGCCGCGATCCCGGTCCCGAACTCAGGGACCATTTGTTGTCCAGGCTCAACGCATCCGGCGATCTGCCGGCCATTCGTCATTCCCATATCGGTCGAGATTTCGTGCTGAGCCTCCTCGATATCGAATCCGACATCACCCTGCTCTACGAGGCTGACACCGGAGCGCGGCACCCGGGCGTGATCTATCGTGAGATGGCCGATCACGATGGGCCGAGCCTGGTACCTTACTTCGCGTGTTGGATCACCAGCAACGACAATCCGGCGCTTCAGCACTTTCTGGATCTGCTCCGTCAGCACAAGGGTCCGCAGCATCAACCGCGCCGCGCGCGCGCCGGCTAATCCTGCTGCACGGGCTTCGCTCTGCGCGCCTTCAGGAACACGCGGTCGGTTGCCATGAAGCGCGCCAGCATCGGGGCGACGAGCTTGATCGGATCGGTCTGCTGGCCTGTCTCGCGCGTGAGAACTTCCGCATAGGCAAGGAGATCGCGGTGCACGGAGCCCGGCAATTCGGTCGTGATCTTCACAGGTTTGTCGTCGGGAAGGAGACCGAGCTTGAGCCTTGCCATGGAGTCATCCATCACGTCTTGTAAGGCGCGAGCACGAGATCGCGGTTGACAATCACGCGTACCGGGAAGCCCGGCCTGATCGTTAGCGTCGGCTGCACGTTGAGTTGGCGACGCACCAGGGTCTGGCCGCTCTGGTTGATGGTGTCCTGGCTGCCGCGGCGCAACGCGCGAACCAATGAGTTGTCACCGCTGAGCACGAGTTCGCTGCCGATCCCAAGCAGCGTCGAGATCGCCGCCGCTCGCAGAAGATTGCCCCAGTGATAGTCGACGCCATCCTCGAGGCCGGCATAGCCCTGGCTGTCGGCGCCGGACTGGCGCTCCAGCACAATCGACTTGCCGTTCGGCATGATGATCCGGCTCCACACTAGCAGCACACGCGATTGGCCGAACGAAATCTGGCTATCGTATTGCCCGATCAGGCGTGCGCCCTGCGGGACCAGCAGGAATTTCCCGGTCGGGCTGTCGTACACATTCTCGGTGACCTGCGCGGTGATTTCACCGGGCAGGTCGGAACGGATGCCGGTGATCAGCGCCGCCGGAATCACAGCGCCGGCTTGAACAATGTAGCGCGACGCTGGCTTCTCGATCCGGTCCGGACTGACGGTACGCTTGTCGGCGGCAGCATTGACGAAGGCGAGCTTGCGGTCCTGCATGTTCTGCAACGAGTCCGGATCGAGTGGCGGCTTGCCGTCGGCCACTGTCGCATTGGCCGTGGACGTTGCGGGAGACGCGGCGCTGCTTGACGCGGTCTGCCGCACGGAGGTCGAGGCGAAGACGCGGCTGACGCGGGCCGCTTCGTTCTCCTGCACGATCCGCTGTTCGCCGGCATCGAGCCCCGCGGTCGAAGCGCCTTGCGCGGCGAGGATCGGCCGCCCGAGATCGCCGGGAAGGGGCGGGCCGAGTTGCGGTACCGTGCGCGGCGGCGGCACCGTTTCGCGAGGCAGCCCGGCATAATCCTTCGGCAACGTCTGAAGTCCGTCCGCCGTAGTCTTGTGGTCGGTGCTGTAAAGCTCGGTGCCGTTGTCCTGGCGCACCGAGCGCGATTGCAGCGCCCAGATCATCGCGCCGAGCACGGCGATGCCGACGATACCGCCGAGCCCGGCCAGCACCTTGCGCGACAGCCTGGTCACGCGCGGGCGCTCAGGCCGCAGCCGCAATTGCGCCGTGAGCGCGTCGTCGGGATGGGGACGGGGATCGCTCACCATAGTTTCCATCCGTCGGTGCGCACGATCCGGACCTTCTGCTGATTGTCGCCGCCGAGACGAAGTTCGGCCGCGGCGAACAGTCGATCGACGATGTAGTAGTTCTGGCGGGCGCGGTAGTTGACGAGTTCGGCACCGCCGTCGCTGCCGATCACGAACAGCGGCGGCATCTCGCCTTGCGTAATTCCGTGCGAGAACTCGATGTAGACCTTCGACCCGTCATCGAACACCTGGGTTGGTCGCCACGGCGGCGTGTCGCCTTCAATGCTGTAACGGAAACGTAATTTGCCGAGATCGAGGCCGCTGTCGATCGGTGCCGCCGCATCGGCAGCCACATTCTGCCGGCGCAGCGCGATCAACTGGTCTTGCGGATATTGCCACGACACCGAGGCCATGTAGGTCTTCTCGGTGGAGCGCAGCTCCATCAGGTAAGTCCGCCGGTCGGTGTTGATGATGAGATTGGTGGTCAGATCCGCCCGCGTCGGTTTGGCCAGGATGTGGATGCGTTTGGTCGGACCCGCACCGCTTTCGGTGTCGCCGATCACCCAGCGCACCGTATCGCCGGCGGCGACCGGGCCGGAGCCGACCAGTTGTTCGCCCTCTTGTAACGCGATGTCTGTCACTTGGCCCGGCGCCGTATAGACTTGATAGAGCGCGCCATCGACAAAGGGATAGACCTGCACGGCGTTGAGATAGCCATGCCGCGTCGGCTGCACGCGCGCGGCGTCATTGGCCTTGGCGACCCGTTCCTTGGGATCCTTCGGTTCAGGTTTGGTGGTGGTTTTGCCGGGCAGTGGCTTGAGCTGGCCGGGAAGGGGAAGGATCTTGGGGAGTTCAACCACCTCGACGGGCTTCGGCGGTTCGGCCTGCAGCACCACCGGTTCCAGATCGTCGTAACCAATCTGTGGCGGCTTCCAGTTGTTGGCGCACCCGGCCACCGGGATGGCGCATAGTATAATGTGCAGCAGGGATCTGGATTGCATCAGCCGAGCTCCTTCGACCAGTTGAGGGCGTGAATGAAGACCCCGAGCGGATTACGGCGCAGCTTCTCTGCATCGCGCGGGGTCTCGATGACGATGGTGAGAATGGCGGTCCAGCGTTCGATCGCAGCGAGGCTGCCGTTCTCGTAGCGGCGCTCGACCCACGCGATCCGGAACGAATCCCGCGAGGCGCGGATCACGCTGGAGACATCGACCGCGATCTGGATCTTGCCGACTTTGGTGAAGGGATCGTTGGTGCGGGCATAATCATTGAGCGCGATCGCGCCGCGGTCGGTGACGAAGTCGTAGGCTGTCAGCCAATTCTGCCGAACGATGATCGGATCGACCGGGATCGACCGCACCTGCTCGATGAATCTCGCCAGATGCCAGGCGACCTGGCCGTCGGTCGGTTTATAGTCGGCGATCGCTGGCGCCACGGCTTGGGCCTGGCCGAGCTGGTCGACCTGCACCACCCACGGCACCACGGTGCCGCGCATGGCGTGCCAGACGAGTCCTCCGGCTAATCCCGCGGCGAGCGCCAGATTGCCGAATGCGATCAGCCGCCAGTTGCGCGCCTGCACCCGCGCCGAGCCGATGCGCTCGTCCCAAACTTGAGCGGCTTTTTGATACGGCGTCTCGGGCGCTGGCGTCTTGCCGTAGCGGACGCTGGGTCTGCGGAATGGATTCATGCGCGGTCATCCTGATTGAGAGGAACGGAATTCGAGCCGCCGTGATCGCCGGAGCGGACCGCGTGGGCGGCAGTGGATGCGCCGCTTTTCATGCTCTGGACCCGGTGCAGGCGTTGCGCCCAGGTGGGGGTGCCGGCGCTCGGTGAGGACGATGATGATGACGAAGACGACGGCGACATCCCGGCGAGCGAACCAACGCCGCGTGCGCCGGCACCCATCGCGCTGCCGGCGATGCTGGCGCCGGCGCGGGCTCCCATAGCTCCCGCTACACCCAGTCCGCCAGCCGCGAGCGCCGTGCCGACCGCGGCTCCGGCGCCGAGTTGCGGCGCGCCTGACACGAGGCCCGCCGCGACCGAAGGCGCGAAGATGCCGAGCCCGAACAGCGACAACGCTGCCAGCATGATCGCGAGCGCGTCCTCGATGGTCGGCTGATCGCCGCCGAAGCCTTGCGTGAATTCGCTGAAGAGCGAGGTGCCGATACCGACGATGACGGCGAGCACCAGGATCTTCACGCCGGAGGCGACGACATTGCCGAGTACTTTTTCGGCAAGGAACGACGTCTTGTTGAACAGCGCGAACGGAATCAGCACGAAGCCGGCGAGCGTCGTCAGCTTGAACTCGATCAGCGTGATGAAGAGCTGCACCGCCAGGATGAAGAAGGCGGCGACGACGATGACCCAGGCGACCAGCAGCACGAAGATCTGCACGAAGTTCGTGAAGAACGAGACGTAGCCCATCAGTCCGCTGGCCGCCTCGAGCAATGGCTTGCCGGCATCGACACCGACCTGGGCGAGTTTGCCGGGCCGCAGGAAGTCGGCCGACGACAGCGCCGAACCGGCAGCCTTGAGCCCCAACTGGGAGAAGCTCTCGAACACCACCCGGCACAGGCTGTTGAAGTTGCCGATGATGAAGGCGAAGAAGCCGATATAGAGTGTCTTCTTGATCAACCGCGCGATGACGTCGTCATCCGCGGACATCGCCCAGAACAGGCCGGCCAGCGTAATGTCGATCCCGATCAGCGTTGTGCTGAGGAACTGGACATCGCCGCCGACCAAGCCGAAGCCGGAATCGATGTAGCGGGTGAACACGTCGAGGAAGCGATCGATGACACCGGTGTTGTTCATGGCTCACTTCCCTACGGGTGGCGGCAGGATGCGCTGGCGCGCTTCCGCCCAGGCGCTTTGGCAATCGGCATCGTCGGCAGCAGCTTTTGGCCCCAGCGCGCTGCAGCGCAGCAGGCGGGCATCGAGCGGATCGCTCGCCGGCGGCGGAGCCTCGTCGCGGGCTTGCCGCAATGGGATCGTGCAGCCGGTCGCGGCGAGCGCGAGTAACGAGAGGACTGCGGTGCGAACGAGGGTGATCATGCGTGGCCTCAATGGAACATCTGGACGGATTGCGGCTGATAGCCTCGGCCGCTCGTCAAGAATCTGCGCACCTGCTCGCGGGCCTGGTCTTCACCGGCGGTCTGCCGCGCCTGCTCGATCGACTGCGCGCGGCCTTGCGCGGCGACGAGCGCGGTCAGATCGGCCATCTGCCGGGCCTGCACCGCGAGCAATTGATTGCCGGCTTGGCTGACCTGCAGCACGCCGACCGCCGATTGGCTGGCGCCGATCAAGGTGTCGGTATGTGATTGCGTGGCGAGGAGGTTGTTGACGGCGGTCGCGCCGACGCTCATCGAATGCTGGAACGCCGAGACTGAGGTCTGCCAGCGATCACGCGCGCCATTGATCAACTGATGATCGCTCTGCGACGCACTGAAGCCCTGGTACTTCTGGAACGTCTGCTCGATCGCCTGGACGTCATAGGCGATCTTGTCGACCTGCTTGAGCAGGTTCTGGGTTTGCGTGAAGGTGCGGTCGATGTCGTTGAGCAGTGACGTGGGTAGGCTGGTGAGATGCCGGGCCTGATTGAGCAGCATCTGAGTCTGGTTCTGCAACGCCGTGAGCTGGTTATCGATCTGCTTCAGCGTATTCGCCGCCGTCATCAGGTTCTGGCTGTAGTTCGACGGATCGAACACAGCGATCTGCGCCGGGCAGGGAACGGCCGCGAGGAGGGAGGCCGAGATTGTAATGACGACTGCAAGCGAGCGGATACGAGTCATGGCGATGGCTCCGTGATGAAGGTGGGAAGAAGGTCGGCCGCCCAGTCATTGCCCTTGCGGCGCAGCCACGCGGCGGCGAACCCGTCGCGGCCGTGCTCGGCAACGAGTTCGGCGATGGTGACCTGGTCGGTCTTGGACGACGCGGCGGTGAAGGCGAGCGCGGCATCGCCGAGGCCGAGCTCGAACAGGCGGTTGCCGCGGCGGGACTGGCAGTAGTAATCGCGCTTCGGTGTCGCCCGGCTGATGATCTCGATCTGGCGGTCGTTCAGCCCGAACCGGTGATAGACCGTCATGATCTGCGGTTCGATCGCCCGCTCGTTCGGCAGGAACAGCCGGGTGGGACAGCTCTCGACGATGGCGGCCGCAATCGCGCTGCCCTCGATGTCGGCGAGGGATTGCGTGGCGAACACCACCGAGGCGTTCTTCTTGCGCAAGGTCTTGAGCCATTCGCGCAATTGCTGCGCGAAGCCGATGTCGTCGAGCGCGAGCCAACCCTCGTCGATAATCAGGAGCGTCGGTGAGCCGTCGAGCCGGCCTTCAATGCGATGGAACAGATAGGAGAGCGCGGCGGAGGCCGCGGCGCTGCCGATCAGGCCCTCGGTCTCGAACGCTTGCACCGGCGCATCGCCGAGGCGTTCGGCCTCGGCATCGAGCAAGCGGCCGAATGGCCCGCCTAGACAATAAGGCCGTAGAGCCTGCTTCAGGGCGGTCGATTGAAGAAGAACAGAGAGTCCTGTCAACGTCCGCTCGCCGGCTGGCGCGGAGGCCAGCGACGTTAGCGCGGTCCACAGATGCTCCTTGGCTTCCGGCGTGACGGTGATGCCTTCGCGGGCGAGGATCGACGCGATCCATTCCGCCGCCCAGCCGCGCTCGGCCGCATCGTCGATCGCAGCCAGCGGCTGCAACGTAACGGAGGTCGCGCTGTCGTCGGACAAAGCGCCGCCGAGATCGTGCCAGTCGCCGCCCATGGCGATCGCCGCGGCGCGTATGCTACCACCGAAATCGAACGCGAAAATCTGGCTGTGCTCGTAGCGGCGAAACTGCAGCGCCATCAGCGCCAGCAGCACGGACTTGCCGGCGCCGGTCGGACCGACGATCAGGGTGTGGCCGACATCGCCGACATGGACAGAGAACCGGAACGGGGTCGCGCCTTCGGTCTTGGCGAAGAACAGCGGGGGGGCACCGAGGTGCTCGTCCCGTTCCGGCCCCGCCCATACCGCGGAGAGCGGAATCATATGGGCGAGATTGAGGGTGGAGACCGGCGGCTGTCGGACATTGGCGTAGACATGGCCGGGCAGGGAGCCGAGCCAGGCCTCTATCGCATTCACCGTCTCGACGATGCAGTTGAAGTCGCGGCCCTGAATGACCTTCTCGACCAGCCGCAGCTTCTCGTCGGCGGTGCGCGGATCGGCATCCCACACCGTGATGGTCGCGGTGACATAGGCCTGGCCGATCATGTCGCTGCCGAGCTCTTGCAAAGCGGCGTCGGCATCGGCGGCCTTGTTGGCCGCGTCGGTATCCAGCAGCGTCGAGGCCTCGTTGGTCATCACCTCCTTCAGGATGGCCGCGACACTCTTCCGCTTGGCGAACCATTGCCGGCGGATCTTGGTGAGCAGCTTGGTGGCATCGGTCTTGTCGAGCATGATCGCCCGCGTCGACCAACGATACGGAAACGCGAGTTGGTTCAACTCATCCAGAACGCCGGGGAAGGTCGCGGTCGGAAATCCGATCACGCTGAGCGTTCGCAGATGTTGCGATCCCAATCGCGGCTCAAGTCCGCCCGCCATCGGCTCATCGACCAGCAACGCGTCGAGCTGCATCGGGATCTCGGGCACCCGCACGCGATGGCGTTTGGTCGAGATACAGGCGTGCAGGTAAGTCAGCGTCTCGCTATCATCGAGCCACGCGGCGTCGGGGACAAAACCTTCGATCAGTTGCAGCACGCGCCCGGTGCGATCGATGAATCCGCGCAGCACCTCGTGGCCATCGACACCGCCGCGCTCGCGCCCTTCATAGAGCCAGGCTTCGGCGCGCGCGGCGTCTTCCGCCGGCGGCAGCCAGCACAGCGTCAAATAATAAGCGCTCTCGAAATGCGCCTCCTGCTCTTCGAACTGCGCGCGGCGCTCGGCATCGACCAACGCCGACACCGGATCGGGAAAGCGGCTGTCCGGATAGCGGTTGGCGGCGTTGCGCTGCGCCTCGACGAAGATCGCCCAGCCCGAGCCCAATCGTCGCAACGCGTTGTTGAGACGCGCCGTGGTGCCGACGAGTTCTGAAGGTGTCGCGGAATCCAGATCTGGTCCGCGAAACCGGGCGGTGCGCTGGAAGCTGCCGTCCTTGTTGAGGACGACGCCGGGCGCGATCAGTGCAGCCCAGGGTAGGAAGTCCGCGAGGAGAGCAGGACGCTTGCGATATTCGGCGAGGTTCATCATCGCGTTACCCTCCGAAATGCGCGGGATAGCGCAGGTGACGCCGCACGACATCGACGAATTGCGCGTCGCGCTTCGCGGCCCACACCGCGGCCGCGTGTCCGATCGCCCACAGCAGGAGACCTGGAATCCACAGCCGCAGGCCGAGGCCGATCGCTGCCGCGAGCGTGCCGTTGGCGATGGCGACCGTGCGCGGCGCGCCGCCGAGCAGGATCGGGTCGCTCAAGGACCGATGCACGGGCGCGTAAAAGCCGGGAACGGGTTCGACGGGCTCAGTCATCAGATCACCGCACCGCCGCCGAACGAGAAGAACGACAGGAAGAAACTCGACGCCGCGAACGCGATCGACAACCCGAACACGATCTGGATCAGCCGCCGGAAACCGCCCGAGGTGTCGCCGAAGGCGAGCGTGAGTCCGGTCGTCACGATGATGATGACCGCGATGATCTTGGAGACCGGCCCCTCGACCGATTGCAGGATCTGATTGAGCGGTTGCTCCCACGGCATGTTGGCGCCGGCCGCGTGTGCGGGAAGCGTGGTCAAGGCGAACAAGATCGCCGTGATGGGCAGACGGCTTGGCGGACGAACGCGATGAACGATCATGATGAGATACTTTCGGGGATGGTTTCGGGGTTGCTGGAGACGAGGACGTAGTCGCCACCCGGCGCGAGCTCGCGGACCGCGGCCAACTCGGCGACGCGGCGTTGGGAGCCGCGGCCTTCGAGGACGACGATGAGATTGATCGTCTCCGCGATCAGCGCGCGCGGCACGGTGACGACTGCTTCCTGGATGAGCTGTTCGAGGCGGCGCAACGCACCGATGGCCGAACCGGCGTGGATGGTGCCGATACCGCCGGGATGGCCGGTGCCCCAGGCTTTGAGAAGCTCCAGCGCCTCGGCGCCGCGCACTTCGCCAACGGGGATTCGGTCTGGCCGCAGCCGCAATGACGAGCGCACCAGGTCGGACAGCGAGGCGACGCCGTCCTTGGTGCGTAGCGCCACCAAGTTCGGCGCCGCGCATTGCAGTTCGCGCGTATCCTCGATCAGCACCACGCGGTCGGAGGTCTTGGCGACCTCGGCCAGCAGCGCGTTGACCAGTGTGGTCTTGCCGGTTGAGGTGCCGCCGGCCACCAACACGTTTCGGCGCTTTTGAACGGCGAGGCGCAGCAGATCGGCTTGTCGCGATTGCATGATGCCAGCGGCGACATAATCGTCGAGCGTGAACACCGCGACCGCCGGCTTGCGGATTGCGAATGTGGGGGCGGCGACGACAGGCGGGATCAAACCTTCGAAGCGCTCACCGGTTTCCGGCAGTTCGGCGGAGACCCGTGGCGAACCCGGATGCACTTCGGTGCCGACGTGATGCGCGACCAGGCGTACGATGCGCTCGCCATCGGCCGGCGACAGCCGTTCGCCGGTGTCTTCCAGTCCACCCTTGAGCCGATCGATCCAAAGCCGGCCGTCGGGGTTGAGCATCACCTCGACGACGGATGAATCCTGCAGGAAGGTGGCGATGGCCGGGCCGAGCGCCGTGCGCAACATGCGTGCACCGCGAGACGCGGTTTCATCGAAGCGTGCGGTCCCAGCCATCGCGTCCCCCAAGCCGTTCGGTCGCGTATGCACCGAACGTCGGGGACAAGTAGAAAAGGCATGAACGCCCACTCCGCAACAAGCCAATGCTGGTGGGCGAAGGATGGCGTAGACAAACTTGCGATCGGCGGAATCGACACGTCGCTGATTGGCCGGCGGTAAGATGAACTGGCCGCTGTGAAGGTGCTAGGCGGCGCGTGTGCCAGCCGAAGAACGGACCGACATCAACGGCACGACGCGGGGCGAAGCGGCCGGTACGAGGGAGGGGGAGGATATGGTTTTCGCGGAGACGCCCCGACCTTGTTCGTCGCATTCCCGGGCATAGGCCAACACCGTCTCCGCGTCACGTCCGAGCAACATGCTGGCGATGCGTCGCGCCCGCGCGGCGCGGGCCTGCCAAAGCGACGGATCGGACGACTGAGTTTCGGCCATGGCGCGACTCATCAATGGCTGCGACATCAAAATGATGGCGAGAGAAAATTCGAAGTACAATCCTTGTCATTCTCGCGATTTTGAGTCCTTGGGCCGATTCGGGTTTGACGCTGACGCGACGGGGAGTATGTCCGGCGTCTAATCGAACTGTTTGGTCATACGGCCCGAGCAGATAACGGGATACATCTGCTCTTCCTGCGCCACTGGCAAAGCAGCGCTTCGCAGAACCGCTGCGGCGCGGTAAGTAAAAAAGATACTCCTATTGCGATCACCAAAATGCTTCCCGCTACACCCGAAGAGAAACAGGACATCATCGACTACCTGCGTTCGCAGGCTCCCGACCTCACGGTCGAGTTTCTGCAGAAGGTCTATGTCGAGAACGTCTTGAGCCATCAACACGCGGGAAGCGCTGCTAGCGTCCACAGGCGCTGCGCAAATTGTGTTGCCTAGGTCGGGAAACGCCACGGAAAAGCCCAAGCAAGCGGATTTCAAGGCACGGGTCGAGCATGTGTGTTCGGTCAGCCTCGCAGGCCAGACGCACGAGCAACGGCGTCACCTCTTCAAGACATCGCTCGATGAAGCATGGCGTTTTTCAAATTGGCTGACCCATATGGCGAAAAATCCTATCGTGCCGGACGAAGGCCTGTTCCTGGAGGGACGTCTGATAGGCACCGCTCAGGTCGGCGATCTTGGCGATCGCGCGCCTGTCGCCCCAAATGATCTGCACGAAAGCGAGGCCCCAGTCGCCGCAGAATTCATCCGCGGTCAGGCCGTTCTCGGCAGCTAGGCGTGAGGTGAAGCTGGTCGGCGTCTCGCTTGGGCCAAGCGGGATGGTGAGCGGCAGCCGGGTCAAAATTTCGCCCGCTTTCGGGTGCGCTTCTTTTTCTTGTGCCTCAGGGCGAGAATTCGCTGAAGGGAGACACGAAAACCCCGATAGCGGCGGGCGCGATAATCACATTGACCATCAAAACCGCCGAGGGAAAATCGGGACAGGTAAAATTCAAAAAGTAGGAAAATCAATTGCGGGGCGAACTCCCTGACGGATTGGATGCCATTCAACGAACAAGATCGTGCGATCACATCGGTTATGCGATCCAAACCCGTTGCCCGCCACGCCGGCCGGGCGTTGGCTCGGTCTGCGGCCCCTGTCATTTCTTTTGCTTTGTTCGCAGCCGATGCAGGGCGGGAGCTGCGAGCAGTCAGAAGCCGCCTGCAGTGCAAGTCGGTCCGAGCGCAGCCTTGGTAGGTGCCGTGTCTTCTTCTCTTACAGGGCCGGAGCCAACGCATCGATGATGCGGCAATCAGCAATCGTTCCACAACTGCATTGGTTGATCACGCTATCCAACTCGGCCCGGAGGGCCTTTAGGTCCGATATCTTGCGGTCTACTTGTCTAAGATGTTCTCGAGCGATTGCGTCTACAGATTCACAAGATCGCTGCTTTTCGTCGGAAAGGTCGAGCAAGTTGCGCACTTGGTCCAATGTGAAGCCCAGTTCTCTTGCGCGGCGTATAAAGCTTAGTCTGGCCAGATGCTCCGGAGCGTAAGACCGGTAATTGCCTGTGGTGCGACTGGGTGCCGGAAGAAGGCCAATGTTCTCATAGTACCGTATCGTCTCGACCTTGGTGGTGGTTGCCTTGGAGAGGTCGCCGATTTTTAGGACTTGCACGGACATGCGCCATTGACCCTCTAGTTGCTACAGGGTCTATATGAGTAGTCACGTCGAAAAAGTCGAGGTGACAAGTGACAGTTTTTTCCGTGCCGAGCCGGGTGACCCAGCCGCTTTCCTTCCGCGTCGTAGGCCTCGATTGTCAAAACGAGATCCGTCAACTGAAGAGCGCGGTTGGTCCGCTTGTGGGTGGTGAAGACAACCTCTCCTTCGACACCAAGGCCGGTCGGATGGACGTTGCGCCAGGTGTTTCCCCAGGGATTAATGCCATTTTAGTTGCGGTCGCCACCACAGGTATGGTCGCGGAATTGTTAAGCGACCAAAAGACACCATTGAGCGTATCGGCGACGGACACCGTTTGTGTGGGCTGCGCTGGCGACGTTGCTTTCACCGCTCCCGTACCTGCCGCAGTCCCAGACGGAGTGGTGTTCAAGATCCATGGTATGGATTGCGGGGACGAAGTCGCGGCTCTCAAGCGCGAAGTCGGATCGTTGGTCGGCGAGGACAGGCTTGTATTCGATCTCATCAACGGCCGGATGTCCGTGAGCGGCAATCCCGATGCAGCCATGTTGGCAAGCATCGAGAAGGCTGTTGCGCGGACTGGCATGCGTGCGGAACAGTGGACCGAAGGCCCGAAGACTGAAGGTGCTCTTGCCGAAGACCGAAGGCGACGCACCCAATCACTCCTGACGGCAGCCAGCGGAATCCTGACTGCACTTGGCTTTGCCATTCATGCTTCGTCCGCGGGAAGCGTGCTTGCCGCGCTCAGTGAAACTCCTGGGGTGTTCGCACCTGCGCCAATCGCCGCCATCCTGGCGTATGCGCTGGCTGTCGTCTGTGCGATCAGATATGTCGCGCCGAAGGCTCTACTTTCCGCGCGACGTCTGCGGCCTGACATGAATTTGCTGATGGTCATTGCCGTCGCGGGTGCTGTTGCGATTCACCAATGGTTCGAGGCGGCCACCGTCTCATTCTTTTTCGCGCTTGCCCTGGCGCTGGAGGCGTGGAGCCTTGGGCGCGCGCGTCGGGCCGTAGCAGCGCTGATGGAACTGGCTCCAGCCGTTGCGCGCGTGAAGTTTGGAGGCGGAACGGAGAAGGAAATTCCTGTCGCGGCGGTGTCAATCGGTGCTCACATCGTTGTACGGCCTGGCGATAAAATTCCGCTCGACGGAATCGTCCTGACCGGTGCAAGCGAAGTGAACCAAGCTCCCATCACCGGCGAAAGCGTCCCCGTCTCGATATCGGAAGGTTCTGTGGTCTACGCCGGAACGATCAATGGCGAAGGTGCGCTGGAAATCGAAACCACAAAGGGCGCGCAAGACACCACGCTCGCCCGCATCATCAAAATGGTGGGCTCCGCGCAAAGCCGCCGCGCGCCTTCCGAGCAATGGGTCGAACGCTTTGCCCGAATCTATACGCCGAGCGTCATGGGGCTTGCTGTGGCGGTGCTCGTCATTCCGCCGCTTATATTCGGCGGAGCATGGGACGTATGGTTTTATCGCGCCCTGGTTCTTCTAGTCATCGCGTGCCCTTGCGCACTCGTCATCTCCACTCCGGTGAGCATCGTGGCGGCTCTGGCTGGCGCCGCGAAACAAGGCGTGCTGGTGAAAGGCGGCGTGCATCTCGAGACACCGTCGAAGCTCAAGGCAATCGCCATGGACAAAACCGGCACGCTGACGCAAGGACGCCCCAAGGTCGTCGAACTCGTCACCTTCAACAATCACAGCGAGGGCGAACTGCTGAAGTTGGCTACTGCCCTTGAAGCTCGCAGTGAGCATCCTTTGGCGAACGCGATACTTGAAAAGGCGGCCGAAGCCGGAATAGCGGCAGCCCCTGCCAGTGGGGTCCAGGCAGTGCGCGGCAAAGGAGTTGTCGGTCGCATCGGCGAGCAACATGCTTGGTTGGGATCTTGTCGCTTTATCGAAGAACACGATGGGCTTTCGAATTCGACCGAGGCGCTTCAAGCAGCCGATGCTCTTGCAAGTGCTGGACGTACTGTTATCGGCGTTGGCGATGACCGCGAGATCTGGGGCCTGATTGCCGTCGCCGATGCGGTGAGACCGGAGGCCAAGCGTATTGTGGCCGACCTACACGCGGCAGGTATCGAGCGCGTCGTGATGCTGACTGGCGATAATAGGGCCACTGCTGAAATGATCGCGCGGGAAACTGGCGTCGATGAGGTGCACGCGGAGCTCTTGCCCGAACAGAAGGTCGAATCTGTTGAAAGGTTGGTCGCGCGGTACGGTCATGTCGGGATGATTGGAGATGGCGTAAATGATGCTCCCGCGATGGCACGCGCGAACGTTGGCATCGCCATGGGAGCAATCGGCTCTGATGCTGCCATCGAGACTGCGGATATCGCTCTCATGCAGGACGATTTATCGCGCCTGCCTTGGCTCATTCGTCATTCCAAGGCGACTCTGGCCATCGTCCGGCAGAACATCGGCTTCTCGCTTGCTGTCAAATTGCTTTTTACAGGTCTGACGATCGTCGGATGGGCATCGCTATGGGGAGCCATCGCAGCCGATGTCGGGGCTTCGCTGCTCGTCGTGCTGAACGGGCTCCGACTATTAAATCGCGACCAGTCAGCTCAGACGTAAATCCATCGACGACTGGCCGTGGTTCGACTGCCTCTGACGCCAGAGGCGAAACTGGGCGCACTCACTGAAATAAGCTGGCGGATGAAAGTTCTTGGGTTGATGAGCTATTTCTTGGGCATACACCGATGACGCTTGACCTTTCCGTCGTCGGCATTGTCACGGCGTTCGCGGCCGGAGCGGTCTCGTTCCTATCGCCGTGTGTCCTTCCCCTGGTGCCGGCATACATCTCATATGTTGCAGGTCAAAGCCTCCCACCGGCGGACGGCGATCAATCGGTCCCGGCTCGGATGCAGCTTCGCGTACTGTTTTTGAGTGTATGCTTTGTCCTCGGATTTACGACGATCTTTGTGGCACTTGGTGCCGGCGCCAACGCCTTGAGCTTGGTGCTCGCAGTTTACCGATACGAAATCAATATACTTAGCGGTCTACTGGTAATCCTGTTTGGTATCTTTACGACAGGCCTCTGGCGTCCTGCTTGGATCGAGCGCGACACGCGCGTGCAAATCGCACGGCCGGGCACAGGACCGGTCTCTGCCTATCTCCTCGGTACTGCATTTGCGTTTGGATGGACGCCCTGCATTGGTCCGGTCCTTGGCGCAATCCTTGCAGTCGCGGCTTCGTCTTCCTCCGGCGCGAGCGGTGTGGCGCTGCTTGCCATTTACTCTCTCGGCCTTGGGTTGCCGTTCGTTCTGGCGGCGCTTTTTTCCAGCAGATTTGTCGGACGCTTGGGAAAATTTGGACGCGCCGGTCGCATTTTGCAGTTGATTGCCGGATTCGTGATGATCGCTATGGGGGTTGCAATGATTACCGGTCATCTCACTGACGTTGCGATCTGGTTCTTCGAAACGTTTCCGATGCTGGGTCAAATCGGCTGAGCAGGCGCGCAGGTGGAGTGTGATAATGCGAGCAACACTGGCGGTGGCTGCAACATGGTACATCATAGACCAAGCCAGCAAATGGTGGATACTCAATCATCTCATGAATCCGCCGGCGACGATCAGCCTTACGCCGTTTTTTAACATAGTGCTGGGCTGGAATACCGGAGTTAGCTTTGGGCTGTTTGGAGGCCTTGGTGTTCCGGCGTGGATTTTCGTGGCATTCGCGATCGCGATGTCCGCAGCCCTTTTGGTCTGGTTGGGTCGCGCTAACGTCCCATTCGTGCGCGTTGCCATCGGCTTGATCGTCGGTGGAGCGCTCGGGAATGCCACGGACCGCCTACGGCGCGGTGCCGTACCTGATTTTTTGGATTTTCATCTCGGGAATTGGCACTGGCCGGCCTTCAACATGGCCGACGTCGGGGTCGTCTGCGGAACATCTCTGCTGATGTTGCATTTCGTCACACAACCGGGCAGCGCCAACACGGCAAGCACACAAGAAGAACGCTGATGTTTGTAAGCACGGCTTGCACTCTATAACGCTTCGGAGTTCGAATTGTCGAAGATCATCGCCACACTTATGGTTTCAGTCATTCTCCTGGGATGTTCGACGCCTCAATTTGACGCTGCTAAGCATCTGCGGCCGATACCCACAGTCTTATTGTCAGACATGCAGGCCAAGGGAATGACCTCGTCAGCCCCGATCTTGGTGCGCATCTTCAAACAGGAAAATGAACTTGAAGTGTGGAAACGCGAGAGCAGCGGCCGTTACGCTTTGCTGAAGACGTACGGCATTTGTCGATGGTCCGGCCAGTTAGGTCCGAAAAATCGGGAAGGAGACCGTCAGGCCCCTGAGGGATTCTATCTCGTTACGCCTAAGCAAATGAACCCTCGCTCGGAGCTCTTTCTTTCATTCGATCTGGGATTTCCGAACGAGGTCGATCGGGCGCACGGTCGATCTGGACGTCATTTGATGGTGCATGGTGAATGCACTTCGAGCGGATGCTACGCGATGACGAATGACGGGATGGCTGAAATATATGCGCTTGCGCGGGAGGCGTTCGCCGGCGGCCAAAAGGCCATCCAAGTTCAAGCATTACCGTTTCGCATGACAGCTGAGAATCTGGCCAAATACCGTGCCGATCCAAATTTTGCGTTTTGGAAGAATCTGAAGGAAGGTTCGGATCATTTCGAGGTTGTGCGTCACGAGCCTAGAGTTGACGCGTGCGGCGGGAACTACGTTTTCAATGCGAGCGCGCCTCGGGGCCCGCTTCGCGCCTCTCGGCCCTGCCCGGAATTGGTGTATGAACCAGAAACAGCGGCACTTGTTGAGGAAAAGCAACGCAACGACACCCAACAGGTAGCTCAGCTCGTGCGCGCCGGCACTGGTGCATTCAAACGCGTTTACCTCGATGGAGACATGCACAAAAGTTATCGGCGCTTATTGGACGCGGCACCCTCATCATATGCGAGCTTCAACGTCGCCGAGGTCAGTCGGCTGGAGGCGTTAAAGGGAGAGCCGCTAGAAATGCCAATCCAATAACTGCATTGCTTTGCAAGCGCTGAGATGGATTAGGGAGGTCGAGCACGGTCACCTGCCGGCAGGACGTTAAGCAGCTTGAAAATTCAAGCCGTTGAAGGGTGGCTGAAAGTCGGCCGCTGACCATAGGAAGCTCCGATTCCGCTCATAATCGGGCCAAGACGAGAGAGAGAGAATGGACAGTCAGAGTATCAGGGCTATTCTGGAGAACCGGCAAATCGGTATTTATTTTGGTACCGTCGTGGTGGCAGGCATAAGCGCCTTGCTTCTCCCTGGCACGACTACTCTTGAGGCCGGTGTCAATCCTGCGCTTGCACTGATGCTGTTCGTGACCTTTCTACAGGTACCGCTTGCAGACCTCAGGCAACATTTCGCTCGGCTCGATTTCCTCGCAGCTCTGCTCATCGCGAACTTCATCGCCGTTCCGCTTCTCGTGGCGGCGCTTGTTCAACTCCTCCCTGCTGGCTCTATGGAGAGACTTGGTGTGCTCTTGGTGCTGCTCACTCCTTGCATCGATTACGTCGTGACGTTTTCACATCTGGGCCGAGCCGATGCCCGTTTGTTGCTGGCGACGACACCAGCCCTGCTTATTTTGCAAATGCTGCTGCTACCGATTTATCTTGGTCTGTTGCTTGGGGAAGATGCCGCCGGTCTCGTGCAGTTCGGGCCTTTCGTCCATGCATTCGTGTGGTTGATTGCTGTTCCTCTCGTTCTTGCTGCCGTCGTGCAGTTATGGGCTGCGAGCAGCAACGCCATTACTCGGATGTCAACGGTGTTGGGGATGCTGGCGGTGCCGGCGACAGCGCTTGTCCTGCTCGTGGTCACCGCCGCCGTGGTGCCGCGGCTTGGGTCGGCAATGAATGCTGTGTTGCACGTGCTTCCAATTTATGTAGCGTTCGCGGTTTCCGCGCCCTTGATCGGTTGGAGCATTGGGCGACTGTTCCGTCTCGATGCGCCGGCCGGCCGATCAGTTACCTTCAGTGCTGGGACGCGGAATTCGCTCGTGGTGCTGCCGCTTGCATTTGCAATACCCGGCGCAGTCCCGGTATTGCCTGCCGTCATTGTAGCGCAGACGCTTGTCGAGCTGGTCAGCGAACTACTCTATGTTCGCTTCATCGGGAAACTCGGTCCGGCCCCGTCATTGTCCGACGCGGCCTAACCTGAACAGATGCGAACGGACCCTGGCCAACACAGACACTCGCGTACGCGGTCATACTGACATGCCTATAACTCGCCCTTCATCACACATGAGTTCGGTGCGCGTTCGATTGCTCACGTTCGTATGTAAATGGGGCTACCGGTTAACTATTCGGGCGCGAACCTGGTGTGAGCCGCTGATACAGGAATCCGCGCTACGTTCAGGCGAGCGAGTGCTGGAGGTGAGCGCGGAGGGTTGCAGCTTGTGCGAGGTGCTTGCACGGCAGTATCCCGCCGTACATTTTTCTGCCGTACAGCCTGCGGGATCAAACAAGAGCGTTCGCGGCCCCTTAAGCAATCTCGAGCTTTTGCACGGGGATCAGTACTGCATCGATTGCCGTGCTGCATCATTCGACAAGGTGATCTTATCGCTCGCGCTGCATCCTTTACGGCAGAGTGATAAGGTTGCCCTCCTCAAGGAGATGAGGCGAGTATTGCGGCACGGCGGTACACTGCACATTGCCGACTTCGACCAGCCGCTGCACCGGCGAGAGATCCACGCACTTCGCGGCACCGGCTACTTGTTCGGCTCTGAGACCGCGAAGCCCCATCTCGACGGCAGTTGGTTGAATTTAATCAAGCAGACAGGGTTTGATGGTGTACGTCGCGTGAATACCGTTTCCGAGATAGTCGGCCGCATCGCCATAATCCGCGCACGCCGCAGCTGAACGGGGCGGAGGGGTCGGTGATCGTGGTCATTAGACCCAATTGCGGTTGCTGTTCAGGCTGGGTGCGCCATCTCAAGGATGCTAACTTCGCGGTTAAGGTCGAGGAAACGACAAGCCTTCACGGCGTCCGGAGTCGTCTCGGCGTGCCGTCTGACTTGGCCGCTTGTCATACCGCTGAAGTGGGCGGATATGTCCTCGAGGGACATGTCCCTGCAGCCGCTGTACGACAACTGTTAGAGAAGCGGCCCATGCCGTCGGGTTGGCGGTCCCCGGTAGGATCACCCGGGATGGAAGGCGGCGTGCCAGATAAATATGAGGTCGTTCTTTTCGGCGCTTCCGGCCGTCAAATGGTTATGCGTTTCATCGGTGGGGATATCGCCGGTTAAGGCGGTTCTCATAACCATGTCGTAGGTAACGATCGCGCGATCGTTACCCTCATTGTGGTGGCGAATTTGTAATGTGATCCGTCTTCCCAAGTCCACGATCCTATGTGATGTTAAGGTCATGGATTTTTGCCGATTCATCAGCCGTTTGCTGGCGGTCTTTGCGATCGTTGGGCTCGTTGCATCGCCGCTGGCCACGCCAGCGGCGGCAAAACTGCTGCCGGCGGGCGAGATGAACGATATGTCGATGATGTCCGCCGACATGCCTTGCTGTCCGGATACGCAGAAGAGCAACGATTGCCGGGATTGTCCGCTTCGCGCGATGTGCACACTGACCGTTGCTCAGGCTGAACCTCCTATGGCGACCGAAATTTTGGCACCTCCGCCAACTCGCCGCCCGTTCTCAGCTTTCAACGATATGATCGCCGATAGCCTCGACGGTTCTCCCCCCGACCATCCTCCTCGAATCCTGATCTAATCGGCGCTTTGGCGCCGGTTCGCTGCCGTTCGGCCTTCAGGCTGAGCGGGTAAAATGCATGCCGCTTGCGGTAGACCAGGACATTGAGGATTGAAAATGAAGACGTTCAACTACACGCGCGCCGTTCGGGCCGCGCTCATCGGTATTGCGATGACCGGATCGGTCACCGCCGCACGCGCCGACATCAAAGACTATGAGTTCCAGCTCGTCGATCAGACCGTCAAGGCTGGCCCGGACAAAATCGTTACGGTTCGGCTCGTCAACAAGACCACCGGCAAGCCGGTGCCTGATGCGGTGATCTTCGCAACGCGTCTCGACATGGCGCCCGATGGCATGCAGGAAATGGCGACCAAGATCGTGCCCGCTCCGGGCGCGGAGCCGGGCAGTTACAAGTTCAAGGCGACGTTTGGGATGGCGGGCCGATGGCAGCTTTCTCTCGGTGCAAAGGTCCAGGGCGAAACCGGCACTGTCGAAAGCAAACTCGTCATTACGGCGCAGTGATGAGACCGGTCAGCCTGGCTATTGCCGCCACCGCCGCGTTGATCGCGGCGGTGGGTGGCGGATTCATCGCGGGTCGCAGTCAACATCAGCCAGCCGAAGGGGCAGACCGGGCGGTTCTGGCACCCGCAGCGGCGCAAATGAATAGCGCAACGATCTACTACAAGGATCCTGACGGCAGACCGTTTTACTCACTAACGCCAAAGAAGGCGCCAAACGGAGGTGACTACACGGTCGTACCTGCGAGCGCCGATGTCAGTTTCGACGAAACGCCAGTGACCGAGAGCGCATCCGCGACAACCACAGAACGCAAGATCAGATACTACCGCAATCCGATGGGACTGCCGGATACGTCGCCGACGCCGAAAAAAGATTCGATGGGGATGGATTACATTCCGGTCTATGAGGGCGAGGACAGTGACGACGGATCGGTGAAGCTTTCGCCAGGGAAGATCCAGCGTACCGGCGTCAGCTCCGAACCCGCCACATCGCGCGTCATTCGAACCCTCATTCGCGCGCCAGGCACGATCCAACTCGACGAGCGCCGCATCTCCGTCATTTCGATGCGGGCCGAAAGTTGGGTCCAGAAAGTTGCAAACGTCACCACCGGCAGCAAGGTCAGCAAAGGCCAGCCGCTGATGGAAATCTACAGTCCATCCGTGGCCTCGGCGGCCGCCGAATACATCGCCACCATCACATCGAAAGGGACGAGCGGGGTGGCCGTGTATGGTCGCGGCTCGCGACAACGGCTGATGAACCTCGACGTTCCCGACGCGGCAATTGCCGCCATGGAGAAGAGCGGCACCGTTCCGATCACCATCGACTGGTCGGCTCCGCGCGACGGCATTGTGCTCGAACGTAACGCCATTGAAGGCATGCGCGCGCAGCCCGGGGATGTGTTGTTCCGGGTTGCGGATACGTCCGTGGTTTGGGCGATGATCGACGTCGCGGAACGCAGTCTCGGCACGATTTCGGTTGGACAGCCGGTAACCGTAAGGGCGCGCAGCTTTCCTGGCCGCGAATTCGCCGGGAAGATCAGTGTCATCTATCCGCAAGTGAATCGGGAAACACGAACCGCCCGGGTGCGGATCGAATTGTCCAATCCGGATGGCGCTCTGCTTCCCGACATGTATGTCGATGCGAATATCGATATTGGCAGCTCGCAGCCTGTGCTTACCGTACCTGAAAGTGCCGTTCTCGATACTGGCAATCGTCAGGCGGTATTCGTCGAGAAAGGACAAGGGCGCTTCGAGCCGCGCGAGGTGAAACTCGGCCATCGCGGCGACGGCTATGTCGAAATCCGACAGGGCCTCACGGAGGGTGATCCTGTCGTCGTCTCGGCCAACTTCCTGATCGATGCGGAAAGCAATCTGAAGGCCGCCCTTAAAGGGTTTTCGGACGCGGGAGGCCAGCAATGATCGCCCGCGTTATCAGTTGGTCGGCTCGCAACCTGCTGTTGGTCCTGTTCGGCACCGGCTTCGCCGCCGCCGCCGGCATCTACGCACTGGTCCATCTGCCGCTCGATGCGATTCCGGATCTCTCCGACACCCAGGTGATTGTCTACACCGAATATCCGGGCCAGGCGCCGCAAGTGATCGAAGACCAAGTCACTTATCCGCTGACGACCGCGATGCTGACCGTGCCCCGATCCAAAGTCGTGCGCGGCTTCTCGTTCTTCGGGGTGTCATTCGTCTACGTCATTTTCGAAGATGGCACCGACATTTATTGGGCCCGCTCGCGGGTACTTGAATTCCTCAACGGCGCGGCCTCGCGGTTGCCCGCCGGTGTAAGCCCGACGATCGGTCCCGACGCCACGGGCGTGGGATGGGTCTATCAATACGCGGTGGTGTCGAAGGAGCTCAACCTCGCCGATACGCGGACCATCCAGGACTGGAATCTGAAATTCGCGCTCGCGAAGGCCGAAGGTGTCGCTGAAGTCGCGAGTGTCGGTGGCTTCGTCAAGCAGTACAACGTCATCCTCGATCCGCAACGCATGCGCGATCTCGGCATCACCATGCAGAAGATGCGCGACGCGATCCGCGCCAGTAACGCGGATGTCGGCGGCCGCACCGTCGAACTCTCCGAGTTCGAATACGTCATTCGTGGCAAAGGCTATCTGAAGGGAATCAACGACCTCGGCAACATCGTGCTGAAGACAAACAACGGCACGCCGGTTCTGCTGCGGGACGTGGCTCGCGTCGAACTTGGACCGGATGAACGGCGCGGGATTGCGGAACTTAACGGCGAGGGCGAAGTCGCCAGCGGCATTGTGCTGCAACGGTTCGGCGTCAATGCGCTTGATGTGATCGAGAATGTGAAGAAGCGCTTCAAGGAGATCGCGAGCAGCCTGCCGAAATCGGTCGAGATCGTTCCGGTCTATGACCGCTCCAACCTGATCAATGCGGCCATCGCCACGCTCAAGCATACGTTGCTGGAGGAAAGCATCGTCGTTGCGTTCGTCTGCATCGTGTTCTTGCTGCATGTCCGCAGTGCGCTGGTCGCCATCCTGATGCTGCCGGTCGGCGTGCTGATGGCGTTCGGTGCGATGAAGCTGCTTGGAATAGGGTCAAACATCATGAGCCTCGGTGGTATCGCGATTGCGATCGGTGCCATGGTCGACGCGGCGATCGTCATGATCGAGAATGCGCACAAGCACCTGGAGCGAGCTGAACCCGGGCGGTCAAGAGTCGACATACTGATAAACGCGGCGTCCGAGGTCGGGCCGGCGCTGTTCTTTAGCCTGCTCATCATCACCGTGTCGTTCATGCCGATCTTCACGCTGGAATCGCAGGAAGGCCGGATGTTCAGCCCGTTGGCATTCACCAAGACGTTTGCGATGGCCGCTGCTGCGTTGCTGTCGGTGACATTGGTTCCGGCGCTGATGATCATTTTCGTGCGCGGCAAGATCGTTCCGGAGCACAAGAATCCGATCAACCGCTTCCTGATCTGGATCTATCGGCCGGTGATCAAGGCCGTGATGCGTGCCAAGGCACTGGTGATCCTCATCGCGCTGGCAATTGTTGTGGTGACGGTGTGGCCGGCGCGTCAGCTCGGCACCGAGTTCATGCCTAACCTCAACGAAGGCACGCTGCTCTACATGCCCACCACGCTGCCGGGAATTTCGGTGACCAAAGCGGGCGAACTGTTGCAGATGCAGGACAGGATCATCCGGTCGTTTCCGGAGGTGGCGTCGGTCTACGGCAAGGCCGGCCGTGCAGCAACCGCGACCGATCCGGCCCCGTCCGAGATGTTCGAGACTATCGTCAATCTGAAACCCAAGGAGCAATGGCGGCCGGGCGTGACGATTGATGGCCTGATCGCAGAGATGGACAAGTCCCTGCAGTTCCCCGGCGTCTCGAACGCCTGGACCATGCCGATCAAGGCACGCATCGACATGTTGTCGACCGGTATCCGGACGCCGATCGGCGTCAAGGTGATCGGGACCGATCTGGTCGTGATCGACAAACTGGCGAAACAGATCGAGCAGGTTTTAAAAGCTGTGCCCGGAACGTCGTCGGCCTATGCCGAGCGGGGCATCGGCGGATATTATCTCGACGTGACACCGGACCGTGAGGCGTTGGCGCGCTATGGCATCATGGTCCAGGATGTTCAGGACGTAATTGCGACCGCACTCGGCGGCCAGACGGTAACCACAACAGTAGAAGGCCGTCAGCGCTACAGCGTCAACATGCGCTACCCCCGGGACTTGCGCGAGAATCCACAGGCCATCGCCAACGACGTTCTGGTTCCGATGCCGGCCGGAGGTGCAGTGCCGCTTGGGGAGGTCGCCAAGATCGAACCGGCGCGAGGGCCGACATCGATCCGCACCGAGAACGGACAGTTGGCCACCTATATCTACGTCGACATCCGCGACCGCGATCTTGGCGGCTATGTTGCCGACGCGCAGCAGGCGGTGCAGGCCAGCATTCAGTTCCCGGCGGGATATTATGTGGTCTGGAGCGGCCAGTACGAGTATCTCGAACGCGCGACAGCTCGCCTGAAGATCGTGGTGCCGGTGACGCTACTGATCATCTTTTTGCTACTGTACCTCAACTTCCGTTCCATCACCGAGACCATGATCGTGATGCTGTCGCTGCCGTTCGCGCTGGTCGGCGGCATCTGGCTGATGTGGGCGCTGGGCTTCAACCTGTCGGTAGCCGTCGCGGTCGGTTTCATCGCGCTGGCCGGGGTCGCCGCAGAGACTGGCGTGGTGATGCTGATCTACCTCAATCAGGCCCTTGCCGAGATCAAGGCGCAGCGTGACGCCGAAAAGCGAACACTGACCCGTCACGACCTCTACGACGCCATCATGGAGGGCGCCGTGGAGCGGGTGCGACCGAAGATGATGACGGTGGTCGCTATCATGGCGGGGCTGCTGCCGATCATGTGGAGCACTGGCACTGGCTCTGAGATCATGCAGCGCATCGCCGTGCCGATGATCGGCGGCATGATCTCGTCAACGTTGCTGACGCTGATCGTGATCCCCGCGATCTATGGGTTGATCAAGGGCTTCCGTTTGCCGGCGAATAATCGCGGAAACGGTCATCCGCCGTCGTGGGCCATCGAGCCGATCAAGGAAGACTCGCGACTTGTTTCGGAACCCGCCGAGTGAGCTGAATCATGATGGTCTTATCGGCAGCGGCGTTCATCAAGTATCTCCGCTCTGGCAATAAGGAAGGGTCAGCCATGGACAGGTCCATCATGACGGTGCTTGCGACAATCGTATTCTTGCCGCCTGCATTTGCACAGCAGGGCGATGCAGCTCGAGGCCAGCGCGATTTCCAGGTCTGCGCGCCATGCCACTCGCTGGAATCTGATCGAAACATGACGGGACCAAGTCTCGCCGATCTGTGGAACCGAAAAGCTGGTACGCTGCCGAGCTTCAGCCGGTACTCACAGGCCCTGAAGTCGTCGGGAATTACCTGGGACGACACCACGCTCAACGAGTGGCTTCGGGATCCGCAACACCTCATTCCTGGCAACACGATGCCGTTCCCCGGCGTAAAGGACGCGGGACGGCGCGGCGATCTTTTGGCGTTTCTCAAGGAGGCGACCCAGCCCGGTCACGCTCCGCCATCGGTCGTGCAACGCGGCAATCAAATGGGCGGGATGATGGGCATGATGGGTGGCGGCGCGGTGCCAAATCTCAAAAAGCTTGAGCCTGATGAACGGGTCCAGACGATCACGCATTGCCGGGATACCTACCGGGTGACGACCGCAGACGGGAAAACGCGGGATTTCTGGGAGCGAAATCTGAGGTTCAAGACTGACGTAGGTGAAGATGGGCCACAGAAAGGTGCTCCGGCGATCGTATCGGCAGGCATGATGGGAGACCGGGCCGACGTGATCTTCGCAGTACCCGAAGAGATCAGCGGAGCCATCTCATCGCATTGTTGATCGGCGCCAAGCCCATCAACCCACGACGGTGGGAAACTGGGTCAACGATTTTTCGATCCAGGGCGCTGTCGACTGTAACCAAACCGGCTGGATCAGCGAACTCATAGAGATAATGCAAGTATGACGACCCACGAAATCGAACTCAAGACACTGATGCTTGCCAGCCTGGATGGCGACGCGGCCTCGCATCGCGCGCTGCTCGAGCGATTGAGCCGCCGTCTGCGCGCGTACTACAAGGGCAAGCTTGTGAGAATTGGGAGGGGCGCAGCAGAGGCGGAAGATTTGGTCCAAGAGGCGGTATTGGCGATCCATTTCAAGCGGCATACCTATGATCCCGCCGAGCCTTTGACGCCCTGGGTGCACGCCATTGCACGCTACAAGCTGATCGATTTCTTACGTCGGACTCGCGCATCACTTGCCGATGTACCTATCGACGAGGCCGATACCATAATGGCGCACGATGACAATCTCAGCGCCGAAAGTAGTCTCGACCTTAAGCGGCTGATGCAACGGTTGCCGGAAAAAATGCGATGTTCCATCGAGGCGGTGAAACTGGACGGACGGAGTATCGCTGAAGCTGCAGACCGGTGCGGTATCTCGGAATCGGCCGTAAAAGTGAACATTCACCGTGGGCTCAAGGCGCTGGCTGCCTTGATTGCCCGGGAAGTCAGAACATGAAGACAGATGATTTGGTTGAGATGCTGAGTACGAACGTTGAGCCGGTTGACCGTCGGCTGGTCGGTCGAACGGTTTGCATCGCCGTTGCTGCTGCTTCAGTGTTGGCGTTTGCGTTCATGCTGATCGGGCTGGGTATCCGGCCAGATCTGATGACGGTCCGCGCCTTCACGTTCTTGTTGCTGAAGCTCGCGTTCACGGTTGGGGTCGTAGGCGTGGCATCGGTCTATCTTACAAAGCTGGCACGCCCCGGAGGGGAGCGCCGAACCTCGTCTTTTTTGGTTACTATGCCGTTCGCCGCGATTGTGCTGCTTGCAGCAATCAGCCTTGGGTTCGCGCCCAGATCGCACTGGGACAAGATGATCGTGGGAGATGAGTGGCTTGAGTGTCTTCTCTCCATTCCGGTCATCGCGATCGTGCCCTTCGCCACTGCCATCTGGGCCCTGCGAAAATCTGCCCCAACGGACCTCGTTCGCACGGGAGCTTTCGCCGGTCTCATTTCTGGCGGTGTGAGTGCGATGGCTTATTCCCTTCATTGCGCCGACGATTCATTGCCGTTTGTTGCAGTCTGGTACGGAGGCACGATTGCGCTGTGCACCTTCGCAGGCGCAATATTCGGACCGCGGTTGTTGCGGTGGTAGCGGATCGTGCAGGTTGTTTTCACGTCAGCGTGAGGTTGTAACCGGCCGGTGATTTGCTTCGAACTCATTTGTAGAAGCGCACGTGACGCGCTTCTCAATGACAAGGAGCCGGACCATGTTAAAGAAAAGCTTTCTCACGATTTCGCTCATGCTGCCGCTTGTAGCGATATCAGCCGCAGCCCACGCAGGCTCGACAATCAGCGATAAGAGCTATTGGCCGAATGAGGCCAGGCGGACTGTATATACATATGGTGTAACCGCCCCGCAAAACGACCCGAGTTCTGCGTTCGCGTCCTCAGTAATGGCGCCGCGTTTTCAGGTTTCGCCGAGGGGCAGTACAGGCGGAAGCGGCCCGCGCTATCACGGCGGTCCGAAATTCCAGTGACGTCTAAACGAGTAGAATGCTTCGCGTCGTTGTCGCGCAGCATTGAATATTCTGGACGTAAGCAATGGGTTGCGGATGAGGCGGATCACCGCAACCCTCTCACCGCGAAGGGGGCAATAGATTCCCAAATGAATGAGAAATTAGGTAGCTATGTGATTTCGCATTCTAAAGCAGCGAGTCAAACTGGTCTGGAGGCCGTCATAAAGGAGGTGGTCTCAATATCCATGGACTGCAGTGACTTGTCTTCACGAGTCGAGGGAGGTTCAAGTTAGACCCCCGGGTAGGGTGCGATTGCTCCGTAGAATAGTTAGCTTCCCAGCGACGTTCGCGCAGGGGACATGTGATTGTTTGCTGACGCTATCCAGCGACATCTATCGGTACGCAGAATCTGCGAGCGTGATCACGTTCGAACACTTCTCGTCGAAGTATCTATCCTCGAAAGACAGCGATAGACGGATTTTGCGAAGCCCAAAAATGCGCGTGCAACTTCAACAGCGAAGAAAATCTGACGGTATGGGGGACGGTATTGAAGAATCAAGGCAGCGAAAACATTCGCTGTTTCAATATTTTGAAAGGGCGATTGATGAGAGAGTGGGAGTGACGGATACGAACGGTGGCAAGAGCGTAGTTTCGGCGGTGGTTTTGGCCTTCGCTCAGTGCCGTTTTCGTTCGTCTTTCATTCCCATTGTTGGCCCTCTCGATTTCTGTCTCGCAGGCGGCGAGCCACGCGCGACGGGTGCTGGTTAGAGCTGGGTCGGAATGGGCGCGTTCGCGAAAGACCTCGTCGCCGCTTAGCGGCAGAGGAAAAGCTGCCCTCCGTCAAATGAGTATAGCGATGCTATAGACATGTTTATATAGCGGTGCTATACTCCGAAAATGGATACGAAGACGGCACTGGTGGCGGCGGCCTTGACGCTGATCGAGCGGGAGGGCGAGACGCATTTCTCGACGCGGGCGGTCTGCGACATCGCGAAGGTGACAGCGCCCACACTCTATCATCATTTCCAGAGCGCCGACGGTCTGCTGAGCGCGGCGATCACCGAAGCGTTCGAGCAGTTCTTGTCATCGAAGAGGTCGGCCATCCAGTCGCCCGACCCGGTTGCGGCGCTGATTGAAGGCTGGGACAACTATGTTGCATTCGCTGCGGCGCGCCCGCGCCTTTACGCGGCGATGATGGCGCGTTTCCTTTCCGGCGCCGATCTGCCTGCGGCCCGTGAGGGACAGGCGATGCTGCGCCACCGCGTCGCGCAGATCGAGGCCGCCGGCCGATTGGCGATCGCGTCCGAGGCGGCTGTTCAAGTCGTCTGGGCCTCTGTGAATTCGGCCGCGATGTTGTTCCTGGGCGCCACGCTCCAGCCGGGGGTCGGGATGGGAACACCAGATCCCGCCACCGTCGCCGGCCTGCGCGACGCCGCCATGCGGGCAATCTGCACCTCAGTTTTACCGGAGTAGATGTATGAAAATCCTTGTGACCGGCGGGTCCGGCTTTCTCGGCTCGCGTCTTATTCCCAATCTCGTAGCGGAAGGCCATGACGTCTTCGCCATGGCCCGCTCGTCCGCGGCCGACGGCAAGCTGCGCGCGCTCGGAGCGAAGCCCGTTCGCGGCGACATGAACAATCTCGGCGGCATGGTGATGCCGCCGGTCAACGCGGTGATCCATCTGGCCGCCCACTTTCACTTCGCCGGTCCGCGCGCGCCTTACTTCCATGTCAACGTGGATGGCACCAAAGCTCTGCTCGAGGCCGCACAGGCGGCAGGCGTTTCATCCTTCATCTATCTGACGGCCGCCGCCGTTATCATGGACGATCGCGGCTCGCCGATCCGCAACGCCGATGAGCGTGCGCCGACCTTTCCGGATAGTTTCTCGCCCTACATCGCCAGCAAGGCGACGAGCGAGGCTGGCGTTCTTGCGACCAGCCGGCCTGGTTTCCGCACCATCGCCATTCGGCCGCCGGGCATCTGGGGGCCGGGCGACGCCTTCAGCCGTAACATCCCGCACGCGATCAGGTCGGGCCAGTTCGCCTTCATCGCGCGCGGCGAATATCCCTATTCCACCTGCCATGTCGACAATGTCGCCGAAGCGCTGATCTGCGCTCTCGATCGGGGCGAAGGCGGCAAGGCCTACTTCGTTCGCGATCCCGACAACACGACCTTCCGCGCCTTCATCGACGGACTGGCAAAGCTGCAGGGGCTTTCGATCGACAAGCTACGTTCGGTTCCCTATGGCGCGGCCTTCTTCATGGGGCGCATGATGGAATTCGGCGCAAGACTCAGGCGCTCGGATCAGGATCCCGCGCTGACCCGAACCATGGTGCGCATGATCGGCCGCGAGTTCACGATCGACGATAGCGCTGCGCGGCGTGATCTGGGTTATGTAGGCAAGGTCTCGCGTCTGGAGGGGCTGGCCTCTTACGGTGCGGGTTAGCCGCAGATGAGGCTTCGAAGAACGCAGGAGATACGTACAGCATGGGCGATCGCCACGCCGACGTCGATCGGGATGCCGACGCGTCAGGTAACAGCGTGCAGCCAACTATCGCCGTTGGCAGCAAGTCCAGCATTCCGCAAAGCTGGCAGCGTTCAGAACAAGGAGCCTGGTCAGAAATTGCGGTTATGCCGGCGGGGAAATTATCCTGAGGCATCCCTTCAGAGTATCCCTTGCTGGGCAGCTTGATAAACAGTCCTCACCGCTGCTTGAAATCCAAGGCTGCGAGACAGTGAGACGTCGATATGAAGATACCAAGGGTTCTGCATTGGTTCGGATGACGGGTCCATAGTTTCACCGACAAGCCTGACCAGTTCGTAGATCGTGGTGGGCGCTTCGTCAGAAATGTTCACGATGCGACCGTCGAACGCCCCGGCCAGCGCCAGCTTCATCGCGGTCGCAATGTCGCGATGATGTATTGTGCTCATTCGGTTGGCGGGATGAAATCCGACGGCAGCTAAGTGCTTTGGCAGCGCCTCCAGATGGCCATCCCCGTCGCCGTAGACGAACGGGAACCGAAGGATTGACCAGTTCAGGCCGCTTTCGCGCAGCGCTTTCTCCGCGGCGACCTTGCTGGCCGGATAGGCCTGCTCCGGTTCGACGGCATCGGTCTCGCGCCCGGGATAGGGGGTATTCCTGCTGTAGACGTTGCTCGTGCTCGCCATGATGAAGCGTGCCTGGGGGGCGTGGGCCTGGGCCGCAGCAAGGAGGTTGCGTGTTCCCTCCAGGTTACTCTTCCAGATCAGGTCGGTGTCCTGGGTGCGAAACACCGCCGCCAGATGGACGATCGCCGAAACTCCATCGACAGCGTGCGCCAACGAAGCCGGATCGAAGAGTTCGCCTTCCACACTCTTCACCCCAGCAGGGGCGTCCTTGCCGGGACGAACCAGAGCGCGACAGTCCACCCCAGCTTCTACGAAGCGCGGCAGCAGGCGTTCACCAACCAATCCGGTCGCGCCGGTCATCAGGATTGTCATGGTCGTGTTCCTTTCAGTCGTTGATTGAGCCGCTCGGTCGCCGCTTTGAGCACGCGTGCGGTGGTCTCAAGGTCGGCTTCGGAGAAGCCAGCGAACGCCGTGTCATGGATGAAGCCCAGGTCGGGCAACTCGCCCCACAGCGTCTTTCCCGCCTGTGTCAGGCGCAGCAGCTTTTGGCGCTGATCGACGGCATCGGGAATCTGTTCGACGAGACGCTTCCGAACGAGCGTTCCAATGATGATGCTCAACGTCGCGCGTTCGATCTCGAGCAATCGCACCAGGTCGCGCTGCATCGTCGGGCCGAGATGGGTCAGTTGATGGAGAACATACCACTGCGTCGCACCGAGACCGTGAGGCCGGAGGGCATCCTCCATCATCGCGCGTCCTGCGAAATAACACCGCTTCGCCCAAGCCCCGACTGAGGCGTCGCGGGGCTGATTTATTTTGTTAGCCATCTGACAATTATGTTAGCCTGCAAACATAATGTCAATGGTGTCCGTGTGGGCCGGCAGACGGTGGATGGTCTGATCTGCTCATCCAACAGCAATGAGATCAAATCACCGCGTTGATGATTCCGATCGAAGGCAGCGCTCACGCGCCGCCGAACTTCCAGACTGGGATGCCTGGCTTCTTGGCCTTGTCGGGGAGGTTGTCGTTGATGCCGGCGCCGGGGAGGTGCATCACCCCTTCAGCAGAACCTCCAGCATCTCCTCGTTGCGCTTGAAGGGCGCTGCTCGGCCGTGCTTCGTCCAGTCCGGTGCGAAGCCGATCTGCGGCACGTTGCGGTTCGTCGCCCAAAGGGATGCGATCTTTTCCGCGCCTTTCGGCGCCTTGCCGTGCATCAGCCCATGTCCGGGTGCTTTTCGTGCACCTGATCGAGCTTGGACCAGATCAGCCGGGGGGCGTTGAAGTCGAGCCCGCCGGTGACAAGGTCTTCGGACCAGGCGGAAGAAGGATCGTCTGCTCGGCCCGTCGTTTCGCTGCCAGGAAGTCGCGGCTGTCGATCATCGCCGCGGGCATCACTGCACTTTCGGTCATTTCTCTCGCGCTGACCGTCGTCTTCCGTACCCGCATTCACCTAACTTGGGTTTAGAATGATCGAGTGGGAGTGATTTCCCGCTCCTTCGGCAAGCAGCACGTCGCGTTGATCTAGTTTTGCCGTGCGGGCAAATGCACCCGGTGAGCAACCGATGCGTCGGCGAAACGCGGTGCTGAAGGCGCTGGCGGACTCGTAACCGATTTCGTCGGCAAGACGTTCAAGCGACTTTCCCCCGCGGCTGAGTGCATCCTGCGCTAGCGTCATTCGCCACCGCGAGAGATATTCCATCGGAGCGCAGCCGAGCGTGTCGGAAAAACGGGCGGCAAAGGCCGACCGTGACATGCCGGCACGCTTCGCAAGTTCGGCCACCGTCCATCCGGCGCGAACGTCGGCGTGCATCGCGCGCAGGACGCCAGCGATGGCCCGGTCCCGCATTCCCGTGAGCAAGCCGGGTGGCAAAGAGGTCTCGTTGATGCCGGGCCAGCGCAGACACTCCACCAGCATGACTTCGAGAAGTCTTTCCAGAACCATGTCCCGGCCCGGCCTGTCGGCGGCGCATTCCTCCATGACGAGATCGATAATGCGGGCGAGGCGTCCGGTATCGTTTTCAGCCGAGCGAATGTGGATCATCCGGGGCAGCAGCGCGAGCAGGAGCGAAGCGTTCGCGCGCTCGATCCGGAACGTTCCGCCCAGCATCTGAAGATCGGGTTCGCCGTCCGGATCGCCATGCCGAACCGCCGTGGCGGACGGCTCGACCGGGACGCATGCGGCTCGCGGTTCGCTGGACAGTGTAAAGGCCGGTGTCGATGGCAGAAGGACAAAGTCTCCGCGATCGAGACGGACCGGATCTGCCTTGTCGACCGCGAGCCAGCATTGTCCGGCGAGGACGATGGCAAATCCCGGCAGTTCGTAAGCCGCGTAGCGCACCCCCCATTTGCCTCGCGCCGTAATCGGCTTTGAGAGCGCGGCATGCGGGCGGAGCAGGGTGATGACGTCGCTGAAAGGGTCCATCTTGGACGATCTGTAATGATAATAGGATTTTTTATTATATATCATCTTGCGCGAATGTCTATTCTGAGGACAGAAAAATGGAGCAGCGAATGACCAAAACAGTCCTCATCACCGGCACATCGTCGGGATACGGCAAGGCGACGGCCGAATTCTTTCTTGATCGCGGATGGAACGTTGTCGCCACCATGCGGCGTCCGGAACCGGACGTGTTCGCAACGTTGTCGGATCGTCTGAAGATACTTCCGCTCGATGTCACCGATGCCGACAGCATCAGCCAGGCCATTGCCGATGGTGTCGCTGCGTTCGGCGCTATCGATGCGCTGGTGAACAATGCGGGGATCGGTCTGGCGTCGGCTGTCGAAGCCACTCCGGACAGCACAGTGCGCGAAATGTTCGAAACGAATACGTTCGGCGTGTTCGCCACCTGCCGCGCCGTCATACCTCAGATGCGCAAACAGGCTCACGGCGTCATTATCAACGTGACGTCGAGCACGACCATCGGAGTGATGCCGCTCGTTGCGATCTACGCCGCGAGCAAATGCGCTGTCGAAGGTTTCACCGAGTCTCTCTCGTATGAGCTGGCCGGATTCAATATCAAGGCCAGGCTGGTGGAGCCGGGTTACGCGCCGACCACGAATTTCACGGCGAACGGCGGTCCGCGCATGCAAGGTTTGATCCCGGCGGACTATGGCGCATTCGCTCAATCCTGTTTCGCGAAGATGGCCAGCTATCCGACGCCTTATTGCACCGAGGCGGAAGTCGCGGAGGCGACTTTCTCGGCAGCGACAGACGAGGGCGGGACGATCCGCTATCCGGCGGGCGCCGACACGAAACTCCTCGCGGCATTGCGCTGGACGACGTCGGAAGATCACTATCTGGGGAAGATGCGCGAGATGTTCGGGCCGGGCTGACCGGATATTCGGTTAGCGCGCGGCGGCAGAGGAGGGAAGTGTCGTATCGCTTTGCCTCCTCTGCTGACCTTTGCCTGCGAGTTCGTCGTGTCGCTCAGATATCGTGCTCCTCGCGGAGTGCCCGGGCGGCTTTCTCGCCGATAATGACACACGGCGCCATCGTGTTTCCGGTGGTGATCCGCGGCATCACCGAGCCATCGGCGATGCGAAGCCTGTCGACGCCGTAGACCTTGAGCTTGCTGTCCACCACGGACCTCGCATCGAGCCCCATCTTCGCCGAGCAGGTCTGATGCCAGTAAGTCACCGCGGCATCGCGCACGAAGCGTTCCATCTCTGCCGCGCAGAGATTACCCGGCATCGACTCGCGTGCGACCAGCGGCGCGAAGGCGCGGGTGTTGCCCAGCGTGCGGCAGACATCCACACAAGCGATCGCCGCTTTCACGTCGTCGGGATGCGATAGCATGTTGAGTTCGAGCTGTGGCGTCGCAAGCGGATCGGCGCTTCGCAGGCTGACCTTGCCTCGGCTCTTCGGCAGGGCGAGGCCGGCGAACATCGTCCAGCCATGTGCCGGCGCTCCCCGGCTTGCGGTCTCGGCGCTCGGCACCGGAAACTCGACCTGACAGAACAGCAGGTCTGGACTCTTGAGAGCGGAATCGGATTTCCAGTAGAGCGTCGCCTCGCTGCCGCTGTTCCTCGGCGCGACCGGTTCGCGATACTCCCAGATGCATCCGAACGACACGTGATCCTGCAGGTTCTGTCCGACACCGGGCAGATGCTGCACCATGGGAACGTCGAGCGATCGAAGCTCGTACTCGTCGCCGATCCCGGAGCGCATCAGCACAGCCGGCGTCTGGATCGCGCCCAGCGAGAGTACAACCTCTGTTGCTGCATGGAATCGCAGCATCTGGCCGTCGCGGATCACCTCGACACCGACGGCTCTTCCGCGTTCGACGAGGACGCGGGTTACCTGCGTGCCTGTCAGCAAAGTGAGATTGGGCCGGTCGAGAAACGGATACGTGTAGGCGCGAAAGATGGAGTGGCGTTTGCCGTTGCGGATGAGGACATCCGTGAAGGCGCAGCCGCCTTCACCTTCCATCATCTCCCCGTTCGGGCTGTGGAAGGTCGGAATGCCGATCTCTTTCGCCGCACCGAGCAGCGCGACCGCGGCCGGTCCGGGATCGGGCGACGGCTGTACGAAGACAGGGCCTCCGGTGCCCCGGTGGCGCGGATCGGAAACGCCTTGCCAGTTTTCAATGTCCCGGAAGATCTCGGAGACCGCGTCATAGCCCCAGGAGTCATCGCCGGTTTCCTCGGCGAAGAAGTCCCAGTCGCTGCGGTGGCCGCGCGCCCACACCATGACGTTGATGCTTGAGCCGCCGCCGAGAACCTTGCCCATCGACATCGGAAGCGCTCGGCCGTTCAGATGAGGATTGGGCTCCGCAACGAAACTCCAGTCCGTTGCGCTGCCGAGATTGGCGGGCCATGCCCCGGGTTCCATGACAGTGGGCACCTCATCGCTGCCGCCTGCCTCGATCAGCAGCACCCGGACCGACGGATTTTCAGCTAGACGGCGCGCAACCACCGAGCCGGCGCTGCCCGCTCCGCAAACGATAAAGTCGAAGCTGTTGCGGAGATTCTCGAATTGCCGGCGTTGATTGTCGGCAACCCGGTCCGCGAATTCCGGAAGGTCGGACGGGAGAATGTCAGTCATGGGAATGCTCCAGATCAGTTGGCAGGGCTTGGGATGTGTCCGGACAGGCGCCGGTGGGAAAGGGAGACAGCAGCCGGCGGGAAGGCGCAGGCGTGCCTTACGAATCGTGTCGCTCTCGCGGGCGGGGGGTCTTGGTGGAACTGTTCCTCTCGGACCTGGCCGACGGAACCGATGGAGATCGAGAGCTTGGGCCGAGCAATGGGCGGTTCCTCCGAATGGCAAGATGCGAACGGCCGGGTCGCAGCCCCCAGACGGCCCGACAGCACGCTATCAAATATATCATATTCATCATATCCATCAAATTTATCAAAATAGACTTCTTGCCCCTTGTCAATGGGGGGCAGGAAGGCAAGATTGTGGCGTATGGAAGCGGGACAGGCGGTGAGCCCCCTGAACCCGGGGGCAGAAACGGAACGCATGGACAAAGAAATTCTGACAACAGCGGAGGCTGCCAAGATCCTCGGCGTTTCGGTGCGAACGGCGCAGCTTCTGATCGAGGGCGGCTCTATCCCGTCATGGAAGACTCCGGGGGGGCATCGCCGGGTCTACCGCCGCGACGTTCTCGCGGTGATCTCGGGCACGAGCCAGGTGCCGGTCTTTGCCTCCGCGCGCGTCATCCTCATCGCGCGCGCCGAACGCATCGCCGACTATGAAAGCGTTCTGGCCGGGGTGAATTCCTGCTCCGTCGACAGCTACACCGATCCCTTTGCGGCGCTGCTTGCGATCGGCTCCAGGTTGCCGGCTGCAGTCGTGATCGAGGCCGAACAATCGGCGGCCACCCGATTGGGTCTGGTGGAGAGCCTGCGGTCCGATCCGGCGCTTGGACGCACGCAAGTCATGATTGTCGGTTACCCGGCAGACGCGCGTCCGAGCGTCGTGGGCGATCTGGACTCACCGATGACACAGTTCATCGACGGACTGTCCGCGCTCCCCGAGGCGATCGAGGCCGCCCTTCGCGGTGTCGAGAAGACAGTGTATTTCGAGACCCCGCCGTCCTTTCCCATTCCCGGCAATGAGGGTCAGCGGCTTCTTGCTCTCGAACGCTCGGGCCTTGTGGATACACCGCCGGAGGATGCGTTTGATCGCCTGACATGGCTGGCCGCGCGCAGCCTCGATGCGCCGATCGCGCTGCTCACAATGCTCACCCCGACCCGGCAATGGTTCAAGTCGCATCACGGGCTCGATATGGTCGATACTCCGCGGAGCTGGGCGTTCTGCAACTACACGATTTTGCAGAAGGGTATCTTTCTCAGCGAGGATCTCGCGGCCGACAAGCGGTTCGCGGACAATCCGGCTGTGGCCGGCGAACTCGGATTTCGGTTCTACGCCGGATCGCCGGTCGTTGATCCGGATGGCTTTACGTTAGGTTCGCTCTGCGTGATCGACACCCGGCCGCGCACGCTTGACGACACCCAGAAGCAGATCCTCGGGAATCTCGCGGCGCTGGCCTCGGACGAAATCAAGCTGCGCGCCACGGACCGGCAATTGCGCTGGGCTCTCGATCATTCAACTGCGAAAATGGAGCGGCGCAGCGCAAGTATCGATCAGGGATGATCAATCGATCCAAAGATCAAAGGCGAGATCGCCGTCACCGCCTGAGCATTTCGTAAACAACCGGATTGTCGGCGCAGGCGCCGAAGCCGCATTCCAGCAGCGCCGACACAGCATTGAGCGCCGTCAGGCCGATCACAAGCCAGATCGCAACGCGCGCGAAGGTGCTGACCGAAACGTGTGACGGGCCGTCATTGTTCTCGAACTGGCTGTCGAACAGCAGGACGGCGGCAAGCATCCCGATGGCCGCGACAAATCCCAGCAACGCCCACGTATAATAATGATAACCGAGGATCGCCGAACCGTATCCGGCATCTCCCGGCATGATGTGCAGCAGGATCTGTCGCGTCGATACCATCGCGCCAATGAGGGCAGCCAGCAGCGACAGCGCGTAATGGCTCGGGCGAGGTCCGAAGCGGATGTTCAGGATCGGTCCGATGGCGAGGGCCGCGAACATGATGCGCTGGAGCAGGCACAGCGGGCAGGGAAGTTCCTTCAATATGAATTGAGCGGCGAATGCTGCAGCCAGCACGGCGGCAACCGCATAGAGGCTGAGCGCATTGAGGATGACGGCGCGGGCAGGGGTCATGACGCGCCTCAGAACGACAGTTTGAGTGTATCGGTCGCGTGATGCAGATAGGTCGCGACGCACGCGACAAGCACGGCGGCTGTCAGCGCTAGGGCAAGTGATCGCGATCCGCGCCATGCAACGAGCATGACGATTGTGATGGCGATAAACAGCGCGGTGAATTCCATGTTGGCCCCGTTCGAATGCCCGTCTGCACCTTACGATGGATTCGCCGATCCGCTATCGCATCATTGGCTGGCGGCGGCTTCGTCAGCCTTCGATCACTTCATCGGCTCTGGATGCGCGGGCCGGGCGGCTGCGCGCAAGCGCGGGATCGATATGCGCCCGGACCTGCGCGATCGGGGCGTCGGTATCGATGCCCATCAGGTTTCTGACCTTGAAGTTGCCTTCGGCGCTGATCGCGACATAGGAGCCAACGATACCGTCGATCCGCTGCTCATTGGCGAACGGAAGCAGCAGCCGTTCGTAGGAGACTTCCTTCCCGTCGGCATCTCTTACCAGAGAGATCGAATAAGTCGGAAGCCGCGATTTGAGGCAGGCGCGATAGAACGGCTCGACGACGCGATAGCGTTGCGGCCCGATCGCGTCGTCGAGAAAGCGCGTCGCTTCCAGATCGCGCGCCGGATAGTCGTTGCCGTAAACCTGCGTCAGCCGCGCGCCCTCATGGGTGATCAGGAACCGCGCTGTTTCACCGTCGCCGATGACGTCGAAGGCCATCATGTTGATGAGTTCATCCGCCACGCGGCTCGGACGATAGTCGCGCAGTCGCGGCAGTGTTTGTCCGGGCTGCAGCGCATGGATCCAGGAATTCAGCAGGTCAAGCTGCCTGACCGACCGGATGGCGCAAGGGGCGACGTTTTCAAATGTCATGGCTGAAATGGTGACCGAATCGGTGCCGCATGGTTGCATCGGTCATTGGTCCGGACAAGCTGGAACCGGTAGCTGAGTTGGGGCTGACGCATCTTCAATGCCACCGTGTTGTCCTGTAAAACGGCGCAGACCACAGCGGCGGGGAATTTCGTTTTGGCCATCACCATTTACGGCATCAAGAACTGCGACACGATGAAGAAGGCCCGCGCGTGGCTGGACAAGCACGGCGTCGAGTACAACTTTCACGATTACAAGGCCGTGGGCGTCGAGAAGGAGCGGCTGGCGCACTGGAGCAAGACGGTGGGCTGGGAGACGCTGCTCAATCGTGCCGGCACCACGTTCCGGAAATTGCCGGACGCCGACAAAGACAACATCACCGAGAAGAAGGCGCTGGCGCTGATGCTCGCGCAGCCGTCGATGATCAAGCGCCCGGTTCTGGAGATCGGCGGCAAGCTGCTGGTCGGCTTCAAGCCGGAAATCTACGAGACGTCGGTGAAACCCCGACGGGGTTAGCGCCGCTTTCCAATTCGCGCTTTCACAAGGCCTGCGGCTGCCCGGCCGGCCGCTTCGATATAGGCCGGATCGCGATGGATGAGCGTGGTTGAAAACGCTCCATCCAGCAGAATGACGATCTGGCGCGCCAGATCGCCCGCATTTCCGATTCCGCCATCCGACATCACCCCGGCCAGCCAGGATTCGACGTTCGACTTGTGTCGCGCGCCGATCTTCATGGCGGGATGTCCCGGCAGGCCCGCGAGTTCGGCGGCAGTCCGCAGGAAGCCGCAGCCTTTCCATTTCGGATGCCGCGCGGATTTCGCGAGATTGGTGAAGATGCCTTCGATCTTCGCCGGCAGCGAACCCTTGGTGTCCTGAAACCAGCGCGCGAACGTCTTGAGGTTCGGCTGGTCGCGCGCGTCGAGATAGGCGGCGATCAGATCGTCCTTGCTCTTGAAATGATAGTAGAGCGTCCGTTTGGTCACCCTGGCTTTTTCGGCCACGGCGTCCACGCTGACGCTGCGGATTCCCTCGCCGTAGTACAGCTTTGCGGCGGCTTCGATGATACGGGTGCGGGTAGGTCGGGCATCTCTCGGCATGTGACGTATGTATACCGTATAGTGTGTATACACAAACCGTTTCCGGGGGCACCGTCAGGCATCGCTGCATCAACCGGAAAATTCAATGGCCGACAATATTCTTTTCAACGCACGGGACGGGATCGCAACGCTGACGCTCAACCGGCCGGAGAAACTTAATGCACTCAGCTACGCGCTGATTGACGAGATGATGCTGGCGCTTGCCCGGGTGGAATCCGATCCTGCGCTTCGTGTGGTGATATTGACCGGGAGCGGGGAGCGCGCATTTTCGGCGGGCGCGGACATCAGCGAGTTCTCGCGCACCGTGCGAGACGGGCCGGATGCCGCGATCCGCGAGTTTGTCAGGCGCGGCCAGACCCTGACGGCGCGGCTGGAAGCGTTCGGGAAGCCGGTCATCGCGGCCATTAACGGCCTCGCTTATGGCGGCGGATGCGAGATCACGGAGGCCGTACATCTGGCTGTCGCCAGCGACCGCGCGATATTCGCGAAGCCTGAAATCAACCTCGGTATGCCGCCGACGTTTGGCGGGACGCAACGCTTGCCGCGCCTCGCGGGACGCAAGCGAGCGCTTCAATTGCTCCTGACGGGCGATCCCTTTTCACCCGCACAGGCACTCGACATGGGGCTGATCAACCAGATTGTTCCTCATGGCGAACTTCTGGCCGCCGCGGAAGATATGGCTCGGCGGATTATGCGACATTCGCCGCTGGCCGCAGCAAGCATCCTGACGGTCGTGACGCGCGGTCTCAATATGAGCATCGCGGAAGGCCTGCAGGTCGAAAGCGAGCAGTTCGCGCGGGTTGCCCCGACGCACGATCTTCGTGAGGGGCTTGCGGCCTGGATGGACCGCCGTCATCCGCGATACAATGGTTCCTGGGCCGCGCTTTAGAAGCGCCTGTTATAATATTCTTCTTGAGGGCTGCGACATTCTGGCGCAGGGTTCGCGGGCGGGTCATTTCCACCGTTCGACGCTCCCCGCACAGGATTCTTCCCATGACTGTCACTGCCGTTCCGTCAGCACCGATTGCAACACGGTCCCGCTGGTACGGGATTCTTTATATTCAGGTGCTGATAGCCATCGCAGTGGGCATCCTGATTGGCCATTTGTATCCGGGCACGGGCAAGGCGCTGAAGCCGCTTGGTGATGGGTTCATCGCGCTGATCAAGATGATGATCGCGCCCGTCATCTTTTGCACGGTCGTGCATGGCATTTCCTCGATGGGCGATCTCAAGCGGGTCGGGCGGGTGGGTCTCAAGGCGCTGCTGTATTTCGAGGTGGTGTCGACGATCGCGCTGCTCGTCGGCCTTGTGGTCGGCGAAATCATCCAGCCCGGCAGCGGATTCAACATCGATCCCGCGACGCTGGATTCCAAGGCGGTTTCTACCTATGTCGCCAGGGCGCACGAGGACGGCATCGTCGCGCATCTGATGGCGATCATTCCCAACAGCTTCATTGGCGCGCTGGCGAACGGCGATCTTCTGCAGGTGCTGCTGGTCTCGATCTTGTCGGGCTTCGCCATCGCTTTCATGGGCAAGGCGGGAGAACCGATTGCCCACGGCATCGATATGGCCGCGAAAGTGTTCTTCGGCGTGATCCGCATTATTGTGCGCGCCGCGCCGATCGGCGCATTCGGCGCAATGGCTTTCACCGTCGGCGCGTATGGCCTCGGTTCGCTATGGAATCTGGCTGCGCTGATCGGCACCTTCTATCTGACGAGCGTCCTGTTCGTGCTGCTTGTTCTCGGCGCGATCGCGCGCTTCTCGGGATTCTCGATTCTGCGCTTCATCGCCTACATCAAGGATGAACTGCTGATCGTGCTCGGCACCAGTTCGTCCGAGACGGTGCTGCCGCAGATGATCCAGAAGATGGAGCGGCTCGGCGCGTCGCGTGGCGTGGTCGGTCTTGTGATCCCGACCGGCTACAGCTTCAATCTCGACGGCACGAATATCTATATGACGCTTGCGACGCTGTTTCTGGCGCAGGCCACCAACACGCATCTGACGATCTGGCAGGAACTCGGCATCCTTGGCGTTGCGATCATCACGTCGAAAGGCGCATCGGGCGTGACCGGTGCGGGCTTCATCACGCTGGCGGCGACGCTTGCCATCGTGCCGGATATTCCGATCGCGTCGCTGGCCATTCTGGTCGGCATCGACAAGTTCATGAGCGAGTGCCGTGCGTTGACCAACCTGATCGGCAACGGCGTCGCCACCGTGGTCATCAGCCGGTGGGAAGGCGAGCTCGACAGGGACAAACTGCACGAGGCGATGGCGCATCCCATCGAACTCGGCGAGGAGATGGAGCGAATGCCCGCGGCGGCGGAGTGATTATGGAAGCAGGGGAAGGACAGTCCGGTCGCCTGCGCTGAATCGGCCTAACGCCGCCTTGAGGCCTCGGCCATTTCCGGTGCACGACGGGATTCTAGACGAATTCGATCGTATCGCCGGGCGCGATGCGGCCGGGGCTTTTGTGGAAAAGATCGCGGTCGATCACCGAGCGCAGGACGTAGATCGGCAGAACATCGTTGGCGCGCATGAGATTCCTGATCTCGAAACCGCCGTCATCGCTGATGGTTTTCAGTGAGGCGACGATGCGGTTGACGCCCGCGCCGTCGGAGAACGGCATCAGCAGCCGCTCGTAATCGACCTTGCGGTTGTAAAGATCGCTGACCTTCGAGATCGTGAAGATCGGCAGCCGCTGCCGGATGCATTCGTGATAGATGGGGATCACAAGGGGTTCGAGCTTGGCGCCGAGATATTCGTCGAGATAGCGGCCCCGGCCGGTGCTGCCATAGGCGCTGGACATCCGGGTGCCGTGGCTGTCGATGATCAGCCGCGGCTTCTCGCCCGTTCCGTCGATGGTGTAGTAGACGAGATCGTCGGCCTCTTCGGCGAGGCGCTCCGGACGATAGTCATCGATTTTCGGCAGGCGTCCGTGCTTGGCATAGAGCCGCAGCCAGCAGTTCAGAAGTTCACGCTGCTTGATGGATTTCACAATGGCTGGATTGGCGCTGATGAAGTCCATGGCCGATGTTCCAAATAAACTTTGCTGAAAAATCCTTGCCAGCATTCTCACGCCTTCGCCCGAAATTTTCTATGAAGGAGTAACCCTGCGGGATATTAGGCTTAACAGAGCCTTTCCGGGGCTGCCAAAAGGTGCCCGACAAGGGCCTAGGTGCCGGTGGGGACTATTCTTTTGCACATTTCGCATTATACGCTGGGCAGCATTGCAGCTTGCGCAACGCTAACAATTCGCTGCATATTCCCGGCCGACCTGCCGGTCTTCAAGAAGGCAGCCAAAAGACGGCCACACGCGGAACTCGTTGCGTGAAGGCTGACAGGGGGAATTTGCTTGTCGGATGAGTTTATTCTTGAAACCCACGGATTGACCAAGGAATTCGCGGGCTTCGTGGCCGTGAGTGACGTCAATCTGAGGGTGCGTCGCGGAAGCATTCATGCGCTGATCGGTCCGAACGGGGCCGGCAAGACGACATGTTTCAACCTGTTGACCAAGTTCCTGAAGCCGTCGCGCGGCCAGATCCTTTATAAGGGGCAGGACATCACGGCGATGGCGCCGGCCGACGTGGCCCGGCTGGGCCTGGTCCGGTCATTCCAGATTTCGGCGGTGTTCCCGCACCTGACGGCGCTCGAGAATGTGCGCGTCGCCTTGCAGCGCCAGCACGGCAGCTCGTTCGACTTTTGGCGGTCGAAGTCGGTGCTCGATCAGTACAACGGCCGCGCGCGCGAACTGCTCGACGATGTCGGATTGAGCGACTTCGCCAATACGCCTGCGGTGGAGATGCCGTATGGCCGCAAGCGGGCGCTGGAGATCGCGACCACGCTGGCGCTTGATCCTGAAATGATGCTGCTGGATGAACCGATGGCCGGCATGGGCCACGAGGACATCGACAAGGTGGCCGCGCTGATCAAGCGCATCTCGCAGAAATATACGATCCTGATGGTCGAGCATAATCTCAACGTCGTCGCCAACCTGTCGGACACCATTACGGTCCTGACGCGCGGCAAGGTGCTCGCGGAAGGCGATTACGCCACCCTCACCAAGGATCCGCGGGTGAAGGAAGCCTATCTGGGAGCCGGCCATGAGTAACGTTTCCGGCTCGCCGGTTCTCACCGTCAAGAATCTCGAAGCGTGGTACGGCGAGTCCCACATCCTGCACGGCATGAACTTCGAGGTTCGTCCCGGCGAGGTTGTGACACTGCTCGGTCGCAACGGCGCGGGCAAGACGTCGACGCTCAAGTCGGTGATGGGCCTGATCGGCAAGCGCACCGGTTCGGTGGCGTTTGAGGGCGCCGAACTGATCAAGCTGCAGGCGGAAAAGATCGCGCGGCTCGGTGTGGCGTTCTGCCCGGAAGAGCGCGGCATTTTCGCCAGCCTCGACGTGAAAGAGAATTTGTTGCTGCCGCCGGTGATCCGCAGCGGCGGCATGACGCTCGACCAGATCTTCGAGTTGTTTCCGAATCTGAAGGAGCGCCTTTCCAGCCAAGGCACCAAGCTGTCCGGCGGCGAACAGCAGATGCTGGCGATCGCGCGCATCCTGCGCACCGGCGCGCGGTTCCTGATGCTGGATGAGCCGACCGAAGGTCTCGCGCCGGTCATCATTCAGCAGATCGGCAAGATGATCGCGCGGCTAAAGCAGGAAGGCTTCACCATCCTGCTGGTGGAGCAGAACTTCCGCTTTGCCTCGACCGTCGCTGACCGCTTCTACATCGTCGAGCACGGCAAGATCATCGACACGTTCGCGAACTCGGAACTTCAGGCCAACATGGACAAACTGCATACGTATCTGGGTGTCTAGGCTGCGAGCGATAAAATCCAAGAAACGCTCGGGATAATCGACAAAGGGAGAGAAGAAACCATGAAGAAGACCATTGCCGCTCTGACGATGAGCACTGCGCTCGCATTCGCTGCTTCAGCGGCGTCGGCGCAGGAGAAGGTGGCCCGCATCGGTGTGCTGAACGACCAGTCCGGCCTCTATGCCGACGTGACCGGCCCGGGCTCGGTGGTGGCCGCGCAAATGGCCATCGAGGATTCCGGCCTCGTTGCGAAGGGCTGGAAGCTCGACGTTCTGGTCGGCGATCATCTTCACAAGCCGGACGTCGGCGTCGGCATTGCCCGGCAATGGTTCGACCGCGACAAGGTCGACGTCATCGTCGACGTTCCCACGTCGTCCGTTGGTCTCGCGGTCAACAATCTCGTCAAGGAAAAGAACGGCGTCTATCTGAACTCCGGTTCGGGTACGTCGGACCTGAGCAACGCGCAGTGTTCGCCGAACACCATCCACTGGGCCTACGACACCTATCAATTGGCCAATGGCACCGGCTCCGCCATGGTCAAGAGCGGCGGCGACACATGGTTCTTTCTGTCCGCTGACTACGCGTTTGGAACTGCGCTGGAGCGCGACACCACCAACGCGGTGACGGCGAAGGGCGGCAAGATTGTCGGAAGCGTCAGGCATCCGCTCAACACGTCCGACTTCTCATCCTTCCTGCTTCAGGCCCAGGCCTCAAAGGCCAAGGTCATCGGTCTTGCCAATGCCGGTGGCGATACCATCAATGCCATCAAGCAGGCCTCGGAGTTCGGTATCGTCAAGGGCGGCCAGAAGCTCGCCGGATTGCTGATGTTCATTACGGATGTTCACGCGCTGGGACTTCCGGTGGCGAACGGGCTGAACTTTACCGAAACGTTCTACTGGGATCTGAACGACAACACCCGCGGGTTCTCCAAGCGATTCCAAGAGCGGATGAAGAACAAGGCCATGCCGACGACGGTTCAGGCCGGTGTCTATTCATCGCTGCTGCATTACTTCAAGGTTCTCGACGCGATGGGCGGCAATTCCCGTGACGGCGCCGCGATCATCGCGAAGATGAAGGAAACACCGACCGATGACATCATCTTCGGCAAGGGAACGATTCAGCCCAACGGCCGCAAGCTGCATCCCGCTTATCTGTTCGAAGTGAAGAAGCCTGAGGAATCGAAAGGTCCGTGGGATTACTACAAGCTGGTTGCGACAATTCCGGCAGATCAGGCGTTCACGCCGCTCGACAAGAGCGCGTGTGCGCTATTGAAGAAGTAACGCATCCATCCGGCGGCTTCGTGCCGCCGGATGCCTCGAGGGATAATCGTCTTCCGTTCTGCGCAAAAAAAAGATCTCGGCATCCAAGCTGCGACAGCAATATTTCGGGAATGCAACAAGGTCCTTTGGAGGGGTCATGAAAAGCAAACTATCAGCACTGATGTTGGGTACCGCGCTGGTGTTCGGCGCGGGAAGCGGCGCATTCGCGCAGGACAAAACTGTCAAAATCGGCAACCTGACTGACATGTCGGGTCTTTATGCCGACGTCGGCGGCGCAGGCTCGACGCTTGCGGCTCAGATGGCGGTGGAGGACTCCGGGCTCGCAGCGAAGGGATGGAAGATCGACGTTGTCTCGGCTGACCACCAGAACAAGCCCGACGTCGGGACGACGACGGCCCGGCAATGGGTGGATATCGAGAAGGTCGATGTGATTGTTGACGTGCTGAACTCGGGCGTTGCGCTTGCGGTCAAGAACGTCGTGACGGAAAAGAACATCATCATGATCAATTCCGGGGCCGCGTCCTCGGATCTGACCAACGCCCAGTGCTCTCCCAACGTCGTGCACTGGGTGTACGACACCTATATGCTGGCCAACAGCACCGGCACCGCGCTTGTAAAGGCCGGCGGCGACAGCTGGTTTTTCCTTACTGCCGACTACGCGTTCGGCGCGGCGCTTGAGCGCGATACCACGACCGCGGTGACAAAGGCGGGCGGCAAGATTCTCGGAAGCGTCAAGCATCCGTTGAACTCGTCGGACTTCTCGTCGTTCCTGCTACAGGCCCAGGCCTCGAAAGCGAAGATCGTGGGCTTGGCCAACGCCGGCGGCGACACAACAAACTCGATCAAGCAGGCGGCCGAGTTTGGAATCGTCAGCGGGGGCCAGAGATTGGCCGGGCTTCTGATGTTTATCAGCGACGTCCACTCCCTCGGATTGAACGTGGCGCAGGGGCTGAACTTCACGGAGACGTTCTACTGGGATCTGAATGACCAGACCCGCGCGTTCTCCAAGCGCTTCTCGGACCGTTCGAAGAACAAGGCGCCACCGACGATGGTCCACGCCGGCGTCTACGCGGGCCTGATCCACTACTTCAAGGCGCTGGAGGCGCTCGGCGGCAATCCACATGATGGCGCCAAGGTTGTCGCCAAGATGAAAGAGATCAAGACCGACGATCCGCTGTTCGGCAAGGGCGAGATTCAGCCGAACGGCCGCAAGATTCATCCGGCCTATCTCTTCGAGGTGAAGAAGCCGTCGGAGTCGAAAGGACCTTACGACTACTACAAGCTGGTCGGTACGACGCCGGGCGAGCAGGCCTTCCGGCCGCTGTCGGAAAGCGTTTGCCCGCTGGTGAAGAAATAATCACGATCGCCCGGCGGCTTCCGGCCGCCGGGCATTCCTTCCATAGACGGTTTTAACTGCGCGCGAGAGAATCGATACGATGCAAGCCCTATACGCCCAGCTCCTGGTGGGATTGATCAACGGATCGTTCTACGCGCTGCTCAGTCTCGGGCTTGCCGTGATTTTCGGCATGCTCAACATCATCAATTTCGCGCACGGCGCGCTGTATATGATGGGCGCGTTCGTCGCGTATTTCCTGCTGAACCTGTTCGGCATCAATTACTGGTGGGCGCTGATCCTGTCGCCCGTGATTGTCGGCGGCTTCGGAATTATTCTCGAGCGCACGATGCTACAATGGCTGACAGGGCTCGATCACCTTTACGGCCTGTTGCTCACCTTCGGTCTGGCGCTCATCATCCAGGGTGTATTCCAGAACTATTTCGGCTCGTCCGGCTTACCCTATGCCATTCCCGATATTCTCAAGGGCGGCGTCAATCTCGGCTTCATGTATCTGCCTATCTATCGCGGCTGGGTCGTGATCTTCTCGCTCGTGGTCTGCATCGCGACCTGGTACACGATCGAGCGCACGCGGCTTGGCGCGTACCTGCGCGCGGCGACGGAAAATCCGACGCTTGTGCGCGCTTTCGGCATCAATGTTCCGCGCATGATCACGCTGACCTATGGCCTCGGCGTCGGTCTTGCGGCGCTGGCCGGCGTGCTGTCGGCGCCGATCAACCAGGTGCGTCCGCTGATGGGCGCCGATCTCATCATCGTGGTGTTTGCTGTGGTAGTGATCGGCGGCATGGGTTCGATCATGGGTTCGATCATCACCGGCTTCGCGCTCGGCGTGATCGAGGGACTGACCAAGTATTTTTACCCAGAGGCCTCAAACACCGTGGTTTTCGTATTGATGGTGCTGGTGCTGCTGGTGAAGCCGACGGGATTGACGGGACGGGCGAATTAACATGACAACGATCACTGACAACGCTGTTCCCGCAACGGGCCGCTCCACCACCGACGAGATGGTTGCCTTCATCATTATGGCGGCGTTGCTCGCTGCCGTGCCGTTGACGGGGCTGTATCCTTACTTCGTGATGCAGGCGCTGTGTTTCGCGCTATTCGCTTGCGCCTTTAATCTCCTGATTGGCTACAGCGGCCTGTTGTCGTTCGGCCATGCCATGTTCCTCGGCACGGCGGGCTATGTGACCGCCCATGCGCTGAAGGTCTGGGGTGTCTCTCCGGAGATCGGCATTATTCTGGGGGTCGTCGGTGCCTGCGCGCTGAGCGTGCTGACGGGGCTGATCGCGATCCGCCGGCAGGGCATCTACTTCGCGATGATCACGCTGGCGCTGTCGCAGCTCTTGTTTTTCATCTATCTGCAAACGCCGTTCACCCACGGCGAGGACGGCATCCAGGGCATCCCGCAGGGGATGATGTTCGGTTTTCTTGATCTGTCCAACACGACGACGCTTTATTACGTCGTGCTGGCGATCTTCCTGCTCGCCTTCCTGCTGATCTATCGTGCGATCAACTCGCCGTTCGGCGAAGTGCTGAAATCGATCCGCGAGAACGAGCAGCGTGCGATCTCGCTCGGCTACAAGACTGACCAGTACAAGTTCCTGGCCTTTGTGCTGTCGGGCAGTCTGGCGGGTCTGGCCGGCGCGGTGAAGGTCTTCGTGGCGCAGAATGCCTCGCTGACCGACGTGCACTGGACCATGTCCGGCGAAGTCGTGCTGATGACGCTGGTCGGCGGCCTCGGCACCGTGTTCGGTCCCGTGGTCGGCGCCTTCGTGATCATCGCCATGCAGCAGTATCTGGCGGGATTCGGCCAGTGGGTCACCGTGATTCAGGGCGCCATTTTCGTGATCTGCGTGCTCACCTTCCGGCGCGGGGTCATCGGTGAAATCGCCCACTTCTTCAAGCGATCGCTGTAACCTTCGGGTTTTACGGGCTTTCTTTCCCGGATAAACCGGTGGATGACCGGCCGTTCGCGGCTGGTCAGACGCCTGTTGGTCTGGGAAACGGTTTATGACAGACAGGTGACAAATTCTGTCATGCCGGAGAACGATTATGCTTGGCTGGTTTCGCAAAGTGCTGCCCCGGGAGGAGCGGTTTTTCGACCTGTTCGCCCGGCATTCCCAATCGGTGGTGCATGGCGCGGAAGCGCTGGAGGGGATGCTCAAGGGCGGCGAAGAAACCCCGGTCTACTGCCAGCGCATCAACCAGTTCGAGAACGATGCCGATCAGGTTACGCGAGAAGTCCTCACCGCGGTCCGGCGTACCTTCATCACGCCGTTTGACCGCGGCGACATCAAGAACCTCATCACCTCGATGGATGATGCCATCGACCAGATGCAGCAAACGGCCAAGGCGGTCATGCTGTTCGAGGTCCGCAGCTTCGAGCCGCCGATGCGTGAGATCGGCAGCATCCTCGTGCAATGCGCCAATCTGGTCGGCCGCGCGGTACCGCTGATGCAGTCGATGGGTGAGAATGTCACGACGCTGACGGCGCTGACCGAGGAGATCACCCGGCTTGAGGGCCGCGTCGACGACCTCGACGACATCGGCATGAAAGAACTCTTCCTCAAGCATCGCGAAGGCAACACGATGGATTTCATCGTGGGTGCTGAAATCTATAAACATCTGGAAAAAGTCGCCGACCGTTTCGACGACGTGGCGAACGAGATCAACAGCATCGTGATCGAACAGGTCTAGGGTCAGGATTGCACCGTGGATGCTTCGCTCGCTTTCCCAATCCTGGTCGGATTGATCGCCGTCGCGCTGCTGTTCGATTTTCTCAACGGATTGCACGACGCCGCCAATTCCATCGCCACGATCGTGTCGACCCGCGTGCTGCGGCCGCAATACGCTGTGGCGTGGGCAGCGTTCTTCAACTTTATCGCCTTCGCAGTGTTCGGCCTTCATGTCGCGCAGACGATCGGCACAGGCATCATCCATCCCGAAGTTATCGATGCGCAGGTGATTTTTGCTGCACTGATCGGCGCGATCGTCTGGAACCTGGTGACCTGGGCGCTGGGCTTGCCGTCCAGCAGTTCGCACGCGCTGATCGGCGGATTGCTTGGGGCGGGAATCGCCAAGGCGGGGCTTTCCGTCGCGGCATGGAGCGGCCTGTCGAAAACGCTGCTCGCCATCGTGCTGTCGCCGCTGGTGGGTTTTTTGCTGGCGCTGGCCCTGACAGCGATTGTGTCGTGGGCATCCGTGCGCTCGACGCCGTTCGCGGTCGATCGCGCATTCCGCATTTTGCAGTTTGCATCGGCCTCGCTTTATTCGCTGGGGCACGGCGGCAACGACGCGCAGAAGACGATGGGCATCATCGCCGTGCTGCTCTATTCGCAGGGTTATCTGGGAGGTGAATTCAGCGTGCCATTCTGGGTGGTGCTGTCATGTCAGGCGGCGATGGCGCTCGGCACCCTGATGGGCGGCTGGCGTATTGTGCGCACCATGGGCCTGCGCATTACCAAGCTCACGCCGATGCAGGGCTTCTGCGCCGAAACGGGTGGGGCGGCGACACTGTTCATGGCAACATGGCTCGGCGTGCCGGTGTCCACCACGCACACCATCACCGGCGCGATCGTTGGCGTCGGCGCGGCCCGCCGGGTTTCGGCGGTGCGCTGGAATGTGGCCGGCTCCATCGTGTGGGCGTGGATTTTCACGATCCCCGCAGCCGCGCTGGTTGCCGCGGCGACCTATTTTGCCGTGACGCTGGCGGGATGGCGCTAGCCCCGAAAGCTAGGCCACGACCTTGAGGCCGATGATCCCGGCGACGATCAGTCCGATACAGGCGAGCCGCAAGGCCGTTGCCGGTTCGCCCAGCAGCCAGATGCCGAGCAGGGCGGTTCCCACCGTGCCGATGCCAGTCCATACCGCATAGGCTGTCCCGACCGGAAGCGTCTTCAGGGAGAGCCCGAGCAATACGACGCTGCCGAACATGCTGATGAGGGTCAGAACCGACGGCGTTAGCCGCGTGAATCCGTCGGTATATTTGAGGCCGATAGCCCAGCCGATTTCCATCAAGCCCGCAATGAACAGTATGGTCCATGCCATAGCTGACAACCTCCGATGCGGGGTCGTCCCCGCGGATATGTGGGTGAATCGAGGCCGTCCTCGCCGTGCAAATATGCTTCAGCCTCCTGAAAGATGCAAGTGCATGGAGTTTTGAATCTCCCTTGATCCTGCCGCGTTTCCCTGCCACACGCTCGCCATCATGTCCGACACCGCCATCGCCGCTGACTCGTCTCAGATCACGCCGCTTGCCGAAGAAGTGGCGCGCCGGCGCACGTTCGCGATTATCTCGCATCCTGACGCCGGCAAGACCACGCTGACCGAGAAGCTGCTGCTGTTCGGCGGCGCGATCAATCTCGCGGGGCAGGTGAAGGCCAAAGGCGAGCGGCGTAACACGCGCTCGGACTGGATGAAGATCGAACGCGAACGCGGCATTTCCGTCGTCACCTCGGTGATGACCTTCGAGTTTCAGAATCTGGTGTTCAACCTGCTCGACACGCCGGGCCACGAAGACTTCTCGGAAGACACCTACCGCACGCTGACCGCGGTCGATTCCGCCGTCATGGTCATCGATGCTGCGAAAGGCATCGAAGCGCGAACGCTGAAGTTGATCGAGGTGTGCCGTCTGCGTGACATCCCGATTATCACTTTCGTCAACAAGATGGACCGCGAGAGCCGCGACGTGTTCGATCTGCTGGATGAGATCGAGAAGACGCTGGCGCTCGATACCACGCCGATCAACTGGCCGGTCGGTCGCGGTCGCGATTTCATGGGCACCTATGACATCGAAACCGGGGGCATTCGCCTGCTGGAGGGCGGAGGCGCCAAGACCGGGGCTGCGGAGAAAATCGAGATCTCCGATTTGGCCGGCCGCAACGCCAATCTCGATGCGGGCGAGATCGCCGACGAACTTGAACTGGTGAAGGAAGCCTCGAAGCCGTTCGACCTGCAGTCGTTCCGCGAGGGCCATCTGACGCCGGTCTATTTCGGCAGCGCGCTGCGCAATTTCGGCGTCGGCGATCTGCTGGAGGGTCTGGGCCGTTTCGCGCCGTCGCCGCGCGCGCAGGAGGCTGACAAGCGCAAGGTCGAAGCCGACGATCCAAAGATGAGCGCGTTCGTCTTCAAGATCCAGGCCAACATGGACCCCAACCACCGCGACCGCATCGCGTTCGCGCGGCTGTGTTCGGGCAAGCTGACGCGTGGCATGAAGGTCAAGCTGGTACGTACCGGCAAGAACATGAGCCTCACGTCGCCGCAGTTCTTCTTCGCGCAGGATCGCGCCATCGCCGACGAAGCCTATGCCGGCGACGTGGTCGGCATTCCCAACCACGGCACGCTGCGGATCGGCGACACGCTGACCGAGGGCGAGGATATCAATTTCGTCGGCGTGCCCAGCTTCGCGCCGGAAATCCTGCGCCGTGTGCGCCTCACCGACGCGATGAAGGCCAAGAAGCTGAAGGAGGCCTTGCAGCAGATGTCGGAGGAGGGCGTCGTGCAGGTGTTCCGCCCGCGCGACGGCGCGCCTGCGCTGGTCGGCGTGGTCGGTTCGCTGCAGCTTGACGTGCTCAAGGCGCGGCTCGATGCGGAGTATTCCCTGCCGGTGGATTTCGAGATCAGCGAATTCCAGCTCGCCCGCTGGATATCGTCGGAGGATCGCAAGAAGCTCGAGGCATTCATCTCCGCCAATGGCTCCGGCGTGGCCGACGACGTCGATGGCGATCCGGTGTTTCTGGCCAAGAACCAGTTCTATCTCGACTACACCCGCGAGCGCGCGGAAGGCATCGTGTTCTCGAGCATCAAGGATGTGAAGAAGAGGGCGTAAGAGCGCGAGCGTTTGCGTCAATTGCTCCACGTCGTCCCCGCGCAGGCGGGGCCGGCGAGACCGGACCCGTTGGCGGGGACAACATCGTGCATACAACTCGCCCAACCATAGTTCGTCATGGCCGGGCTTGACCCGGCCATCCATCTTTTTGAGAAATGCTTTTTGCGAAGATGATGGATTACGGGGTCAAGCCCGGTGATGACGATCGCGGGTGTTGAAGCGTCCCGCACCATTCCGAATTCCCGATTCAATTATCAAACAGCCACGTCCATTCACGCATACGCATTCGTTCCCGCGCGTCGCGCGAGTTGCGTTTTTTAGTTTCACCCCTCGAAAACACGAGGGGGATGGAGCGCCGTAAGGCGCAAATCTGGTGTTTCGCTGCCGGCATCCGTTTGCGAGACGAATGGTTGTCCGGAAGCGCGTCGCCTCACGGCGCTCCATTGCGGCGATTTTGGGCGAGGGGACCGCACTTCCGGGTCAGGACGGGCGCGGCGCGCCTTGATCCGGCGGGATTTCCCCGCCTTCATCCTGTCCTCGTCCAGCCGCGAACGGCAGAGCCACGTAGTTGGCCCGGACGGTGACCCCAGCCTCCCGGACGTGGTGTTTGCGAAACACACGCGCAGGCGCCGCATCCTGCTCCGCTTAACGAACGCCCTCGAGAAGCGCCCCTCACGAACAGGACGCTTCGAACTTAAGAGAGGTTTGAAGGGCGGGGATTCGTATCCCCATCACAAAATGTTTCGGCTCGTCGTCATTCCGGGGCGCGAGCGCCTTCGCGAGCGAGCCCGAATGACGCGTATTGCGGATGTCCCAGGTGCGACGCAGCGTGCAGCGCTGTCTCGCAGAACCGGGACCGTCACGGATCGGAACGCGCAACAGCCCCGGCTCGGCAGCGCACCACTGGCGCGATGCGCTGCGTCCGGGCACGGACCAGTGCGCTGGTGTTAATCCCGGATTGCGTCGCGCTCATCCGGGCTACGCTTGCTTTTCCACGTCATCCCCCGCGAAACGGGAACAACATCGAAGCTGACAATCTCGCGTTTGAACCTGCATACTCCGGCATGCAACCAATATTGCAGGCTGGCGAACGGGACAGGGGCATGAGCGATCAAAGACAGACGACATCTCAACAGCGGGATACGCCTGAACAGCGGCAACGCGTTGCGTCACTTCTGTTTAAGCTCTCGCCACTGATGTTCATTCTTTGCTACGTGCTCGCGGCCGTACAGGGCGCGCAATGGCAACATTCGCTGCTGATTGCGGTAGTGGGCACGGCCATGTGTCTTGGCTGGGCTGGGCTTTACAAACTGCGCGGATCGAAATCGACCGGCGATCTCGTCTGGGTCAACATCCTCCTGCGGTTTTTCTCGCGCTAAATCAGAGCCGCGGAAAAAATCTCTTCAGCGCCGGCGCGCTTCGACATTCCTCTTGATATTTGCCAACCCCACCGCAGCTTCCGCGTCCATCGCCGCGATCTGCTCATCCGTTGGCAGCTTCTTGCGGGCCGGATTGCGCAGGGTCCGGGTGAACGTGGTGTGGCCGTCCTTTTCCTCGCAGGTGTACTGCACCACGATCGGGCCGATGAAGTCGGTCTCGGCCTGCACGATCCAGAGCTTCGGGCTAATGCACGAGCGCACGATCCAGTTCAGCGACACTTCACCGGAGCGGATGTGCCATTTCTCGTGAAACAGTTCGCCGGTGTCGAGCGGGCGGTTTTCACTATCAATATGGTGTGACGCCGCCAGCCATTCCGGCCAGGATTGCGGATTGGTCACGTAATCGAACACGGCCCTGGCGGGTGCGTCGATGACGATATCGTGGCTGCGCTCGAAGGCGACGGTGACAGGAGCGTTCATGGCGTTCTTCCTTCCCGGCTTTTCTTGTTTGGGCTGTGACGTCACGTCGCCTTCAGGTTGTCATTGCCGGGCTTGACCCGGCAATCCATCTTCACGATGCATTTTCCAAGGAGATGGATACGCGGGTCAAGCCCGCGTATGACGTTCAAAGGTTGCGGTGAATTCGAGCCTGTCAGTTGATCCTGATGTCGCCGCGCTTGATGACATCGGACCACAGCCGGATCTCGGCGTCCATCCGCGCGCGCAGAGCTGCGGGTGTCGACGGCGTCGGCTCGATCATCTGGGTTTCGAGCCGCTCGCGCACGCTTGGTTTGGCAAGGATGTCGTTCACCTCGTCATTGATCTGCGCGATGATCGCCGGCGGCGTCCCGGCGGGCGCGATCAGCGCATTCCATGCGTCGGATTCGACGTCGATGCCGCTTTCCTTCAGCGTCGGCACGTTCGGCAGGAAGCGCGAGCGCTGCGCGGTCGCAACCGCAAGGATTTTCACCTGACCGCCCGCGAGTTGCGGTGTCACCGCAATTGCGGGAAGGCATGCGGCCTGCACGTCGCCGCGGATCAAGCCGGTGACCGCCTGCGGCGAGCCGCTATAGGGAATATGCACCATGCTGGCGCCCGCGCGCTGCGCGATAGCCTCCATGGTCAGATGTGACAATGAACCTGCGCCGATCGAACCGAAGGCGAGTTTCGCGCCATCGCGCTTCAGCGCGGCGATGAATTCGGCGACGGTATTGATGTTCAGGCTCGCGGGCACCGCCAGCACGCTCGGCAGCGAGGTCAGCATGGTGACCGGGGCAATGTCCTTTGCCGGATCGTAGGGCAGTTTGGAGAACAGCAGTGTGTTGATGGCGAGCGGGCCGCCGAGGCTGATGCCGAGGGTTGCACCATCGGGCGCGGCCTTGGCGACGGCGTCGGTCCCGATATTGCCGCCCGCGCCGGGCTTGTTTTCGATAATGAAACTTGCGCCGGGATGGCGTGCCTGCAGCTCGTCGGCAACGATCCGGCCCACTAGGTCCGGCGTCGAACCTGGCGCATAAGGAACCACGATTTTCACGATTTTCGGCGGCCATGGCGGCTCGGCCGCGTGGGCATTCGAGGTGGATGCTGCGAGAGCCAGCGCGAGCGCGGCGATTGCAAGAGATTTCATGAGGCCGGGAGGAACTTCGAGCAGGGTTGCGATGCGGAACCGGCATTGCGCGCGGGGTCATAAAAATGATACCGGGGCACTGCGCAGCCGGACCCTATCAGGATCTGGCGCGCGGTGGAAACGCTTCGGAAAACGGCTGCAAGCCGTGGCCCGCCAACCGCGGGGAGAGTGGGCAGATGGGCTTGTTGATCCTGATTGCCGGATTGGCGCTGTTTATTGGCGTCCATGTTCTGACGACGCTGCGCGACAAGCGCGCCGCCGTGATCGCGCGGCTCGGCGAGAACGGCTACAAGATTGTCTACGCGCTGATTTCATTCGCCGGCCTCGCGCTGATTGTGTGGGGCTTCAGCGTCTATCGCGCGACGGGCTGGATCAACGTCTGGTATCCGCCGGTCGCCATGCGGCACATTGCGCTAGCCTTGATGCTGCCCGCGGTCATCCTGGTGGTGGCGTCCTATATTCGCGGCAACATTTATCTGAAGCTGAAACACCCGATGCTGACCGGCGTAAAGCTGTGGGCGTTGCTGCATCTGCTGGCGAATGGCGATCTCGGTTCGATCATTCTGTTCGGTGCGTTTCTCGCATGGGCTGTCTATGACCGGATTTCGCTTAAGCGCCGCGCCGACCCCGGCGCGCCGCCGATCCCGGTCGGCGGGATTGCCAATGATGTGATCGCGGTCGCGGTTGGCGTCGTGGTCTATGCCGCGCTGGCGTTCGCATTCCATCCTCTCGTGATCGGCGTACCTGTGATTGGAGTTTAAGTCATGTCCGTGCAGACAGCGGTGAAGCGCAAGACTGCGCCCGATATTCTCAAGCGCAAGGGCGGCGATCCGATCGTGATGCTGACGTCGTATCACGCGCATACCGCGGCGCTGGTCGATCGCTATTGCGATGTCATCCTCGTGGGCGACTCTCTCGGCAACGTGATGCACGGCTTCGAGACGACCGTGCCGGTGACGCTCGACATGATGATCCTGCAGGGTCACGCGGTGATGCGCGGCTCGAAGGAAGCTCTCGTTGTCGTGGATATGCCGTTCGGCTCCTACGAGGCCTCGAAGGAACAGGCGTTTCATTCCGCCGCCCGCATTCTCAAAGAGACTCATTGCGGCGCGGTGAAGCTGGAGGGCGGCGTGCGCATGGCGGAGACCATCGAGTTCCTCACCACGCGCGGCATTCCGGTGATGGCGCATATCGGTCTTACGCCGCAGTCGATCAACACGCTCGGCAGCTTCAAGTCGCAGGGCAAGGATGAGGCATTGAAGCTGGCGGAGGGCGGCAATGGCGGCGGTCCGATTCAGGACGACGCGATTGCGATCGCTCAGGCCGGCGCATTCTCGGTGGTTGTCGAGGCCGTGGCCGAGCCGCTGGCCAAGCGCATCACCGAAATCATCCCGATCCCGACCATCGGCATCGGCGCGAGCAATGCCTGCGACGGGCAGGTGCTGGTGCTGGAAGACATGCTTGGGCTGTCGCCGTGGGTGCCGAAGTTCGTCAAGCGCTACGGCAATCTCGGACCGGGCATCGAGGCGGCGATCCAAGACTATGCCCGGGAAGTCCGCTCGCGCGCGTTTCCGGGTCCCGAGCACGTTTACGGCATCAAGCCGAAGGCCTGACGCCGATCCAGGACGTTTGAACCTGTTGCGTCGATCCAGCGACCCACCCTTGGGGCGGACTTCGCCCCGTCCCGGGACAGGTGCTGGATGGAAGATTATTATTTCGACACTCGCAGATCGCGGATGGACGCCATCAAGGCTTACATCCTGGCGAAGATCGATGATCCCAATCTGTGTCTTGCCGACATCGCGGCGCATCAGGATATTTCGTCGAGCTATGTCAGGAAACTGTTCGCGGCCCAGGGCGCGAAGTTTTCGACCTACGTTCTGGAAATCCGCCTTGAGAAAGTGTCGCGGATGCTGACCGATCCCGACCTGCGTCTTCACTCAATCAGTGCCGTTGCCCTGATGTGCGGCTTTAACGACGTCTCATATTTTAATCGCGCGTTCCGCAAACGGTATGGCTGCACGCCGTCCGATCTCCGGTCCGGGCGTCATCAGCCTCACTCCGAGGCGGAGCGATATGGGACAACGGAAACGTCGGGCCAGCCGTAAAGGTGTTCTACGCGCGGTCATGCCGGCTCAAACGGGGAGCCAGTTACTGAGAGCGGCTGAGTTGCTCTTCGGTCACGATCCGCTCAACATTATCGGTCTTGCTTCTGATGCGGTATCGCAGCCGTCCGTCGGCCTCGATCGGCATGCGGCCGATGATCGTGTAGACATTCGACCGGATCTTTTCGGCCCGGCCTTGCGGTCCCTGACTCTGGTGATGAACGTCTTCGTTTATCGAAAAGTTGTGGGCCATGGGGAATCTCCGATCTGTGGCCTTGTAGCCACTGGGCCGGGGGTAAGCAACGAAGGTCTTTAGCCGGGAAAAACAGCGCCGGATCAGCGTTAACGGTCTGATCCGGCTGGTTTTGCCTTGTCGTTGCCATACCGGTACTGTATCGCCGCCGTCACGTTGGGGAGCCGCGCCGGGCGCGGCCGATGGCGTTTTCGCAGATCTTTCAAAGCATGCCGGGCGGGACAATTAAGTGTCTGAAATATTTAATGAAATAGACGAAGACCTGCGGCGCGAACAGCTCAAGAAGCTGTGGGACCGTTATTCGATCTTTGTCGTGGCTGCGGCGATTCTAATCGTCGCCGCCGTCGGAGGCTGGCGCGGCTATATGTACCTCGAGGCTAAGAAGGCCGCCGAGGCCGGATCGGCCTTTGAGGCTGCCGTCACGCTGTCGGAACAGGGCAAGAGTGTCGAGGCTGAGGCCGCTTTCGCCAAGATCGCTGCCGATGGATCGAAGGGTTACCGCGGGCTGGCGCGGCTGCGCGCCGCTGCGGAGGCGGCGACCCGTGATCCGCAGGCCGCCGGTAAGCTTTACGACGCCATTGCCGCCGATCCTGCGATGTCCGGCTCGGAGCAGGATCTCGCGCGGATTCGCGCAGGCGGCCTGCTGATGGAAACCGAGCCCTACGCCGCGATGCGTCAGCGCCTTGAGCCCGCGACCGGCGAGGACCGCACCTACCGGCATACCGCGCGCGAACTTCTCGCGCTGTCGGCGTGGCGCGCAAACGATATAACCGCCACCCGCCAGTGGCTGGACATGATCGGCAACGATGCGCGCACGCCTGCGAGCATGCGCAGCCGTGCCGAGGCGATGCAGGCTTTGCTGCCGCCGGCTGCGAAAAGTTAAGATCGTTGGGGCACAATCTTTCCGGAAAAGCGCTGCGCTTCGGATGTCGTTCAAATCCAGGCCGGCCAGAGCCAAAGTCCAAGTGAGATATTGATGCGCCGCTCGCAACGCCTGATTGCCGCCACCGTTCTTGCGTCGATTTCGATCGCGCTCGCGGGCTGTTCCAGCGGCAATTTCGATCCGACCGACCTGATGGACTGGTTCGACACAAAAAAGAAGCTGCCGGGCGAGCGCAAGCCGGTTTTCCCCGAGGGCGTGCCCGGCGTCGAGCAGGGCGTGCCGAAGGATCTCTACAAGGGGGCGCAGCAGCAACAGCAGGATCAGCCGCCGGTGGCCGATGTCGCGCCGCCGCCAGAACCGAAATCCCGGCGATCGGCCGCGAAATCCGACGCCCGCGCCAGCGCGCCGCGTGACGCCGAGCCATTCCCGACGCCGGTGGACGATCCCAACGCCGCGCCGCCGAAGATGAAGAAGCCGAAGCGTACGCGCATTACTGCGCCGCCGCCCGATGCCGAACCTGCCCAACAGGCACCGGCGCAGGCGCAGCCCCGCCAGGCCGTACCGCCGCCTGCGCAGCAGCAGTCGGCTCCATCCGCGTTTCCGGCTCCGCTGCCGAGCGGGGGCTTTGCCCGCTGATCGATTTCAACAACGAGCGCGGTCCGGGCCGCGCCGTTTCACCTGTCACCTTGACCGGCATCGGATTGACTCCGGGTCCGTAAAGGGCGAACGGATCACAGATGTCTTTCACGATTGCCATCATCGGCCGGCCCAACGTCGGCAAGTCGACGCTGTTCAACCGCCTGGTTGGACAGAAGCTCGCGCTTGTCGACGATCAGCCGGGCGTGACACGCGACCGGCGCGAAGGCGCGGGCCGTCTCGGCGATCTTGAGTTTACGCTCATCGACACAGCGGGTCTCGACAAGGGCGAACGTGGTTCGCTGACGGCGCGGATGCAGGAGCAGACCGAGGTCGCGATCGCTTCCGCCGATGCGCTGATGTTCCTGATCGACGCGCGCGCCGGGTTGACGCCGAACGACCGCGCCTTCGCGGATTTCGCGCGTCGCGCCAACAAGCCAGTGGTGCTTGTCGCCAACAAGAGCGAGGGCAAGGCGGGCGAGGCCGGCGCGATGGAATCCTATGCGCTCGGCCTCGGCGATCCGATTCCGATTTCCGCCGAACACGGCGAAGGCCTCAGCGATCTTTATGACGCGCTGCGCGTGCTGATGCCGGAGCCTGCCGAGACGGAAGATGACGACGAAGAGTCGGATGAATTCGAGAACGTCGACGGTGACGACGCGAGCCTCTCGACACGCCCGATCCGTGTCGCGGTGCTCGGCCGCCCCAATGCTGGCAAGTCGACGCTGATCAATCGCCTGCTCGGCGAGGAGCGCCTGCTTACCAGCCCGGAAGCCGGAACGACGCGCGACTCCATCGCGGTCGATGTGACATGGAAGGGCCGCGAGTTTCGCGTGTTTGACACCGCGGGCTTGCGGCGGCGTTCACGTATTGAGGACAAGCTGGAGAAGCTGTCCGTGTCAGATGCGCTGCGCGCAGTGCGTTTCGCGGAAGTCGTCGTGCTGATGATGGATGCGCAAAACAAGTTCGAGGAGCAGGATCTGCGGCTCGCCGATCTGATCGAGCGCGAAGGCCGCGCCATCGTGATCGCCGTCAACAAGTGGGACCTGATGGATCGCGCGCCGAGCCAGATCGCGAAGCTGCGCGAAGACGCCGACCATCTGCTGCCGCAGGTCAAGGGCATGCCGGTGGTGGCTGTATCCGGCATGATGGGCGAGGGCATCGACCGGCTGATGAGCGCCATCGAGGACGCTTACGCGGTCTGGAACAGGCGCGCCTCGACGGCTTCGCTCAACCGCTGGTTCGAGCAGGCGGTCGAGAACAATCCGCCTCCGGCGGTGTCGGGGCGCAGACTCAAGCTCAACTACATCACCCAGACCAAGGCGCGCCCGCCGAGCTTCGTGGTGTTTTGCTCCCGCGCCGATGCTGTGCCGGAATCCTATCTGCGCTATCTGGTCAACAGCCTGCGTGGCTTTTTTGAGCTGCCCGGCACGCCGATCCGCATCACGCTGCGCGAGAAGGCCAATCCGTTCGCGCACAAGCGCAGGCGTCCGTCATAAGACGCTCGTTCCTTTAACCAGATTGCGAGTTTGGGCGCTGCGCGGCGATCCGCGCCTTGCGCTGGCGCGAATATTGCTCTTGTTAGAAGACCGTCCATTTACTCCAGTTTTTGGACGGTCGCCCCTTAGGCTGGGGGCTGGCCGCCAGTTTTCTCCGGTAGACTGGCGGCTTTTTCATCAGCGGCATCGCGGTGCGCCGCGGGCGGGTTGTCCGCTCTGCGAACGAAAGCAATCAATTCACCCGTGTCCAGCTTGTGGACTTGCAGATCATTCCGCCCATGGCGCATCCCGCCGTTGTGAGTGAATGACCTGAGAGCGACATTTTGCCTGCGTAGGTCTGCCCGTCTTCCGGATTGAAGGCCGAGCCCTTCCACGAATCCGTACCGTCCGGTTTCATGTCGAAGAAGATGCGCTGGCCGACCTTGGCTTTGGTATCGGTGCCGGGCTTGATCCAGGTAAGAGTCCCGCATAATGCGCCGCCACCGCAAGGCGCGATCCTGACATGCGACGCGCCGCTTTCGCGCAGCCAGGTGCCCGCAGCGTCACCCGAAAATGCGGGTGAGCTTGCGAGGGCGAGAACCGCAAACGCGAGGCTTGCAAACGCCAAGCCTGCAAACGGAACGCGCAGAATAGTTCTGGATGTCATGATCTTTTTCCTCCGGCATATGCCGGCCTCTTCGGGCCAGCTTGGCGCAAAATTGAATAGCGCGCGCCGGAGAGTGTCAATCGGATGAGAGGTCACATCGGATCGAACAGGCGACTACGCAGGCGTGCGGAAGCTCATCAGCGTTTTCGATGGATAGTCGAAACACTTTCCGCTCTCGGTGAAGGAGGGCGCGCACATCGGCACGATGAATTCCGCGACTTGTTCGGGCGTATCGAGAATCATCGGATCTTCGCCCGGCATCACGGTGGCGCGCATGCGGGTGCGGATCGGTCCGGGGCTGAACAGATTGGCGCGGATATTTGTGGTGGCGGTCTCGTTGGCCCAGACCCGCACCAACGCATCGAGCGCCGCCTTCGACGCAGCGTAAGGTCCCATATAGGCAATGGCCTTGTGGGCCGCGCCAGATGTGATGAACACCGCGCGTCCGGCGTCGGACTTTTGCAGCAGCGGCTCCATGCAGCGGATCAGCTGGAAGTTTGCGGTGGCATTCACCGCCATCACCTTGTCCCAGTATTTCGGATCGGTATGACCGAGCGGTGATGAGGTTCCGGATACGCCGGCGTTGCCGACGAGAATGTCGAGCTTGCCGTGGCGTTCATGCAGCGCCGCGCCCAGCCGGGCGATGCCGTCCATGTCTGTCATATCGAGCGGCACGAGAGTCGCGGTCCCGCCGTCGGTGCGAATGGCGTCGTCGAGTTCTTCGAGGCCGCCCTGTGTCCGCGCCACGGCAACGATATGCGCACCGGCCCGCGCCAGCGCGCGCGCCGTGGCGTAGCCGATGCCGCGCGATGCGCCGGTGACGAGAGCGATGCGGGAGGAGAGGGGTTGGGTCATTGCGGCGCTGTCTCTGGATTGGCCCGCCCGAGTCATCGCCGTTAAAACAACAGCAGAGCCTCATCCATGAAACGGGCATTCACGTGTTCCGACAGGGGTATTACAGACATGAATGGCCGGGACAAGCCCGGCCATGACAGGGCTATTTATGCTAGACGGCCGCCATGACCCGGTATGATCCCTCCGCCCGCCAGTGGCGTCCCATGACAGCGGACGACCTTCAGGCAACCTGCGCGCTCTCCGCCACCATTCATCAGGCCTATCCGGAAGACGACGCAGTCTTTGCTGAGCGATTGAGACTTTATCCGGCGGGCTGCCATGTATATGCGGCGGCTGAAAGCGTCGCAGCCTATGTGCTTAGCCATCCGTGGCGGGAGTTCGACGCGCCACCGCTCAATTCCCTGCTCGGTGAACTGCCTGCGCCGCCGTCAACGTATTACATCCACGATCTCGCGCTGGCGCCGTATGCGCGCGGCACCGGTGCCGCCGCGTCGATCGTCAGGAAGCTTGCAGATCGGGCCCGCGAGGCGGGGCTGCACACCATGTCCCTGGTGGCGGTGAATGGATCGGCCGGGTTCTGGCGGCGTCAGGGCTTTGAGCAGACGCAAGTCCCGGCGCTGGCAGAAAAGCTGCGCAGTTATCGCGACGAGGGCGTGCGGTTCATGGTGCGAATGTTGTGACAGGGAGCAATCAATGTCCTGGCATTCTTCTTCCAAAAATATCGGAGCCTTGTACGAACGCCATGCGGCGGCCTTCGACGAGGATCGAGGCAAGCGGCTTGTCGAACGCGCGTGGATGGAGCGCTTCAGGGCCGCGATGCCCAAGAGCGCGACCGTGCTCGATCTCGGATGCGGATCGGGCGAGCCGGTCGCGCGCTTCCTGATTGAGGCGGGGCATCGCGTTACAGGCGTGGATTCATCGCCGACGCTGATCGATCTGTGCCGGTCGCGCTTTCCCGCGTACGAATGGATCGTCGCTGATATGCGCGATCTCCGCCTTGATCGCCGCTTCGGCGGGATCATCGCCTGGAACAGCTTCTTTCATCTGACGCCGGACGATCAGTGCGCGATGTGGGGCGTCTTTCGCGCCCATGCCGAACCCGGAGCGGCGCTGATGTTTACGAGCGGACCCGCGGCCGGCGAGGCGATTGGCGAGTATCAGGGAGAGGCATTGTATCATGCCAGCCTTGATCCCGCGGACTATGAGAAACTCGCCAGGGCGCACGGCTTCGATGTCGTGAGCTATGTACCCGAAGATCAGGACTGCGGCGGCCTGACGGTCTGGCTTATGCAAAAGCGGTCCAACTGAAGCCGGACGCAGGCAGCATTACCGAAACGCCGAAGATTCAGCTCGCCTCGGCCAGCAGCGACAATTGCCGCGGCTGCGGTTCGACCTGGGTCTGGTCGGTGAGGTGGGTCGGATAAGCGCCGGTGAAGCAATGATCCGAGAACTTCGGATTGGCCGGGTCGCGGCCCGGATAACCCATGGCGCGATACATGCCGTCGATCGACAGGAATGCCAGCGAATCCGCGCCGATGATGTCGCGCATTTCTTCCAGCGTATGGGTCGCGGCAAGCAGGCCGCCCCGGTCCGGCAGGTCGATGCCGTAATAGTCGGGATTGATGATCGGCGGCGAGGCAAGGCGGAAATGGACTTCCCTGGCGCCGGCGTCGCGCATCATGCGGACGATCTTCTTCGACGTGGTGCCGCGCACCAGCGAGTCGTCGATCAGGATGATGCGCTTGCCTTCGATGGCCGCGCGGTTGGGCGCGTGCTTCATGCGCACGCCGAGTTCGCGCACGCTTTGGGTCGGCTGGATGAAGGTACGGCCGACATAGTGGTTGCGGATGATGCCGAGTTCGAACGGCACGCCGGAATACTGGCTGTAGCCGACCGCGGCAGGAACGCCGGAATCCGGCACCGGCACGATGACATCCACATCGACGTGGCTTTCACGCGCGAGCTGCGCGCCGAAATTCTTGCGGACTTCGTAGACCGAGCGGCCGCCGACGACCGAGTCCGGCCGGGCGAAATAGATGTATTCGAAGATGCACGGGCGGGGCGGCATCGGCGGGAACGGCTTGTGGATTTCCTGGCCGTGTTCGTCGAACACGATCACTTCGCCGGGTTCGATGTCGCGAATATATTTCGCGCCGATGATGTCGAGCGCGCAGGTTTCCGACGCGAGGATCGGACAGCCGTCGAGTTCGCCGAGCACCAGCGGGCGGATGCCGAGCGGATCGCGCGCGCCGACCAGCTTCTTGTTGGTGAGCGACACCAGCGCGTAGGCGCCTTCGATGGCGCGCAAGGCTTCGATGTAGCGCTCGATGAAACGGCCGCGCTTGGACTGCGCCACCAGATGCAGGATCACCTCGGTATCGGTGGTGGATTGCATCACCGTGCCGTGGCGGACAAGTTCGCGCCGTAGCGTCAGGCCGTTGGTGAGGTTGCCGTTGTGAGCGACGGCGAAGCCGCCGGCGTTAAGTTCGGCGAACAGCGGCTGCACGTTGCGCAGGATAGTGCCGCCGGTGGTGGAGTAACGGACGTGGCCGACGGCCATGTTGCCCGGGAGGCGCGAAATAACTTCAGCGCGGGAGAAGGTGTCGCCGACGAGACCGAGACGCCGTTCGGAGTGGAAGCGACCGTTGTCGTAGGTGACGATGCCGGCGGCTTCCTGGCCGCGATGCTGAAGGGCATGAAGGCCCAGCGCCGTGATGGCCGCGGCGTCGGGGTGGCCGAAGATGCCGAACACGCCGCATTCCTCGCGGAGCGTGTCGCCGTTGAGGTCTTTATCGAGATCCCAGTCGAGGTCGGTATCGGGATTTTGGGGCGGGTTGCTCGCATCGCCAGAGGGGTTTTTCATATGGTCCACCGCGCCCTTCGTATGAGGCAGAACTGGCACTGAGCCTAGCGTCCTGCGGCTTTGCCTTCGATCAACTGCTTCAGCCCGTCACGAGCCGATTTTCCATACCCGCCATCGTTCCCCACCGTTGCCGTCGTGCGCGGTTCGGGAGCAGCATCGGTCTGCTCCTCGTCGCCCTTTTTCTTGAACCTCTTCAAGATGGTGTTCTCGGGGTCGTCCGGCAAGAGCGACATCAGCCAATCGCCGGTTCCCTGCAACATCACTCGCGACTTGGCATTACGAACCCATTCGGGCTGTTGTTTGTCCGGCACCAGCCAGGCGAAGAAAAGGAATGCGACCACCATGATGAGCAGGCCGCGGGCGAGGCCGAACAGGAAACCAAGGGTGCGGTCGAGCGCGCCGATGCGTGAATCCAGGATCATGTCCGAGATGCGCACGGTGATGATCGAGACCACGATCAGCGTGAGAATGAACACCCCGGCCACCACGGCGATGGCCGCGACGGTGTCGTTGTTGAAGTAGGTTTTCGCGGTCGGCAGCAGCTTCTGATAGGCATAGAGCGTGGTCAGCGCGGCCGCGCCCCACGCTGCGATCGACAGGATTTCGCGCATGAAGCCGCGGATCATCGCCAGCAGGCCCGACAACAGCATCACAGCAAGGACGATAATGTCGAGAAGCGTGATCGGCATCGGCTGGTCAGGTCCGCTTTCAGTTTCAAGAGCCGCCACAAGAACCGCGAATCGGGTCGTCTTGCGCCCGGTTAGCTGACGGCCATATGGCACGTCCCGCAAGGGCCGGGAACCCGCAACCCCCAGCATCACACCGTCAAAACCGGATCGCTCCCGTTGATCGTCCGATTCAGTTAACGGACGGTATCGGCGGGCTGGCTGACAGGTTTCGAGGTCACGGCCGGGCGCGGATTATATAGCGCCCGGTCATGCGAGCGTCACCTCGCCTTTAGTCATCATCCGGTCTGAATCCGGCTTCCGCAGTGGTTTTTGCGGCAGCTGTGGCTTTGCGGCCCTTCGCGGCGATGTCCGCGACCAGCGAGGTGAGCGAACCGACGCTGGCGAGGGACAGCCCCGCATCGCTGCCAGCATCACCCCTTGCATTCTCGGGCAGCACCGCGCGGCCGAAGCCGAGCTTGGCCGCTTCCTTGAGCCGCGCCGAGGTCTGGGCCACCGGACGCACCGCGCCCGACAGCGAGATTTCGCCGAAATAGACCGCATCGACCGGCAGCGGCGCATTGACCAGCGATGACACCAAGGCAGCGGCGGCGGCAAGATCGGCCGCCGGCTCGTTGATGCGCAATCCGCCGGCGACGTTGAAATAGACGTCGTAGCCCGACAGCTTGACCCCGCAATGCGCTTCCAGCACCGCCAGCACCATCGACAGGCGGCTGGAATCCCAGCCCACCACGGCACGCCGCGGCGTGCCGAGCGTGGTCGGCGCGACCAGCGCCTGCAATTCCACCAGCACGGGCCGTGTGCCCTCGATGCCGGCGAAAACGGCGGTGCCGGGACTGCCGAGATCGCGCTCCGACAGGAACAGTTCGGACGGATTGGAGACCTCGCGCAGGCCGAGGCCGGTCATCTCGAACACGCCGATCTCGTCGGTGGGGCCGAAGCGGTTTTTCACCGCCCGCAGGATGCGGAACTGCTGCGAGCCTTCACCTTCGAACGAGAGCACGGCATCGACCATGTGCTCGACCACGCGCGGGCCGGCGATCTGGCCGTCCTTGGTGACATGGCCGACAAGGATCAGCGCCGCACCGGATTTCTTGGCGAAGCGGATGAGCGCCTGCGCCGAGGCCCGAACCTGCGTCACCGTGCCGGGAGCCGATTCCACCGTGTCGGTCCACATGGTCTGGATCGAGTCGATGACCACGAGGCGAGGCGGCTGGCCTTCCGACAGCGTGGCGATGATGTCCTCGACCGAGGTCTCCGACGCAAGCTGCACAGCGGCATCGGCGAGGCCGAGACGTTCGGCGCGCAGCCGCACTTGGCCAACGGCTTCTTCGCCGGAAATATAGACCGCGCGATGACCGGCGCGGGCGAGCAGGCTGGTGGCCTGAGTGAGCAAGGTTGATTTGCCGATGCCAGGATCGCCCGCCATCAGCAGCACCGAGCCGCGCACGAAGCCGCCTCCGGTCACCCGATCGAGTTCGGCCATGCCGGACGGCAGGCGCGGGGGCTCCGGGCTGGCACCGGTCAATGTCTGGAGCGCGAACAGGCGGCCCTTGCGCTTGGCGCGCAGGTTGGCGGGCACCGAGATAGCGCCGGTCGGGTCTTCTTCAGACAGCGTGTTCCACTCGCTGCAGGACTCGCACTTGCCCTGCCACTTGTTATAGGCCGCGCCGCAATTCTGGCAGACGAAGGAGAGAGCTGCGGGGCGGGCCATCAAGAAGGTCCTGAGAAAAAGTGGTCTGAGAATGTTCTTCTTTTGTTCGCTATCTTGCGCCAAAAGTCAATCCAGAATTCGCACGTCGCTTGTCATCGAAGCTTTTCGTCAGAAGCTCGCCTGCAAACTCAGCGCCCCGCAATCACGAGCTCCGCCCGCACGCTGCGGACATCCACCTCGAACTCCATGCCGATGACCGGCGGCCACGCCGGATACCAGGCCAGGCCGATCTGACTGATGCTGGATTCGGCGAATACGGTGTCGAGCAGGGGGCGGACGTCATGGACGGTGTAGATTTGCGCTGCGGTCACGCGCGCCCAGTCGCAACCGAGTGCGGCGACACGCTCGCGCATCGCGTCCATCACAAAGCGTGCTTTGACCTCGAGCCCCTTCAATGACACGTCGCGACCGCCGACAATGCGCTCCGCAGGCGGCGCGCCATCGCGGATTTCCGGTTTTCCCGAGATCAGAAAATCGCCCGACGCGCCGGATTCCGGAACGGTGTAGGTGAAGGCGAAGAACATCGCCTCATTGGGGATTTCGGTGATCGGTGCGAGGTTGCTGCGCGCCAGCGGATTGATCTCGCCGGCCTTGCATCCCCAGTCATGCAGTGTCTTCAGATATTCGCCGTTGAATTTCTGGAACTGCTCACCGGTCATGGCGGCTGGCGAGCGCAACTCGCATGCAGCAAGGGCCGTCACCGGCCTGCCCTCATGCCCGAGATGCCGTTTGATGAAGGCAAAGCCGTCGGCCATCGGAATCGGATGAAGAAAGCGTACCCTGCGCAACCCGAAGCCCGGCATCGCGGCAACGCCGGCGGAAAACGGTCCGCCGGGGGAGACGATGAATCTGTAATCGCCCGGTTTGAACTCCATCACGTCAGGCATTGCCGATCCTTTCGTGGTTCAGTCGCCGCCCTTGTAGACGCGCGCATAGCGCTTGCCGAGGCTGGTCAGCACCTCATAGCCGATGGTGCCGAAATGATGCGCGAGCTCGTCCACCGTGATGCCTTCGCCGATCAGCGTCACCATGCCGCCGCGCCGGATCGCACCGGGCGGAACGTCGGTGACATCGATCGCCATCAGGTCCATCGAGATGCGTCCAGCAATCGGGCAGCGCTGCCCTGCCACCATCACCTCGGCGCTGCGCACATTGTCGATGCCGCCCGCCGCGCGAAAGTATCCATCGGCGTAACCGGCGGTAACGATGGCAAGCCGCGTCGGATGCCGCGCGGTCCATGTGGCTCCGTAGCCGACCGTTTCGCCTTTCTCGATGGCGCGCGTTTGCGCCACGCGCACCCTGAGATCGACCACCGGCAGCATCGGTGTGTCGGCTTCCGGCGTCGGGTTGACGCCGTAGAGCGCAGCACCCGGCCGCACCAGATCGAAATGGAATTGCGATCCAAGAAAGATGCCGGACGAATTGGCCAATGAGGCGGGGACGCCGGAAAACAGCGATGCGATTTCGCGGAAGGCCGCGACCTGGCGCCCGTTAATCGGGTCGCCGAGCACTTCGGCGCTGACGAGATGACTCATCACCAGCGAGAAGCCGTGATTGCCGTTCTTGATGCGCGGCTCCAGCGCCTGCGCATCCGCGATGCGGAAGCCGAGGCGGTTCATGCCGGTGTCGATATGAATCGCAGCAGGGCCTTCCCAGCCGCTGGTGGTGCGGAACGCATCCCATTCGGCGAGTTCGGTGGCATCGCCGATCACTGGGCGGCAATCGAACTTCGCATAAAGATCGCCCGAGCCCGGAAAGAATCCGTCGAGTACATAGATAGCCGATGTCGGCGTGACCTCGCGCACCGCGCGCGCCTCGTCGAGCGTCGCGACGAAGAATGTCCTGCATCCGGCTTTGGCCAGCGCGCGGCTGACCTGCGTGATCCCGCAACCATAGGCATCCGCCTTCACCACGGCGGCGCAGTCGGCAGGGATGGCCTGGCTGTTGAGCTTGCGCCAGTTGGCGACGATGGCGTCGAGATCGATCGTCAGCACGCCGGTCACGCCTGCAGGTGCTGTAGCGGCGGGCTTGTTTGCAGCGGCGTCGATGGATTTGGTGTCGGAAACGAGAGTCATTGGCCCAACAAAATACGAAGCGTGTGATTCAGCAAAGCTGAACCAGACTCTAGCACACTCTTTACGGAGCAATTGTGGACTAAAGTTAGAATCGCCTAGCCAAACCGTTCGGGCAACTGGCCGTCATGGGAGAGGTCGCCGAACCGCGTGACGTTGGCGTCGAATTGCAGATTGATCGTGCCGGTGGGGCCGTGACGCTGTTTGCCGATAATCACTTCGGCCTTGCCGTGGACCAGCGACATGTCGAACTGCCACTTCTCGTGCTCGGGCGTGCCGATGCGCGGCTCCTTGCTCTGCAGGTAGTATTCCTCGCGATACACGAACAGCACCACGTCGGCGTCCTGCTCGATCGATCCCGATTCACGCAGGTCCGACAGTTGCGGACGCTTGTCGTCGCGGCTTTCGACCTGACGCGACAACTGCGACAGCGCGATGATGGGAACGTTCAATTCCTTCGCCAGCGCTTTCAGGCCGGTGGTGATTTCGGTGATTTCCTGCACGCGGTTGTCGGAACGGCGGCCCGATCCCGACAGCAGCTGGATGTAGTCGATGATGAGCAGGTCGAGACCCTTTTGCCGCTTCAGCCGCCGCGCGCGCGCGGTCAGTTGCGAGATCGACAGGCCGCCGCCGTCGTCGACATAGAACGGCAGGTTCTGCATCTCGATCGAGTGGTCGCGGATCTTGTCGAAATCCTGCTCGCTGATGCCGCCGCGGCGGATCGAACTCGATGAGATTCCAGTGCGCTCGGACAGAATACGCGTGGCGAGCTGCTCCGCCGACATTTCGAGCGAGAAGAAGCCCACGATGCCGCCGTTGACCGATTTCATCTGGCCGTCGGCTTGCAATTCGCCGCGCCAGGACCGCGCGACGTTGTAAGCGATGTTGGTCGCCAGCGCCGTTTTGCCCATGGCAGGGCGTCCGGCGAGGATGATGAGGTCGGACGATTGCAAGCCACCCATCTTGATGTCCATGTCGCGCAGGCCCGAGGCCAGTCCCGACAAATTGCCATCGCGGCTGTAAGCCGCCGCGGCCATGTCGACCGCGATGGTCAGCGCCTGCGAGAATTTCTGGAAGCCGCCGTCATAGCGGCCGGACTCGGCCAGGTCGTAGAGCTTCTTTTCCGCGTCCTCGATCTGCGCGCGCGGCGCGAAATCCACCGGCGCGTCGAAGGCGACGTTGACCATGTCTTCGCCGAGGCGAATGAGATCGCGCCGGATCGAAAGATCGTAGATCGTCCGTCCATAGTCCTGCGCATTGATGATGGTGGTCGCTTCGGCAGCGAGACGCGCGAGATATTGCGCCACCGTCATGCCGCCCAGGTCGGTGTCAGCCGGAAGAAAGGTCTTCAACGTCACCGGGGTCGCGACCTTGCCGGCGCGGATGATGCTTGCCGCGGTCTCGAAGATCAGCTGATGGATCGGCTCGAAGAAATGCTTCGGCTCGAGGAAATCCGAGACGCGATAAAAGGCGTCGTTGTTGACCAGAATGGCGCCGAGAAGTCCCTGTTCGGCCTCGATATTGTGAGGCGCAGTCCGGTAGGCCGGCGTGCCGGCTTCCGGCGCGAGCTTGATAATGTTCGAATCAGTAATGGCCATAGCGACGGAGTATGCTTCCAATTCGGCGAATGCGGGGCGCGTATCTGGCACCGCCACAGGGCCGCGCGAAAGCACGTTGTCAGCTTATACACACGCCGCCCACAGATGTGTGGACGCGGCGGTATGCAAAGGCGATGGAGCTTGACCGTGACTATTCGCCCGCCAGCCGCAGCAAGGGGCGTTTCGCCGCCTCAACCCCGCGCAACCGCTGTTCTTCCAGGGCGATGTAATCGCGCGTGAGCGGAACCGCGTCCTGCTTTTTGGTGAGCTGGATCTGGAACACCATGACGTTCTGCTTGCGGAACGACATTTCAGACGACGCTAGATAAAATTCCCACATCCGGACAAAGCGCTCGTCGTAGAGTTTGGCTGCCTCCTCGCGCCGGGCAAGGAAGCGTTCGCGCCAGGCCTTTAGTGTTTCGGCGTAATGCAGCCGCAGAATCTCGATGTCGGCCACAAGGAGGCCCGCGCGCTCGATCGCGGGCAGGACTTCCGACAGCGCGGGAATATAGCCGCCTGGGAAAATATACTTCGCGATCCACGGGTTGGTGATGCCAGGTCCTTCCGGGCGGCCGATGGAATGCAGCATCATCACGCCGTCGCTGGTGAGCAGTTCCGCGCAGCGTTTGAAGTAGGTGTCGTAGTAGTCGACGCCGACATGCTCGAACATGCCGACCGAGACGATGCGGTCGAACGGGCCGGGCGTCGCGCGATAGTCCTGCAAACGGAATTCAGCGCGGTCGGTCAGGTTCAATTCGTCGGCGCGGGCATTGGCGACGCCAAGCTGTTCCTCGGACAGGGTCACGCCGGTGACCTTTGCGCCGGTCATCTCTGCGAGATAGAGGCCGAGGCCGCCCCAGCCTGAGCCGATATCCAGCACGCGCTGATCCGGCTTGACCAGCAGCTTGGCGGCGAGGTGGCGTTTCTTGGCAAGCTGAGCGTCGTCGAGCGTGGAATCGGGCGTTTCGAAATAGGCGCAGCTATATTGCATGTCGGCGTCGAGGAAGAGGCGATAGAGCCGTCCGTCGAGGTCGTAATGGCTGGCGACGTTGCGCTTGGAGCGGGCCGGGGGATTGAATTGCTGCCAGTGGCGGATCAGGTAGCGCAGCCACCACCGGACCTTGGACCAGCGCGGCACCATATCCGGCTGGCCGAGCGCGACATCAAGCAGATCGGCGATGGAGCCCTTTTCCATCACGAAATCGCCGTCGGTATAGATTTCCCCGAGCGCCAGTTCCGGGTCGAGCAGAAGGTGCCGTTCGGCCTCGGCGGTCAGGAATTTGACCGAAACGGGCTGGCCCGTTCCGTCGCCGCAGGTGAAGGTGCTTCCCGACGACGTCGTAAAAGTTATCGTGCCGCGCCGGATGAACTGGCTCAGGCAAAATCGCAGCAGACGATCCATCGAACGCATGTCCAACGATCCATGTGGTCCCTAGCATTCTGAATGTTGGGCATTTTCGGTTCCGGTTTCAATCGCAATTTGCCGTATACGCCGCCCGCGTAAACCTGATCTGCGTTTTCGCCCGGTGAGCTTCGGGCGGAGGCCTGAAAAGTGAGCATCCTGCTCTCGCGACAGGCTCACGAACATGCCAAAATCTCGGTGCTTCCATTCGCGTCATAATCCGCTAAAGGTGACCGCGAGGCCGAGGGCAGGGCGGCGTGAGTCCCGCCCTTGACCGGCTAGATATCTGGAGACCTTGGATGTTGAGCCGAGCGCTCATTTTGGCGGCGGTGGCTTTTGCTTTGGGCTGGTTCGGGGTGGTCCCGGCAGACGCGCAGAATCTTGAAGCCGGCAAGCCTCCCTCCCAGATTTTCTCCAGCACCTGCTCGCTGTGCCACAAGAGCGCGCGCGGGTTGCTGAAAAGCGTGTCGCCGGGGTCGCTGCCTGGCTTCCTGCGCCAGCACTACACCACCAGCACCGACATGGCTGCCGCTATGAGCGCTTATGTGCTCTCCAGCGGTGCCGCCAATGCGCCGGTCGCCGGGGGAAATCTGACCAGGCAGGGTCAAGAGGCGAAAAGCGGGGGCGCGCCATCGGAGCCAGCGGCGGAGCGTGGCCGCAGGCCATCGCGTGAAGTTGCCCGGCCCGACGCGGACGGAATACAGGGCGGCACGCCGCCCGGTGCGGGTGCGCCTGACGGCGCATTGGCTGCCCGTCAGAAGGCGGCCGCCGAGCGCAGGGCGGCCCGGCTTGCCGCCAAGGGTAAGGCAGGGCTGCCGCCGAAGGACGAGGCCCGGCACGAGACACCAAAGGACGCGGCCGCTACGACCGAGGCGTCCAAATCCGATTCACCGAAGGCCGATTCGCCAAAGACCGAGACCGCCCGAACCGAATCCCCGAAGGCCGACGGCACGCGCCCGGATCCGGTGCCCGCCGTTACGCCGGCACCAAAGGAAGGGGAGAGCCGGCCCAAGGAAGCCGAGAAGCCGGCTGATGTCGCGGTCGCGTTGCCGAAGGCAGAGATTCCCTCTGGCCCGCTGACCATCGACATGGGACCTCCGCCGGCACCGAAGGCTGCCTTCGCTGGACCTCCCCCGACGCCGGCCGGAAAGCCGGAACCGCCCATCTCTCACTGAGGCCCTCGCGACGGGGCGGTCATTCTCCGCCGCCAAAGACTGTCTTGACTAGAGTATTACTCTAGAGCAATGATCTAGACATCGGGGGATGTGGCGATGGCGGACGTGCGGACTGGTTTGCTGACGGCGGCGCTGGAAGTGTTCGACCGGGACGGCTTCGAGAAAGCCACGGTCGCCACGATCCGCGAACGGGCGGGCGCGTCCAACGGCAGCTTCTTCCACTTCTTCAACTCCAAGCGCGAACTCGCAGGCACGCTGTTTCTCCACGTGCTGCGGCGCTACCACCTCGCGATGCTCGCCGCGATCGATACGCCGCTGGATGCAGACGAGGGCATCGCGCGATTGATCCGCACGCATCTGGAATGGGTGGTCAACAACCGGAGCGAGGCGAATTTTCTGTTTGAGATATCCCGCAGCGAGTGGGCTCAGGATGTGCGTGATGCGCGACATGCCCAGAACTCCACGCTGATGGAGGGCATCGAAGCCTGGCGGGCCCCGTTGGTCGCCAGCGGTGAGTTGCGTCCGATGACGGCCGCTATGTTTTCCAGCCAGATCATCGGACCCGCACAGTTCTTTTGCCGCGCGTGGCTGTCGGGCCGTGACCCGATTGATCCGCGAGAGCAGGCGGATGTGCTGATCGCATGCGCCGTTCGCGCATTGACGACAAGCGGAGGCCGCTAATGCTTCAAGAGATCGATGCAGAATTCGCCTCGATTGCAGCCCATATTCGCAGCAATGTCATGCGTCAGGGGTTCATGGTTCATGTTGGCGCAGAAGTGACAGATCTAACGCGCGGCGGTTGTGTGCTGTCGGTCGATCGTCGTTCGGAACTGTTGCAGCAGAACGGCTTCTTTCACGGTGGTGTCACCGCGTTCCTGATCGACAACGCGACGACGATTGCTGCTGCGACAGTAAAGGGGCAGGCGGTGCTGACCGCTGAATACAAGCTCAACCTGCTCGCGCCAGCGACTGGCGACCGGCTGATCTGCCGTGCGCGTGTTGTGAAACCGGGCCGGCAATTGTCGGTGGTGACGGCTGACGTATTCTGCGTGATCGACGGCGTAGAGAAACATACCGCTACCGCGCTGGCGTCGATTGCGATGATCGATCAGGCTATCGCGCCGAGAGTCACCAACGCGGCCTGAAAGCCCAGACGCCAGGGCTGTCGCCACGGCAACAGCTAAGGCCGGCATGCGCCAGACAAACAAAAGCCCGGTCTCATTGAGACCGGGCTTGCTTTTATTCGAAGTCTGATCGGCTGGCGCCGAACTCTTACTTCTCTTCGGTGGCAGCCGGCTGCTCCGCATCGTCCTGCTGGGCTTCCGGATCGAAGAATTCGCCGGCAGCGGCGATGGCTTCGGCAGCCGCATCGCGATCTTCCTGACGGCTGTTGACGTCTTCGCCGCGGTTGATGCGCTCGGCTTCCGCCTCGGAGCGCGCCACCGTTGTCGTCACATGGACTTCGACTTCCGGATGCACCGCGACGGTGATCTTGTGCTGGCCGATGGTCTTGATAGGGGCGTCGAGAAGCACCTGCTGGCGGTTGAGCGCAACGCCGTCCTTCTCCAGCGCCGCCATGATGTCACGCACCGACACTGAACCGTAAAGCTGACCAGTTTCCGACGCCTGACGGATGACGATGACGTTGCGGCCGTCGATCTTCTCGGCGACCTTGGTCGCTTCGCCCTTGGCCTGGATGTTCTTGGCCTCGAGCTCGGCCTTCATGCCATCGTACTTCTCGCGGTTGTCCTTGGTCGCGCGCAGCGCCTTGTTGCGCTTGAGCAGGAAGTTGCGGGCGAACCCGTCCTTCACTTTGACCACATCGCCCATCTGGCCGAGCTTGGCCACGCGTTCCAGCAGAATGACTTCCATTTGAATTCTCCGTTCGTCTGTCGTTTGAGTTGAAGTTTGGGTTTGAGGTGAATGTCAGGTCGTCGGCATGGGCGGTGGCCCGCGCCGGGTCCAGTAGGCTTGTCGAATTCCGAACACTGCATCGGCGAGACCGAGGCTGATCATGCCGAGCAGCGGCCAGCCGATGAACAGCGTCGCGGCATAGGCCGCGCCGAGCACGAAGGCCCGGCCGGAGAAGGCCTGCGTCACCGTATGAAGCACCGCGAAACCGGTGACGGCGTAGGCCATCAGCAGCGCGCTGCTCACGATCTGGGCCACCATCGCCAGCAGTCCGCCAACGAAGCAAAGCACGACGGCGACCAGCAGCGCGATCAGAATCATTCCGGGCAACGTTGTGGTGCGCAGATCGGGCCACGGCCGTTTCATCAGTCCGGACGTGGTGGTGATTTTCGCGGCGAGCCACAGGTTGAGCGTCAGCGTCATCATCGCGATGATGGTGGCCGCACCCGGCGCGATCGCAACCAGCGCATCGACCACGCGGTCGGCTTCGCCCGAAGGCGCTCCGCGCGTGCCCATGATGCGGAGCAGGCCGCGGCGCAGCGCCCCGGTGATCGTATCGGCGTCGGTGCCGAGCGTTAGCAGCGCGCTGATCGTGGTGATGCTGGCGAAGAGCGCCGTCCAGGCCAGAATGCGTCCGGTCGGATACCAATCGAGCGCCGGCGAAAGATTGGCGAGCTGCGGGTCGCTCGAGACCGGGCGCGCCAGAAGCGTGAGGTGTCCGAGCCACCAGGCCGGCAGTGCGACCGTCAGCGCGAAAGCTGCCGTGTAGGGAAAGCCGAAGATGAAGCCGAGACCCAGCGCCGCGATGACGCCGCCAATCAGCGCGGTGGCCGATCCCCAGCCCAGCGCCGCAACCATCAGGGGCAGCGGAGCGAGGTAAAACAGCACAAGCGACATCAGCGCGCCCGAAATGATCGAGGCGAACATCGTCGCCGACGCGAGGCCGGCCGCCAGTGCTATGAGGATGCCCGTCATCATCAGCTGTCCCGCTCCTTTCGAGCGGTTAGAGGTTCTGTGAACCCCAACCATCCACCGTGGGACGACCCCGCAGTGTTATGAAAATAAAACGTCGAGAGAATTGCGAGCGCGCGATGTTCGCGCGCTCGCAATGATTTTTAGCGGATCACGTAAGGCAGCAGACCGAGGAACCGCGAGCGCTTGATGGCGCGGGCGAGTTCACGCTGCTTCAGCGCGGACACGGCAGTGATGCGGCTCGGCACGATCTTGCCGCGCTCGGACACGTAACGCATCAGCAGCTTGGAATCCTTGTAGTCAATCTTCGGCGCGTTCGGACCCGTGAACGGGCACGTCTTGCGGCGGCGGAAAAACGGACGGCGTGCACCTGCTTCAGCCATGGTTCTTACTCCTCAACTGCTGCGGTTGCATCTTCGTCACGCGGACGGCGCGGACCACGGTCCCCACGGAAACCACCGCCATCGCGGTCGCCGCCACGGAAGCCGCCGCCTTCACGATCGCCGCGGAAACCGCCGCCACCGCGCTCGTCGCGGTCGCGCTCGGACTTGCGCATCATCGCGGAGGGACCTTCCTCAAGTTCGTCGACGCGAACGGTGATGTAACGGATGATGTCTTCGCTGATGCGTTCCTGCCGCTCGATCTCGGCGACCACCGCTGCGGGGCCGTCGATATTCAGCAGCATGAAATGCGCCTTGCGGTTCTTGTTCATGCGGTAGGTGAGGGAGCGCACGCCCCAGTTCTCGGTCTTGGTGACCTTGCCGCCGAGACCTTCGATCACGCCGGTAATCTGCGTGGTGAATTCCTCGACCTGCTGGGCGCTCGCATCCTGACGCGCGAGAAATACATGCTCGTAAAGAGGCATGGGAGTCCTTTCCAATGTTAGCGCGGTTCCTGGCGGCAAGCCCTTCGAGACCCTTCGGAAAGGACTCGATATTGCTCAGAAGGCGGAAGCACGGGACGACGGACCGACTGGCCCTGTCACATCAAAATCGCCAGAGGTGATATTGCTGAGACCGTCCGTTCAGCTCCCGGCCGGGATCCACGGATGGCGCGGTTATAAGGATTCCAGCTCTGTTTGCAAGGCAAAACAGGGCTGATTTGGGCGTGGAATAGCCGTTTGCTGAAGCTTTCAGCCCTGCGGCAGCGGTATGGGGACCTATTTGATGTCGGACGGCCTCGGCGCTCCGGCATTGTCGGCGGGTCCCGCGATCGGAATGACCCTTCCGACGTCCATTTGCTGGCTCGAATAGACCAAGGCTCCGCCCAGAATGATCACCCCGATGGCCGCTCCCCAAAGGAACTTGTTGTAAGCACGCCTGCCACCAACCTGGTCATCCATATTCTCGTTCATGTTCAGCGCCGCTCCGATGTCGGATGTGGCCTTGCGAGGCCCGTTGTTCCAGGGGGGGCCTTGTCCGTAGCGGCGACCACCGTTGGGTTAGTGTCAAATGCTGTCACCAGTGCTGCGCCGAACACCGAAAGGAGAACGGCAGCGAAGATCAAGACCGGCGCTAGCGCCAGGGTTTCAGGTTTGCGCGGGGTTTCCATTTGAGCCCTCCATGAGAGCGCGCCCCGTAACCAACGCGCGCCGCCTCGCCGGGTTCCGCTGGCAGGCAGCCACACAACGTCGTTTCCGCCGTTACCGCGGCGCGACTTGACACCCGCGGCCCTGCCGGTGTCTTACGGCCCATCATTTTTGGGGACTTTCCATGACAGCAGCATTCACTTTTCCGGGACAAGGCTCCCAGACCGTCGGCATGGGCAAGGCACTCGCCGATGCATTTCCGGCGGCCAGGGCTGTGTTCGACGAGGTCGATGCGGCGCTCGGCGAGAAGCTAACGGCGATCATCTGGGACGGTCCTGCGGAAACGCTGCAACTTACAGAGAACGCGCAGCCGGCGCTGATGGCGGTGTCGCTGGCGACGCTGCGCGTGCTGGAAGCCGAAGCAGGTGTCGACATCGCGCGCGATGCGGCGTTTGTCGCCGGTCATTCGCTCGGTGAGTATTCCGCGTTGGCGGCGGCGGGCAGTTTCTCGATTCATGACACGGCGAAGCTGCTGCGCACGCGTGGTCTCGCCATGCAGAAGGCCGTGCCGGTCGGCGTCGGCGCGATGGCTGCGCTGCTCGGTCTCGATTACGAGGCCGCGGTTGCGGTGGCCGAGGAAGCCGCCCAAGGACAGGTTTGTCAGGCCGCCAACGATAACGGCGGCGGACAGGTGGTGGTGTCCGGCGACAAGGCGGCCGTCGAACGCGCAACCGAAATCGCCAAGGCCAAGGGTGCCAAGCGTGCCATGCTTCTTCCCGTATCCGCGCCGTTCCACTGCCGCCTGATGCAGCCCGCCGCCGACGCGATGGCGCAAGCGCTCGGTGGCGTCACTATCAACAGGCCGAAAGCGCCGCTGGTCTCCAACGTGCTGGCGTCCGCGATCACCGACCCGGATGAAATCCGCAAGCGGCTGGTGGAGCAGGTGACGGGCACTGTGCGCTGGCGTGAAAGCGTCGCGTACATGGCCTCAAACGGCGTGACGCATTTCCTCGAGATCGGGGCGGGCAAGGTCCTCAGCGGTCTCGTCAAGCGGATCGCCGACGGTGCGGTCGGTGTCGCTGTCGGAGGTCCGGGCGACATCGAAGCCGCCAAAGCTGCGCTTGCCGCAGCAAGATAAGTTCCGGATGCTGTGGCGGCTTTTCGCCGCCAACACGGGCTCGTTTTGCACCTTACAAAGCGGGAAATCTCGCTTATATTGGTGATGTCGCAAGACGATGGCGCTGAATCTCAGGGCGGACTACGGGCAGACCCGGGGGGCAGTACCCCGGCGCCTCCACCAGAAGCGGTTAGAGCTTTAAAGGCTCATAACCGTTTCTGATGGGGGCGAAATAGGTTCGATGGCCGTGAAGAAGCTTTGAAGTGTGCTCGGCATGATACCGCCGTTATCGGGTCAAAACCTAAATGCAAACGATAACGTTCGCATGAATGAAGTGCGCCTCGCGGCGTAACCATTCGGGGTAGGTCCACCTAGCAACAGAACGGCCATGGCCGCGTCACCCTCGGGTGGCGCGGCTTTTATTTTGGCGCGTGTTCCGACGATCGTCACTAGCGGAGCAAGATGATCAGCAGAATGAGCGGCAGCGGGATTCCAAGCAGCCATAACAGAATCGGCATGAGCGTTACTCCTTCCTGAAGGGGACGGTGCCCCAGTTGCGATCACGGAATGCTCCGGCCTCGGCGGCTGCGATGCTCGCCGAAAACGCGCCGACGAGCAGGGAGGCGGCCATCCAGAACGCGAGCTGTGCTGCGGCCTTGCGCGCCTTGTCCAGATCGGTCTTGGCCTGCGTGAGCACTTCGTTGACGCGCTTCTCCGCGTCTGCCTGGCTAAGGCCAGTGCGGCGTGCCACCACCTGAGCGACATAAATGCGATCGGCAGGCTTCAGGTCGCGTTCGGTTTGAAAGCTCGACGTGAGCAGCCGTGTCAGTTCTGAATGGGTCTCGGTGCCGTCGCCTGCGGGTCCTGTTGCAGCCGCCGGATCAGGGCGCAGCAACTGGTCGACATAACCGCTCATGGCTCCGGAGGATTGGCTGGCCGCAGCACTGGCCCCCTGTGAAAGACCGCCGGCGGTGCTGCCGATGATGGTGGTCGCCGCAGAGGCTAGCAACAGTGCGCCAATCACCGATGCCAGTGCCCAGGCGAGAAACCCTTGCGCGGTATCGCGGAAGTAAACCTCGTTGCTGTGAAGCCCGTACCATTGGGTGCGCAGTCGCCCCGCGATATGACCGCCTACGGCGGAAGAAATCATCGCGACAACGACCAGATAAAGTCCGGTTCCGATCTTGAAGGTTGTGGCTGAGACGCCGGAGTCGCTCCAGGGGGAGACGACGCTGAATCCCATCCCGGTCCCGAACCACAAGAGCACCAGGGTCAATGCAAGAGCGGCGAGTGCGCCTGCTGTGATTGCCGCCCAGGACACGCCAGACGCCGGAAGTTCGGTAACGGATGTTCGCAGATCGATTGTTTTTTCCATGGTCGTGCTCCCGGCATTTTTGAGGTGCACACCAAGCGCGCAGCGCAGCCAGAGTTCCGGAAATATTTTCTTCGGATCGAACGCCGCTGAGATGTTTGAGTAAGCGTCTCACTCTGCTCCTCTCCGGACTGCAATCGAATTCACTTGCGAGAGGAACAATCCTGCGGCCGTGACGTTCTCGCCGGACAACAAAAGGAGAGCGCTATGGGTATTTTTACAAAAGACATCAAGACGTTTGATGACCTCCTGCTGCATGGATTGCAGGATATCTTCTACGCCGAGCAGCAGATCACCAAGGCGTTGCCGAAGATGATCGACAAGGCGACGAACGCCGATTTGAAGACGGGTCTCAAGAACCATCTTGCGGAAACCAACAGCCAGATCGACCGCCTGAACAAAGTGTTCGCGAAGCTCGGTCAGGAGCCGAAGGGGACGACCTGTCCGGCGATCGACGGCATCATCAAAGAAGCCGACGAAACGGCGGGCGAGATCGAAGACAAGGCCGTGCTGGATGCGGCTATCGTCGCCAACTGTCAGGCCGTCGAGCATTATGAGATCGCTCGTTACGGCACCTTGATCGCGTGGGCGGAGTCGTTGGGGCACGACGAGATCGTGCGCTTTCTCACAACCAACCTGAATGAGGAAAAGGCGGCCAACACCAAGCTGAACACCGTCGCACTTCGCAAGGGCGTGAATACCAAGGCAACCGCGGCTTGAAGGAGGCTCAAGATGGCAAAGTTCGATCCGGCTCCTGTCGACATCCATGCCGCCGATCCAGAGCATGCGCTCAAAGCCGACAGGGAGACGCATGCGAGGCTGGAAAGCGGGCTAATGGATACGTTCCCGGCGTCGGATCCTGTCTCCGAAGTTCAGCCTTCGCCTTCGATCCACGACGGTGATGGAAACGGATCGCTGTGGGACAAGGTTGTCGCGCTGTTTCGCTAGTGCGCCACATCGCGTCATCGCTTCTCACTTAACGCGTCGCCTGATCGGGCGGCGCGTTTCTAACCGTTTGTGACGGCCGGTTGCGTTTTTCCTGTCAGCAGGACCAGATCGCTCTCGTCCTTCAGGTCCACGCCGGTCAATCCGCGTTGCAGCGCCTGGCGCACCAGCCACGCCAGCTTGAACGCGGCGGCTGCGTAGCTCAGCCCTTCCGGCCGCACATTGGAGATGCAGTTGCGGTCGGCATCGTTGCGCCCCTTGAACGGCGCATGGGTGATGTAGATGCCCAGGCTGTCCGGCGAGCTGAGTCCGGGACGCTCGCCGATCAGCATGATCGAGAGCTTCGCGTTCAGCAGACCGGCGACTTCATCCGCGAGCGCCACCCGCGCCTGCGTGGCGATGATCACGGGCGAGCCTGTGAGTTCTTCCCTCATGAGGGGCTTGAGAGCGGCGAGCAATGGTGCGGCATGGCGATCGACCGCGAGCGACGACAAGCCGTCGCCGATGACGATGCAGATCCCCCCGGCCGCGACATCCAGCACGCGCAGCTTCGCAGCTTCGTGCGGGTCGAGCACGCGGCCCAAATCGGGCCGCCGCAGATAGGTGATGCGATCCGGCGCATGGCTGTGGGTATGCGCGACGTTCCATCCTTGTTCACGCAAGCCGGATTCCAGCTTCGGCACGTCGAGCGCCGCATGAATCGCGTCACGCGCCATCGCATGGGCCCAGCCGAAGCGCAGCACCTCGTCGGTCGGCATGCCGGCGCCCGCGCGGCCGAGCGCAAGCCGCGCCGGCGTCACTCTGCGCCACTCGGCCCAGGGACTTTCTGTTACGGAAGCGCTCTCTGTGACGTTCTTGTCCGTCATGCAACCAGCGACTTGAGCTGGCCCATGCCGCCGAGCAGTGCATTGGGCGAGGGTGGACGCAACCGTCCGTCGGCGTCGGTGATCTGCATGCGTTGCAGCCACGCCTCGAATTCCGGTGCGCGTTTCAGGCCCAGCGTCTCGCGCAGGAAGAGGGCATCGTGAAACGACGTGCTCTGATAGTTGAGCATCACGTCGTCCGCGCCGGGAATGCCCATGATGAAGCTAATGCCGGCGGTGCCGAGCAGCACCAGCAGCGTATCCATGTCGTCCTGATCGGCTTCGGCATGATTGGTGTAGCAAATATCGCAGCCGAGTGGCAGGCCGAGCAGCTTGCCGCAGAAATGATCTTCCAGACCGGCGCGGATGATCTGCTTGCCGTCGTAGAGATATTCGGGACCGATGAAGCCGACCACGGTATTGACGAGCAACGGCTTGTAGCGTCGCGCCAGCGCATAGGCCCGCGCCTCGCAGGTCTGCTGATCGACTCCGAAGTTGGCGTCGGCGGAAAGTGCGCTGCCTTGTCCGGTTTCGAAATACATCACGTTGTCGCCGACGGTGCCCCGCTTTAACGACAGTGCCGCGTCGCGCGCCTCGTCGAGGATTTCCGGTGTGACGCCGAAGGAGCGGTTGGTCTTCTCGGTCCCGCCGATCGACTGAAACACGAGATCGACCGGCGCGCCGACCTCGGCGAGTTTCACGGTGTTGGTAACGTGAGTCAGCACGCAACTCTGGGTCGGAATCGCGAAGTGCTGGATCACTTCATCCAGCATGTGCAAGAGATCGCGGAGCACAGGCATGCTGTCGGATGCGGGATTGAGTCCGATCACCGCGTCGCCGGAGCCCATCAGCAAGCCGTCCAGCGTCGATGCCGCCACGCCTCGCAGGTCGTCGGTGGGATGGTTGGGTTGCAACCGCACCGACAGATGGCCCTCAAGCCCGATGGTATCGCGAAAGCGGGTAATGACACGGACCTTGCGCGCGACTGCGATCAAATCCTGATTGCGCATGATCTTGGAGACGGCCGCGACCATTTCCGGGGTGAGGCCACGCGCCAGGGCCGCCAGCGCTTCGGTGGTGGCTTGTTCGGACAGTAGCCAGTTACGGAAGTCCCCGACGGTCATGTGCGACACCGGCGCGAACGCCTTCGCATCGTGGCTGTCGATGATGAGGCGGGTGATGTTGTCGTCTTCGTAAGGTATCAGCGCCTCGGTGAGGAACTGCTTGAGCGGGGTTTCCGCAAGGACATGACGCGCCGCCATCCGTTCCTGCGCGGTGGCAGCGCCGATGCCTGCAAGATAATCGCCCGAACGCGCAGGGCTGGCATAAGCCATCACCTGCTTCAGGTTATCGAAGGCGAACAGTTGCTGGTCGATGGCGGTACGATAGCGCAACGGTTTCCACCTCGTATAGTGACAAGCCTTATTCCGCCGGCACAGAGTTCGCCGTGACGGACAGCATCTCGTCGGGCGCTGCCGAGTCGCGCTGGCCGGCCGTCAGTCTGAAGTAGGCATAGGCCAGCCCCATCAGCACGAGGAACAGCAGCGTCAGCATAGCATTGAACCACACCATCGCGAACAGGCAAACCAGTCCAAGTCCGAATGCGATGGCCGGGAACGCGGGATAGAACGGCGCGCGATAGGTGCGGACCAGGTTGGGTTCACTCTGTCGCAGTTTGAACAACGCGGCCATCGAGATCAGGTACATGATGATCGCCCCGAACACCGACATGGTCACGATGTTGGCGGTGAGCGTCTGTCCGCCGAACTGCACCCATTCGTCGCTGAAGATCGCGATGAGGCCGACCGCGCCGCCCGCCAGCAGGGCGCGGTGCGGGGTGTTGAAGCGCGGGCTGAGCGCGGCGAATGTTTTGGGGAGATAGCCGGCGCGCGCCAGAGCGAAGATCTGGCGTGAATAGCCCATGATGATGCCGTGGAACGAGGCGATCAGCCCGAACAGGCCGATCCACACCAGCATGTGCAGCCAGCCGCTGTTTTCTCCGACGACGACTTTCATTGCCTGCGGCAAGGGATCGTTGATGTTGGCGAGCTTGCTCCAGTCGCCGACACCGCCGGCAAAGATCATGACGCCGAAGGCCAGCAGCACCAGCGTGAGAATGCCTGCCACGTAAGCGATCGGAATTGTCTTCTGCGGCTCCTTGGCTTCTTCGGCGGCCATCGCAGCGCCCTCGATGGCGAGGAAGAACCAGATCGCGAACGGAATCGATGCAAAGATGCCGGAAATCGCGGCACCGTTGAACGTGTTGCCGCCGGCCCAGCCGTTGGCGACAAAATTTGCCATCGACCATCCGGGTGCAACCACGCCCATGAAAACCAGTAGTTCAGCGATTGCCAGCACCGTAACGAACAGTTCGAAGGCAGCGGCGATGCCGACGCCGATCCAGTTCAGCGCGATGAAGATGACATAGGCGCTCAGCGCGAACCATTTCGGGTTGATGCCCGGAAATTGCACATTGAGATAAGCGCCGATGGCGAGAGAAATCGCAGGCGGCGCGAAAACGAACTCAACCAAAGTGGCAAAGCCGGCAATGAACCCACCGGTCGGTCCAAAGGCGCGCCGCGCATAGGCGAACGGACCGCCGGCATGGGGAATGGCGGTCGACAGTTCGGTGAAGCTGAAGATGAAAGTGGTGTACATAGTGGCGACCAGCACGGTGGCGACCAGAAAACCCAGCGTGCCAGCTGTATTCCAGCCGTAGCTCCAGCCGAAATATTCTCCGGAGATCACAAGCCCCACGGCGATGCCCCAGAGCTGAAACGGGCCAAGCACTTTCTGCAGGCCGGCGGAATGTGACGGGACTTGGGTCGGTGCCATCGGTGTGTCCTCCGTTGCGATGCAGGGAAATATGCAAGGGAGGTGCCATGAGACCGCGGAAGCGCGGTCAAAGAGGGCCGTTTTGTGACAAGAGTTTAGGCAGAAGTCATTGACGAGCGGCGTTTTCTTGCGGCAAACGGTGCACCAATTGACTTGGGACAATTCCAAGGGGGCGACATGTTTGATTTGACTGGCAGGACCGCACTCGTCACCGGCGCGACCGGAGGCATCGGTGGCGCGATCGCGCGCGCGCTGCATACGCAAGGTGCGACTGTTGCGATCTCCGGCACGCGGCGTGAAGCGCTCGACACACTGGCCGGCGAACTGAAAGACCGCGTGCATGTGCTGCCGTGCAATCTGTCCGACATGGCCGAAGTCGAAGCGCTGGTTCCCGCCGCCGAAAAGGCAATGGGTCAGCTCGACATTCTCGTCGCCAACGCCGGCATCACCCGCGACAATCTTTTCGTGCAATTGCGCGATGAGGATTTTGACGACGTCATCCGGGTCAACCTGACGGCGACCTTCCGTCTTGCGCGCGCAGCGACCAAATTGATGATGCGCAAGCGGTTCGGACGAATCATCGCGATTACCTCGGTGGTCGGCGTCACCGGCAACGCGGGGCAGGGCAACTATGCCGCCTCGAAGGCCGGACTGATCGGAATGATGAAATCGGTGGCGGCGGAATACGCCCGCCGCAATGTGACAGCCAATTGCATCGCACCCGGCTTCATCGCAACGCCGATGACCGACGTTCTGAATGAAAAGCAGCGCGAGGGGGTTCTCGCCAAGGTGCCGGCCGGGCGGCTCGGAACACCCGACGACATCGCCGCGGCAGCCGTTTACCTCGCCTCCAACGAGGCGGCCTACGTGACCGGCCAGACCATCCATGTCAACGGCGGCATGGCCATGATTTGAGCCTGATTCCGCAGGTTTTTTGTCAAGCGGGAAGGCTGCTGGACGGAGGCCGGGGCCGTGTGGTCAACTCCCGGGAAGTATGGTAACCGAACGGCAATCGGTTGGGGAAAACGCCATTGCAGGATCGCCAAACCCCGTATATTGCCGTTGCGGCGCTAGCCGCCGTTTTCGGCAATCTCGCTCCACTGGCGGGAGTGTGGGAACGCGTGGTACGGACGGCACGAATTCGCAATTTTTCGCACCGCGAGGGGCTCGTATCGTTTTGCGGTCGAGTTTAATGGAACAAGCACGAGGTTAAACGATGAGTGAGATTGGCGAGCGAGTTAAGAAGATTGTGGTCGAGCACCTTGGTGTTGAACCCGAGAAGGTGGTCGATGCTGCAAGTTTCATCGACGATCTCGGCGCCGACAGCCTCGATACGGTCGAACTCGTGATGGCGTTCGAAGAAGAATTCGGTTGCGAAATTCCCGACGACGCTGCGGAAACCATCCTCACTGTGGGCGACGCCACAAAGTTCCTCGAAAAGAACGCAAAGAGCTGACGCCAACGCGCAGCCACGACGACACGCGGCGGGTTGTGATTGAACGGCCCGCCGTCTTGCTGTTTTAGTGGTATGGCCTGTTAGCGGGCTGCGGGGCGTCGCCGATCAAGCCGGAGATGGAAGTATGAGGCGGGTTGTCGTCACGGGCCTAGGCATGGTTTCGCCGCTCGCCAATGGCGTTGAGCCGACCTGGAAACGCATCCTCAACGGCGACAGCGGCGCCAGCCGTATCGAGAAATTCGAGGTTTCTGACCTCACCTGCCAGATCGCCTGCATGGTTCCGCGTGGTGACGGTGCCGATGGCACCTTCAATCCTGACCAGTGGATGGAGCCGAAGGAACAGCGCAAGGTCGACGATTTCATCATCTTCGCGATGGCTGCCGCGACCCAGGCGCTCGATGACGCCAACTGGCATCCGAGTACCGAGGAAGAACGCTGCGCCACCGGCACCATGATCGGTTCGGGAATCGGCGGCGTCGAAGGCATCGGCGAAGCCGCCGTGATCCTGAAGGAGCGGGGACCGCGCAAGCTGTCGCCGTTCTTCATTCCAGGCCGCCTTATCAATCTCGCGTCCGGCTACGTCTCGATCAAACACGGTCTCAAGGGGCCGAACCACGCGGTCGTCACCGCCTGCTCGACCGGCGCGCACGCCATCGGTGATGCCAGCCGCCTGATCGCCTTCGGCGACGCCGACGTGATGGTGGCCGGCGGGGCCGAGTCGGCCGTCAACCGTCTGGCCATGGGCGGCTTCTGCGCGCTGCGCGCGATGGCCACCAAGTTCAACGACAATCCCACCATCGCGTCGCGGCCCTACGATAAGGATCGCGATGGTTTCGTGATGGGCGAAGGCGCGGGCATCGTGGTGCTCGAGGAATACGAGCACGCGAAAAAGCGCGGCGCAAAGATTTACGCTGAGGTCGTAGGCTACGGCCTGACCGGCGACGCCTATCACATCACCGCGCCCGCCGAAGACGGCGACGGCGCGTTCCGCTGCATGGGCATGGCGATGAAGCGCGCCGGCATGACGGCATCAGACATCGACTACATCAATGCCCACGGCACCTCGACGCCGCTCGGGGACGAGATCGAACTCGGCGCAGCCCAGCGCCTGCTCGGCAATGCCGCCTCCAAGGTGTCGATGTCCTCGACCAAATCCTCGACCGGGCATCTGCTCGGCGCGGCCGGCGCGATCGAGGCCATCTTCAGTATCCTGGCGATTCGGGATAACGTCGCGCCGCCGACGATCAATCTCGATAATCCATCCGTCGAGACCGCGATTGATCTTGTGCCGAAAAAGGCGAGGCCGCGCGAAATTAACGTTGCTCTCTCGAACTCGTTCGGTTTCGGCGGGACCAATGCATCGCTAATCCTCCGTCGCTTGGCGAACTAGACTGTTTCCAATGATTGCCCTTGCTGTTTTGCGCGCAGTCCGTGCGGCAAGGATATAAGGATCGATACGGGCGAGGCGAAAGAAACTGTTTTCAAGGTTTTGCCGTATTCGGACATAATTTGTCTCACGGGCCCACGTATAATACTGAAACAACGACACTAATCGGCCGGCAGGATTTTAGGTTGCTTCGATGAGCCAAAGACCACCCATTGCGCCCCGAAGTCCGCGCGCGGCGCTCGAGCCCGAGCAGGTGCCGCAGCCGCCGAAACATTCGCAGCGCGCCCGCAATACATTCGTCGTCGTCGGCAATGCCATCATGACGTTCCTGATCGTCGCGATGCTGCTGGTGGGCGGTGTGTTTTTCTACGGCAAGAAGACCATCGAGACCAAAGGTCCGCTCGCCGAGGACAAGGTCGTCAATATTCCGCCGCGTGCCGGCATGACCGACATCGGTGACATTCTTCAACGCAACGGCGTGATTACGGCCGACCGCTGGACCTTTATCGGCAGCGTTCTCGCACTCAATGCGCGGTCCGGCCTCAAGTCCGGCGAATATCTGTTCCAGAAGAACGCCAGCCTGCGTGACGTCATCAACACCATCGTTGAAGGCAAGGTGGTGCAGCATTCCATCACAATTCCCGAAGGGCTCACATCGGAGCAGATCGTCGCCCGGATTCAGGACAACGATATTTTCGCGGGCTCACTGAAGGAACAGCCGCGCGAGGGCACGTTGCTGCCTGACACCTATAACTTTCCCCGCGGTACGCCGCGCGATCAGGTGATCCAGCGGATGCAGCAGGCGCAGAAGCGCGTGCTCGCCGACGTCTGGGCACGGCGCAATCCCGACATTCCGGTCCGCTCCCCCGAGCAGCTCGTGACGCTCGCTTCCATCGTCGAAAAGGAAACCGGCAAGGCGGACGAACGCAGCCGCGTCGCCGCAGTGTTCACCAATCGCCTGCGCCAGCGCATCAAGCTGCAATCCGATCCGACCATCATCTATGGTCTCGTCGGCGGCAAGGGCACGCTCGGCCGGCCAATCAAGCGCAGCGAGATCCAGCAGCCGTCGCCATACAATACATACGTGATCGACGGGCTGCCGCCGGGACCGATCGCCAACCCCGGACGCGCCTCGCTGGAGGCCACCGCCAATCCCGCGCGCACCCGTGACCTGTTCTTCGTCGCCGACGGCACCGGCGGTCATACTTTCACGGAAACCTACGACCAGCATCAGAAGGGCGTTGCGAAGCTGCGCGCGATGGAGCGCCAGCAGCAGAACGACACGGTTGAAGCCGACGACCAGCCGGTCGCGGCGACACCGGCTGCGCCCGCTGCAACGGCGCCGGCCGCCACCGCTCCCGCCAAACCGGCGGCGGCGCCTAAGGCTGCTCCGAAGGGCACCGCGCCACGGGCATCAGCGCCGGCGAGCATCATCGCGACCGAGCCTGCGGCCGATGGCGCCGCGCGCAAACGGACCGCCAGACGCACTCCCGCCGCGGCCCCAGCCGAAGCCGAGCCTGAAGAAGAGAAGACGCAGTAGCTTTCGGCGATCTCTTGCGCGCTCTCCCGATTTCGGGGACAAGCTGAGCGTCGTTCCCCGAGGTTGATGGAGATCCTTTCGCGATGGCGCTGTCGAGCATGACCGGCTTTGCGCGAAGCCACGGCACCAGCGGACCCTATGCGTTCGAATGGGAATTGAAATCCGTCAACGCCAAGGGCTTCGACTTCCGCATGCGGCTGCCGCCGGGATGGGATGACATCGAAGCACCCACGCGCAAGCGTGCGACCGAGTTGCTCTCCCGCGGCACCGTCTATGCCAACCTGTCCGTCAAACGAACCGGCGCGGGGTCCATCGTTCGCATCAACGACGAGGTCTTGTCGTCGATCCTGAAAGTTGCCGCCGAAATCTCTGCCCGGACCGATGCCGTCGCGCCCAGCGTGGACGGTTTGCTCGGAATCAAGGGCGTGATCGAGGTTGTCGAGCCGGAGAGCGATGAGGCTGAATTGCAGGCCGCCCGCGCCGCCGTCTCGGCCGCCTTCGAAGAGGCACTGCAAAGCCTGATCGATATGCGCAAACGTGAGGGTGTTGCGCTCGGCCAGATTCTTGCGCAGCGCATGGACGAGATCGAGCGTCTCGCCAGGCGCGCCGAAGCCGCTCCCGGCCGTAAGCCGGAAGCGATCAAGGCGCGGCTCGCTGAGCAGATTGCAGAATTGCTCGATACCTCCGACCGTTTCGATCCGGATCGCCTCAGCCAGGAAGCGATCATGATCGCGGCCAAGGCAGACATTCGCGAAGAACTCGATCGCATCGCCTCGCATGTGGCGCAAGCGCGTGAACTGCTCGGCAAGGGCGGCGCGGTGGGGCGGCGGCTGGATTTCCTTGCCCAGGAATTCAACCGCGAAGTGAACACCACCTGCTCGAAGTCGAATGACATCGAACTGACCAACACCGGACTCGAGATGAAGAATGTGGTGGAGCAGTTTCGCGAACAGGTTCAGAATCTGGAATAGCGGCTGGAAGCGGGGATCAGGTCATGACGGCGGGGGGCACCTTGAGAGGCGTTGAGCGGCGCGGGCTGATGTTCGTGCTGTCGTCGCCTTCCGGTGCCGGAAAATCCACGCTGGCGCGCATGCTGATCGAGAAGATGCCGGGTCTCAGCATGTCGGTGTCGGTCACCACCCGTCCGATGCGGCCTGGCGAGGTTGACGGCGAGCATTATCACTTCATCGACAAGGCGAAATTCGACGCCATGGTGAAGGGCGGCGAACTGCTCGAACATGCAACCGTGTTCGATAATTCCTACGGCACGCCGCGCAAGCGGGTCGAGGATGCGCTGTCTTCGGGCCATGACGTGCTGTTCGACATCGACTGGCAGGGCACGCAGCAACTGCGTGAGAAAGCGCGTGACGATGTGGTCAGTGTTTTCATCCTGCCGCCGTCCGCAGCCGATCTCGAAAAGCGACTGCATACCCGCGCGCAGGATTCCGATGAAGTGATCGCGGGGCGCATGAGCCGCGCCAGCCATGAGCTTAGCCACTGGGCGGAATACGACTACGTCGTCATCAACAACCAGATCGACGAGGCCTATTCGCAGGTCGTCACCATCCTGAAGGCTGAGCGGCTCAAGCGCGAGCGCCAGACCGGCCTGTCGGCCTTCGTGCGCGAGTTGCAGAAGCAGTTGGAGAAGTGACGGAGCTTATCTCGTCATTGCGAGGAGCACTTGCGACGAAGCAATCCAGTTCTTTGATCTCAAAGCTGGATTGCTTCGCTTCGCTCGCAATGACGCCACGTAGTGGATAAACTGATTGCACCTATGCCGCCGGACGCCTTGACGCCCGCGCCAGCAACTCCTCAAGTTCATCGACGGCTTCGTCGAGCACGCGCGGTTCGGGCGGGGCGTCCGCGTAATGCACCCGGGACGTCGGCGGCGGGTTGTCCTGCCGGACTGTTTCTCGGGAAATCTCCATGTCCCAGATCGGACGGCGCGGCCCGGACCCGCGGCTGTCCTTGCGCGACTGGGGCCAGATGTATTTGAAGATCATCGGGCCGATGATGGCAGCCAGAGCCAGCGCGCAGACCAGCACGCTCAGCAAGATCCGGATGGAAAAGGTCCCGTCGTCGGTTGATGGGTTGATGGGCTGGGCCGGGCTGTGCGGCGGTGTCGCCGTCGCCGCAGTCGTTGCGGTGGGCGCTGGCGTTGTCGCAGCCGCCATGACCAGACGATCCGGCGTCAGCGCGGGCGCAGGCTGCGCAGGTCCTGCTCCGCTCATGTTCGATTGACTTTCTGCCGAGGCGGCGGTCGGCTCCGGCCAGCGCGCGGCGATGTCCGAGTCCTGGATGGTGGAGGGTTCGGAGCCGGGTCGCATCGCCGCCGCTTGATTGTCGTCGCGGACGGCCTCGGCCGAGGGCTGCGTCAGCGGCGGCCATGTCGATTCCGCGAGGGATTTATCTTCGTCAGGCGAATCCGTTCTCAATTCGGCGCGGGCATTCGCCAGCGATTTTTGCATCTTCTTCGGCGGCGGGGCCACGTCCGGTTCTGCCGCTGCCGGCGGTGAAGTCGTATCCGCAGCCTGTTTCACCTTCGCGCCTGCATCGGAGAGATACCAGCATTTACGCTTGGTGCCTTTCTCGAGGCGGTAGTACCAGTGGGCTCCTGCAGGCGTCGCCGCTTTCGGCGCCGCGAGACATTCGCTTTCCGCAGCCGGTTCGGCGCTTGCCGGCATCGATGTGACGCTGATGAATGACACGAAGCTGACGGCGATGGCCGACGCTATGATGCCGTTTCGGTTTGACATTCTGTCCCCCTGACGCAACACGGAACCAATTCCCTTTGCGGGTTGTCGGGGACAAGTTGGGTCGCAATAGGCCGCAAATTCGGACAGGCCAAGGCAACATTCGGGCGTGCGTTCAGCTTGCAATTGTGGCGTTGCGGAACCCGTTTGGTGTAACGAGAGCACACGTCTTTGCGCGTGCAATCCGCGCGCTTGCTCCGCTGTTTAAGGAATGAATCTTGATCCCTTGGGAATTGCTGGATACCGCGCAAGTGCCGGGCGGCGGCGAACTTCGCCTGATGCGCAGAGGTGCGGAGTTTTCCATTAAGCTCGGCCAGAACGAGTTAATGAACAGTCGTCTCAGTGGATCGGAGCAGGCGCTCGCAACGCTCGCCTGGAGACGGATTCAGACGCGTGCGAAGCCGCGCATGCTGATCGGCGGTCTCGGCATGGGATTTACATTGCGCGCCGCGCTTGCCGTGCTTGGGTCCGACGCCAAGATTATTGTTGCCGAACTGGTGCCTGAGGTGGTGGCCTGGGCGCGGGGCGCGATGGCGGAGATGTTTGGCGACAGTTTAAAGGACCCGCGCGTCAGCATCGTTCAGAAGGACGTCAGCCATCTGATCCGTTCAGATCCTGCGGCTTACGATATCATCCTGCTCGACGTCGATAACGGTCCCGAAGGTCTGACCCGTGAAGCCAACGATGCACTTTACGATCTGAAAGGACTGACCGCTGCACGCGCGGCGCTGCGCCCCGGCGGCGTGATGGCGGTGTGGTCGTCGGGACCCGATGCGCGTTTTACCCAGCGGCTGCGCAAGGCGGGTTTCGGCGTGGATGAGGTTCCGATCCGCGCCACCGGATCACGCAGCGGCGCGCGCCACATGATCTGGATGGCGATGAGACCCGATAAGGTGAAATAGCTGTTTGCTCAGTTCGTCAGCATGATGCGGCCGACCACCTTGCCGGCGCGTAACTGGTCGATCCATTTCTGGACGTCGGCCATCGGCTCTTCCTTCATCGGCGTCGGCTTGATCTTGCCCGCGCGGGCCAGCGCCATCAGTTCGTTCGCTTCCGCCAAGGTGCCGGTGATGAAACCCTCGATGGTCATGCGCTTGTAAACCCATTGCACCATCGGGATACTGAAATTGCCGCCCATCAGGCCGGACACCACGATCTTGCCGCCGCGCGCCAGTACACCCATTGCAAATGCCATCGACTTCTCGTTGCCCGCGAAATCAACCACCTCGTCGAAGCCGCCCCCGGTTTCCTTCAGGATGCGCTTGACGATGTCGGGTTCGGATGGGTCATAGGCGACCGCCGCGCCATTCTTCAGGGCAGTCTCGCGCGCCGTTGCGCTGAGGTCAGCCACGGAAATCGGCTGTTTGAACATGGCTTGTGCAAACGAGAGACCCATCATGCCGACGCCGCCGAGCCCGATCAGCAGCATATTGCGCTCGTGTGGGCGTCCGAGATGACGCTTCAAAGCGCCGTAGGCGGTAACGCCGGAGCACATCAGCGTTGCGGCGACATTGACGGGCAGGGGATCGTAGTCGAGCAGATATTTCACGTCCGGCACCAGCACGTGACTGGCGAATCCGCCGTCGATCGCGACGCCGAGATAGCGGTTGCGCACGCACAGGTTCTCGTCACCGTTGAGGCAATCGCGGCACTGGCCGCAGCCGATCCACGGAAACACCGCCTTCTTTTTCCCGATCAGCGCCTTGTCGACGTCAGGGCCGACTTCATCGACGACGCCTGCGATTTCGTGCCCGAGCGTGAACGGCAGCGTCATGCCCTTGGTGGTATCGAGTTTCTTGCCGTTGCCCAGATCAGCGTAGCCATCCTGAATGTGCAGGTCGGAATGGCACAGGCCGCAGCGCTCGATCCTCACCAGCACTTCCCGGCCTTGCGGCTTCGGGGTCTCCGCGATGGTTTCGCAGAGCGGAGCATCGAATTTCACAATCGACTGGCGACGCAGGACGGCCATTTCAGTTTCTCCCCTAGGGCATCTTTGTTTTTGCACTTTGCATATTGGTCAATTCCCGCGCCATGGCAACAAATCCGGACACCGGAATGGTCTCCGCGCGTCGCGTGGGATCGACGCCCGCCGCGGCGGCCAGCAGCGCCGGATCGACGCTGAGCGACTTCAGGCTCTGCCGCAGCATCTTCCGGCGCTGACCGAAGGCCGCGGCAGCGACGCGCTCCAGCATGCGGCGATCGCAGGGTTCGGGTGCCACGCGTGGAATCAGCCGCACCACTGATGACGTGACCTTGGGCGGCGGCACGAAAGCGCCGGGCGCGATGTCGAACAATATTTTCGTTTCCGCACGCCAGTTCGACAGCACGCCGAGACGGCCATAGGCCTCGTCGTTTTCGCGGGCGACGATTCGCTCGGCCACTTCGCGCTGAAACATCAGCACCATCATGTCGTACCACGGCGGCCACGGTTCGGCGCTCAGCCAGTCAATCAGCAGGACGGTGGCGATGTTATAGGGCAGGTTGGCGACGATCTTGGCGCGCTCGCCATTGAGATGTTGGCGCGGATCGAACGTCATCGCGTCGGCATTCACGATGGTCAGCCGGCCGGGATAGTGTTGCGAAATTTCTTCGAGAGCGGGAATGGCGCGCTCGTCGCGCTCCACCGCAATGACGCGTTTGACGCCTTGCGCGAGCAGGGCGCGAGTCAGCCCGCCGGGACCGGGACCGATTTCCACGATGGTCGCGCCTTCGAGCGGTGCTGCGGCGCGCGCAATCCTTGATGTAAGATTGAGATCAAGCAGGAAATTCTGGCCGAGCGATTTTCGCGCCGACAGTTCATGACGCCGGATGACGTCGCTGAGCGGCGGCAGATCGTCGATGGCGCTCATGCCCCGGACGCCGCCACCATGCGCGCCGCAAGGCGGAGCGCCGCGATCAGGCTCGATGGGCTGGCGCGGCCGGTGCCCGCGATGTCGAACGCCGTGCCGTGATCCGGCGAGGTGCGGATAAACGGCAGACCCAGCGTCACGTTGACGCCGTCATCGAATGCGATGGTCTTGATCGGGATCAGCGCCTGATCGTGATACATGCAGATCGCGCAATCGTACGTCTTGCGCGCGGCTTCGTGAAACATGGTGTCGGCAGGCAGCGGTCCACGAACGTCGATGCCGTCATTGTGCAAGGTGGCCACGGCGGGGGCGATGATTTCAATATCCTCTCGCCCGAGCGAGCCGTCTTCGCCGGCATGCGGATTGAGCCCCGAGATTGCAAGGCGCGGGCGGGCGATCCCGAGCCGGGCCGTCAGATCCGCCGCGACGATGCGTCCGGTCTTCACGATCAGTTCCGTGGTGAGTTGCGCGATGGCGTCGCGCAGCGGCAGATGGATGGTCACCGGCACGACCGCCAATTCCGGCGACCACAGCATCATCACCGGATGCGGGACCGTGCCGCCGACGGCTGCTGCGAGTTGCGCCAGGAATTCGGTGTGGCCCGGATGCGAGAAGCCTGCCCGGTACAGCACGCTCTTGGCGATCGGATTGGTGACGATGGCGCCGGCGCGTCCTTCGATCACGTCGGCGACGGCGTGACGGATCGATGCGATCGCAACCTGCGCGCTGCTGTCGTCGGGCCGGCCGGGCTTTGCCGTCGCTTTGACGCCCGTTGCCACAACAGGAAGCGCATCGGCAAAAATTCCGTGAGCTTCCTCTGCACTGGCTTCGGCGGTCTCGATACTAACGCCCAGCGTGCGGGCGCGCTCCATGACGAATGCGCCGTCGCCGATCAGGTAGAACGCGGGAAGGTCGAGTTCGCGCCGCTTCAACCACGCTGCGATGGCGATGTCGGGGCCGATGCCCGCGGGCTCGCCGATCGTCAGCGCCAATACCTTGGTCGTAGTGGCTCCGGTCATGGCCGCGATGCCGCCGTTGTACTCACTTGTTGCGGATTTCGATCATGGAGCCCTTGCGGACTTCCTGCAGGTACGACTTGGATTTGGCTTCGTATTTCTCGTTGTAAATCTTCTCGCGGGCGGCCCGCTTGGCCGGCGTGTCGGCCTTGGTGGGCTTGCGGCTGCACAACGCCACCATCTCGACACCCTGCTTGGTGACTTCCGGCGGCGTCAGCTTGCCGATCGGGGTTTTGTCGAGCAGTTCGCGGAGGTTCGGCGGCAGGTCAGCCGATGTTTTGGTGAGCTGATCGCGGATCGCCGCGTCACGCATCGCGCGGAAAAGTTCCTGCGCTTCGTCGCAGGACTGGATTCGGTTGCGAAGCAGTTCCGCTTCCTTGCGGCGTGCCTCGATAACGGACGGAGCCGAGCCGCGCGGCACGATCAGAACGATCGGGCGGACGAGGTATTCAAAGCTTTCGGTCTCCGGCTTGTCGCCGGACGCCTCGCCGACGCCAGCGAGATCTTTCTCAGGCACAATGAAGCTGGACTGGAATCTGCCGCGCACCAGATTGCCCCATGTCATGTCCGCCCTGATGCGCAGCTTGAGCGTCTCGGGACGAATGCCGTGGCCTTCCAGCGTCTTCACGAGCTGATCGGTGTTCATGCGCATGCGCGATGCCATGTTTCCGAACGCGCCGTCGACGTCGGATGCCGACAGGTCGAGGCCATACTTCTTGCCTTCCTTGATCTTGACCTTGTCGTTGATCAGATCTTCGAGAGCCTCTTGGCGCGATGGCGTCTTGCGGGTGGTCAGCGTCGTCAGCTTGATGCGCTGGTCGATGTCGAAATTGGTAATGGCCTCGCCATTCACCATCGCTGCAACGGACTGGGCCATTAGGCCGGATCCGTAACCCGATGCGATGAGCAACGCGGCGGCAAGTGAGACCGCCCGTGCGTAGCGAAGGAAAAAGGTCGCGATCATGATCAAGCTCGTTGTGGCCAGGTTGGAGGTTCCAGCGTGCACCTCGCAGTATCAACCCTGAGTTTGCGGCGGTAATGCGCGCGTCCCGTCAACCAGAGGCGAATTCCGCCGCAATGGCGGACAAGCCCCGAAACCTGCAATCGCCTTGGCCGCGCTATCCAGTTACCCCGGAGCACCACTACTACTGCGACGTATTGAACGAACTGGCGCCAATGGTGCGCAGGCCGATTTGCAGCATGATACGGTGATCGGTAACCGGACTGGTGTAGCTCGCCGAGGTATAGGCGTAATCGGTGATGTAGTTCGCTGCAATGATGAAGCAGTCGTCCACATACCCCGCACCCACGATGTACTGATTGATCGTTTGATTGGTGATGTCGTAGCGCAGCGCGCCCGACAGCACCCAGTTGGTGGCTACCTTGACCGATCCGGTCGCCACGATGCCTTCGCGGCGTGTGAGGAAGCCGAGCTCTGGCTGCGCGTCATAGTTGCCATAGAGCAGGCTCACGCCGAAACGGTCGAAGTTGGCCCTGCCTTCGAGTTCGAAGCGCCGCACGACCCCCGTTGCCTCGTCGAGCCGGGTGCGGGCGATCAGGCTGTAGATCCTGTTCGGCTGATAGGCGATACGCGCGACGTAATCGGAGCGGTTCTTGTCGAGACCGCTGCCGAGGCTGGTATTGGTCAGATCCTGCATAGCGAAGGAATTCAGGCCGAACAACTGGTAAGATTGTCCGAACAGCACGTTGATGAAGCCGCCGCGGTCGAACTGCGTCGTCGCCTGAACGCCGACATTGGCCCTGCCGCCGCCTTCCACGCGGTCGTAGCCGGAGAATTTGTCGACACTGAAGAGATTGCTGTCGTCGAAGGTAAAGCTCTGCGCATCTTCGTTGGGCAGACGGCCTGCGCTGGGTTCATTGGGTCGGATAATCAACTGGCCGATCGGCTCAATTGTCGTGGTGCCCCACGGCTGCACGTTGATGAACGGATAGCGGTATTCGACACCGACTGTCGGCATAAGGCGCGCAGTCTGCGTGGAGCCGACCGGCAGGTAGTTGGCAACGCCGGGCTGATTGTCGATGTTGGCGCTGATCAGGTCTCCGCGCAGCGACGCGAACGGCGTGAAGATCTGGCCGATGGAGTCGGTGAATGACCGCCGCCATGAGACCTCCGCGGTCAGCCGTGTGTAGTCGCCCGGAATACCGCGCAGCAGGCAATTCGCGGGAGTCTTGACGGCGGAGTTTGCGCTCGGCAGGCACGATCCGGCAAGCAGCGCAGTCGGGTTGATGGCATCGAACGACGCCGTCTGGCGGCTCAAGCTGGTGAAGTTCGCCTTGTAGCTGAATTCGCCACCCAGCACGTTGCGGTTGAGCACGTTCGAATAATCGATCACGGGGTGAACGATCGGAATCTGGCTCTGGTCGTCCGCCGCCGAGTAGCCAAGGAAGTGCATCACCCGGGCGTCGAAATAGCTGCGGTTGCCGACGCCGGTCAGGTAAATCTGCGAGAGACCCGTATCGGGGGTCAGCAGGAAAGCATTGAGCGCGTTTTTGTAAGGACCGAGATTGTAGTCGTAGAAGAACGACTTGTCCGAGACTGCAACCGCATCCCAGCCCCAGACCCATTTGTCGTTCAGTGCAAACTGGCCTTTGGTATCAATGCCTCCGCGGAATTCGCGATCGCCGGGCTCGGCGTTGAACTGCCCCTGATCGTTCTGCCGGATGCCGTAGCCGCGGATTTCGTAAGCGCCGTTGAGGAGGCGCTGGCGGAATTCGCCCTGCAGCAGCAGGCCCTGCTTGGTGGTGTAGCGCGGCGTCACTGTTGCGTCGTAGTCCGGAGCCAGCGCGAAGTAGTAGGGCACTTCGAGGCCGACACCGTAGCGCGTGCTGGAGGAGTAGTTCGGAATCAAAAAGCCGCTCTTGCGCTTGACCGTCGGGTCAGGCGTCGAGAAGTATGGCAGGAATGCAATCGGCTGACCGAAGAATTCCAGCCGCGCATCCTCGAAGTACAGCATCTTCTCGGTCTGGTTGTGAATGATGCGCGCGCCCTTGACCTGCCACAGCGGCGGCTTCTTCGGATTGTCTTTACAGGCCGCGCAGGCGGTATAGACGCCGTTCTGGAAGACCGTGACGTCGCCGTTGGTGCGATCCGCGCGCGTCGCCGCCATGCGGGTCTGGTCCGCGGTGTCCAGCCGCAGTGAATCGACAAAGCCGTCGCGATAGTCGTCGGACAGGTCGAGCATGTTGGCGTAGGTGATCTTGCCGTCGGAATCGGTCAACCGGACGTTGCCTTCGGCATGGAGGCGCTTGGTCTTCTGGTCGTAGATGACCTTGTCAGCTTCCAGCGTCGCTCCGTGGAAATAGATCTGGACACTGCCGACCGCTGCGACACGAGAGTTGTTGTAGTCGTAATTGACCTCGGTCGCCTGCACGAGCATCTGCCCGTCACTGCTCGGAGGACGTGCCGGCTTCGGCGGTCTCGGGGGCAGGGGGTTGTAGCGGTAAGATTGCTGTGCTGCGGCCGGCGTGGTCACCGCGTCGCCCAGCCCAACTGACAGGCAAAGTCCCAGAACGGCAGACATGACGAAGCTTTGACGGCGCAAGCGAATGCGCCGCCTGAACGCAGGCGTCCGTCCTTGGAGGGCGGCGACAACGGCCACTACCCGTCCTCCTGGTACAGCAAGGCTAGAAATCCCGAGAGGCCGCCCACGCAGACGGGCAGCCACGCGGCAGCGAGCGGATGCATCAACTCGGCCTTGCTCAAATCATCGGTTACTTTCGACAGGACATAGAGCAGAAACCCTGCTGCAACGCCACTTAAAACCATCTTTTGCACGCCGCCGAAGCGGAAGAAGCGCAGGCTTACAGCGGCCGCGAGCAGCACCATTGCGGCCAGCAAAAACGGGCGCGCGATCAGTTTCTGGTACTGGAGGCGGTAACCGGCTGTGGCCTGTCCCGAGTTCTCGGACGATTTGATGTAATCCGGGAGTTGCCAAAATGACACAGTTTCTGGGGTGGAGAAGCTGTTGCGTACCTGAGCCAGGGTGAGAGTGGTGCTGAGCGTCCAGGTGTCTTCCTCGACCACCGGGCTTTCGAGCTTGTAACGCCGGACCCCCTTGAAGACCCATCGGCCGGGCTCAAGGGCGGCTTCCCTGGCCTCAATTCTCTCTCGGAAAGTCCCCGACGAGTCGTAGCGGAACACGGTCATGCCGGTCAGCAGGGTGCCTTGTCCCTGACTGCGGGCGGCATTGATGATACTTTGCCCCTCGCTGGTCGACTGGTTGATCCAGAAACCTGCGCCCTCCTGAACACTCGGTGTTCCGTCGGTGAAGATCTTGGTTTCCATTCCCTTCGCGCGTTCCAGCATGTCCGCCGTCACCGGATTGTAGACGGCGGTTGCGAGCGCGCCGAGCACAAGCGCGCTGATGAGAGCGGGCGCGGTGAACTGCCAAGCAGAGATACCGGCAGCCCGCGCGATCACCAGTTCGAGCCGGCGCGACAAAGCGAGGAACGAGACCATCGCGCCGATCATGATGCAGAACGGCATCAGCTTTTCGAGCGTCAGCGGAACACGGAACAGGGCGGTTTGCGCGACGAACAGGCCCGACACATTCGGCAGGCTGCTCGCGCGGCGCATCAGTTCGATATAATCGACAGTGATCACGAGAAAGAAGATCGCCGCGAAAGTCGCGAGTGACGCGATCACGAAACGTGCGGCGAAATAGCGGGCGAGAATCGTCGTTACCATACGCGTGACTGCCTCATGCCGCGGCCAGCCGCCGGCCCCGCCGTGCGGACGCAAAAACCCCGGCGGACGGCCGCGCAGCCGTCCGTAGAACACTGGTGTCGATCGACCCCATCAGGCAGTGATATCCCCAAACTCCAGCCGGTTTAGGCCTTTTGCCCAGATCTCTCGCGAGATCCCCCAAGGGCAGCGGGCCGATATTCCCGGTACATTCTTATTTCATAGCATCCCTTTGATCGGTCAACAAAATGGCTGACCTGAGGCTGAGCGCAAAGTGTGGTTAATAAAACATTTGACGTGGCTTTCCGGCCACGCGATTCACGCTCAATCCGGCCGCACCGGGGACATGCTTGCCACGAAGCCAGTGCGCTTGGCAGCGCCTTCGGGAAAGCGCCATAGTGGGTTATCTCATGTCCCGAATCCGAAATTCCTGCTGGATTCGGGTCCCTTGGCTGCGCAAGCCGCGATGATTTGGAGGATTTGCTTATGACCGACGCCGTCAAGGTCGGCTTCGTACCGTTTTCCGCTGCCCCCCGCGGCGTTCTGGTGGTGTTTTGCGACGACACGCTGAAATTCGGCCCGGCAACGGGAAAGGCGCTCGGGGCAACCGCCTCCGCCGTGAAGCGAGCGGCCATCGCCAACCAGTTCAAGGGGAAAAGCGGTGCGGCACTGGATATTCTGGCGCCGGAAGGGCTCAAGGCGGGACGCTTGATCGTCATCGGCGTGGGCAAGCTCGCTGCGCTCAAGGACAGCGACTACATCAAGTTCGGCGGCAAGATCGCGGCCAAGATTTCAGCCGGCACCGAAGCGGTCACAATTCTCGCAGAACTTCCGTCGGGTGCGATGAAGGGATCGCAGGCGGCTGCGATTGCAACCGGTGTCCGTCTGCGGACGTATCGATTCGACCGCTATAAAACAAAGAAGAAGGACGGCGACAACGCGCCGCTGCGTGCGCAGTTCTCGGTCGCGGTGGCGGACGTCGCCGCCGCGCGCAAGGCCTTCGGCCCCGAGAATCACATTGTGGACGGCGTGCTGATCGCGCGCGAGCTCGTCAACGAGCCGCCGAATGTGCTGTTTCCTGCGGAGTTCGCGCGGCGTGCGACGCAATTGCGGAAGCTCGGCGTCCGCGTCGAGGTACTCGACGTTCCGGCCATGAAGAAACTGGGCATGGGCGCACTGCTCGGCGTCTCTCAGGGATCGGAGCATGACGGCCGCACTGTCATCATGCGCTGGAACGGCGGCAAGGCGGGTGAGCAGCCCATCGCATTCGTCGGCAAGGGTGTGTGTTTCGACACAGGCGGCATTTCGATCAAGCCTGCCGGCAGTATGGAAGACATGAAGGGTGACATGGGTGGCGCGGCCTGCGTCGTCGGCCTGATGCACGCGCTCGCCGCCCGCAAAGCCAAGGTCAACGTCGTCGGCGCGATCGGTCTCGTGGAGAACATGCCGGACGGCAACGCACAGCGCCCCGGCGACATCGTGACCTCGATGTCGGGACAGACCATCGAAATCATCAACACCGACGCCGAAGGCCGGCTCGTGCTGGCCGATGTGCTCTGGTACGTGGCGAAGAAGCACAAGCCCAGGTTCATGGTCGATCTGGCCACGCTCACAGGTGCGATTCTGGTCGCACTCGGCGTCGAATATGCAGGCATGTTCTCCAACAACGACACGCTTGCGGAGCGCCTGACCGCTGCCGGGCAGGAGACCGGCGAGCGGGTGTGGCGGATGCCGCTCGGTCCCGAATATGACAAGCAGATCGACTCGCAGTTCGCCGACATGAAGAACACCGGCAGCCGCAATGGTGGTTCGATCACTGCCGCGCAGTTCCTGCAACGCTTTGTCGACGACACGCCTTGGGCGCATCTCGACATCGCGGGTACGGCGATGGGCGTTCCCGCATCGGACCTCAGCCGCAGTTGGGGCTCGGGCTATGGCGTGCGCCTCCTCAACCGGCTGGTGGCGGACCATTACGAGGCGAAACGCTAATCAAAACTCGCGGGCGGCCTTTGCGCTTGTCCGCGAGACAACTCGAGGATCGGCGTGATGACGGAAATTCTGTTCTATCATCTGCAAGACACGACGCTTGAGCGCGTGTTGCCGCCGCTGCTTGAGAAGTCGCTTGAGCGTGGGTGGCGCGTGGCGGTGCAGACAGGTTCCGAGGAGCGCGCGGACGCGCTCGATGCGCATTTGTGGACATACCGCGAAGATTCGTTTCTGCCGCACGGGACATGGCGCGACATCGATGCGATGAGCCAGCCTGTTGTGCTTGTCATGGACGACGGCAATCCCAACAGCGCCAATGTCAGGTTCATCGTCGACAGCGCGGGGCTGCCCAAGGATTGCGCAACCTATGAGCGGGTCGTCATGGTTTTTAATGGGGATGACGACGAGGCGCTGGGCGCTGCGCGCGCCGCATGGTCGGACGGCAAGTCGCGCGGGCTCGATCTGACATACTGGCAGACCGATGAACGCGGCAAATGGCAAAAGCGCGCGTGAGCGGAATGCACAACCGCCGAGACGAGAGCCGCTCCTCATGCGCGGATACCGCGACCGTCTGCGTTAACAATACAGTCTTTTTTCGTTGACCTGACCGGCGGTTAGCCACCATGGTGCCGCAAAGGGATGGTGCAAGGCACTGCGGGCGGCGACGGGCGGGTGTTCCCTTCTCTCGATAACGCGACACGCAAATGATTGTTTATGCATTTGTCTTAAGGCTGAGCTGGTTCCGGAATGCGCGCGTGGCGCGCTGAAGTTGGTGTGAGAGATTTGAACGTCCTGCGTAAAAGCATCCCTGCACGACAGTTGGCGGCCCTTGCGATCGTGGCGCCGATGGTTGCTGGCTGCGGCGGGCTGTCCGATTTTTCGCTGAAGGACCAGGAGTGGTTTGCGCGGCCGGGCCGAATATTCAAGGCCGGCAACAGTTCCATTGAAACGCCGCCGCTCAGCCAGAACAAAGAAGTCACGCCGAACGATCTCATATCCTCCGACGGCCAATGTCCGGGAATGCCGGCGCCTGGTGCGCCGGCGGACGCCAATGCGTCGTCGGAAGGACAGCCGCCGGTGCAGCCTGTGGCGCCGGTCGCGCTCGGTCACACCGAATGCGACGTCGCGCGCGCGATTGCGATAGCGCCCGACAACGTGAACCTGTCGAACAATGCGCGCGGCGACCGTGTTGCCCTGATTACCTGGACGCACGGGCCGCGGCCCGGTGCCTATACGTTCACATCGGGACGTCTGACGGCGATCGAGCGCGTCGATGTGCCGGAGCCGGCGAAGCCGGTTCGCGGCGCAAAGAAGAAGCGCGCTTAAGCCCTTCTTCGTTCAAGACTTCATCCTGTCGCTTCGTCGTAGGACGAACTTGCCGCCAGCCATTCATCCTCCGCCCGTTGTAGCGCATCTGCTGCGCTGGCACGAGCTTTCGTGAGTTGCGTCGCCTGCTTCGGATCGCGCTTGAACAGATCCGGCAGCGCCAGCGCCGCATCGATTTTCTCGATGATTCCGGTAATGCGCGCGATTTCGTTTTCGGCGCTTGCGATCTGCTGCTTGAGCGGAACGCGTTTTTCGCTCTTCGGCCGCTGGGTTTTTTCGCGCGGGCCCGCGCGTTCGTTGCGATCGCGGGCGGACGATCTCATGCCGCGGGCGGTCAGCACCGAGCGGCGATAGTCGTCGAGGTCGCCGTCGTAAGGTGTCACCGCACGGTCGGCCACGACCCACAACTGGTCGGCGCAGGCCTCGATCAGGTAGCGGTCATGCGAGACCATGATGATCGCGCCGGGATAGTCATTGATGGCTTCCGCCAGCGCGGCACGGCTGTCGATATCCAGATGGTTGGTCGGTTCGTCTAGGATGATCATGTTCGGACCGTAGAACGTCGCGAGCCCGAGCAGCAGCCGCGCTTTCTCGCCGCCGGACAGTGAGCTGACTTTGGTGTCACCGGCCTTTCCCGAAAACCCGATCGCGCCGGTGCGGGCGCGAACCCTGGTTTCGGTCTCCTGCGGCATCAGCCGGCGCAGATGGTCGTAAGCCGAGCCTTCGAGATCGAGTTCGTCGGTCTGATGCTGCGCGAAATAACCAACCGACAGTTTATCCGCACGCACCACCTTGCCGGAAAACGGTGCCAGCTTGCCTGCCAGCAGTTTCACCAGTGTCGATTTGCCGTTACCGTTGGAGCCGAGCAGGGCGATGCGGTCGTCGTTGTCGATACGCAGAGTGACATGATTGAGCACCGGTTTTGCGGGATCGTAGCCAACGGATACGTCATCGACTGCAATGATCGGCGGCGACAGAAGTTTGTCCGGCACGGGAAACGTGATCTCGCGCACGTCCTGCGTGACGAGTGCCGTGACCGGCTTCATGCGCTCCAGCATCTTGACGCGCGACTGCGCCTGTTTTGCTTTTGAGGCCTTGGCCTTGAAGCGATCGACGAAGGCCTGCAATCGCTTGCGCTCGTCCATCTGCTTGCGGGCGTGCTTGGCGTCGAGCATCTCGCGGGTGGCGCGCTGCTCTTCGAAGGAGGAGTAGGTACCCTTGTAGAGCGTCAGCTTGCCGCGATCGAGATGCAGGATTTGGTCGACCGATGTGTCGAGCAGGTCGCGATCGTGGCTGATGACGATCACCGTCCGCGGATAGTTCGCGAGATGGTCCTCGAGCCAGAGCGTGCCTTCAAGATCGAGATAGTTGGTCGGTTCGTCCAGCAGCAGCAGGTCGGGTGCCGCGAACAGCGTCGCTGCCAGCGCGACGCGCATGCGCCAGCCGCCGGAGAATTCCGAACAGGACCGCGCCTGATCTGCGGTGGAAAATCCGAGACCCGACAGAATGGCGGCGGCGCGGGCAGGGGCAGAGTGCGCGTCGATGTCGACGAGCCGGGTCTGGATATCGGCAATGCGGTGCGGATCGTTGGCCGTCTCGGCTTCGCGCAGCAGAGCGTCGCGTTCGAGATCGGCCTTCAGTACCACCTCGATCAGGCTCTCGGGGCCATCGGGCGCTTCCTGCGCCAGACTGCCGACACGCCAGCGCGGTGGAATGGCAATCGAGCCGGATTCCGTCGGCAATTCGCCCCGAATCGCATGAAACAGCGTCGATTTACCAACGCCGTTGCGACCAACGAAGCCGACGCGAGCGCCGGGCACGATTTGCACCGTGCTGTGGTCGATCAAAAGGCGTCCGGCGATCCGGATCGAAATGTCATTGATGGAGAGCATGGCGGGCTTTTACGGAACAGCCCGCCGAACGCAACAGCTTTGTCAGATCGTTTATGACGGGCTGGCCATGCGTTTGCTGGCGCGACGTGCGCTGGCGCTTCGATCTCCGCGAGACCGGAGCGCGAATCCGGGACTCAATGTGTTTCGTCCACCATCTCCGGCACGATCGACGGTGCGCGTTCGCGGTCGAGTTCCGGCAAACGCGCGATAAGCGTGCGCAGGTGTTGTGACATCTCGGGCGACTCGCGGGTCAGCGCGTCGCGCAGTCTTTCCCCGATGCCCTGCAACACGGCCTCGCTGTGAATATGATCGAGATGGACGTCGGGAGCGTTCAAACGGGTCGGCATGGCCAAACTCCAAATCGCTTCAACTTGTATTCAATATCACGAGACCAATGCGGTGGAGCCGGGTTCGTTCAGTTGATTCATCGGCATGGTGTGAAATCGGTAAAAATTTAAATACCGGGAGCATGGAACTCCGGTGAGAAAAACCCCCGAACAGAACTCCTGCCGGGGGTTTGAGGCGGAACGATCTTGCTCAGAAGCAGACGTTCACGACGCGATAGCGCAATCCGTAGGGCGTGTGGACGAGGCGTTTCACATAGCAGCCACCGTAGCCGCCGCTGACGATGAATTTCGGGCCGCCCCAGTAGTGACCGTGGAAGCCGTGATGATGGTGATGATGCTTCCAGCCCTTGGCGGATGCAGCGGTCGGCATCATGGCAGTGATGGACAAGGCGGCGACGGCGGCCAGTCCGAGAACGAGTTTGCGCAGCATGACAAGTCTCCTTGCGTTCGGCGTGAGAGCGCCGGTGTTGAGCCCCTACATGTCGGTCGCCGTCTGAATGGGACCGGTTCGCCATGTCACCTGCGACAAAAAAGACCGGCCGCTGGTGACGGCCGGTGGTTGGTATTTCGGTCAGTTTGGCGCGTGGATCAGTAGCAGCGATTCACCGTCCGCCAGCGCGGTCCCCAAGGAGTCGGAACCAGGCGGCGCTGATAGCAGCCGGCGTAGCTGCCATAGTACCGAGGCGCGAAGCCGAAACGCGGCCCGCCGCCCCAGTGGCGGTGACCGTGATAGCCATGGCCGCCGCCATACATGGGACGAACGCTGTGCCATTCCCGCGCTGACGCGTCTGATGGAGTGAAGGCGGCGGTGCCAAGAGCCGCGATCGCAGCAAAGGCAAGAACGAGTTTACGCATCATGATGATCTCCTCGATTTAGGCATGGGGCGCAAACGCCGGACGCCGCTGAAAGTTGCCCTAACGCTAGTCCTTGAAACCTGAACTGAAGCGGCATGGCCGTGTCAGACGGGGTTCATCTCGATGAAATCGCGGTAAGTCTTGCGGGCGGGTTCCGGGAGAGGTATCGGGGGCGGGGTGCTGTCCATGCCGGACAAAGGCTGCTGGTATACCAGCTTGCCGACGCATCCCCGCGCCGTTATAAGCGCGGCAACCTTCCCAACACACCTGCTTCAAGGACAAAGTACTATGGCGATTGAGCGCACCTTTTCGATCATCAAGCCGGACGCGACCGCGCGCAATCTGACCGGCGCCGTGAACGCCATTATCGAGAAAGCTGGACTGCGCATCGTCGCGCAGAAGCGCATCCTGATGACTCGCGCGCAGGCCGAAACATTCTACGCCGTTCACAAGGCGCGTCCGTTCTTCGGCGAGCTGGTCGACTTCATGATCTCGGGACCTGTGGTGGTTCAGGTTCTCGAAGGCGAGGGCGCCATCCTGAAGTATCGCGACGCGATGGGTGCGACCGATCCGTCGAAGGCTGCTGAAGGCACGATCCGCAAGGCGCACGCCAGGTCGATCGGCGAAAATTCGGTGCATGGTTCGGACGCGGCCGAGACGGCGGCGATCGAGATCGCGCAGTTCTTCTCGGGGAATGAAATCGTCGGCTGAAAATTATTGGAAAAATAATGGCCGATAACAACAGGTCGGGGGGCCTTTAACGTGGATTGGTTGATTCAGATTTTCGATCCGGCGCACATCAGCGCCTGGTTCGTTCAGCTTGAGAACGAGATTCAGCACCCGCAATTCTGGGTCGCTCTCACCAAGATTATCTGGATCAACGTCCTGTTATCCGGCGACAACGCGCTCGTGATCGCGCTGGCCTGCCGCGGCTTGCAGCCCAAGCAGCGTGTGTGGGGCATGGTGCTTGGCGCGGGCGTTGCTGTCCTGCTCCGTGTCATCTTCACCGGCATCGTCGCGTCTCTCATGGCGCTGCCGTATCTGAAGCTGGTCGGCGGTCTCGCGCTGCTGATCATCGCGGCGAAGCTGCTGGTTCCCGAGAAGGAAGACGAGGACGGCGTGCAGGCTGCGGCCCACCTGTGGGCGGCGGTGCGCATCGTCGCCATCGCTGACATCATCATGAGCCTCGACAACGTCATCGCGGTCGCTGCCGCCGCCAACGGCAGCCTCGTACTGATGATGCTCGGTCTCGCCATCAGCATTCCGATGATCGTGGCGGGTGCCGCGCTCATCATGGCGCTGCTCGATCGCCTGCCGGCCCTGATCTGGCTTGGCGCCGCGCTGCTCGGCTGGATCGCAGGCGAGGTGATCGCCACCGATCCCGCCGTGGTGCCGTGGCTGCATCGCGTGCTCGACGGCCATATCGCGCTTGATCTCGATACCACGTCGACGCTGTTCGGCTTCGCCCGACATTTGCGGTTCGGCGGCGAGATCGGCGAGATCACGCTGGCGGTGCTGGGTGTGGTCGTGGTGCTGGTGGTGGGCTCGATCTGGCGCAAGCGCGCCCTGCGCGAACAACACGAAGCGCACGTCGCGGCGTAACTATAGAAACGAAATCTGGGATGTGAACTCGTCCCGGCCTTCGCCGGGTCGACGAGCGATTCACCACTTCAACTCGACACCTAACGTTCCCTGATGGGACTCAAAGCCGTCGCGGAACTTGCCATCGTAGTTGGCGTAGAACCGCACCGTGTTGCTGTAGATATAAGACGCTGCAGCGCCGGCATCCGCGCCGTTGCGGCTTTCGCGAATGCCTTGCACGTTGATCGCGTTGTTACCCAGGCTGACCTGAACGTCGCCGATATTCTGCGAGAAATTGTCGACGAATTTTCCGTAAGCCGACACGTCGATCGCCTGCTGGCCGATGATCCAGTAGTGCCCAACCTCGGCCCCGGCCAGCACGCGGGCGCGCTCGCCACGGGCGTCGGCGACGGACACCGGGCGGAAGCCGCCGGCTTCCGCGAAACTGTCCGTGCGCGCCGAGACGTATTCGAGCGCCACCTTAGGGACGATCCGGCTCTGGCCGAATGTATAGGCGTAGCTGACTTCGCCGAGCACGCCGTCGATGCTGCCGCGATAGTTGGCATAGGCGCTGCCGAGTGCTGTCGCGCGCAGCGAACTGATGCGGGCGAAGCCGTGAACCGCGGCCACCGCCACCGCCCATGGTCCAGTGACGTAGGACGCATTAACTCCGATCTGGGTCATTCCTAGCGTTGCACTTTGCAGGGCCAGCGGAACGTCGATCTGGGTGCGGCTCTCGTCAGCGGAAAAACCGATATTCAGGCCCGGCGCGATGGTGGCTCCAATGCCGCCGACAATGCCGAGTGCCTTGCGACGGTCGCCGACGAAGGTTCCCTGAGCCGCGGTGTGCGCGCTCGTGCCGTAACCTTCGGCCCACGTCCGGTACAGCGGCTGGGCGGTCGTCTGCGACGCGCCGCCGCCGCCGGAATTGTCGCGCGCGGCGAAGCCATAGACCGCTTCGCGGCCGAGGCGCTGCAGGAAGTTGCTGCCGATATCGAACTGGGCGGCGTGGGCGGCGAACTGGCTGTTGTTGTCGGCCGGGCCTGGAAAAACCGGCGGGACGAATTGCGCGTCGGCAGTCGAGATTCCGCAAATGCCGACGGCCGCAAACCCGGCGGCGAACACCAGCTTCTTCCGGCTCAGACTCGCTCGCGGAATTTTCATAAGAAACGGAACTCAAAAGGAATTTGCTGCAATTGCGCTCCTGATGTGCCCTGAATCCAAGGGGTGCGTCAATGTTTCACGATTTGGCGCGTGGGCCATTCGCGCGTCGTGTGATCCGCTTGCCACACGCCGCGTGCTTGCTGCCCACTTGCTAAGCTGAAATTTTCGTGTTGGGATTAAGGCCGCAATCGGATTTGGGCCGTTCGGCTGTGCGTTTGGAAGACGATAAATCCTGCAAAACTGGTGAAGCCCGCTAACGGCGTGGCACGCGTGAAGCGTGACCGCGTCTTTTTTATATTTGGACGAGGAGGCAGACGTTGGCAAAAGGTACGGTCAAGTGGTTCAACCCGACCAAGGGTTATGGATTCATCAAGCCGGCGGTCGGCGACAAGGACGTGTTCGTTCACATCTCGGCGGTTGAGCGCGCCGGACTCTCGACGCTGAACGAAAACCAGACCGTCGAGTACGACCTTGTGGAAAATCGCGGCAAGTCATCGGCGGAAAACCTGAAGGTTTCGTGATTTCGTTGACTCGGGATCTGATGCTCCCCCGGCAAAAAGCCGGGGGTTTTTGTTTTTCGGGGCGACGACGCAATGGGCTGAATTCTGCGTGATTGCGGCGGATCGTATGAACATTGGGCGAGCCCGTGCGTTGCTGGCGGACATCGAGGACCGACCATGCACAGCACCAGCCGGAATATTCTTCTGCTTTCAGCGCTTGCCCTGACCCTTGCCGCCTGCAACGAAAAAGCAGACGTCCCCATCGAGCAGGGCTATGGCCCGCAGCCGACGCTCCCGGAGCCGAAAAGCTCGTGGATCCCCACGCTTAATATCGCTCCCGCTAACCGTTGGCCGACGGGCGAAAAACCCACGGCCGCGGAAGGCTTCTCCGTTGCCGCGCTGGCATCCGGACTGGACCATCCGCGCACGCTGTTTGTGCTTCCTAACAGCGACATTCTGGTCGCGGAGACCAACGCACCGCCAAAGCCGGACGACGGCAAAGGCATCAAGGCATGGGTTCAGAAGAAGGTCATGGGCCGCGCCGGTGCGTCAACGCCGAGCGCTAACCGCATCACGCTCCTGCGCGACGCCGATAACGACGGCAAGGCCGAAACGCGTTCAATTTTTCTGGAAGGCTTGAACTCGCCGTTCGGCATGGCGCTGGTGGGACATGATTTCTATGTCGCCAACAGCGATGCGATCATGAAGTTCACCTACCGCGACGGCGACACCAAGATCACGACGCCCGGCATCAAGGTCGCCGATCTGCCGGGCGGCCGCATCAACCATCACTGGACCAAAGATCTCGTCGCAAGTCCGGACGGCACCAAACTGTATGCAACGGTCGGCTCCAACAGCAATGTCGGGGAGAACGGCATGGAAGCCGAAAAAGATCGCGCGGGAATTCTTGAGATCGACATCGTGACGGGTTCGTCGCGGGTGTTCGCATCCGGCCTGCGCAATCCGAACGGGCCTTCGTGGCAGCCGCAGAGCGGGGCGCTGTGGGTCGCGGTCAATGAGCGCGACGAGATCGGCAGCGATCTCGTTCCGGACTACATGACCTCCGTTAAAGACGGTGGCTTCTACGGCTGGCCCTACAGCTACTATGGCCAGCATGTCGATGTCCGGGTGCAGCCGCAGCGGCCCGATCTGGTCGCCAAAGCGATCGTGCCGGATTATGCGCTCGGCCCACATACGGCGTCGCTCGGGCTGACGTTCTATCAGGGCGATTTGTTTCCGGCCTCGTATCAGGGCGGCGCGTTCGTCGGCCAGCACGGCTCGTGGAACAGGAATCCGCGCAGCGGTTACAAGGTGATCTTCGTGCCGTTCAAGGACGGCATGCCGTCCGGCCCGCCGCAGGACATTCTCACCGGCTTCCTCAACGACAAGGGCGAGGCGCGGGGCCGCCCGGTCGGCGTCAAGGTCGACAATCAGGGCGCGCTGCTGGTGGCGGACGACGTCGGCAACACGGTGTGGCGCGTCACGCCCGCTGCGAAGTCGGCGTCGTCGGCGAAGTAGTCACTCCAACGGTCCGCCTAGTTCTTTTGTTCAGCCCACGCCAGTATGGCATCAAGGGCTGGACAAAGCGCCTGGCCCCATGCAGTGAGACGATACTCCACCTTCGGCGGGACTTCGGGATAGGCGAAGCGTTCGACGATGCCGTCGGCTTCGAGCTGACGCAATTGCTGGATCAGCATTTTTTGCGACACCGCCGGGATGGCGCGCTCCAGCTCCGAAAATCGCAGCACCGAACTGCCGAACAAATGGAAGAGGATCAACATCTTCCATTTGCCTTCCAGCATCTGGAAAGCAGCCTCGACACCTTCGGCTGCCGTCGCCGGTGTATGATCTGGGTTACTTTTAGGTATGTACCGAACTTTTTTGTCTGTTCTTGTCATTTATGCAGCTTAGGGCCAGCTTCGCCTGATCGCAATCGATCAAGGATTTGGATGGAATGACTGTTTCCCTTCCCGGGATTGTGGGTACCCGTTTCATCGTCGGTCCACTGAAAATCACTTATTTCGTCAATGTTGCCGGAGACGGCATTCGTTCGCGGGAGATCGGCCTATGACTGGGCCGGTTTTCAAGATCGATCCGGACGAGTTTGCCGGCAAGACCATTCTCGTAACCGGCGGGACCATGGGTGCGGGCGAAGCGATTGTTCGCCGCTTCGCGGCGGCGGGTGCAACTGTGGTGACGTCGGCACGCTCCAAACCTGCGGGCGATCTGCCGGCGCTGTTCGTCGCTGCAGACCTGAGTACGCGCGAAGGCGTTGACAACCTGACGGATGCGCTCGACCGCAAGGTCGCTGCGATCGACATCATCGTTCACACGCTTGGCGGATCGAAAACGCCAGGCGGCGGCTTTGCCGCCATCAGTGATGCGATGTGGCAAGGCGAATTCAATCTCAATTTGATGCCGGCAGTGCGTCTGGACCGCGCGCTGCTGCCCGCGATGATCGAACGCGGGACAGGTGTGGTGATTCATATTTCCAGCATCCAGCGGCGATTGCCCCTGTATGAATCGACCACGGCCTATGCAGCAGCCAAGGCCGCGCTATCGACCTATTCCAAGGCGCTGTCGAAGGAGGTCGGTCCCAAAGGTGTGCGCGTGACCTCGGTGTCGCCAGGCTGGATCAACACCAGCGCCGCCCAGGCGATGGTCAAGCGCATCGCGCAGTCGGGCGGCCTCGACGAAACGGCTGCGCGCCAGAGTGTGCTGGACGCTCTGGGCGGCATCCCCATCGGCAGGCCTGCATGGCCCGAAGAGGTGGCGGAACTGGTGGCCTTTCTAGCGTCTGACCGTGCAGCCTCGATCCACGGCGCGGAATACACCATCGATGGCGGGACTGTTCCAGTGGTGTGAGCAATCGGCAACGCACGGCGGGCGTCCGATCCGGCGTGCGAAGTTCAGATGATCGCAGGCGAGATCAGCGTGTCGTCGGGACTGCCGCTCGCTTCGGTCTTGCACTGGCCATTTTCAATCCGCGTGCCGCCGCCAGCGACGAGCCGCAACGCATCGGGATAAATCCGGTGCTCGACGCCGAGCACGCGCGCGGCCAGTGTTTCCGGCGTGTCGCCATCAAGTACCGCGACTGCGCCTTGCATGATGATCGGGCCGGAATCCATTTCCGGCACCACAAAATGAACTGTCGCACCGTGAATCTTGACGCCGTCCGCCAGTGCCCGCTCGTGGGTATGCAGCCCGCGATAGGACGGCAGCAGGGCGGGGTGGATGTTAAGCATCCGGCCATCCCAACGCGTGACGAACCATGGCGTCAGCAGGCGCAGGAAGCCGGCGAGGCAAACCAACTCGATGTTGTGAGCGACAAGTGTCTCGTGCAGCTTGCGTTCGAACGCTTCGCGATCCTTGCCGAACGGCTTGCTTTCGATGGTTGCGGTTTCGATGCCGGATTCGGCGGCCTTCGTCAGACCACCGGCGCCTGCGATGTTGGAGATTACCAGAACAATCCCGGCGGGAAAATCTTCGGCCTTCGCCGCTTCGATCAGCGCGGTCATATTCGAGCCGCGCCCGGAAATCAGAATGGCGACGCGGCGCTTTTCCAGATTCCCGGCCATCTCAGTCCGCCAGATTGAGGTGGCCGCCGTAGATCACGCGCTCGTCGCCGGACGCCTCGACGACTTCGCCGAGATCGACCACACGCTCGCCGGCTTCCGCGAAAATCTCCATGACCTCGACAAGCTGCTCGCGCCTGACAATGGCGACCATGCCGATCCCGCAGTTGAAGGTGCGCAGCAGTTCGAGTTCGGCGATATTGCCTTCCGCCGCCAGCCACTTGAACACCGGCAGCACGGGCACGGCGGCAAGATCGATGCGGACGCCGAGATGTTTCGGCAGCACGCGCGGAATGTTATCGGTGAAGCCGCCGCCGGTGATATGCGCGAGACCCTTGACCGCGCCGGTCTGGCGGATCGCCGCGAGGCACGACTTCACATAGAGCTTCGTGGGCGTAAGCAGCGCGCCGCCGAGCGTCATCACGGGCGCGAAAGGGGCCGGTGCATCGAACGCGACGCCGGATTTTTCCACCACCTTGCGCACCAGCGAGAAGCCGTTGGAGTGAACGCCGGAGGAGGCGAGGCCGACCACGGCGTCGCCGGGTCCGATGTCCTTGTGCGGCAGCAGCGTGCCGCGCTCGGCCGCGCCGACCGCGAAACCTGCGAGATCGTAGTCGCCGTCCTTGTAGAGGCCCGGCATCTCGGCGGTCTCGCCGCCGATCAGCGCGCAGCCGGATTCGCGGCAGCCTTCAGCGACGCCCGCCACGATCGAGGCGGTGGCTTCGGGGTCGAGCTTGCCGCAGGCGAAATAGTCCAGAAAGAACAGCGGCTCCGCACCCTGAACCACGAGGTCGTTGACCGACATCGCCACCAGATCGATGCCGATGCCGCCGTGTAGCCCGGTTTCGATGGCGATCTTGACCTTGGTGCCGACGCCGTCGGTAGCGGCGACCAGGATCGGGTCCTTGAAGCCTGCCGCCTTGAGGTCGAACAGCCCGCCGAATCCGCCGATTTCGGCGTCAGCGCCCGCCCGAGCCGTGGCGCGGACCAGCGGCTTGATGAGGTCCACCAGCCGGTTTCCGGCGTCGATATCGACGCCGGCGGATGAATAGGTCAGGCCGGATTTCTGATCGGTCATGCCAAGTTTCCGAGAATAAGCCGGTGGTTACGTCGGATTTTGCGCTGGCGCAATGGCCGGAAGGGCGGCTGTGCATAGCTATGTGGAATGCGGCCGATGGTCCGAGGGCGAATCCTATGCAAGGCCGAGTTGGGTCGCTAAAACAAAGCAGCCGGGAACAATCGCGTGAATCTGCCGAACATCATTACCTTGGGCCGCATCCTGCTGGTGCCGGTCATCGTCTGGGCGATTGCGTCGAACCAGATGACCATCGCCTTCGTCATCTTCGTGGTGGCGGGGGTCAGCGACGCCATCGATGGCTTTCTTGCCAAGCGCTTCAACATGACCACCGAGATTGGAGCGCTGCTTGATCCGGTCGCCGACAAGGCATTGCTGGTCTCGATCTATGTCACGCTCGGCATTTCGGGCGACATTCCGCGCTGGCTGGTGATCCTGGTGGTGTCGCGCGATTTCATGATCGTCGGTGCCGTGATTATTTCATGGATACTCGATAATCCGGTTCCGATGAAGCCGCTGATGGTGTCCAAGCTCAACACCGTGGCGCAGGTGGCCTTTGCGGCGCTGGTGCTGGCTTCGCTCGGTTTCCAGTTCAATGCGTCGCCCTACGAGATCATTCTGGCGGGATTCGTCACGGTCTTGACGCTGCTTTCGGTGTCCTTCTATCTCGTGGATTGGGCACGGCACATGAGCGCGACTGCGCCGATTCCGTGATATGATTTTATAGTTGCATGTTGCGTAGGCCGGGCACTCCGGCAGGAGTTTTGCGTGGTAGCTCGCGTCCGCCCCCGTCAATTGGCCCTTGCGCTGCCGCATGCGGAAAGCCTCACCCGCGACAATTTTCTGGAAGGCGCCGCCAACGCGCAGGCGCTGGCCCTGATCGACGCGTGGCCGGACTGGCCGAACCGCGTCATGATGCTGGTCGGTCCTGAAGGCAGCGGCAAAAGTCATCTCGCATCGATTTGGGCAACGGAAGCGGGCGCGCGGTCGGTGGCGGCGCATACGCTCACTGCGGTCAACGTGCCCGGTGAACTGGCCACTGGCGCATTGGTGGTGGACGATCTTAATCCGGGTGGGTTCGACGAGCGCGCGCTGTTTCACCTGATGAACCTCGCGCGTGAGGATGAAGCCTTTGTCCTGATGACGGGACGGACTCCGCCCTCGGTCTTTGCGGTGGAGTTGCGCGACCTGCGCTCGCGGCTGCGCGCGCTGCCGGTGGTGACGCTGACGCCGCCGGACGACCAGTTGTTTCGTGCGCTGATCGTCAAGTTCTGCGCCGACCGGCAGATGACCATGGACGAAAGCATCGTCAGCTATCTCGCCACCCGCATCGAGCGCTCGTTCGCGGCGGCGCGGCAGGCGGTGGAACTGCTCGATGCGGAGGCGCTGCGCCAGCGCCGGCCGGTGACTCGTGCGCTGGCGGCGGAAGTGCTCAGGGATTCTGCGGCCTGATCATATGCCCTGACCGCCGGACACCTCGATCCGCTGTGCGTTGACCCATCGATTGTCGGCGGACAGCAGGCTCGCGATCATGAGGCCGATGTCGTCGGGAAGGCCGACCCTGCCAAGGGCTGTCATATTTGCAAAGATCTTGTTGATCTCCGGGTTGTCACGCACGGTGCCGCCGCCGAAATCGGTTTCGATCGCGCCGGGCGCCACGGTATTGACGGTGATCCCGCGCCCGCCCAGTTCCTTGGCCATGTAACGGGTCAGCACTTCGACCGCGCCCTTTACCGCCGCATAAGCGCCATATCCGGGAAACGACGTCCGGGTGAGGCCCGAGGACAGGTTCACGATACGCCCGCCGTCTGCGATCAGCGGCAGCAGCGTCTGGGTCAGGAAGTAAACGCCCTTGAAGTGAACGTTGACCAGTCCGTCGAACTGGGCCTCGGTGGTTTGACCGATCAGGGCGTAGTCGCCGTGACCGGCGTTGTTCACGAGATGATCGAACGTCTCACGCTGCCAGGTCTCTCGCAGCGTGGCTCGCAGTCGTTCGGCGAACGGCGCAAAAGCGGCGATATCGCCGGTGTCGAGTTGAAGCGCGACGGCCTTCCTGCCCATTGCCTGAATCTCGGCTACAGCGGCCTGTGCGTCCGCGCTGCGGCTCTGATAGGTAAGAACGACATCGCCTCCATGGCGGGCGACATTGAGTGCGGTATTGCGGCCGAGGCCGCGGCTGGCACCGGTAATAAGGGTGATCTTGGTCATGTCCGTCTCCTGAGTTGACCACCCCGATATGCAGCCGGGAGGACAGGCGCGGTTGCCGGAATCTCGCCGTTACTTGCCTAATTCTCCAAATGACGTGCGCGTTCGGCGGGGACGGAGTAGGCTCGCCTCATGACCACGCTGCTTTCCGCCGTTCGCCGTTATTCCGAAGCGCATGCTGACGGTAGCGGTATCGCGCGAACCCCGATTTCGGGGCTGACAACCGTGCGCGCGATGACACCTTCGGAACTCGACTACGCGATCCCTCGACCGCTTGTCGCTCTTGTGGTGCAGGGATCCAAGCAAGTCACGATGGGAGCACATACCTTCACATTCGGCGCAGGCGATTCATTGCTGATCACCGCAGATGTGCCGACGGTCAGTCAGATTACGCGCGCGAGCGTTGCCGCGCCGTATTACTCTTTCGTGCTGGAACTCGATCCCGCAACGATCGCGGAGCTTGCGATGCAGGCGGGTGCAGTGGCTCCGGCAGCCGACGATGTGCCCGTGCGGGTCGAACCGACCGATGGCGAGGTCGCCGATGCCGCGTTGCGGTTGATGCGGCTGCTTGATCGACCGTCATCGATTCCGGTGCTGCAGGCTCAGCTTGTGCGAGAAATGCATTACTGGCTGCTCGCGGGGCGGCACGGATCGGCAATACGCCGCCTAGGCTGGCCGGATGGCCACCTTCAAAGGGTGGCCCGTGCGGTGGCGGTGCTGCGGACCGAGTTCGCACGACCGTTGCCAGTCGAACGGCTTGCCGCCGTGGCGGGAATGAGTCTGTCATCATTCCATCAGCATTTTCGCAGCGTCACCTCGCTCTCGCCGTTGCAGTTCCAAAAGCAGTTGCGTCTCATTGAGGCGCGCCGGCTGATGATGTCGGAAGGCATTTCTGCAAGCAGCGCTGCATTTACAGTAGGTTATGAGAGTGTGCCGCAATTTACGCGAGAGTATCGACGGACATTTGGCCTGCCGCCGGTCCGGGACACAGAAGCCGCAAGGAACAGGGCGTCGGCTTGAGGCAAGAGATTCCCGTCGCTCGTTCGGGATCTGTAAGGCTGCGGCCTGACAGCGCATAGGCTTGGTCCTTAACCGGTCCTGGCTCATCATGTCATTGAACCGTCATGACACTGGCACATTGTCTCCGTGCAAACCGTCCACATTACGGGTTGTTGACGCAAATAAGGTCTCGCTTCATGGATTCCGCGCAAGTCACTGCAAAAAAAGAAGAAAATATCGAGGCCGCAGGCGACCCGTCGATCCGTTCGAGCCCCGAGCGTTTTATCAACCGCGAACTGTCGTGGCTCCATTTCAATCGCCGGGTGCTGGAAGAGGCCGTCAATCCCAACCATCCGGCACTGGAGCGGGTCCGGTTCCTGTCTATTTCAGCCAATAACCTTGATGAGTTCTTCATGGTCCGCGTCGCGGGCCTGAAGGCCCAGGTCCGCGAAGGTATCACCGAGCGCAGTCCGGATGGCTCGACGCCGGCCGAACAACTCGTCCAGATCAACGAGACGGTCTCCAAACTTGCCAGCGACCAGCAGGCAATCTGGCGTGACCTGCGGCACATCCTGTCGGATGTCGGCATCGTGCTGGCCGACGGCAAGGATGTGACCAAGGCTGAGGCGGCGTGGATCGAAGACCATTTCCTTCACAACATTTTCCCGTTGCTGACGCCACTGGCGATCGATCCGGCGCATCCGTTTCCGTTCATTCCCAGCCTCGGCTTTACCATCGCGCTGCATCTGGCGCGCGAGTCCGACGGCAAGGCGATGAACGCGTTGATCCGCATGCCGGGCAAGATCGACCGCTTTATCCGTTTGCCTGCGGGCAAGGATGGCTCGGTGCGCCTTATCACGCTGGAACAAGCCACCGGCCTGTTTATCGGCAAACTGTTCCCCGGCTACACCGTCAAGGGACGGGGCGCATTCCGCATCATCCGCGACTCCGAACTGGAAATCGAGGAAGAGGCTGAGGATCTCGTTCGCCTGTTCGAGTCGGCATTGAAACGCCGCCGTCGTGGTTCGGTGATCCGTCTCGAAATCGAAGCCACCATGCCGGACGACCTCCGCGCCTTCGTGCAGCGCGCGCTGTCGACCCCGGATGATGACGTGCTGCTGGTCGACGGCGTGCTGGCCATGAACGAGCTGTCGCAACTGACGCGGCTCGATCGGCCCGATCTCGAATTCACGCCCTACGTGCCGCGCCATCCCGAGCGGGTCCGCGATCATGGCGGCGACATTTTCGCGGCGATCCGGCAGAAGGATCTTATCGTCCATCATCCGTATGAGTCGTTCGACGTCGTCGTGCAATTCCTGCAGCAGGCCGCTCGCGATCCCGATGTCGTCGCCATCAAGCAGACGCTGTATCGCACTTCGCGCGATTCACCGATCGTGCGCACGCTCGCCGAGGCGGCCGAGGCTGGCAAGTCGGTGACGGCGCTGGTCGAACTCAAGGCGCGCTTCGACGAAGAGGCGAATATCCGCTGGGCGCGCGATCTGGAACGCGCCGGCGTGCAGGTGGTCTACGGATTCCTCGAACTGAAGACCCACGCCAAGCTGTCGCTGGTGGTTCGCCGCGAAGGCGCGGGGCTGACGACCTACGTTCATGCCGGCACGGGCAACTACCATCCTGTGACCGCACGCATTTACACCGACCTGTCATATTTCACCTCGGATCCGGTGATCGCACGCGATGCTGCGCGCGTGTTCAACTACATCACGGGATATGCCGAGCCGCATGACATCGAGAAGATGGCTGTGTCGCCGCTGACGCTGCGCAAGCGGATGCTTGAGCATATCCACGGCGAAAGCAACTACGCGCGTCACGGCAAGCCGGCCGCGATCTGGCTGAAGATGAATTCGCTGGTCGATCCCGAAATCATCGACGCGCTCTATGATGCTTCGCAGGCTGGCGTCTCCATCGATCTGGTGATTCGCGGAATATGTTGCCTGCGCCCCGGGGTGCCGGGATTGTCGGAGAACATCCGGGTCAAGTCGATCATCGGCCGGTTCCTGGAACACGGACGAATTTACTGCTTCGGTATGGGCCACGGTTTGCCGAGTGCGAAGTCGGCTGTGTATATCTCCTCCGCCGATATGATGCCGCGCAATCTCGACCGCCGTGTCGAGGTCCTGTGTCCATTGCAGAATCCGACGGTGCATCAGCAGGTTCTTGAGCAAATCATGGTCGCGAACCTGAAAGATAATGAGCAGAGCTGGCAATTGTTGCCGGATGGGTCGTCAACGCGTATGAAGGCCGCGAAGGGCGAGGAGCCTTTCAACGTGCACAACTACTTCATGACGAATCCGAGTCTGTCAGGCCGTGGAAAGTCACTTAAAGAATCTTCGCCACGCCGTCTTACGCGCCGTTCGGAGCGTTAGCGGCGGGAAGAAGGAATCCGTGGCCCCTGCATTCGTGCACGATCAGCGCCGCGCTGCTCGCAAGCCTTCCAAGAGTATTGCCGTTATCGATATCGGGTCGAACTCGGTCCGGCTTGTGGTCTATGAGGACAAGACGCGCAATCTCGCGCCGGTGTTCAACGAGAAGACGCTGTGCGGTCTTGGCCGTGAGGTTCAGTCGACCGGACTGCTCGCCGCGGATGCTGTCGAAAAGGCGCTGGCGTCGCTGAAGCGCTTCAAGGCGCTGTGCAAGATCATGAAAGTCGGCGAGGTCCACGCGATCGCGACGGCCGCCTGCCGCGACGCGACCAACGGCCCGGACTTCATCGCCAGGGCGGAACGTATCTGCGGCTGCTCTATCGAAATTCTTTCCGGCGCGCGCGAGGCGAAATTGTCCGCGCTCGGTGTAGCGTCGGGTGTCTACAAGCCGAACGGCATCGTCGGCGATCTCGGCGGCGGTTCGCTCGAACTGATCGATGTGCGCGGCCATCGCATCAGCCGTGGTGTGACGCTGCCGCTCGGCGGCCTTGCATTGCAGGATGCCTCGCAGAAATCTTTGAAGAAGGCCGATAAGATCGTCTCGACCGCGCTAACCGCGCTGCCTGCGCTCAAAGCGGGCCGGGGACGAACCTTCTACGCGGTGGGCGGGACGTGGCGCGCGCTGGCGCGCATTCACATCATCCAGAGCGGCTATCCGCTGCGGGTGATGCACGGCTATTCCATTCCGGCGGCCGATGCGCTCGATTTCGCACAGCGTCTGCGCCGTCTCGCCGCCAGCAATACGCTGGCCGATATCGAGACGGTGGCCGATGCGCGCCGTCCGCTGCTGGCCTACGCAGCTTTGGTGCTTGAATACATTATTCGCGTGGCGAAGCCCAAGACCATCGTGTTCTCGACCTACGGCGTGCGCGAAGGATTGCTTTATGAGATGCTGCCGGAAAAGGAGCAGCACAAGGACGGGCTGATAGCCACCGCACAGACGCTGAACGCATTGCGTTCGCGTTCGCCACGCCATGCCGACGATCTGATCGTGTGGACCGACAAGCTGTTCCGGGTCGCAGGTCTGCGCGAGACCGATGACGAAAAGCGGTTACGCCACGCTGCGTGCTGGCTGTCCGACGCCGGATGGCGCGCCCATCCGGACTACCGCGGCGAGCAGACGCTCAATCTCATCACCAACGGAAATTTCGGCGCGGTTACGCACGAGGGCAGGGCGTTTCTCGCTCTCGCGATCTACTATCGCTACGCCGGATTGAATACTGAGAACGAGGCGCCGGAAGTCGTCCGCGCGCTGGTTCCACCCGCGATGGTCGATCGGGCTCGGCTAATCGGCGCGGCGTTCCGCGTCGCTTTCATGATCTCGGCGGCGCAGCGGAGCGTGCTGTCGCATACGCATTTCCGCAATCAGGGCCGGAAGCTGATTCTGGTCTTCGACAAGCGGGCGGCGGACCTGGCAGCGGATCGCGTGACCAGTCGCTTCAAGCAGCTGGGGCGCCTGATGGGACGCAGCGGCGCTATTTTGAAGCCCTAGGCTGCCATCACGCGTGCCGAGCGGTTGGCACGTTTGTCGCATGAACCGCGAATAGCCGACATCAACCGAACCGGGACTGAATGAGTAACGCCACTCTCGACCGCGCCGTCAAAGAAATCGCCGACGAGATGATGAAGCGGACCGATCGCGGGGAGGTCGCAAGCTATATTCCCGAACTGGCGCGGATTGACGTCAATTCCTTCGGTCTCGTCGTGGTCGATACCAACGGGCATGTCGCCGCGGCCGGCGATGCCGACACGCCTTTTTCCATTCAGAGCATTTCCAAGGTTTTCACGCTGACGCTGGCGCTCGGCATGATCGGCGACAGATTGTGGGAGCGGGTGGGCCGCGAGCCGTCCGGCAGCCCGTTTAACTCCATCGTCCAGCTTGAGCGTGAGCGTGGCATTCCCCGCAACCCGTTCATCAATGCCGGCGCGATTGCCGTCACCGATGCAATTCTGTCGGGCCATCAGCCCAAGGAAACGCTGGGGGAAATTCTAAGATTTCTCCAGTTTCTCTCCGGCGACTCGTCGATCACCATCGATGATGCGGTGGCGGCCTCCGAACAGCGCACCGGCTTTCGCAACGCGGCTCTTGCGAATTACATGAAGTCCTTCGGCGTGCTGACCAACCCGGTGGATTTCACGCTTGGCGTCTATTTTCACCACTGTGCTATCGCAATGTCGTGCCGGCAGCTCGCGCTGGCGGGGCGGTTTCTCGCCCATTCCGGGCGCAATCCCTCGACCGGGTTTCTGGTGGTTCAGCCGGAGCGTGCAAGGCGCATCAACGCCATCATGATGACCTGCGGGCACTACGACGGTTCGGGGGAGTTCGCCTATCGGGTCGGTCTGCCTGGAAAGAGCGGCGTCGGCGGCGGCATCCTGGCCATTGCGCCCGGCAAGGCGTCCATCGCGGTCTGGTCGCCGGGACTGGATGCCAACGGCAATTCCGAACTTGGACGGGCGGCGCTCGAAATCCTCAGCAAACGGCTCGGCTGGTCGATTTTCGGCGCCTAGGCCTAGGGTGCAGACCGGGGGGCTGAACGCAAAAGGGTCGAAGCATTGGCTCCGACCCTTGTCATATCGCGCATTTCGCCGGGCTGCGTCGCCCGGGCTTCCAGTCTGCCGGCAGCATCAGTGCTCGCTGCCGCGCTTGGCTTCTTCAATGGCGGCTTCGTGGTACCAGCCAGTGATGGCCATCCGAGGGGCGGGCTGTTCGACCGCGAGATTGCTGTCGGCGCGAAAGCTTGGGATGGCCCTGCGGCCGCCCACCGGGAATTGGTAGATCTTTGCCGAAGGCAAAGAGGCACTCATGGTCATTGTCAGTCTCCTTTTTGATACGCGAGCACGCGTCGAGACCTATATATAGGAAGTAGCCCGCATTTTGCGCGGTTTGCCCTATAGAAAGCAGGCGAATGCTGTCAATTTGTGCATCTGCGATTCTGCGCTTTCATCCAGCATGCGCTTGAATGCTTAACGTATCCGCAATTCAAGGGTTCCGAGCGGATACGGGTGTAAGTTCGTGCCGCCGCAAAACAAGGCAGCCGCATAAACTGTCGTAAAAAGGCGCAGGTGGCCGACGGGCGTACCGAATCAGCCCGGGGAACCGGCTGGCTTTTTCAGTTCCCGGATCTCGTCGAGGTTCGGCAGGCCTGTGTGACAAATTGGCATATTAAATGCTTATTAAGCCCCGGCCGGACGCTGCGGGGACAACCGCGGGCCGCTCGGCCTTGGGATTTCCACGACCCCACGCATCGTCAACCACGAGAGATTTCGAATGACAAAGTACAAGCTCGAGTACATCTGGCTCGACGGCTACAAGCCGGTGCCGAACCTGCGCGGCAAAACACAGATCAAGGAATTCGACTACTTCCCGACGCTCGAACAACTTCCGCTGTGGGGCTTCGACGGCTCCTCGACGATGCAAGCCGAAGGCCACTCGTCAGACTGCGTTCTCAAGCCGGTCGCGATTTATCCGGACGGCGCCCGCACCAACGGCGCTCTGGTGATGTGCGAAGTCATGATGCCGGACGGCAAGACCCCGCATTCGACCAACACCCGCGCCACCATTCTGGATGATTCCGGCGCCTGGTTCGGCTTCGAGCAGGAATATTTCTTCTACAAGGATGGCCGTCCGCTCGGCTTTCCCGAAGCCGGCTATCCGGCGCCGCAGGGCCCGTACTACACCGGCGTCGGCTACAAGAACGTCGGCGCGGTCGCGCGCGAGATCGTCGAGAAGCATCTCGATCTCTGCCTTGCCGCCGGCATCAACCACGAAGGCATCAACGCCGAAGTGGCCAAGGGCCAGTGGGAATTCCAGATTTTCGGCAAAGGCTCCAAGCGGGCCGCTGACGAAATGTGGATGGCCCGCTACCTGATGCTGCGCCTCACCGAAAACTACGGCATCGACATCGAGTTCCACTGCAAGCCGCTCGGCGACACCGACTGGAACGGTTCGGGCATGCACGCCAATTTCTCCACCGAATACATGCGCACGGTCGGTGGCAAGGAGTACTTCGAGTCTCTGATGAAGGCGTTCGAGAAGAACTGGAAGGAACACATCGACGTGTACGGTCCGGACAACGACAAGCGCCTGACCGGCAAGCACGAGACTGCGCCGTGGAACAAGTTCAGCTATGGCGTGGCCGATCGCGGCGCTTCGATCCGCGTTCCGCACTCCTTCGTCAACAACGGCTACAAGGGCTATCTCGAAGACCGCCGCCCGAATTCGCAGGGCGACCCCTACGCCATCGCTTCGCAGATCCTGAAGACGATCTCGGAAGTGCCGACCAGCGCCAAGGCGGTTGCCTAAGCTCTCACGTTGTCACGTATCTGAATAGCCCGAGCCATGAGTTACCCCTTTTGGCTCGGGTGACAGCCGGGGAGGAAGTTCGTGGCTTCCGCCCCGGCTTTGCTTTGTCTGACGCCGGCCAAATCGGAAAACGGGTGGAGGCGCTGCCTGCATCGGTTCATGTGCCATGAAGCAGGCGCGGCATTGGCCGCACCGTTCTTTCACGGGAGCCGGACATGGTTCGCAATTCTCCGCACGCCGTGGCGACCCCACGCAAGCGAACGCCGTGCGACAGTCGCGTCGCGACGTTGGACTGGACCGGCATCACCGCACATCTCGACGGTAATGGTTGGGCGGTGCTGCCCGGCCTGCTGTCTGCGATCGAATGCCACGCACTTGCGGACCTCTACGCCCATAACGGCATTTTCCGCAGCCACATCGTGATGCAGCGGCACGGTTTCGGACGGGGCGAGTACAAGTACTTTTCTTATCCGCTGCCAGACCTCGTCGGAGTGCTCCGCACGGCGCTGTATCTGCAACTGGCGCCGATCGCCAATCGCTGGAACGAGGCGATGGGAATCGATGTGCGCTATTCCGCCGGGCATGCGGATTTCATCAAGCGCTGTCATACGGCCGGACAGACGCGGCCGACGCCGCTGCTGCTTCAGTACGGAGCGGGCGACTACAACTGCCTGCATCAGGATTTGTATGGCGAGCATGTGTTTCCGCTGCAGGTCGCAGTCCTGCTGTCGGAACCTGAGCGGGATTTCACCGGCGGCGAGTTCGTGCTGACGGAACAGCGCCCGCGGATGCAGTCGCGCGCTGCCGTGGTGCCGCTCAGACAGGGCGACGCTGTGGTGTTCGCCGTACATCACCGGCCGGTGCAGGGCACGCGCGGCACCTATCGCGTCAATCTCCGGCACGGAGTCAGTGAGATTCGCTCCGGTCGCCGCCATACTGTCGGCATCATTTTCCACGATGCCAAATGACATGGATCTATTCGACGGCATTGTGGAGAGCGAACCGCGCAATATTCAACTCGCGCCGGGCGCGATGCTGCTTTCAGGCTTCGCGCGACCGTTCGAGGTGCCGCTGATCGAGGCGGTGCATACGATTGTCGCGCGCGCACCGTTCCGCCATCTTGTCACGCCCGGCGGTCATCGCATGTCGGTGGCCATGACCAACAGCGGCGCTGTGGGCTGGATCAGCGATCGCACCGGCTATCGTTACGACGCCATCGATCCCCATAGCGGACAGCCATGGCCACCCATGCCGGCTGTGTTCGCGGAGATCGCCGCGCAGGCGGCGGCGAAGGCCGGCTTCGCGGACTTCCACCCTGAAGCCTGCCTGATCAATCGCTACGAGCCGGGTGCCAAACTGTCGCTGCATCAGGACAAGGACGAACTGGATTTCAGACAGCCGATTGTCTCGGTGTCGCTGGGACTTCCAGCGACGTTCCTGTTCGGCGGCCTCAACCGCACCGACAGGACAGCGCGCTACCGGCTGACCCATGGCGACGTCGTGGTGTGGGGCGGTCCGGCGCGGCTCGCCTATCATGGTGTAATGCCGCTGCCCGACGGCGAGCATCCGCTGCTCGGCCGTCAACGCATCAATCTGACATTCCGGAAGACGCGGTGAGGCGCTTTCGTCGCAAGAGGCGTTGCCTCAATCCCGCTCGACTCGCACCACGCGGCCTTTGTCGATGGCGAGCGCAAGGCGGCCTTTCTTGAGAGCGAGTGCTGCCTCGCCGAACAGTTCGCGCCGCCAGCCGTGCAGCGCGCCGACATCGGCGTTGTCGTCGGCAGCGATCTGCTCGAGATCGTCCACGGTGGCGATCACTTTGCTCGCCACGGCGTGGCGTTCCGACGTCATGCGCAACAGCACTTTCAGCAATTCTACCGTCGCGCCGCCGTTGGCGTTGCCGCGCGGCTTGTCGAGCTTGGGCAGGCTCGCAGGATCGCGGGCGAGGCCGCGCTTCACCGCATCGACAATATCCTGGCCCCATTTCGACTTTTCGAAGCCTTTCGGCAGCGAGCGCAGCTTGGCAAGGCGATCGAGGCTCGTGGGCGCGTGGGTGGCGATGTCGCCGATGGCGTCGTCCTTCAGCACGCGCGAGCGCGGTACGTCGCGGGTCTGAGCTTCCTGCTCGCGCCATGCCGCGACTTCCATCAGCACCGCGAGTTCCTTCGGCTTGCGGACCCGGGTCTTGAGCCGCTCCCATGCGCGCTCGGGATGAAAGTCGTAGGTCTTGGGCGAGGTGAGGACCTCCATCTCCTCGCTGACCCAATCGCTGCGGCCGCGCTTCTTGAGATCGGCGTCGAGCGCTGCGAACACGTCGCGTAGATGGGTCACGTCGGCGACCGCGTAAACGATCTGGTCATGTGTCAGCGGGCGATGCGACCAGTCGGTAAAGCGGTGGGTCTTGTCGGGGCGATGGCCGGTGATGCGCTCGACAAGCTGGTCGTAGGCGATGGAATCGCCATGGCCCAGCACCATCGACGCCACCTGCGTATCGAACACGGGATGCGGAATGATGCCGGCGCGATGAAAGATGATCTCGATATCCTGCCGCGCGGCGTGGAACACCTTCAGCACGTTCTCGTTGGCCATCAGGTCGAAGAACGGCTTGAGGTCGATGCCTTCCGCAAGGGCGTCGATAACGGCAGCCTCATCCGCGCTGGCCATCTGCACCACGCAGAGCAGGGGATAGTAGGTGGTTTCGCGCAAAAACTCGGTGTCGACGGTGATGACGCTGTGTTTGGCGAGACGGGTGCAGAGAGCGGTGAGTTCGCTGGTGGTCGTGATAATTTCCATGCCGGGTTAATAGCGCCTTGTGCGGAATTTTCCATGCGAAAATCGGCAGGTAGGGCAGATCGGCGGGGCATGGCGGGATTATCTTTGCTCTATGTTGAAGTTTCGCAGCCGGCCGGAGGCGAAAAAACCATCTCGCAACGCACTATCCGGTGAGAAAATGGTCCTCAAAGTCCCGCACACGCCAGATCGGTGAACCTGCCGCGCAACGACCGCGACCAACGGGCATTGTCGCAATGGTTGCGCGGGGTAGGTCGTGATGGCTGGGACATCTTTAATCCGGATCGGTGTGGCTGGCGTCTTCGCGTTGATGCTTGCTCCCGCGGCGGCGTTCGCCAATCAGTTGAACATCAACAGCGTGACGCCGGTGCGGCCCCAGATTCATCTCACGCCGTCGCTCCATATGGATGTCCGCTCGCGTGACATTTACGACCTGGATTTGTCGGAAGCTTGTCGTCCCGACGAACGCCTCAAGAGGAACAAGCGGGAGCGCCGCTGCCGGCAGGACCGTTAGGGCCCGCTCGTTTGTGCTGCGAGGTTTTCGCGTCGCCGGAATTCAACCTAGCTATGCATACCGCCTTGGGGGCTGCTTTTCGCGTCTTGCTGTGATCTTGTGCGGCTCCCCATTTGGATGCCGACACCACCATGATCACTGGACTGGATCACGCCGTCGTTCTCGTTCGCGACATTGAGGCCGGGGTTGCCGGATACACGACGCTGCTTGGCCGCGCGCCGGTGTGGCGTGCGCAAAAAGAAGGCGTCGCGACGGCGGTCTTTACGCTCGCCAACATGTCGCTCGAACTGATGGCGCCTGTGGCCGAAGGAGACGGCGCCGATCGCGTGCAGTCGCTGCTCGATGCGCAGGGTGAAGGGCTCGCCAGTCTGGCTTTCTCCGTCGAGGATATTGAAGCGACACGCCATCGCCTTGTGCGAATGGGCCTCGCGCCGTCGGACATTTCCGACGGTGAAAGCCGCGACCTTGGCTCGGGGCGCTCCATGACATGGAAGCGCACCCGCACGGACGCAAAGGCCACCGGCGGGGTGCGGATGTTCTTTCTGCAGCGCGCAGAGCCATTTCCTCCTTCGCCTGCCACGGCCGGCGCAACGGTCGATGCGCTCGACCACATCGTGCTCACGACGCTCGATCCGGATCGTGCGGCGGCGCTTTACGGCGCGCGTCTCGGACTCGACATGAAGCTCGATCGGACAATTTCTGCCTTGCAGACGCGCTTTCTGTTTTTCAGGCGGGGCGGTCTGGTGTTTGAGATCATCCACAGTCTCAAGACCGGCAGGAGCGACGGACCCGACAGGTTCTATGGCTTTTCCTGGCGTGTCGCAGACGTAGCGGCCACGCGCGAACGCCTTCAGAAGGCCGGACTTGAGGTTTCCGAACTGCGTGAGGGCCGCAAGCCGGGGACCCAAGTCTTCACGGTGCGGACCGGCACCTTCGGGGTGCCGACCATCGTGATCCAGCAGGGGCAGCGGGAGCCATAGGGGCGGCGAGAACGCTGCCTGCAAATTTGCAGGCAGACGCATTGATTTTCCTGCGATTTTTACCGAATTTGACGCGCTTCCATGCGCCACATCAGTTGCCGCGTTCCCTGCGCTCGGCTAAACCCTGCGCGCGCATCTCTGCGCCCATACCCCCGATTCTGCCCTCTGACGCTGGTTTCCAGGATTTTCATGCATCGCTATCGTTCCCATACCTGCGGCGCGCTCCGCGAAGCCGACATTGGTCAAGAGGTCCGGCTGTCCGGCTGGTGCCACCGCATCCGCGACCATGGCGGGCTGCTGTTCATCGACCTGCGCGACCATTACGGCATGACACAATGCGTGGTCGATCCGGACTCCAAGGCATTCGGTCTGGCCGAGAAGCTGCGCGCCGAGTGGGTGGTGAAGATCGACGGCAAGGTCCGCCGCCGTCCCGAAGGCACCGACAATCCTGACCTGCCGACCGGGACCGTCGAACTGTTCATCGCTGAGATCGAGGTGCTGGGCGAGGCGGGCGAACTGCCAATGCCGGTGTTTGGCGATCAGGAATATCCTGAGGAAATAAGGCTCAAGTACCGTTTCCTCGACCTGCGTCGCGAGAAGCTGCACCAGAACATCATGACGCGCGGCGCTATCGTCGACTCGATGCGCAAGCGCATGAAGGAGTCCGGCTTCTTCGAATTCCAGACGCCGATTCTGACTGCCTCATCGCCGGAGGGCGCGCGCGACTTCCTGGTGCCGTCGCGCATTCATCCCGGCAAGTTCTACGCGCTGCCGCAGGCCCCGCAGCAGTACAAGCAGCTGCTGATGATGTCCGGCTTCGACCGCTACTTTCAGATTGCGCCGTGCTTCCGCGACGAAGACCCGCGCGCCGACCGTCTGCCGGGCGAGTTCTACCAGCTCGACCTTGAGATGAGCTTCGTCACGCAGGAGGATGTTTTCGCTGCGATGGAGCCGGTCATTACTGGTGTGTTCGAGGACTTCGCCAAGGGCAAGCCGGTCACCAAGAAGTGGCCCCGCATTCCGTTCGCTGAAAGCCTGCGCAAGTACGGCACCGACAAGCCGGACCTGCGCAATCCTCTGGTAATGCAGGACGTCTCCGAGCATTTCCGCGGCTCGGGCTTCAAGGTATTCGCGCGCATGCTTGAGGATGCGACCAATCAGGTCTGGGCGATCCCAGGACCGGGTGGCGGCTCGCGCGCGTTCTGCGATCGCATGAACTCGTGGGCGCAGGGCGAGGGTCAGCCGGGCCTCGGTTACATCATGTGGCGCGAAGGCGGAGAGGGCGCAGGCCCCCTCGCCAACAACGTCGGCCCCGAGCGCACTGCTGCGATTCGCGATCAGCTTGGTCTCAAGGAAGGCGATGCCGCGTTCTTCGTCGCCGGCGATCCGTCGAAGTTCTGGAAGTTCGCAGGCCTCGCGCGCACCAAACTCGGCGAAGAGTTGAACCTGATCGACAAGGACCGGTTTGAACTGGCGTGGATCGTCGACTTCCCGATGTACGAGTACAACGAGGAAGACAAGAAGGTCGATTTCTCGCACAACCCATTTTCGATGCCGCAGGGCGGGCTCGAAGCGCTCGAGACCCAGGATCCGCTCACCATCAAGGCATTCCAGTACGACATCGCCTGCAACGGTTACGAGATCGCGTCCGGCGGCATCCGTAACCATCGTCCGCAGGCGATGGTGAAGGCGTTCGAGATCGCGGGCTATGGCGAGGAGACCGTAATCGAACGCTTCGGCGGCATGTATCGCGCTTTCCAGTACGGCGCGCCGCCACATGGCGGCATGGCGGCCGGCGTCGACCGCATTGTCATGCTGCTTTGCGGCACGAACAACCTGCGCGAAATCTCGCTCTTCCCAATGAACCAGCGTGCCGAAGATCTGCTCATGGGCGCGCCATCGGACGTATCGCTCAAGCAGTTGCGCGAACTCCACATCAGGCTCAATCTGCCGCAGACTTGAATCGCATAATCGTCGCAAGCCGGGACTAAACAGCACCCGTCGCAAGCCGGGGCTAAAAAGAAAAAGCGGGAGTAGGTATGGCGTCCAACTTGTCCGAAGAACTTCGTCTCGCGGCGCTGTCCTACCACCGACTTCCCCGGCCCGGTAAACTCGAAATTCAGGCGACCAAGCCGCTGGCGAACCAGCGCGACCTCGCGCTGGCCTATTCGCCGGGCGTCGCCGCCGCCTGCGAAGCGATTGCCGCCGATCCTGCGAAGGCCGCCGAACTCACAACCCGCTCCAATCTCGTCGCCGTGGTCAGCAACGGCACCGCCGTGCTCGGCCTCGGCAATATCGGCCCGCTGGCGTCGAAGCCGGTGATGGAGGGCAAGGCCGTCCTGTTCAAGAAATTCGCCGGCATCGATGTGTTCGACATCGAGATCGCTGCCGACACCATCGAGCGTGTGGTGGAAACGGTGGCCGCGCTGGAGCCGACCTTCGGCGGCATCAACCTTGAGGACATCAAGGGGCCTGAGTGTTTCGAGATCGAGGAACGGCTCAAGGCTCGGATGAAAATCCCGGTCTTTCACGACGACCAGCACGGCACTGCGATCATTGTCTGCGCGGCTGTCCGCAACGCGCTGATGATCAACGGCAAGAAGCTGGAAGACATCAAGATCGTGGCGTCCGGCGCGGGCGCGGCGGCCATCGCCTGCCTCAATCTGCTGGTGTCGCTCGGCGCCAAGCGCAAGAACATCTGGGTCTGCGACATCGACGGCCTCGTCTATGAAGGCCGCAACACGTTGATGGACAAGTGGAAGGCCGTCTACGCGCAGAAGACCGACAAGCGCACGCTGGGCGACGTGATCGGCGGCGCGGATGTCTTTCTCGGCGTCTCCGCAGGCAACGTGCTGAAGCCCGAGATGGTCAAGCAGATGGCGGATCAGCCGCTGGTGATGGCGCTGGCCAACCCGACGCCGGAGATCATGCCCGACGAGGCGCGCAGGGTGCGCCCCGACGCGATGATCTGCACCGGGCGCTCGGACTTCCCCAACCAGGTCAACAATGTTCTCTGTTTCCCGTTCATCTTCCGTGGCGCGCTCGACGTCGGCGCCACCGCGATCAACGAGGACATGAAGCGCGCCGCAGTCGATGCGCTGGCGCAGCTCGCGCGCGATCCGCCGTCCGATGTGGTGGTGCGTTTCGACGGCGGCGAGACGCAGGGCTTCGGCCCCGGTTCGCTGATCCCGTCGCCGTTCGACCCCCGGCTGATCCTGCGTATCGCGCCCGCCGTGGCGCAGGCGGCGATGGATTCCGGCGTTGCGACGCGGCCGATCACCGATTTCGCCGCGTATACCGAGCAACTCGATCGCTTCGCGTTCCGCTCCGGTCTCGTCATGAAGCCGGTGTTCGCGAAGGCCAAGACTCAGCCGGTGCGCGTGATCTATGCCGAGGGCGAGGACGAGCGCGTGCTGCGCGCGGTGCAGGTGGTGCTTGAGGAAAAGCTGGCGCGTCCGATTCTGGTCGGCCGTCCGTCGGTGGTGGCATCGCGCATCGAGCGCTTCGGCCTGTCGATCAAGGCGGGCAGCGATTTCGACCTCATCAATCCCGAGGACGATCCGCGTTATCGTTCCTATGTGCAGAGCTATATCGACGTGGCGGGACGTCACGGCATTACGCCGGATGCCGCGAAAACGCTGGTGCGCACCAATGCGACTGTGATCGCGGCGCTCGCCGTGGCGCGTGGCGAGGCCGATGCCATGCTGTGCGGCGTCGATGGCCGCTACATGAGCCATCTGCGGCGCATTCGCGAGATCATCGGCGTGACGCCGGGCCTTGCGGACTATTCGGCGCTGGCTCTCGTCATCACCAGCAAGGGCGCGTACTTCATCGCGGACACCCAGATCCGGCCAAATCCGACCGCGGAGGAATTGGCCGAGATGGCGGCGCTCGCGGCCGTCCATGTGCAGCGCTTCGGCATCAAGCCGAAGGTGGCGTTCCTGTCGCATTCGGATTTCGGCAGCTATGACTCCTCGTCGGCGCAGAAGATGCGCCGCGCGACGGAACTGCTCGTCAACGATCATCCGGAAATCGAGGCCGATGGCGAGATGCAGGGCGATTCCGCGCTGACCGCGTTGTCGCGGCAGCTGGTGCTGCCGCATTCGCGTCTGGAGGGTTCCGCCAACATCCTGATCATGCCGAACCTCGATGCCGCCAACATCGCTTACCAGATGATCAAGATCCTCGCCGACGCGCTGCCTGTGGGACCGATCCTGATCGGCCCGGCGCGGCCGGCGCATATCCTGACGCCCTCGGTGACGGCGCGCGGCATCCTCAACATGACCGCGGTCGCGGCCGTCGAAGCGCAGGAACGCGCGGGACGGCAACAGCCGACGCTGTTCGGCTGAGGGCAACTGCTATATAGTCGGCCCCATTGGAATTCAGTGGGGCCGACTATGCCAGCTTTCGTGACCCTCGGACGCGTTCTGTTTGTTGTTCTGTTCGTATTTTCCGGAGCCTCGAAGCTCTTCGACATTGCATCCACCACGCAGGCGATCACCGACAAGGTCACCCTGCCGGCATTGCTGACCCCATACACGACCCAGCTTGAAGACGTTACGGGGATGAAGACGGCCCAGTTGCTCGCGATCCTGGCCGGCGCGGTGGAGGTGCTGGGCGGATTGTTCATTGCGCTGAACATCGGCACGCGGTTCTTCGCATGGGTGTTGGTGCTGTTCGTCGGCGTCACGACGTTCTACTTCCACAACTTCTGGGATATGACCGGCCCCGACCGCATCAACAACATGATCCATGCGCTGAAAAACCTGTCGCTGATCGGCGGGCTTCTGGTTATCGCGGGTTATCCGCGCCAGATCGCGATGGAAGACAGCCGCTACACCGGCGTTTAGCTTAAGCTCTTCGCCATGCCGTCACATCGACGGCGTGCGCGGCATCGAGAACGTGGGTCTCGGCCGGTTTGAGGCCGTGGGCGGCCAGAATATCTTGCGCCGATTTTACTGGAATGCCAGGAAAGCCGCCGGTGCCGTCCGGGATGGTCAGGCGATGTGCCTGCGAGAGCCAGAACACGTCGTAACGGTCCATGAACATCTCGAAGACTTCGGGCCCGCCGATGATCGCGGCGGTGCCGGACGTTACGCCCGCGTGGTTACAGGCGTCCTCGAACGAAGCGCCCGCCGGATTCCACAAGGTTGCTTTCGGATTGGCGGGATCGCGGGCGACGGCGGGCACGGTGCGCGTCAGCGCGATGCGCGTGCGCAGCGCGGAGCGCGGCTGGTCCTCGAACGAGTGCTTGCCGTGAACGATCAGGTCCGCCGCGTCGAGCGCGGTCTCGAAGAATTTCTGATCGGCGTCGAACTTCAGTTCCGGCGGCATGACGCCGCTTGCGTCCGCCAGCATGCCGTTGGCGGAGAGGATCACATAGCCTTCGATGCGGAGCTGCGATTGCGTCATTCGTTGACGGAGCTGCCGTTTCGGAAGTCCGTGACCATCATTCCGAAATGGTCTGCACCACGCTGTTGAGCGGGCGCGAACTCACCGTCGGCAGTTTGAGCCCTTTCACGACCTCCTCATCGTATTGCGCGATGGTGGTCATCGGTGCCTTGGCCTTGACCTGCACCACCTTGTAGCCACCGGCCTTCAGCCGCTTCATCAGTTCGGGCAGCGCTTCGGCGGTGTGCTTTTGGAAATCGTGCATCAGCACGATACCTTTGCCGTTCTTCTCGAGCTTGGTCATCACGGTGTCGACGATTTTCTGAGCCGTGGAGGCCTTGAAGTCAAACGAGTCGAGGTCGCAGGACCAGATCGAGATGTTGCGTTCGCCGAGATACGTCACCATCGCCGGGGGATGCTGGAGCGCGGGAAAGCGAAACAGCGGCGAGGGGGCCGCGCCGAGCGCCCACTTCACGGCGCTGAAACCTTTCTCGATCTCTTCCTTGCGCTGATCGTCGGTCAGTTTCTTGTTATTGAGATTGGCGTGCGACCAGGTATGCGCGCCGATGGTGTGGCCTTCTTCAGCCACATGCTTGAGAATTTCGGGATAGTAAGTGGCGTGCTTGCCGATCGGGAAGAAGATCGCCTTGGTGCATTCCTCGGCGAGCGTCTTCAGCACCGACGGTGTGTTGACCGGCCACGGGCCGTCGTCGAATGTCAGCACCACTTCCTTATCGCGCAGGAAGTCGAGTTGCTTGAAATGCTCGAAGCCGAAACCGGGGCCGCCGGTGGTGTCGATCTGCACCACGCGCGCGACGCCGAGGGCGTTGGGATTGGCGCAGTTGGTTTTGGTCGGTACGGGGGCTGGGGCTGGCGCTGGTGCCGCCGCCGTGGTCGCGGCGGGCGCGGGTGCTGTGGCGGCGGGTTTCGGCGCTGGCGACGGAGTCGTGCGCTGCGGAATAAGCGCCTGCGACCACACGCTGCTGAAGGCGCATAACGAGAGCGCGCCGGCTACAAAAAACGTTGCCTTGATACGCATTGGAAATACCCCTGAACGCAAACTCCCCGGTATCCGGCATCCCGGACGCCGCCATATCGTCCCCGACGTCAGCCTAATCCGGTGCCGTTGAGCACGCCAACCCATTTTCGAGGGAGGCGCTCCTGTCGAGCGGCACGGTTAATCGGGACCGAAGGCGCCTGTTTCAGGCGAGTGTGCGGGAAATCGCGGTGATAACGCGGGTATCGGCGGGTTCCACGCGAGAAGAAAAGACGTCCGCCAGATAGCCGTCGCGGCCCACAAGATACTTGTGGAAATTCCAGCCGGGAACGTCGGCGGGCCGTTCGGCCGCCGCCCATTTGTAGAACGGGTGTGCGTTCGGCCCCTTCACGCTGGTCTTGACCGTGATCGGAAAGGTGACGTGGTAGGTGTGTTCGGCAGTTTGCGCGATGTCGCTCGCGCCGCCCGGCTCTTGCGCGCCGAAGTCGTTGGACGGCACACCGATGACGGTCAGGCCGCGTTCGCGAAACTGCGTCCAGATCTCCTGCAATCCGGCGTATTGCGGCGTGAAGCCGCACAGCGAGGCGGTGTTCACTACCAGCAGCGGCTTGCCGGCGTAATCGGCAAGGCGGATGTCGCCGCCTTTCAGGCTCTGGAATGAAAATCCGTAAGCGGTCATGCGGCTCATGGCGGCCTGCGCTTGGGCGGATCGTGCGGCGAACGGCAGTGCAGCGGCGCTTGCCATCGTTGCGATCATCGTCCGGCGGTCAATCATCATGCGTCCCTCGAAGACGACGCTCAAGATAACGGATCGCTACCGCCGTACGTTTCAAGAAGTCGTGACAAATATCAGGAACGCCGCATCATGGCCGCTTCGGCGGCTTGTCGCACCATGGCATCGGCAGTTCGGGTTCGTAGTACTGGTTCCACTCGCAGATATATTCGGGACCGCTGCGCTTCAGTACATGTTTGATGGGTTCGGCCTGACTGACTGCGACATGGGCGACGATCAGCGCCATGCCGATGGGATAGGCCCATCGCGCCCGGCCGAGATCCGGCATCCGTTCGAGCAGCAGCGCGCCGGCGAGAATGATGAGCGGATCGGTCAGGATGAAATATTCGGCCTTGAGGCCGCGCCGCACGCCGAGCGCGTCGATGCCGATGGCGGCGAGCAGCATCAGTGCGGCCTGAGTAGCCACCTGCCGTTGGCCTCTGAGCCACGCATAGACAATACCGGGAATGACAAGCCAGGTCAGGAATACGGTCGGCCGGGGCGACGTGAACAGCACGAATGTGTAACGCTGGAGCACGGACTTGATGCCGTCGAACAGCAGGGCGAGGGCCGCGAAAATCTTGCCGCCCTCGGTGGCCGAGGTGGCGGGTGCGTCCGCGAACACCAGCATTTTCTCGATGGGATTGATCACGGCGACGACGTTCTGCGGATCGTATTGCAGATAGAGCGCGAGCAGCCCGAGCGATGCGCCGGCGATCACCGCGAACATCGACGTCAGGGTTTCGGTGAGGTTGATCCGCCAGATCGCCGCATAGACGGTCATGGCGATGCCGATCCAGCCGAGCAGCGCGACCTGATAGACACCGAACACGCCGCCGATCAGCGCATGAAGCTGGGCAATGTCGATCGATTCCGGCTCGAGCCCGGCGGCAATCAGCGGCCACGCCAGAGCGGACATCAAGGCGGCGATCACGGCGGCAATGAGCGTTGCGATCCACGCGCGGGCCGAGCGATCCCAAAATGCGGTGCTGGCGCTGTCCGGCGATCCGAACGGCAGCATGATCAGCGGCAGTCCCGCGATCAACAGGATGATCTGAATCTTGTTTTCCAGGCCGAGCACGCAGAGCGCCGCCGCCGCGGCGAGCGCGAGCGGACGTCCGGTGCTTGCGCGACGCCCCGCGATGATCAGGATCATCAATGCGAACGTAAACAGGCACGCCGCGATCATCTCGCTGCGCAGGATGCGCATGTGGACCGCGATGCCGCCGGAGAATGCAAAGGCGAATGTTGCGAGCAACGCAATTCGCCAGTCGCGGAAGAGGCGGCGGGCAAGCATCGCGAAAAAGAACACGAAGATGCTGGCGGTCAGCCATGCGACCACGCGGCCGGCGCGGATGGCACTGGTCATTGCGGCGTCGAACGCCGGAACGTTCAGCGCCGAGGGGATCGACGACAGCTTCCAGGCGTCGAGCAGGCCCAGTGCGTGCATTGCCTGAAACCACAGCTTCACCGACAGGATGGTGAAATAGGACGGATGGTCAAAGAACGCCTGCGGCTTGCCGTCGTTCATCACCAGCGCGTTGTAGACGATCATGAAATCCATGTCGGCATTGCGCCAGTAGATGACGAAATAGCCGGCGAGGAAAAACGATGCCGCCAGCAGGCCGAGAATGAGAATCAATCCGCCGGTCCAGCCGAAAGGCGTCAGCCGGTCGAGGGCGTCACGCGGCGGTGTTTTATCGGCGGAGGTTGCGGCAGATTGGACGTGGGAGGAGGCTGTCATGACCGGCGCGTTCTATCGCAACGCGCCGCCGAAAGCCAACAGGTACGCAGGTATTCTGGGTCGGACTAGTGAAGTCGGCGCGGTTCGTCCGGCCGCTGATCGGTCTCATCCAGATCGGTCGGGTACAGAAGTCCCATCGACATGAGCCGGCCGGGATTGGTCTCTCCGAACTCGAACAGGGCTGCGATGTAATTGGTCACCTTGTCACGGGCGACCCCGTCCAAGTCGGAGGTCCGGTTATGGAGCATGTTGTATGCGTCCATCGCTTTGTTAACAGCGCTATTTACCATTGTGGCCCCTAGGTTGGTGAACCAAGCGCCCCGTTCGCGAATGGTTCCCAAACGAAGCGTTAAGCACGTCATTGAGCAATCGGAACATTCGCTCCGCCAACTCCTTGCCTTTCTGAAGGTCTGGAGGACCACGCCATGGAACACAATTTAAGCAAGCCGTTGGACGTTTTGGGGGCGACAGTCACCACATGCGAAGATGCGGCGTATCGCGTTCGTCAGCACGTGATTGGCGATTATGAGCATGTAGGCAGTGCCGTGGTTCGGCAGCTGCGCGATGTCAGATCGCCGGGCGAGATGGTGCTTGCCGAAGGTGCGCTGAAAATCTGGTTGCAGGAGCGTGCGGATCACATCCAGGTCATCGATGCAGAATTCTAGCGCGTGTAGCCAAATGCTGAAACAGAAAAAGGCCGCTCGATTGAGCGGCCTTTTTCTTTGATAAACCTGTAAAGCCGTCCGTTTATCGCAGCGGGACGATGAAATCCGTGCCGCGGCCGGTTTCGTCGCCGAGTCCCTGATCGGACACCACCAGCGATGCACCCGGCGCCAGCGCCGAGGCGATACGTGTCATGGTCTCTGCCGGAATGTTGAGGCGGTCGAGCGCTTCGGCCGGGGATGACGGCGGAACAGGTGCCGCGACCTCTGCCACACCCGCGCGCTTGCGCCGAGGCTTGTCGTCGTCCGCGCGGGATACACGGACCGGAGCCGGCAGCGACACCACCGACCAGCGCAGCGCGCTGGCGTCGTTCTTGTCGGCACGCACGGTGAAGACATGGGTGCCGAGTGGGCGATCCGATGCCGCGATTGTCACTGGCGCTTCGAACCACGGCTCGAAGTTCTGCCGCACAAAAATCTTGTTTTCCTTGCGACTGACGAGGGCGGCGATGTGTCCGCTGCGCGGCTTCGTCGGGCCGATGAACTCGGCCGAGCCTTCAAGCGGCGGCGTCGCGGAGACCGGCACGGGCGGGCTAACGGGATCGGTGGCGCCGGCCTGATCCTTGGCGGCCTTGCTCTCGTCCGTGTTGGTTGCCCCGGACTTGCCGTTCTCGGCCTTGGTTTCTTCAGCCTTATCCTCGGCTTTAGCCTGCTCGACCTTGGACTCCCCGGTCATGGATTCCTTGCCCGCGGCTTCTTCGGTCTTTGTCTCGGACTTGCTCTCTTCAGGTTTGACATCGGATGGCGCCGCGCCGGTTACGGACGCAGCGGTGTCGGTGGCCTTTTTGCTGTCGTCCTGCGTTGCGTTGTCGGGCGCGGCCGGTTTCGTGGCCGAGGCATCGCTCACCACATCGATCTTCCGTGGGAGCGCGCCGCTGGCGTCGGCGGTGCGGATCGGGACACTCCGTTCGGTGATCGACGTCAACCTCAGCTCCGGCTTCTCGTGAGCGGCGGCATCGAGAATCGACGACCGGTCGGATTTCGCAGCCGTCTCGGCATGCTGGGTCGTGTCAGGCGCTGCGGCGACCGGTCTGGTCTCCGGCTTTCGCGCGATCAGCAGAGGGTGCGAAAAGTCGGCGGGAGACACTTCGCCAGGCGTCACGATCACGCGTGCACCCATGCGCGTCCAGCCCCACATCCGCATCGCGAAGTTCATCGGCATGCGAATGCAGCCGTGCGACGCCGGATAGCCGGGCAGGACGCCGGCATGCATGGCGACGCCGGACCATGTGATGCGCTGCATGTACGGCATCGGCGCGCCGCTGTAGATATTGGAGCGGTGGTACTTGTTCTTCTGGATGATGCTGAACACGCCCATCGGCGTCGAGTGGCCGCGCATGCCGGTCGAGACCGGCGTTTCGGCGAACAGGCCGTTCTGGTCGTAGAGCTTTAACTGCTGCTTCTCGATCGAGATCGCGATGACGATCGGGCCGACGGGCTTGGCGGTTTCCTTCGGCGCGTCGGGCAGTTTCTGCCGGCTCTTGATGATGCGCGGCCGGCGCGGTTCGATCGGCCTCGGCGGTTCGGAATAGTCGGCCGCTGGCCCTGTCGGCCAGAACATCTGGGCCTGCGCCGGCGCGGCGAAGCCGGCGGCCAGGATCGCGGCGAACCATGCACCGGACCGGGCCCGGGTCGAACGGGACTGAGACTTGTTGCCAAATGGGGGGAGAATTCCGGCCGGTTTATACTGCTCGTCCGAAGAAGCTTTCCAATTCCAATGCACGCCAGATTTCCTCAATTGATTCCAGTATTAGTGTCACGGACACGCTTAATGTTCATCGGCCGGCTCCGTCTCAATACCGCAGGCTTGGCGGATTCTGTTGCTGAAAAGCTAGCCGAATTGCCTTCAGAAGCGCTTAACGGCCGGTTTTCCGCAGTCAAATTTACGTGCCTTTGAACATCGCCCGCGCCACCCCACATGAGGGGTTCCGGCGCGGGGCGCGCGTCCCTCCCGGTCGCTGAAGTCTTTTTGGAGTTTGCCGATGCCCTCATCCTCGCCCCGTCTGACAGCCGCTGCGCTGCTGGCCCTTGTTCTCGCATGGGTGGCTGCAACGCCTGCGGCCGCTGCCGACGAGCCCGACCTGATCTTCCGGCGCTCCACCGTCTTCAAGTTGCTCAGTCCGGATGACAAGCTCGCGACATATGGCCTCGACGATCCGGAGGTGGAGGGCGTCGCCTGCCATTTCACAGTGCCGGAAAAGGGCGGCTACAAGGGGTGGCTCGGGCTTGCCGAGGAGGTCTCCGACATCTCGCTGGCCTGCCGCCAGATCGCGCCGATCCGGTTCAAGAACAAGATGGGGCAGGGCGAGGACATGTTCCGGCAGCGGCGCTCGCTGTTCTTCAAGAAGATGCAGATTGTGCGCGGCTGCGACGCCAAGCGAAATGTGCTGGTCTACATGGTCTATTCAGACCGGCTGATCGAGGGATCGCCGAAGAACTCGACGTCCTCGGTGCCGATCATGCCATGGGGTGCGAACGACACCATCCAGAAGTGCAGTGATTTCATTTCAGGGTAAGGAAGCCGTAGAGGCGTCATTGCGAGCGAAGCGAAGCAATCCAAAAGCACAGCAAAAGAGTGGATTGCTTCGTCGCGAGCGCGCCGCGCAATGACGAGCGGATTGGGGCGGTCTCTACGCCGTCCTGTTCTTGATCGCGCCGACGATGGCGGTCAGCACCGCGCCAGCAACGCCGCCGCCCGCGGCCTGAGCGACGATCGTGCCGATGTCTGGTGTTGCGGCGGAATTGGCGAGCACGGGAATCAGCATCCCGAGAATCTGTCCACCCACGCCGCCGCCGATGGCGCCGGCAATCGTATTGCCGATCGTTCCGAGATCGATGTTCCTGGCCGCACCGCCGACGACGTTTCCACCGATGGCGCCGCCGATAATCTGAATGATCAGATTGACAAGTAAGCCCGACATGGTTTCGCCTCCCGGTCCGGTGTTGCGTTCAGACACGACGGCGCCGGACTCAGTCGCCGCGCCGCCTCAGTTTAGGCGCGTGAATCCCCGCGTCACGCTGCAAGCGCGAACAGCGCCGGCGAAAAGCCGGGAGAGGGGCCGTTACATTGTCCTGCGGGATGCGGAATCGGCGCTGAGCAGGCAGCGCAGCCTGCGGTCCGGGATCTGCACTATCGCTTGCCCTTGCGATCGACGCACTTGCGGGTGCGCTCGACGCCCGAGGCCGTCAGGCGCATTCCCGCGATCTCCTTGATCTGCCCTGCGGGGCAGGAACCGTCATCGACGTAGACCCGCTGGCCGAGCCGCAGCTCGGCGATGTCACTCTCACGCCCCACAATGTCGGCGCGGGCGGCGGCGGTGAGCGCCAGCACGGTGAGCGATGCTGTCCCGATGCGGCCAGACATTCGCCGGATGACTAGCGCGACGGTTTTGGCGATCATTGGTCCGCCGCTCATTTGCTTTGAATCTTCACCCCGCCGGGGCCGACATTGATTTGCAGGCCCTCCGGTTTTTTGTTGTCCTGATAAACCTTGTAGCTGAGTACCGCGACCGCGATCACGAGTGCGCCGACGATGGCGTAGAGGATGTTGCGGTTGTTCATGCGTGATCTCCGGTGCGTCAGTGCGAAACGGTTGATGAAAACAGATTGATGACGCCGACGCCCGCGATGATCAGCGCGAGACCGGCAACGGCGGGCATATCGAGTTTCTGGTCGAACCAGACCAGGCCGACCAGCGTGATGAGAACGATGCCGAGGCCAGACCAGATCGCATAGGCGATGCCGACCGGCATGGTCCGCAGCACCAGCGACAGGAAATAGAACGAGGCGGCGTAGCCCAGCGCCGTGAGGATCAGCGGTTTCGGTTTGGTGAATTGCTCGGACGCCTGCAGCGCGGCCGTGCCGATGACCTCGAGGATGATCGCCGAGATGAGATAGACATAGGTCATCCCTCATCGTAGTCGGGCGGTCCTGATTCTCATAGACGCGGATGCCCCCCGCGGCCGTGCGAGAGAAACTAGTGTTTCGCCACTGTTTCCCGGACTTCGGTACAACAGGCGGGGCATTCATAAACGAAGTCGACCCGCGCCAGATCCCAGTGGGGCTGAACCTCGATGATCTGCATGGGAAGGATCAGGCAGCTTGGACACACGGTCATTGCTGCGTGAAAGATCTGACGCTTTTCGTGATGCTGAGCATAGGCTGGCATGATTGCTCTCCTTTATTTTGGGAGCTCATTCTCGTCGCCGGCGAGACTCATCGATTTTCGCCGATGATGATCCATCCTATCGCGCAGGCCTAAAACACCTCATCAACTCTTGCGAACGCAGGCAGAACATCCGCACAATGCCTGCGCCTGTGACTTTATCTACACAGTTTATGCCTTGGTTCGGTCATATTGCAGCTGGGCTTTGGCGACATCGCCCATGTGCCGCTCGGCCCAGATGCGCAGCGCATCGACTGTCTCGCTCAGCGTGCGCCCCAGCGGTGTGATCGAATACTCGACGGTCACCGGAACCGTTGGTGTGACCTTGCGCGTGACAAGGCCGTCACGCTCGAGGCCCTTCAGAGTCTGTGAGGCCATCTTCTGCGTGAGGCCGCCGATCTCCCTGCGCAGTTGGTTGAAGCGCCAAGATCGCTGCGACAACAGGATCAGGAGCAGAACGGTCCATTTGTCGGCGATGCGATCGAGCACGAGGCGGGTCGGGCAGTCCGCAGCGTAGGGGTTCGCCGGCCAGTTGCCGCGCGACGCTTTCGCCCTGCGAGCGGCTTTGGGTTTCTCCGGAGGAACCATGTCTCGGGAAAGTGCCTTCTTCACAACGGCGGTGCCAGTAGGCATCTGATGTCCATTCGTTAGTTGGTATCCAATAGATACCACGGAACCCAAGGGACGCAAATCATGAAGATCGCACTGATCGGAGCCACCGGCCACGCCGGTTCGGAAATCCTGAAAGAACTCGTTCGCCGCGGCCATGCTGTCACCGCCATTGTCCGCAATCCGGAAAAGATCCAGGCCCAGGTGAACGTGGCGCCGCGAAAGGGCGATGTGTTTGACCAGGACGGTCTCACCGCATTGCTGAAGGGGCACGACGCCGTCGTCAGCTCCGTGCATTTCTTGCAAAGCGATCCGCGCAAGCTGATCGATGCGGTGAAGGCGGCGGGCGTGAAGCGTTATCTGGTGGTCGGCGGCGCGGGCAGCCTTGAGGTCGCGCCCGGCGTCACGCTGGTCTCGACGCCGGAATTCCCGGCTGCTTACAAGGACGAAGCCACCAAGGGCGGCGAATTTCTCGCGCTGCTGCGTCAAGAGTCGGATCTCGACTGGACCTTCCTCTCGCCGTCCGCGCTGTTCTTCGATGGGCCCCGCACCGGCACGTTCCGTCTCGGCAAGGACCAGCTTCTGAGCAACGAGAAGGGCAGCAGCATTTCGTTCGCCGACTACGCCATCGCGCTGACCGATGAAATCGAGAAGCCCGCGCATTCACGGCAGCGGTTCACGGTGGGGTACTGAAGGTCATCCTTCGGTCGCCTCATTGGGTGTGATGACCCGCAACATGACGATTCAGGAACGTGTCTTCCGCACTGGAGGCGACAGTACCTCCGGTGCCTACGACCGCGCAGCTTTCCCTTCCGGAGAGGTGGCAGACCCTCCGATGAGTTGGGTAGCGATCCAGACAACCAAACCCGCGAGCGGTATGGGTGCGAGCGGCGCAAAGACAAGAACACCGATGCCCGAGTCGGGATCAAGAAAAGCAGGGTGTGGACCGAACCAGAGCGGCATGCTGAGCACGGCCTGAACAATGCCGATGCCTTGACCCGCATCGAAGACGTTGGAAACCATGTCGGGTGTCAGGAAGAACAGCGGCACGTTGAGAACAGACATCACGGTTGCGGAAAGCCACATCGCAAGCCGCGCCGATCGAAAGTTCGGTGACAGCCGGCAAGTCGCATACAACGCAACAAATCCCCAGTTCATGACCGCAAAATCAACGGGGAGCTGAACAATGAATGATGAAAATCGATATCCGGATGGTCCGGCCTGCAACAGGCCGGATTTGTAGCCAAGGTAGATAAGTGTGGCGATTGCGCTTGGACCGATAGAAACCGTCAAGAATGCAATCAGCGGAACTTGAGTCCAGGCGAGCGACCGACCGTTTGCAGAGACTGCATGTCGTCCCCTGTAGCATACGAGCAATATCGCCAGCAGCATCATTGCGAGGGCTGAGTATTTAAGTGGATCGGACATTAGAAGCATTGTGTCACGCTTGGCTTGAACTGGATCGATCCGTTCGGACCACACCTGTATGCAGCTGCCACTGAAATCATTAGTGGTTGCTTCGCCGAATGAGGTTCAACCGGCGGGCAGTCTCAGGGCGCAGTATGAAGCGCCTTCAGCGGCCCATGGAAAGCCCGGTCTTGCGCCGGGCTTTTTTTGAACGTTACCTCTCACGTCATCGCGTCCCTTCCAGTCGTCCCCTAAAGTTGGCTACACTCGTACCCGAAATCCGCGCGGCAGACGCGGGCACGAAGGGACGAAATGTGATGGACGCCAAAGCAGCCTCCAACGAGGTCCAACGCCGCATTCTCGATGCGGTTGATGATGCCTTCGACCGGCAGCTTGAGACCACGAAACAGTTCTCTGCCATTCCCTCGACGCGTGGCGCGGAGGGGCCGTGTCAGGACATGATGCATGATCTGCTGCGCGAGCGCGGCTATGAGGTCGACGACTGGCACATCGATCTTGACGATCTGAAAGACCTGCGCGGCTACGGCCCCATTGAACATGATTTTTCGCGCGCCCGCACCGTGGTCGGCACCTATCGCCCGGCGCGTGAGGCCGGCCGCTCCCTGATCCTGCAAGGCCATTGCGATGTGGTGCCGGCTGGACCGCTCGATATGTGGGACACGCCGCCGTTCTCGCCGACGGTCAAGGACGGCTGGCTTTATGGGCGCGGGGCGGGCGACATGAAGTCCGGCACCATCGCCGCGCTTTACGCGCTCGATGCACTGAAGGCGGCAGGCGTCAGGCCGACGGCGCGAATTCATTTCCAGTCCGTCATCGAGGAGGAAAGCACCGGCGTCGGCGCACTCTCGACAGTGCAGCGCGGCTATCGCGCCGATTGCTGTTTTATTCCGGAGCCGACCAATGGCAGGCTGGTGCGCTCGCAGGTCGGCGTGATCTGGTTCCGGCTTAAGGTGCGCGGCAAGCCGGCGCATGTCTATGAGGCGGGCATCGGCGCCAATGCGATCAAGGCCGCCTATCATCTGCTTCAGGCGCTTGAAGCGCTGGAAGAGGAATGGAACAGGCGCGCCGCCAGCGACAGGCATTTCAGGATCGTGAGGCATCCGATCACGCTCAACCCCGGCATCATCAAGGGCGGCGACTGGGCCTCCTCGGTGCCTGCGTGGTGCGATGTGGATTGCCGGATCGCGGTGCTGCCCGGCTGGTCGATCGCCGACCATCAGGCCGAGATCGTGGCCTGCGTCGACGCCGCGGCGAAGGCGCATCCGTTCCTGTCGCAGAACCCGCCCAGTGTGGAATGGTCCGGCTTTCTCTCGGAAGGATATGAACTGACCGGCGGGGAGGACTCCGAGGCCGTCCTGCGCAGTGCCTATGAGGCGGTGTACGGCGGCCCCATGAAGGAGCTGGCCTTCACCGCGCTGACCGACACGCGGTTCTATGGCCTCAACGCCGGCATTCCATCGCTTTGTTTCGGGGCGAATGCCGAGGCGATGCACGGCTTCAACGAGCGGGTGGACATCGAATCGCTGCGCAAGACCACGCGGACTATCGCACTGTTCGTGGCGGGGTGGTGCGGCGTGGAAGCCGCATGAATACAGTGCCCACCCTCACGTTCATCTTTTACTTTAACGTCGGATCGGCCCGCATCCCGGCATTTTCACTTCATCCAGTTCATGATCATAGGGAGCAAGAGCATGACCCTGCTTGAGAAGATTCAGTCTCGGCCGATGCCCCTGGCGGTGTTGATTGGCGTCACCTTTGTGGCGGCGGAGAAGGACAGGGTGGCGGCGACGATGGTGGTGCGTGACGACCTCTGCACCGTCGGCGGCTCCATTCACGGCGGCGCGGTGATGGCCTTGGCGGATTCGGTGGGAGCCGCGGCGACCGTCATCAACCTGCCGCCCGACGCCAAGGGCACCACCACCATCGAGAGCAAAACCAACTTCATCGGCGCGGCGAAGGCAGGTTCGACGGTCACGGCGACCGCAACCCCGGTCCATATCGGGCGGCGGACCCAGGTCTGGCAGACCCGGCTGGAGGCCGAGGAGCGGCTGGTCGCGGTGGTAACGCAGACCCAGATGGTGCTCTGATGGTTCGTTGATCTGGAACAATGACACCGGAAACCCCTGATTCCGGCTGATTTCTTCGTCTGAACAAGCGACTGTGAGCTTTGCGGCGTTGCGCAATCGGTCCAGATTCGGATAGATCAGCCTTCAAAGAGAAAAGCGTCAAGAGAACAGGTCTTTCCTGAGGGTGCGCCGTTGCGCCCAAGATGACCGAGAAAAGTCCGATATGAACGCGCTGGTCCGAATTGCTCTCAGCCGACCCTATACTTTCGTCGTGCTGGCACTTCTTCTTCTGATCGTGGGGCCACTGGCGGCCCTGCGGACGCCGACTGACATCTTCCCCGACATCCGTATTCCGGTGATCGGTGTGGTCTGGCAGTACACCGGCCTGCCGCCGGACCAGATGTCGGGCCGCATCGTCACGCCGTTTCAGCGCGCGCTGACGACCACCGTCAATGACATCGAGCACATTACTGCGAACTCCTACAATACCTACGGCGTCATCAAGATCTTCTTCCAGCCCAACGTCGACATCCGCACCGCCAATGCGCAGGTCACGGCCATCGCGCAGACCATGCTGCGACAGTTGCCGCCCGGTTCGACACCGCCGCTGATCCTCAATTACAGCGCATCGACGGTGCCGATCATCCAGCTTGCCCTGGCGGGCGAGGGGCTGACCGAACAGAACATGTTCGACATCGCAACCAACCAGTTGCGCACGCCGCTGGTCACTGTGCCTGGCGCCGCGATCCCGTGGCCGTTCGGCGGCAAGCAGCGACAGATCCAGCTCGATATCAATCCGACTGCAATGCAGGCGCTGGGGCTTTCCGGACAGGATGTCGCCAATGCGCTGGCCGCGCAAAACCTGATCACGCCGGTCGGCACCCAGAAGATCGGCAATTTCGAGTACAACATCCAGCTCAACAACTCGCCGCTGAAGATCGAGGATCTTGGCAATCTGCCGATCAAGGTGGTCAATGGCGCGACGGTCTACATCCGTGATGTGGCGCAAGTGCGCGATGGCAATCCGCCGCAGACCAACATTGTGCACGTCGATGGCAACCGCTCCGTGCTGATGATGGTGCTGAAGGCCGGCGCGACCTCGACGCTCGACATCATTTCCGGCATCAAGCAGAAGATCATTGACGTCAAGGATCAGATGCCGGCCGCGCTCCGGGTTAACCTGCTTGGCGACCAGTCGATCTTTGTGCGCGGCGCCATTGCAGGTGTCGCCTTCGAGGGCGTGCTCGCCGCGGCGCTGACCAGCGTCATGATCCTGCTATTCCTGGGAAGCTGGCGCTCCACCATCATCATCGCGGTCTCAATCCCGCTCTCGGTGCTCGGCGCGATCATTTGCCTTGCCGCCATCGGCGAGACGCTCAACATCATGACGCTCGGCGGCCTTGCGCTCGCGGTCGGCATTCTGGTCGACGACGCAACGGTGACCATCGAGAACATCAATTGGCATCTGGAGCAAGGCAAGGAGGTCGAGGAATCGATCCTTGACGGCGCACGGCAGATCGTGACGCCGGCCTTCGTGTCGCTGCTCTGTATCTGCATCGTGTTCGTGCCGATGTTCTTCCTGACCGGTGTGTCGCGCTTCCTGTTCGTGCCGATGGCGCTCTCGGTGATGTTCGCCATGATCTGGTCGTTCATCCTGTCGCGCACGCTGGTGCCGACGATGGCGAAGTATCTGCTGCACAAGCATACGCATCACGAAGACGGCGCTGAGTTGCCGCCGACCCGAAATCCGCTCGTCGCATTCCAGCGCGGTTTCGAGGCCCGTTTCGAACAGTTCAGGGCGGGTTATCACAACCTGCTGGCGATGGCGCTGAACCATCGGCCGGTCTTTGTGGCGGGCTTCCTGGCCTTTGTCGCCGTCTCGTTCCTGCTGGTGCCGTTTCTCGGCCGCAACTTCTTTCCTTCGGTCGATACCGGCCAGATTTTGATCCACGTCCGCACGCAGGTTGGGACCCGCGTCGAGGAGACGGCCAACAAACTGGCCGACGTGCAGAAGGCGATCCGGCAAATCATCCCGTCCGAAATGATTGAGACAATGGCCGATAACATCGGCATGCCGATCTCCGGCATCAACCTGACCTACAACAACACCGGCGTGATCGGTCCACAGGACGGCGATATCCAGATCAAGCTCAAAGAAGATCACAAGCCGACGGACGAATACGTCCGTGAACTCCGCGAGCGGCTGCCGCGCGAATTCCCCGGCGTCACATTCGCATTTCTTCCCGCCGACATCGTCAGCCAGATCCTGAACTTCGGTTCGCCCGCGCCGATCGACATTCAGGTGCGCGGCGCGAACGTGGTGGAGAACTTCAAGTACGCCAACGATCTGTTGCGGCGGGTCAGGCTCATTCCCGGCGTCGCCGACGCGCGCATCCAGCAGTCGCCCAACAATCCGGGATTCAACGTCGATCTGGACCGCACGCGCGCGCAGTATGTCGGCCTCACGGCGCGCGATGTCACCAACAGCATGGTGGTAAACCTCGCGGGCTCCTCGCAGGTCGCACCAACCTTTTTCCTCGATCCGAACAACGGCGTGTCCTACTCCATCGTGATGCAGACGCCGCAGTACCAGATCGACTCGCTCAACAAACTCGAGGCGCTGCCGATTTCCTCCGCCGGGATACAGACGGCGCCGATGCTGGGCGGCATCGCCAACATCACGCGTTCGACATCGAGCGCGGTGGTGTCGCAATACGACATCCAGACCATGGTGCAGATCTACGCGACGCCGCAGGGCCGCGATCTCGGCGCGGTGGCCAAAGATATCCAGAAAGTGATCGACGAGACCGCGAAGGACCTGCCGCGGGGCAGCCGGGTCGTTCTGCTCGGACAGGTGCAGACCATGAACAGCGCCTTCGCCGGATTGCTGTTCGGCCTGCTCGGGGCGATCGTGCTGATCTACCTGCTGATCGTGGTGAACTTCCAGTCATGGTCCGATCCGTTCGTGATCGTATCCGCGCTGCCTGCGGCGCTTGCCGGCATTGTCTGGATGCTGTTCGCCACCCACACCACGCTGTCGGTGCCGGCGCTCACTGGCGCGATCATGTGCATGGGCGTCGCGACCGCGAACTCCGTGCTGGTCATTGCGTTCGCCCGGGAGCGCTATGAGGAACTCGGCGATCCCGTTGCCGCCGCGCTCGATGCCGGCTTCGTTCGCTTCCGTCCGGTGCTTATGACCGCGCTCGCGATGATCATCGGCATGACGCCGATGGCGCTGGGTCTCGGCGAGGGCGGCGAGCAGAACGCACCGCTTGGACGCGCCGTGATCGGCGGGCTGATTTTTGCGACGACCGCCACGCTGCTGTTTGTGCCGGTCGTATTCAGTATGGTTCACAAGAAGCAGCCCGCACAGCCTGCGATGGCGCCGGAGTTCGTTCATGCAACCTGACAAGACGCCCCCCGTTTCGCCGCGCAAGATACGGCTCTACGGCACCGTCGCCATCGGCGTGCTCGCGGCTGTGGTCACGACCGGCATCATCACTCGCTCGAACGGCGACGTGAAGTTGCGCGAATGGACTGACGCGCAGGCGGTGCCGTCGGTCGCGGTCACGCTGCCTGGCACCAAGCCGCTCAACGCCACGCTCGATCTGCCGGGACGGCTGGAGGCATATTCGCGCGCTCCGATCTTTGCGCGCGTCAGCGGCTATCTCAAAAGCTGGAAGTTCGATATCGGCGCGCAGGTGAAGGCCGGCGAGCAACTCGCCGAAATCGATGCGCCCGATCTCGATCAGCAGTTGTTGCAGGCCCGCGCCGATCTCACCAATGCGCAGGCTGCGGCCAAGCTGTCGGCGGCGACGCTGACGCGGCGCAAGACGCTGCTGGCCTCGAACTTCGTGTCGCAGCAGGAAATCGACGAGCGCTCGGCGGACCTCGCCAGCAAGGAGGCGCAGGTTAACTCGATGACCGCAAACGTTCAGCGGCTCGAGGCGCTGGCCAGCTACAAGAACGTCACCGCGCCGTTCGACGGCGTCGTCACCGAGCGCAACACCGACGTCGGCGCGCTCATCAATGGCGGCACCGGCTCGGGTGCAGCGATGTTCGTGGTGTCCGACGTCAAGAAACTCCGGCTCTATGTCAACGTGCCGCAGAGCTATCTGCCGGGCATCAGGATTGGCGCGAAGGCGACGGTCACTGTTCCGGAATATGCGGGGCGCACGTTCCCGGCCACCGTCGAAGCCTCGGCGCAGTCGGTCGATATTTCGTCCGGCACCACGCGGATGCAACTTGCGATCGAAAATCCGAATAACGAGTTGCGCCCGGGCGCCTACGCCAACGTCAAGCTGGCGTTGACCCGCGACGTCCAGCCGCTCAGCATTCCGGCCAGCGCGCTGATCTTCAACAACAGCGGTTTGCGTGTCGCCACCGTCAGCCCCGGCGACAAGGTGCTGTTCAAGAACGTCACCATCGCCCGCGACCTCGGCCGCGAGATCGAGATCGCCACCGGCCTGTCCGCCGATGATCGCATCATCATCACGCCGCTCGACGGCATCGCCGACGGCGACGCGGTCCGCATCGCAGGCGCTGGCAAGGACGGCACACCGCGCACCAGTTCGAACGCCACCACCAAGACCGAATAGGTTTCGGTTCAATCGGACTACCTGCCTTCACGGCGCGGTTCCTCGGGGGCCGCGCCGTTTTTGCGTGTGCATTTGTCACGGTCCATGCATCGGGGAAATTCTCTACGCTGATACTGCGGAGGATATTCATGCAATCACTTCTGGAGGCGGCGGGCAGTTTCAGGCTTGGGCCGCATCTGATCGCGCTGACGATCGCTTATCTGCTGGCGCTGCCGATCGGATGGAACCGGGAAAAGGAAGAGCGCAGCGCGGGCCTGCGCACCTTTCCGCTGGTGGCGCTGGCGACTTGCGGCATCGTGCAGGCCACCGAACATATTCTCCAGGGCCACCCCGAAGGCACCGCCCGCATCATCGAAGGCCTGATGACCGGCATGGGATTCATCGGCGGCGGCGCGATCCTCAAGACCGACAACACCGTGCGTGGCACTGCCACGGCCGCGAGCCTGTGGGCCACGGGGGCGACGGGCGCTGCGGTCGGACTCGGGGCTTACGACGTCGCAGTGGTGATTTCGCTGTTCACTTTCCTGACGCTGTGGCTGCTGGCGCCGTTCAAGCAGGAAGCGAAGTCGAAATAGCGGCCTGTGCGAGCCGCCGCTCTGGCGCTACCGCATGTTTCCGATCCGGCCGGGGAAGCCCGGATGGTGCGCGCTTTCGCCGGGCAGGCCGCTGGCCGCAGCTCCCGTTCCGATCAGACCTGGCATCGAGGTGTTGGGTGCGCCGGGCTGGTTGATGCCGCTGGTGTTGTTTCCGCTCGGCAGGGGCGCGATGAGGGCCGGCGGCGTCGCCGGCGATACGCCGGGCGTGCCGACTTCGCCCGAGAATTGCGCCGAGGCCGGAGAGCTCGCCGCGAGCGCCGATACGGCGGCGAGAATTGTCATGAGCAGTTTGCGTAACATGGGAGACTCCTTCATTTGACAAAGGCTCAATCCGCCCCGGGGGGACACGGTTCAGGAACAGCCGCGTGAATTTCATTATCGTTTCGACAGGGAAGGCATAAAAAAACGGCCCCGCATCGCGGGGCCGTTCCGTGGAGATTGAGTGTCTCGATCAGCGCGCCGGGCTTCCGACCGCGCCGGGGTAGCCGGGATTGGTCGGGCTGTCGCCGGGCAGGCCGCTTGGCGATGCCCCGGTTCCGATTGAACCGGGCGTGGACGTGTTCGGTACGCCTGGTTGATTGACGCCGCTGGTGTTGCTGCCTGTGGTTGTGCCGGGCGACGGCGTGATGGCGGGCGGGGTGGCCGGAGAGACGCCGGCCGAACCGGCCGCGGTGCCGCCAGGCGAGGAGGGCGGCGCCGTCTGGGCCATTACCGCGAGGGTCGAACCGGTGATCGCCGCCGTCACCAGTGCCGTCAGGAGTATTTTTTGTCGCATGTGAACCTCCGTGAAGATGAAGTTCAATGCGTTGGGCGATACACCGTTCCGAAACATGCGCGTGACACAGACGTGACGCGTGCCGTAAAAATTATCAGCGTGGCGCGCGTTGCGTCTTGGAACATTCACGAAAATGGCGCATTGTATACGTCGCCGGCTTAAGGGATGAGCGTTATGCGTACCGTCGTCGCCGTCGCACTTTTATGTGCAGTCTCCGCGCCATGCCCGGCGCAGGAGTTGACGCCGAACTTTCTGAAAAAAGAACCGTATTTTCTCTCGCCATGGTCGGTCGTTTACGTCGACAACGGCTCCTGCGGGGTCGGCAAGGTTCTGAAAGTCACCGGCGCGCTCGGCGCACTCCGCCGCAAGAAGGCTTGCGTCCCGATGGGACGGGAAGAGGCGTCCCGCAGTTTCGCGACACCCTGATCGGGAAATCTTCAGTCAGATTTGATTGGCGCGCCCGCTAGCGGGCGCGCTTTTTCCATAAGCCCACCAGCGGACCGTCAGTCCCATAGACCGGATCGGTGTCCGGCAGGGCGACTTGCGGAATAGTCCGGAGCGCCTTGCGGTGGTTGTCCGGCGTCGGGCGGGTGATTTCCATCTGCGGTCCCGGCGGATAGGCGCCGACCACTGCGAAATCCCCGGTCGCGGACAACCGCTGATGGCCCGTTCCCGCCGGCAGAATGGCGACGTCGCCTTTCCTGATCTCCAGTTCCTCGCCGTGATCGCCGCCGAAGCGCACCATCGCCCGGCCGCGCGCCACGCCCAGCACCTCATGCACGGTCGCATGATAGTGGAGGTAGTCGAAGATGCCGTTGCGCCACATCGCGCCCCAGCCGTTCGCGCCGAACACGGCTTCGATGGTGCTTTCCGGCTTCGCGTCGAGGACGATGGCGCTCTTGTAGAGCAGGAACGGCAGCCGGTTGTTCGGCACCAGGCCGTCATCGGCAAAGACGAAGGATACGGGGCGGACCCTGTAGGTCGCTGTCGACGGGTCAGTGAAATAGCTTGCGGTCATGGGGCACGAATCCATGTGGTCCGGGGCTGGATGGGGGGAATTGTGCGGGCGGTCGCCCGGCTGTTCGGGGAGATAACGCCGGACCCCCGGCGGGGTTCCTCCGCCCTTTAGGCTCGCGCCATTCGGTGCCGCGTCAAAAAAAGAAGCGCCGCGGATGATCGCGGCGCTTCAATCATGCGAGGGGAATTGGAACCGGATCAGTCGGCCTTCATGACCTCGCCGAACTGATCCCAGCTCTTGCCGTTCCAGCGCTGCAACTGAAGCTGGGTATAGGCCTGGCTCGATGTTTCGCTGGTGTTGACCCTGACGCCGGGCAGGGCGGTCGGCAGCACGAAATCCTTGAAGCTCTTCGACTGTTTCAGGATGTTCTCGCGCGAGAGATCATTGCCGCACTGTTTCAGCAACTGTTCGAGGATCATGCCCTGCTGGGTGCCGAAGGTGTAGTTCGAGTCCGCGATGTCCGCGCCCGGCAGGTACTTGCGGAAGAAGGCGATGTAATCCTGCACGCCCTTGTCGTCCTTCCATTTCGGATCGGCTGGATCCTTGAAGAACGCGGCGGAGACGACGCCGGTCACCTTGTCCAGCCCGACCGGCACGAAGGTCGCCGCGATCGAGGCACCGACTGTGTTGAGGATGATCAGCGGCTTCCATTCCATCTCGTTGATCTTGCGCAGCGCCTGCGCCGCGAATTTCGGCGTGCCGGCGATCAGCAGTGCTTCCGGCGCGGCGGCTTTCAGGTTCACGATCTGGGAATCCACCGTCGGATCGGAAACTTCATAGGCCAGCGCCGTGACCTTGTCGGCGAACGCTTCCTTGTAGACCGCTTTGAACGCGGTGACGAAGTCCTTGCCGAGGTCGTCGTTCTGATAAAGGATTCCGACCTTGGCGGCGGGAAGCTGGTTGCGAAAATACTTTGCGTAGATCTTGCCTTCGGTGTCGTAGCTCGGCAGCGCCGTGGTTGTGAACGGGTATTCCTTGATGTCGGTGAACTTCGTTGCGCCCGTGACGATGAAAGCGTGCGGCACCTTCTTGGCGTTGACGTACTTGATGGTCGCGGCCATCGCTGGCGTGCCGAGCGGGCCGAACAGGAAGGCGACCTCGTCGCTTTCGACCAGCTTGCGGGTGTGCTCCACCGCCTTAGGCGGGCTGTAGGCATCGTCATAGGTGATGTAATTGATCTTGCGGCCGTTGACGCCGCCGCGGTCGTTCACGGAATTGATGTAGGCGATGGTCGCCTTGCCCGTCGCCCCCAGCGGCGAGGCCGGGCCGCTGAACGGATAGGTGGCCCCGATCTTGACCTCGGTGGCGGTTACACCCGGCGCATCGGCGGCAAATGCGGCTGCGGTCATCGCAAGCGACGCCGTCATTGTTATCAGCAGTTTCTTCGACATCTGGTCTCCTTCTGCGTTTCCAGTCGCGTCGTGTGGACCACGCGCGGATTATTAGTTCAATTATAGAACGTTTAGTTAGCCCAGCCAGAATTTCACGCAAGCAGAAAATGCCAAGAAATAAAGCGGCGGAATAGCGCGCTCACACAGGCTTGTCTTTGCATTCTCGAACAAAGTTTGATTTTCGAACCTGAGATGGTGGTGGCGCGATTGCTGGACTTGGGGGCGGGGCGTCAATGCAGTTCGACGAATGTGTAGCGGTCGCGGATCATGGCGTTGAAGAACTCGCCCTTCGAGACCGCTCGGCAAAACTGGAAATAGACCTCGGCGGGAACGCCGTTATAGCTGTAGCGCCGCCCGCTCGTGAAAGTGACGTGAAGCTCGCGCGCGGCTGCGTTATAATCGATGCGGGCAATGGCGCTTGATGCGGTGTGCGGCATGCGGCCCCCGATGACGGCCGATATTAATGCCCGGGCGCGACGGGCGTTCCCTACAGGCGTTCGAGACATACGCGAGAGGCTGCGATGAGCCCCACGATCGTCAAACCGAAATCCACGACCAAAACCAAATTGCAGCGGCCGCCGCTGTACAAGGTGATCCTGCTCAATGACGACTACACGCCGCGCGAGTTCGTCGTGTCGGTGCTGAAAGCGGTGTTCAGGATGGGCGAGGAGACGGCGCACCGCGTCATGCTGACGGCGCACCAGAAGGGGGCCTGCGTCATCGCGGTCTATACCCGCGACGTCGCCGAGACGAAAGCCAAGGAGGCCACCGAACTCGGCAAGGCCAAGGGCTATCCGCTGTTCTTCACCACCGAGCCGGAAGAGTAGAAGCCGGCCGTCATTCCATCTTCACCACCGGTTCGCGATCCCACAAGCGCAAATTGCCAAGCGTCTCAATGAATCCCTTGACGTCCTTGGCGCCGGATAGCGCGATGCAGCCATCGTCCATGTCGTCGATTCCGGCCTTGGCGAACAGCGGCTGGGCCGCGGCGACGTAGCCGATGAACTTGCAATGGCTGAAGGCATCCGCAACGAAGTCGCGCGCGGTCGCCTCGTTCAGCAGATCCGCCATGCCGGCCTCGGACGGCAGCAGCGCCACCGCGTCGTAGAGCACGGACGGACCGCCGTCGATCTTCTGGTCGGCCGGAATGTGGCTCTTGTCGCTGGCGGTGATGCCGCCGATCTTGGGTGCAATCAACTCCCACGACGCGCCGGCTTTCTTCAAGGCGTTCTGTACGGCCTTCAGCAGCGCGGCGTCGGTTCCGTCGGTCACAAGGATGCCGAGCTTGCGTCCCTCAAACCGCTGCGGGCCGTTCTCGACGATGCTCAGCGCCGGCGAGGGTGGAAGGTCCTGCCGCGTGGGGACCGCAGCATCCGCGGGCTTCGGCATTTTCGGCAAGCCGAGATTGTCGGCGACGGTGTGTGCCAGCCGGTCATCGATGTTGAGCAGGTGAGATACGACGCGCTCACGAATAACCGGCAGCTTGCACTTGCTCAGCTCGAATGTAAGGGCGGCGGCGATGTGGTTCTGTTCGATCTCGGTCTGGCTGATGAAGAACTGCCGCGCCTGACTGTAATGATCGGCGAAGCTCTCCGGCCGCAGCCGTGCCTTCGGTCCCGCCTCAACGTCCGGGAACGCCCTGAATCCGCGCGTCGGGGATTCACGTGGGCCCGTGTCGAAAGAGTTGGGCTGATAGTTGATGGGGCCGACAGGATTGCGCATGGCCATGTGGCCGTCCTGCTGGAAGTGGGCGAACGGGCACTTCGGCGCGTTGATCGGGATATGAGTGAAGTTCGGACTGCCAAGCCGCTTCAGCTGCGTATCGAGATAGGAGAAGTTGCGCCCCTGTAGCAGCGGATCGTTGGAGAAGTCGATCCCCGGCGGCACGTTCTGCGTCATGAACGCAACCTGTTCGGTCTCGGCGAAGAAATTGTCCGGCATCCGGTTCAGGACCAGACGCCCGATCGGCATCGGCTTGATCTGCTCCTCGGGAATAATTTTGGTGGGATCGAGCACGTCGAATTCGAATTCATCGGCGAATTTCTGATCGAACAACTGCACCTGCAATTCCCACTCGGGGAAATTGCCCGTCTTGATCGCTTCCCAGAGATCCCGGCGATGATAGTCGGGATCGGCGCCGTTGATCTTGACCGCCTCGTTCCACGCCACCGACTGGAGATTCAGCTTCGGCTTCCAGTGGAATTTGACGAAGGTGGATTCGTCCTTTGCGTTGAGCAGGCGGAAGGTATGGACTCCGAAGCCTTCCATGAAGCGGAAGGAGCGGGGAATGGCACGATCCGACATCACCCACATGATCATGTGCATGCTCTCGGGCGTGAGACTGATGAAGTCCCAGAATGTGTCGTGGGCGGACTGCGCCTGCGGAAACGCGCTGTCGGGATCTTCCTTCACCGCGTGGACCAGATCGGGAAATTTGATCGCGTCCTGGATGAAGAACACCGGAATGTTGTTGCCGACCAGATCCCAGTTGCCCTCCTGGGTGTAGATCTTCACGGCAAAGCCGCGCACGTCGCGCGCGAGGTCGAACGAGCCCTTGCTGCCGGCGACGGTGGAGAAACGGACGAAGGCCGGCGTCTTCTCGCCTGCGCGCTGGAGGAAGTCGGCGCGGGTGTATTTCGAAAGCGGCTTGTAGGTTTCGAAGAAACCGTGCGCTCCATAGCCGCGGGCGTGCACCACGCGCTCAGGAATGCGCTCGTGGTCGAAGTGGAAAATCTTCTCGCGAAAATGAAAATCGTCGATCACCAGGGGCCCGCGCGGTCCGACGCGGAGCGAATTCTGGTCGTCAGCAACCGGGCCGCCCTGCGCCGTGGTCATCGTGTCGGCGCGGTCCGCCGTAGTCTGGTGCAGCTCGCCGCCGGAGCCGCGCTGAAGGTTCTGTTCATGGATCTTTGCACCACCGCTGGAACGCGAGGTTTTTGTTGCTTTGGCCATTGAGTGTCCTCTCGGGGGCTGGAAGCGGTCTAAGTCGGCGCGTGGGCCTTTGTTCCGCTTGGCGAGAGGAATGGCCGGTTGCGGCGCAAGGACACGCGCGATGCGGCAATTGCCAGCAGCGCGGCGGTCGGGATACGGTCCTCGGCCCTAGCCGGAGAGTGCCTATGACGACCGGATCAGAGACGATCCTGCCGCCCTTATTCGCCTGCCTTGAGACGCTGAGCCTGATCGCGCGTCATCTCGATCCCTCCTCATTTGCCGAAATGATGGGTGCGGCCGGGACGCCCTGGGAACGGCTGCGCGCGGCGCGTTCGCAGTTCAGCCCGGTCGACGGCGTGGACGAGCGACTCGCGACCGCCAGCGACGAGGCGCTGGCGGCGTTCGACGAACTGCGCGCCGCGCTCGACGGCGGCGACATCCGCGCCGTGTTCAAAGCGCTGCGCCATACGCCGCGCGCGCTGGAGGCGCTGTATCCGCTCGCGGCGATGATTCCAGCCGTGAACAGTTTCTTCCTCGATCCGTCGCTGCGCACCGACGCCGAGACACTCGCGCGCGGCATGCTGCCGGCGCGCGCAGGCGAGACCGGCGTGATTCATTTCGACAACGAGCCGCGCACCCGCGGCGGCTTCTCGCTCTACGTGCCGGAGAGCTATACGCCGGATCGCGCGTGGCCGCTGGTGGTGGCGCTGCACGGCGGCAGCGGACATGGCCGCGGTTTTCTCTGGAGCTGGTTGCGCGACGCCCGCAGCTTCGGCGCGATCCTTGTCGCGCCGACATCGTCGGGCAATTCGCTGGGCTCGACATGGGCGCTGATGGGCGACGACAACGATACGCCAAATCTCGCGCGCATCGTGGCCCAGGTCCGCGAGACGTGGAATATCGATCCCGACCGTCTGCTACTCACCGGCATGAGCGACGGTGGCACGTTCTGTTATGTCAGCGCGCTTGACGGCGCGTCACCGTTCACCCATCTCGCGCCGGTGTCGGCGACATTCCATCCGATGCTGATCTCGATGGCTGATGCCGACCGGCTGCGCGGACTGCCGGTCTATCTGGTGCACGGCGCGCTGGACTGGATGTTTCCGGTGGAGGTGGCGCGGCAGGCGAAGGCTGCGCTGACCGCGGCGGGCGCGAACGTGACCTATAGCGAGATCGACGATCTCAGCCACACCTATCCGCGCGAAATCAACGCGCCGATGATCGCGTGGTTGAAGGCGTAGCCGCGCGGATTGTCGCGGGGTATAATGCGGCCATGAAAATATCCGTCTCGATGAAACCGTCCGCTGTTTCCCTTGCTCCCATTTTCGGCATCGCCGCGCTGGTGTTGTTCGCCAGTGGCGTGCGTGTTCCGGTTCATGCCCAGTCGGCCGACCTTGTGCTGTGCGACCGGCTCGCCGCCGATCCCGCCGACCCGGACAAGCCGGCCGACGTGAAGGGCGTCCCGGCTGTCGCGGCGTCCGATGTCTCCACCGCGATCAAGTTCTGCAGGCAGGCCTCCGGCGCATCGCGCCGCGCAATGTATCAGCTCGGCCGCGCCTATGCCGCCGGCAACCAGAATTCCGAGGCGATCGCGGCGTGGCGCAGGGCGTCCGACAAGGGCAGCACATCGGCGATGGTCGAACTCGGTGTCGCGTATGCCACCGGTGCCGGCGTCGCCAAGGATGAAGCCGCGGCGGGTAAGCTGTTCGAGCGCGCGGCGCAGGGCGGCAATCCGCGCGGAGTCAGCAATCTCGCCGCACTCTCCGGCAAGGGCGGCGCTGCCCCTGCGGATGCGGCGCGTTCGCGGAGCCTGCTGGCGAAAGCGGCGGAGACCAATGCCGAAGCGCAGTTCCAGCTGGGACTGATGCTGCAGGATGGCATCGGCGGTCCGAAGGATGATGCCGGTGCGCGCAATCTGTTCGAGAAGGCTGCGGCGCAGGATCATCCCGGGGCGCTGGAGCGGATGGGCGCATTCGCCAAGGAAGGACGTGGCGGCGCGCAGGATTCAAGCGCTGCGAAAGCCTATTACGAAAAGGCGGCGGCGCTCGGCAATGACGACGCCAAGGCCGCGCTCAAGCGCGCGGAATGTCCTTATGTGCTGAAGGACAAATCCGGCAAGGTCGTCACCAATCTCTGTTTCTGAGGTCCAGGCGGTCACGTTTCGGAATTTGGCGTGCCTGGGATGCCGCGTCACAACGCCTGCGCTGCCGTGACCAGAAGTCCGCCGACGATGGCCATGTTCGACAGCCAGACATTGATGATATTTTGCCGCGCGGGGCCATCCATATCCCAGAAGTTCAGCAGCATGACGGAGGCTGCGATCGTAAAGACGATCAGCCCGAATGCCGCCGCGGGCATCCACAGACCCACGATCAGCAGCACGCCGCCAACAAACTGAAACGATGAGCCCGCCAGCAGAACGAGGCGCGGGAAGGGCACGCCGCGCGCAGCGATGGCCTGCGTCAGCACAGGGATCAGGAACATGTGGCGCACGCCGGCGAAGACGAACAGCCCGCCGAGCAACAGGCGGCCGACAATCAGCAGGGCCTGAGCAAGATTGAAAGACTTCAACCCGTCCGGCGTGCCCCGGTGACTCCGAAGCCGGGTCTGGTGTCCGGGGCGCGAAGCCGCGAAGGCTTTTCGGCATCGGGATTGAAGCTGAAGATTTCCAGGCTGCGCAGGTGGGTCGAGGCCCGCGAGACGAACACCGGCGTATCGCCAGCAAGGGCGCGGACGGTCTCCGCGCCGCAGCCTGTGCAGGAATAGGTGAATTCCAGCTTGGTCATCGCCCAGCGTACGTCCTTAACCTCCATGAGGTGACGGCGGCATTCCGGGCACACGATCACGGCCGGCTTCGCATCCCGGAGCGGCACGTTCTCAAGCATCTGAACTCTCCTTCGAGGCGGAAGGATATGGCCACCGTCGCGGGACGGCGCGACCATGGGCGAGGGTTCAGTGTACCGCCGGGGGGCGGGCATTGGCGGCGATTTTGGCGAAATACACAGGAAATTCAGGGCTTAAGCGCCATGGCTCCGGTTCATGCTTTACATGAACTGCGCCTCCCAAGACGCCGGATTCAGGGCGGCGGGGATTAAACCCGGCCGCTGACCGGAATCAGCGCTCCGGTGACGGCGCTGGCGGCGTCGCCCGCAAGGAACAGGATGACCTCGGCCAGTTCACTGCCCGTGACCCATTTGGAAAAGTCGGCCTGCGGCATGTCGCGGCGGTTGGCGGGGGTATCGATGGTCGAGGGCAGCACGGCGTTGACGGTGACCTTGCCCTTGAGTTCCGCCGCCAGTGCCTCGGTGAGCCGATGTACTCCGGACTTTGAGGCGGCATAGGGACCCATGCCTGCGCCGGCCTGCAACGCGCCCATCGCGCCGATGTTGATGATGCGGCCTGCGCCGGATGTCACCAGATGCGGGATCGCGGCGCGCGAGGCATTGAACGCGGTCATGACGTTGATGGTGTAGAGCCGCTGCCATGTTTTGGGATCGCCGTCGGTGATGGTCTCAAATGAAAATGCGCCGGCGATGTTGACCAGCGCGTCGAGCCTGCCGAAATGCGCGGCTGCGGCCTCAATGACTTTGACCGCCTGCGCTGTGTCCGAGAGATCGACGCCGCCGATGACGATCCGGTCAGGAGTGGGCGGGGTTACAGACGCCGCATGATCGATTTCGGCGACCTTCGCGCCGCGGGCACGCGCGGCCTCCGCGACCACCTTACCCAATGCGCCTGAGGCGCCGGTGATGACGAGGATTTTTCCGTTCATGCGGGCGCTCCGTGATCCGTCAGGCCGGACAGTTATAGCCGGACGACGGATCAAGCGGAATGCGCCGCCTCAGTCCAGCTTCGCCACCACGACGAGTCGCTTGACCTCGTTGTTCTTGTAGGCGCGCAGAAACTTCTCATAGTCCTTGAACGAGACGCAGCCGTTGGAGTCGCCGTTCGGCCCGAGCATGTAGGTGTGCGCCAGCAGGCCGGTGCGCCCGAACACATTGCCTTCGCCGCCGACCGGATTGAGCCGGATCGCCTCGACGCCGTGGAACAGGCTTTCGCGCATGGAGAGATCGTAGGTGTGCGGCGGGGTCGCGCCGTGCATGCGGACATGGACGAAGCGCGGATCGTCCATCTTGCTGCCGAGGCCGGAATGGGCTTCCAGCCTGGTGCCGTTCGGCATGTAGACCGTGCGGGCGGAGATGTCATAGACCGCCGTCTGCCGGTCGTAGCGGCCGGGCGTGAGACTGCTGCCGTCGCTGGCAATGCCGCCGTCGGGCGATGCGAAGGCCAGCGTCGGGCCTTTCTCTTGTCGTCCGAACAGCTTTTCGAAGATCGTGAGTTTCGGCTGGGCGATAGCTGCCAGCGCCGCTGCGCGATTGGCGGCGGCGGCTTCGGTTCGTGACGGGCCTTCGTTCGGCATCGCACGAAGCGAAGCGGGACGCGGCATCGGCAATGGTATCGCGAGGGAAGCTTGCTGGATTTTCGGCAGCGGCAACTGCGCGTCGCGGGTTTCCGGCGCAGGGGCTTCCGATTGAGGCCGGGTCTCGGGCGCGGGAAGGGCTTCCGGCGAGAGCGAGGCGACCGTGTAGGTTTGCGGCTGCGCGACCGGCAGACGGTCGGCCTTCGCCAGCACGGACGAAGGCGCATCGTCGGAGCGCGCGAGGAAGCGATCGGCGAATGTCAGGGTCGGGGCGGGGGTGCCCAGCGACGAGGTCACGTCGAGTTCAGCCACGGATGTCGCGAGCGCCGCAGCCGCGCCGGGAATGAACGTCACCTGCGGCAGATCGGGCGCCATGGCGTCGACCGCCGGGCCGAGCACGTTGCTATAGAGCGTCCAGGCGCAGGCCAGCACCACGGCGGCGAGCCCGGCGGTGCCGAGCACAGCCTGCGGACTGACTTTGGCAGAGGATGGCGGAGGAGGAGCGGGAGACACCCGATACGCGATACTGTACGCCATACGCCCTAAGCCCGGAATTTTTTCACGCAAACAGATTCCCCACGCGCGATGATCGTCGGCGCGGGCACACGATAGGTCGCGTGCCTGCGTCCGGAATCTCACGAAGCTGCGAGGTTCCGCACCGTCATCTCGCAGACATGCGGAGCGCCATTAAGGCGGCTTTTCGTTAAATGCGGATTAAATCCGGGGCGATGTGTGGCAACGCGATTCGATGCTAATGTTTCGCCACAGTGCGGACTCAATTCACCGGTTCCGCGCGTCCATGCGGGAACATCCATCATGAAACGGTTCATCATTCTGATCGCGGCGTGTGCCGTTCTCTGCGGCGCAAGTGCATCGCCCGTGGCCGCGCAGACCTTCCAGAGTTTCACCTGCGCCGACGGGGCGCGCTTCACCGCGGCATTTTTGAAATACGATCCCAAGCAGGTGCATCTGCAACTCGATGGCAAGGCGGTGGCGCTGAGAAAACGTTTCGCGCTGTCCGGTTCGCGCTACACCGCGCGCGGCATCTCGCTGACGATCAACAAGTCCGGCACAATCCTGCGCCACGGCAAGCGCGGGCCGACCCGATGCACCGCGACGTGACGGCGGCGTTCGGCGCGAGGGGCTGCCGTCGATCTGTCGGGGACGACTACAGGCCCTGAAACTTGAACGGCTCGGCCACCTTGAAATCCTTGCTGGTATCGCCGGCGAAGACGTTGCTCTGGTTCGGCCCGAGATCGAGCCTCTTGACCTTGCCCGTCTCGGCTGAGAAGTCGATCAGCTTGAGATCGACCCAGAACGTATTCGGCGTCAGCGCGGACTCGAAGAAGTATAGTTTCCGCTTTTGATCCGAGACCGTGCGCCAGCGGGTCGACGAGATGTTCGGCTCTCCGGGTGTCGAAATGCCGAACGGCACCGAGACGTTGCGGATGACGCTGAACACGCTGGCCAATGCAACGACGGGATCTTCGCTCTTCGGAATCGCGTTGACGTAGAACGCCGCACGGGCGAAGCGGTCGGCTGCGCGGTTGGTCCCCGGCAGCATCACGGTGCCGCCGATCTGCTTCCAGTAGGCATTCAGCGCAAGCTGCTGCTCGAACGTCGGCGAATTGGTCATCACCTGATAGTCGCGGCTGTGATGGATGATCTGTTTGCCGCCGATATATTCGATGACAGCGCTGTCGCCGCTGGAATCCGAAATCGAGAGATGCAGCGTCGTCAGGCGGTCCGGCTGCCCGGGCACCGCATCGGTGACGATCGTGAACGGCTCCTTGCGAAGTTCGTCGACCGCTTCCGCCACCGTCGCGAAATTATCGAGCACATACTGCGCCCAGGCGGCAATGGTGAGGCCCGGCCTGGTCTGATCGAATTTCGGATATTGCGACTCCACCAGCCACAACACGTTTGCGACAAGGCCTTTCTCGTTCATCCCGTCGGTGGTTGAAACCTCATATCCCGATGCGATGACGCTGCCGTATTTCGACGTCCATTTGACCGAATTGGGACCGGCTTCGCCGCTGCGCGTCATGCCGCGCGGAAAGATCCACAGGTTGGTCGCGACATCCATCTTCCAGTCCATCGAACGGGCTGTAATGACATCGTCACCATGGCCGAGATAGACCAGCCGTGTGCAGGCGTCGGCGCTGGATACGAAGCCGAAGGCTGCGGCGACCAGCGCCGCGGCTGCCTTGCGCCACGCGGCTGATTTTTGGATCGTCATCAAAACACTCCCGTTGCAAGCGACATTGAATCGGTCTGTCGTCACGATGATGAAGGATATACGCGAGCCGCTTTCTGCTGCAAAGAGCGGACGGTGCGTTCGGGAATTCGGTTCAATTTGAGTTTGTTTTGCGCGCTGTCTCCGCTACGCTTGTTTATTCTTAATATGGGACACGGCCATGACCGAACGCATTCTCGTTTTCTACGGCTCCTATCGTTCGGACCGGATGGGGATTCGCCTTGCGAATTTTGTTGTAAAGGGTTTGCGTGAGCGCGGCGCCGATGCCGAACTGATCGATGCCAAAGCCATTGGCCTGCCGATGCTCGACCGGATGCGGAAGGAATATCCGAAAGGCGAGGCGCCTGCTGCGATGGAAGACCTCGCGCAGAAGATCATTGCAGCCGACGGCTTCGTGTTCGTGACCGGCGAATACAACTGGGGCCTGCAGCCTGGCCTGAAGAATCTGACAGATCACTATCTTGAAGAGTGGTTCTGGCGGCCTGCGGCCATCGCCAGCTATTCGGCGGGGCGCTTTTCCGGCGCGCGGGCGGCGCTGGCGTGGCATGGCACGTTGTCGGAGATGGGCATGGTGGTGACCTCGGCAACCATCGCGGTCGGGCCGATTTCGCAAACCCTGTCCGCCGCGAGCGAGCCGACCGGACCGGGCGGCGAAGCGCTGGTCAAATCTTTTCCGCGTTTTGCGGACGATCTGATGTGGTGGGTCGAGGCCGCCAAGGCGCACCGGGCGCGAAAGCTGCCGCCGTACTGAGGCGGCCGGAACCGGGCCGGGTACGCACCGCAACAGCCCGTTTAACGAGGTCGAAACAATCCCGTCGTATGTTCAGGCGTTTCGATGACTCTTTTTTAAACGTCGTGCGTGCTCCCGGTCATTATCCAGGGTGTGTTGTGCAACATCATTTCATTCAGGAACTTCAGGACGTCATCAGCAACCGCTCGCCGGACCGCCGGCTCGCCTCATTGCGCAAGGTGACGGATCTATTTCTCGCGCATGGCAGCCGGCTCGGTCCAGCGCAGATCGAAATGTTCGACAGCCTGCTTCTGAGCTTCATCGGCGATTGCGATGCCGATGCGTTGACGGAGCTCAGCGGAAAACTCGCCGCGCTGTCGTTCGCCCCGGTCTCCGTGCTGCGCAGGCTGGCCGCGGACCGCGATATCGCTGTTGCAGGTCCGGTGCTGACCCTGTCGCCGGTGCTTTCAGGCGAAGACTTGATGGAGGTCGCCACATCGCGCGGGCAGGGACACTTGCTGGCGATCTCGGGCCGTTCGGCGATCGACGCCACGGTGACGCAGGCGCTCATCGATCTCGGCGGCCGGGATGTACTGCGTCGCGTCGCCGGCAATGAAGGCGCCACGATCACGCGCGCGGGATTGTTGCGGCTGGTTGCGGCATCGAAAGGCGATCCGCTGCTGGCGGAGAAGACCGGCTTGCGCGCCGATCTGCCGGTACGGCTGCTGCATGAATTGCTGAACAATTGCGCAGGTGCCATCCACGCGCGGCTAATGGCCAGGGCACCCTCTTCGTTGCGCGCTGAAATCAAGGCGCATGTCGACACCATCGCGCTGGCATCAAAGCGCAGGGCGGAGCGCCCGCGCGATCTCCGCTCGGCAATGGCGCTGGTCGAGCGGCTGATCGAGAACCGCCAGTTGACCGAAGACAAGCTCGCCGAATTCGCCGAGGACCGGCAATCTGAATCGGTCATCGCAACTCTCGCGGCGATGACGGGCGCGCCGATCCCGCTGATCCAGCCCTTGATGCGGATTCATCGCCACGACGGCCTGCTGACCGCTTGCCGGGCAGCCGACCTCTCATGGGAGACGGCGAAACGCGTGATCCTCAGCCGCGTGTTGTCGATGCCGGCGGCGGAGATCGAGCAGCTGCGCAAGGCCTATGACGAGATTTCCTTCTCCTCGGCCAGGCGCGCGCTCGCCATCTGGCAGCAGCAGTTCGCAAGGCCGCGCCGCGCGGGATAGGCAAGGGATCTGCACAGCGGGCGGCTCCTTGGCGCTTTCGGACCGGCGCGGGCTCGGCTATGCTGACCGGGTCGGATCACTTGCAGCAGGCGCAGATGATCGCTCGTAGGGTGTCGACTTTGGCGTCGCTGGCTGTTGGCTGGCTCGCGGTCTGTTGCCCACCCGCGATGGCGCAGACGCTTGCTGGTCTTGCAGGCCCCGCACCCGCGATCACCGCCTTGCCGCCGTCGAGCTTCGAAATCGCCGCGCGGGCCAAGGGTACGCCCGACATTCCCGGCCTCAACATTGTCTGGCTTACGCCATGGGGCCGCCTCGAGCTCGCGCGCGACTGGCGCAACATCATCGTGCATCAATCCGAAGGCCCGGCTGGCTCTGCGCGGGCCAATGCCATGCGCCAGTCGGAGCGGCCGGATCGCCGTGGCGCGACCATCTGGGTCGAGACCGATGGCACGGTGTACTGGTCCATCGTCGAATTCGCGGTGCCGCGCCATGTCCGCGACGGCAACCGCAAGGACAACAAATTCATCGACAACAGTTCGACCTTCGGTCAGGTCACCGACGACAATTCCATCGGAATTGAGTTCGTCGGCAACTACCCCAACGTACGCAAGCCGCCGACCGAGGCCCAGGTCGCCGCGTGGCGCACTCTCGTGCGCGTGCTGCAGGCGCGCTACAACATCCCGGCCGAGCGCGTCTTCGCCCACAACTGGATCGACTACAAGGACCGGCGCTATTGCGAAGGCTGCGAACTTGCCAAGCTGGCGCGCGAGCAGGGCACGACGTTCGCCGCGCATGATGCGAAGATCCCGGTCGATGCGGGTGCTCCCGCATTGCAGACCAACGCCCCCGCAGGCCTGTTAGCTGTAGCGCCGCCGGGCAGGGCAGAGTAGATACCCGATCCATATCGGTGCGACGCGAGGAGCGGCACGGGAAACCTGCCGTGACAGCCTGCTGCCGGAGTGAAGCAAGGAAAGGACGAAAGACATGATTGAAACCGTTGGCATCATCGGAGCCGGCACCATGGGCAACGGCATCGCGCAGATCTGCGCGGCTGCGAAACTCCCGGTCGTCATGGTGGATATTTCCGACGCGGCCGTTCAGCGCGGCGTCGCGACCATCGGCGGCAGCTTGGAGCGGCTGGTCAAGAAAGAGAAGATGTCCGCAGCCGACCGCGACGCGGTGCTGGCGCGGATCACCGCGACCACCGACAAGGCGAAACTCGCGTCCTGCGATCTCGTGATCGAGGCTGCGACCGAGAACGAGGGGCTGAAGATCAAGATACTGAAGGAGCTCTGCGAGGGCTTGCAGCCGCGCGCGCTGGTCGCCACCAACACCTCGTCGATCTCGGTCACCAAACTGGCGGCGGCGACCGATCGCCCGGACCGTTTCATCGGCATGCACTTCTTCAATCCGGTGCCGGTGATGCAACTGCTGGAACTGATCCGCGGCCTGCAGACCTCCGACGATACCCACGCCAAGGCGCTCGGCTTCGCCCAGCGCGTCGGCAAGGTGGCCGTCACCGCGAAGAACAGCCCCGGCTTTGCAGTCAATCGCATCCTGTGCCCGATGATCAACGAGGCGGTGTTCGCGCTGCAGGAGGGTATCGCGTCTGCTGAGGAAATCGACGCCGGCATGAAGCTCGGTTGCAACCACCCGATCGGCCCGTTGGCGCTGGCCGACATGATCGGTCTCGACACCATGCTGTCGGTGATGGAGGTGTTCTACACCGGCTTCAACGATCCGAAATATCGCCCCGCGCCGCTCCTGAAGGAGATGGTCGATGCGGGTCATCTCGGCCGCAAGACCGGCCAGGGCTTCTATAACTACGGTAAGGCGTAAGGCTCTGGAGTTCTTTCCGCGGCGTCATCCTGAGGTACGAGGGCCATAAGCGCGTTTACGCGCGTCTTTGACGCGCTATGGCCGGAGCCTCGAAGGATCGCCGCCGCCTTCGAGGCTCCATGCTGCGTATGGAACGCCTCAGGGTGACGGCCTCAATGGTCCGGCTGTCACGGCCGCATGAAGGCGAAGTCGGTGTCGGGATCGCAGTGGTCGGCGACGAAGCGCAGTTCCGACTGCACGTCGGCCACGGTCCTCGTCTCGAGATAGGTGGAGACCACGAGGCCGAGCAGCGCGCGGCAGATGCCGTCGCTGTCCTGTCCAGCGGCCTTTGCCTCGGCCAGCGCCGCCTTGAAATGACGCTGTGCGATTTCGGCTGCGGACATGCGGGTCTCCCTGTTGGCGTGTCGGATATTTCTGCAGCGAAACCGCAACGGGCGATTTGATCCGGATCAAGGCCGAAGCGGCGCTGCGCCGTTGCCTGGCACGGCCCGGCGGCTTACATCAGACCCATGACCGAACGACCCGCGCCCGCCATTCACACCTTCCATCCTGACCTCACCGAAGAGAAGATCGTGCAGCTGGTCGCGACATTCTACGGCCGCGCCCGCGCCGACGATCTGATCGGCCCGATCTTCAACGCAGCCGTGAAGGACTGGGACCATCACATCGGCAAGATCACCGACTTCTGGTCGTCGATGATGCTCAAGACCGGGCGCTACGACGGCCGCCCGATGCGTCCGCACCTGATGCTGCCGCTGACGGGCGAGCATTTCGACCGGTGGCTCGTGCTGTTCGAGGCCACCACGCGCGAAATCTTCGAGCCTGATGTGGCCGAGGCCTTCATCATCCGGGCCCGCCGCATCGCCGACAGCTTCGAGATGGGCATCGCGACCACGCGCGGCGAGATCGCACGGCCAAGGCACAGCGTCTGACGCGCGAACGACGCCTGCCGACGATGCTGCACCTGACGGCGATGCTGCGTGAACGCAGGGCTTACCTGACCGGTTTCAGAAGGTCCTTGGCCAGACGAGTGACTTGGGGCGCGGAATCGCCGCGTATCCGCTCGACGAACCAGAATGCCCAGATCGCGAAAAACGAGAGCAGGAATATCGCGCCGCACGACAGAAGCGTTTGCTGAACGGACATGGCGTCCTCCGTGTCACTGCGAAATTGCACGCCTAAAGGCTAGGCGGCTGCGCAGTCCTGCGTTTGATCAGGATCAAGCCGGAGCGACAATGTTTCGGCTAACCGGCGCGCCGCTAGAGCGACGAGGACAGCAGCATGCGTGTCATGGTTGTCGCCGGTGTCTGATAGGCGAGGCCCATGGCGATCACGGCTGCAGCCGTGAGCACGAGCACCGCCACCACGACCGTGAGGCACACCAGCCGTTCGCTGTCATCATTGTCGAAGCCGTTGAGGTGAAGCCGCATGACGCACCTCCATTCTTCGTCTCAAGCTACGCTTCCGCGCGGCTTGTTCCAGACAGCAATGCTGACGTGTCGGAGGGAATTCGTCTTTGCGATAGGACAAAGTGTCAGCGCCAGCCGAGCGCGGGCGCGACGTGTTTGAGGATCGATTCAATGACATGGGCATTGTATTCGACGCCGAGCTGGTTCGGCACCGTGAGCAACAGCGTGTCGGCCTCGGCGATAGCCTCGTCCTGCTTCAACTGTTCGATCAGCTTGTCCGGCTCTGCCGTATAACCGCGCCCGAAGATCGCCTGCATGTCGCCCTCGATGAAGCCGATCTGGTCGCCCGCATCGCCGCCGTTCCCGAAATACTCGCGGTCGCGGTCGTCCATCAGCGCGAAGATGCTGCGGCTCACCGAGACACGCGGCGTGCGCGTGTGGCCCGCCTCCTTGTAAGCCTCGCGATAGAGGCGGATTTGCGCCGCCTGCTGCACATGGAACGGCTCGTTGGTCTCGTTCTTCTTCAGCGTCGAGCTTTGCAGGTTCATGCCGAGCTTGCCCGCCCACACGGCGGTGGCGTTCGACGCAGCGCCCCACCAGATGCGGTCGCGCAGACCTTCCGAATGCGGTTCGAGCCGGAGAAGTCCGGGCGGATTGGGAAACATCGGGCGCGGATTGGGCTGCGCGAAGCCCTTGCCCTTGAGCATATCGAAGAACACTTCGCCGTGGCGGCGGCCCATGTCGGCGTCGGTCTCGCCCTCATTGGGCTGATAGCCGAAATAGCGCCAGCCATCGATGACCTGCTCGGGCGAACCGCGGCTGATCCCGAGTTGCAGCCGTCCGCCCGCGATGAGGTCGGCCGCGCTCGCGTCCTCGACCATGTAGAGCGGGTTCTCGTAGCGCATGTCGATCACGGCGGTGCCGATCTCGATTTTGCTGGTCTTCGCGCCGACGGCGGCGAGCAGCGGGAAGGGCGAGGCGAGCTGGCGGGCAAAATGATGCACGCGAAAATACGCGCCGTCGGCGCCAAGTTCTTCGGCCGCCGCCGCTAGCTCAATGGATTGCAGCAGCGTGTCGGCGGCTGAACGTGTCTGCGATTGCGAGGAGGGCGTCCAATGGCCGAAGGAGAGAAATCCGATTTTCTTCATGGAAGCGGGGGACTCGTGCGTGTGCGGGTCCGCCGTAGATGGGGATTAGGGGCGTGCGGGGCAAGGTGGCGAAAACGCGTCATCGCGGGGATGGCGCGGGAGGCAAGGAGGCTAAAGCACGTCATTGCGAGGAGCGATAGCGACGAAGCAATCCAGCTATCGCTTGCGGCGTGTTCTGAATGGATTGCTTCGCTGCGCTCGCAATGACGAGCGCCGAGCTACGGGAATCTCTCAACTCGTCATGGCCGGGCTTGACCCGGGACAAGCCCGGTGATGACGATCGTGAGTGATGGGAATTTGGTTGGTAGCCCGGATTTCGCTGTGCTTTATTCGGGCTATGCTTGCTTAAAATTATGCAAGGGATTTGGTTTGTTGTGCTACTGCATCATTCATCGCATCCAATATGCATGTAGACTTAAAGCAATACGAGATGCCTGAATGATGGCTTTGCATACCATCGCGCCCGTTTAGATGCCCCGCATTTATTCCGATCAGTTTTAATTCGCGAACGTAGCCACCGGTAATACCGACACCACCTTTAAAGCCCTTGGCGAGCGCAAATACTGGGCTCCCGGATGAACCCGAAGATGAAAAAGCTTCATAGGCGATACGTCGGCCTGGCTCCATTTCATGGTCGCGATAGTCACTTGCTGGATCACTGGCGATCGTGCCCATCCGCATTATAGGTCGATCGCCGTTACGATCGTAAAAATCAGGATAACCCGGAAGTGCGACCATGTCGCATATGTCCAGTTTCGATAGCTCCGCGTCGCTAGCAATCAGTGACTGACCAACATAATTGGTCATCATATTTTTAGATTTATTTACGTGGTATGTTGCACTTGTAACATCGATGGCTGCGACGTCTTCAATTGAATTTTGGGGAAAGCCGAGAAAGATTTCCTGTCCTGCAAAATCTCCAACTAGGTGCTCACCCCCAAAGTACCCAGAGACCCTGATGTTCGCCATCTGATAGCCAGCGTACTTTATGTTTTTCATCGCGGCGTCGACGTTGTGTCGATTCGTTACGAGAAACTGTTTACCGTCTTTTATTGCGTAGAACGCTGTGCCGCTGATTGTCTTTGAATCTCCTGACGCAGAAATATGTTCGACCTCAATCCGGTACGCACAATAGAGGAGGAGTTTGCCCGGAGCGTGATACATTTTGGATTAATAAGTCCCTCGTTTCGTGAAGATGCCCAGCGCTTGGCTGGGCATCTTTGTAATTCTAAAAAATCAGGTTGATCTACCTCACGAACACCCCGTCGTAGAGCCGCACGTGTCGCACTTCATGCACGTCCCGTTCCGCACCAGCGTGAAGTTCGAGCACTCCGTGCACATGTCGCCTTCGTAGCCTCGGGCTTTGGCTTCTGCGCGGCGCTCGGCCTTCGATGGCGTGGCGTGCGTCGCGGCTGAACCGGCTTTGCTCCACTGCTGCGCTTCCAGCTTTTCGGTCGGCGAGAGGTCGCGCTCGGGCTCTGCGGTCTTGAGCGCGGTCGCGCCTTCGAGCGACGAGCCACCTGAAGTATTTTCTTGGCCGTGCCGTGCGGTCGCGCCCGCCGAAGCGATCGACGTGACGTTGCCCGAGGCCTGGGCATCGGCGGCGCCGCCCTGCATGACCACGAGCTTGTCGGTGCGCGAGCGGGTCAGGCCCTTCGAGACGAACTTGTTGCCGTCCGGCGACTTGCCTTCCTCGACGCCCTTGCCGAGCGCGTCGAAGTTGGTCTCGCTCGGATCGACATGGGCGAGATCGAAGCGCGACATGTAGCTCACCGCGAGTTCGCGGAACACGTAGTCGAGGATCGAGGTCGCGAACTTGATCGAGTCGTTGCCCTGCACCGGGCCCGCGGGCTCGAAGCGGGTGAAGGTGAAGGCGTCGACATATTCCTCCAGCGGCACGCCGTATTGCAGGCCGAGCGAGACCGCGATGGCGAAGTTGTTGATGAAGGAGCGCAGCGCCGCGCCTTCCTTGTGCATGTCGATGAAGATCTCGCCGAGGCGGCCGTCGTCGTATTCGCCGGTGCGCAGATAGACCTTGTGGCCGCCGACCACCGCCTTCTGGGTATAGCCCTTGCGGCGATCCGGCATCTTCTCGCGCTCGCGCATCACGATGATGCGCTCGACCAGCTTCTCGACGATCTTCTCCGAGACCTGCGCGGTGCGGGCCGCCATCGGCTTGTCGTAGAACGCCTCGACCACATCGTCCTCGTCCTCATCGTCGGCGATGAGCTGCGAGTTCAGCGGCTGGCTCAGCTTCGAGCCGTCGCGATAGAGCGCGTTGGCTTTCAGCGCCAGCTTCCACGACAGCAGGTAGGCAGCCTTGCAGTCCTCCACCGTGGCGTCGTTCGGCATGTTGATGGTCTTGGAAATCGCGCCCGAGATGAAGGGTTGCGACGCCGCCATCATGCGGATGTGGCTTTCCACCGAGAGGTAGCGCTTGCCGATCTTGCCGCAGGGGTTGGCGCAATCGAACACGCTGTAGTGGTCGGACTTCAGGTGCGGCGCACCTTCCACGGTCATCGCGCCGCAGATGTGAATGTTGGCGGCCTCGATCTCGCGCTTGGTGAAGCCGAGCGCGGTGAGCAGGTCGAAGCCGGGGGCGTTGATCGCGTCCGGATCGAGTTTGAGTGTGTCGCGCAGGAAGTCCTCGCCGAAGGTCCACTTGTTGAAGGCGAACTTGATGTCGAACGCGGTCGGCAATGCCTTCTCGGCCTTGTCGAGCGCTTCGTCGGTGAAGCCCTTGGCTTTCAGCGTCGAGCGGTTGATGCCCGGCGCGTTGGAGAGCGAGCCGTGGCCGACGGCATAGGCCTCGATCTCGGCGATCTCGTTTTCGGGATAGCCGAGCGCGCGCAGCGCTTCCGGCACGGCGCGGTTGATGATCTTCCAGTAGCCGCCGCCGGCGAGCTTCTTGAATTTCACCAGCGCGAAGTCCGGCTCGATGCCCGTGGTGTCGCAATCCATGACGAGGCCGATGGTGCCGGTCGGCGCGACCACGGTGGTCTGCGCGTTGCGGTAGCCGTGGGCTTCGCCGAGTTCGAGCGCCTTGTCCCATGCGGCCTTGGCGCGGGCGACGACGTCGGCCTGCGGGCAGCTTGCGTAGTCGAGCGGCACCGGATTGACGGCGAGGCCTTCAAAGCCGCGGGATTCGCCATGCGCCGCGCGGCGATGGTTGCGGATCACACGCAGCATGTGCGCCGCGTTCTTCTTGTAGCCGGGGAAGGGGCCGAGTTCCTTCGCCATTTCGGCGGAGGTGGCGTAGGCGACGCCGGTCATGACGGCGGTCAGCGCGCCGCACAGCGCGCGGCCTTCCTTGGAGTCATAAGAGAGACCCATGGTCATCAGGAGACCGCCGATATTGGCGTAGCCGAGGCCGAGCGTGCGGAACTCATAGGAGAGTTCGGCGATCGCCTTCGACGGGAACTGCGCCATCATCACCGAGATTTCGAGTACGACGGTCCACAGCCGGCACAGATGCTCATAGGCTTCGATGTCGAAGCGCCGGGTCTGTGTGTCGTAGAAGGTCAGCAGGTTGGCGGAGGCAAGGTTGCACGCCGTGTCGTCGAGGAACATGTATTCCGAGCACGGATTGGACGCGCGGATGTCGCCGCTGGCCTTGCAGGTGTGCCAGTCGTTCATGGTGGTGTTGAAGTGCAGGCCGGGATCGGCCGAAGCCCAGGCGGCGTAGCCGATCTTCTCCCACAGGTCGCGGGCCTTGAGCGTCTTGGTCACCTTCTTGTTGGTGCGGCCGATCAGGTTCCAGTCGCCGTCGGTTTCCACCGCGCGCAGGAAATCGTCCTTGAGCGACACCGAGTTGTTGGAGTTCTGGCCGGCGACCGTGAGGTACGCTTCCGAATCCCAGTCGGTGTCGTAGGTGTCGAACGAGATGTCGGTGTAGCCCTGCTTGGCGAACTGCATCACGCGCTTGATGAGATTATCCTGCACCATGGCGCGGCGCGCGAACTTGATCTCGCGGCGCAGCGCCGGATTCTTTTCAGGGTCGAAGCAGTCGTCGCCTGAACCTTCGCAGTTCACGCAGGCCTTCATGATGGCCTTGAGGTGCTTCTGGTTGATCTTGGAGCCGGTGACGAGGGCGGCGACCTTCTGCTCCTCCTTCACCTTCCAGTCGATATAGGTCTCGATGTCCGGATGGTCGGCGTCGACCACCACCATCTTGGCGGCGCGGCGGGTGGTGCCGCCGGACTTGATGGCGCCCGCCGCGCGGTCGCCGATCTTGAGAAACGACATCAGGCCGCTCGAGCGGCCGCCGCCGGAGAGTTTTTCGCCTTCGCCGCGCAGCCGCGAGAAGTTGGAGCCGGTGCCGGAGCCGTATTTGAACAGCCGCGCCTCGCGGACCCACAGGTCCATGATGCCGCCTTCGTTGACGAGGTCGTCATCGACGCCCTGGATGAAGCAGGCGTGCGGCTGCGGATGCTCGTAGGACGATTTGGATTTGGTCAGCTTGCCGGTCTTCCAGTCCACATAGAAGTGGCCCTGGCCGGGACCGTCGATGCCGTAGGCCCAGTGCAGGCCGGTGTTGAACCACTGCGGCGAGTTCGGCGCGACCATCTGCTTGGCGAGCATGAAGCGCAGTTCGTCGTAGAACGCTTTCGCATCGTCCTCGGATGTGAAGTACGAGCCCTTCCAGCCCCAGTAGGTCCAGCAGCCGGCGAGACGGTCGAACACCTGCTTGGCGGAATGCTCGCCGCCGATGCGCTCGGATTCGGGCAGTGCAGCGAGAGCGTCGGTGTCCGGCACCGAGCGCCACAGCCATGAGGGGACGGTCTCTTCCTCGACCTTCTTCAGGCGTGAGGCGACGCCCGCTTTACGGAAATATTTCTGCGCCAGAACGTCGGAGGCGACCTGCGACCAGAACTCGGGGACTTCGACATTCTCCAGCCGGAACACCACCGAGCCGTCCGGATTGCGGATCTCGCTCGTCGTCAGCCGGAAGTCGATGGCGGCGTAGGGTGACTGGTCGGCTGTGGTGTAGCGGCGTTCAATGCGCATCGTAGTGCCCCGTCTTTTGCCGGCGCGCCCGTCACGGACGGTACGCCGGAGATTTCAATTTGCGAACCGGTTCGTTCGCCGTTTTGCCGTTCACGCTCGTCCCCAAAGTCTTTCGACGTCTGGTCCGATGCCCCGGCCTGTTAACTCTGGCGGGCACGAGACGGTCCCCACGACCGGTTGCGCCCGAACGCCCCAAACTTGCCTTTTGCGCCGCGGTTTGCCGCGGTTTCACCTTTTCGATCCCGGCCCCGAAAACGGGCAGACAAATCCCCGGCCCGCGACCTCGACCGGCCTGACGGAGCTGTCTGTTTGACCCTATTCGGGAGGTGCCCGGCGAGACTGAAAACCCCCGCGCCGAACAGTCCCGAAGCTAGGCCGACTCCAACCGGCACGTCAAGGATTAGTGTCGAAAGCTGAATCAAATACTAAATATGGTGGAAAATGCGGATTTCCAGCGGAATGGACCATCGCCCGGAAGGTTCGCACTGCGGGAAGTATCGGTGAGTCCTTGCGGATTCGGAAGCCGAATTCTCACCTCATCGTGAGTTCCTCCAGTGTTTGTCGCGAGCTTCCGAAATCGCGCCTTTGCTATGCGCGCTTTTTGCGGTTTTCGGGTGGATCATGCGCGGTCCGCGTGGTCTTTCTCCCCGTCATCCACATGGCCGTGGACCTTGAGTCGAAGGACGAACCTGTGGATACGCGCACGCCCGAAGCCCTGATCGAAACGTCCCAAGCCGAACGCGCCGCCGCGCTGCGCCGCTCGCGGATGATCGGTTATGTGCTGCTGGTGGCGACATCGGTCGGCTGGGGTTTGAACTGGCCGGTGACGAAGCGCCTTCTGAGCGAACTGCCGCCGCTGTCTCTGCGCGGTCTTTCCGGCATCATAGGCGCTGCGTTGCTGGCTTTGCTGGCGGTTGCCTTCCGGCAGTCGCTGAAAGTGCCGAGCGCGCTGTGGCCGCGGCTGGTGTTGCTGTCGCTGCTCAACGTGACGGCGTGGATGGCGCTGATGGGTCTTGCGCTGACATTTCTGCCGGCGAGCGAAGCGGCGGTGATGGCTTATACAATGCCGGTCTGGGCCTCGGTGCTGGCGTGGCCGATTCTCGGCGAGCGTATCTCGCTGTTGCGCGTGGTGGCGATGGCGATGGCGATCGCCGGCCTGGTCGCGCTGATGGGCGGCGGCGGGGTGTCCGCCACCAGCGCCAAAATGCCCGGCATCCTTCTCGCACTCGCAGGTGCTTTCCTGTTTGCGGTCGGCACGGTGCTCGCCAAACGCTGGCCGCTGACGCTGCCGCCTTTGACATCAGCAGTGTGGCAAATCCTGATCGGCTGCATTCCGGTATCGCTGGCTGGTCTTCTCTTGGAGCAGCCCCACTTTACGGCGCTCTCGTCGCTCGGCTGGTCGTTATTCGCATATTCGATCGTCGTGCAGTTTTGTGTTGCTTATGCCTGCTGGTTCGCCGCGCTCGAACGGCTTCCGGCCTCCGTTGCGGCCATTGGCACATTGCTGGTGCCGGTGATCGGGGTGGTGGCGTCGGCGACGGCGCTCGGCGAGCCTCTCGGGCTGGCCCAGATCGCGGCGTTGGGATTCACCATTGCAGGCGTCGTCCTGGCGTCACGCTCCTGAGCGGTAGTCTCAATCCGCGCAGAATATGCCTGCCAATAGCCCATTGTTGAAAGTTGTGGCTCGAAAGCGACAGCATCGGAAACTCCTGCCTGCTAGGTTCCACAGTGAATTGATGGGCGATTAACGTCTGCGATGATCGGGGCTGTGCGTGGCGTGGTTGCGGGTAGGTGTTGCGTGGTGTTCTCGCGCGCAGACAATGCGCGCGTTGCTGTGCCTTTTCGTGATCGCGGCGTTTGTCAACGTTATTGCGTCGACGGATGCGCGCGCGCAGTTCGTCTGCAACGGCGTCAGTCCGAGTCCTACCGATTTAACCTGCGCGAATAGTGGTGTCGAAACGGGCGCGCTTTCGACGACCTCGACAATTTTGGGTGCTCAGGCTGTCACTATCAATTCCGGTCTTGTGCAGGGTGATGTCGGAACCTTGGCTGACGGTGGAGGAGACGCCACTTCACGCAACACCAGCGCGATTACCGGTTATCTCTTCACGCAAACCAGCAATGGTGCGGCAGGTTTCGGGGGCGGCAACGCTGCCACTTATAACGCGGGCGTCGTCGACGTCATTGCGACGATAACTCAGGATGGCGGAACTGCCCTCACGGTCAACTCGGGCCGTGTTCTCGATCTCAACAACGCCTATCCAAGTATTCCGGCTGGAATTGCCACAGTGACGGCCTTCGGTGGCGACGCAACGACGATTAACAGCGGAAACGTGAACGGCGGAATAATCACCGCCACAGGACTCGTTAGCGGCGCCGGCAGTGCGACGACTGTAAATTCCGGCACGGTATTGGGAGGTATCAACACGATCTCCGGTTTTGGCGGAGATGCATCAACCATTAATTCCGGCGTTGTCCATGGAGACGTCGTTACGGCCGCAAATGCTGTCGGGAATGCGGCATTCGTGAACTATGGCACGATCGATGGAAACGTCCTCGCCGTTACGCCGGACGGACATGCAACGGCCTACAATGGTGGCAGGATTTTAGGCGAGTTGGACGTGATCGCGGGTAACGCCGGGATGGCAGCCCTGACGAATGCAGGATTGATCGATTCAAGCTCCTCGACGGGCGTCGCAATCGATCTCACCCAACTCAGTTCTGCGACACCCACGACGCTGAACATCCTGCCGGGATCGCGCATCGTGGGGGAGATCATCTTGAACGGCGATGTCTCCGATCCGTCTGCCGTTGGGACGAAAATCAATATCCTGAGCGGCCACGACATCTCCTCGGTCCTGACCTTCGGCGGATGCGGGTGCGCCACTGGCGGCCTTATCGATACCGGCGCAACGGTCAATGTCAGCGGCGGCGCGCCGTATGTCGTCAGCGGCAACACGGTTGCTATCCTTGATCCGACATCGTTCGCGATGGCCGACCGCAACGTGATCGATGTAACGCGCACCATCACGTCGCTGGTGACGAGCCGTCTCACCAATCCGGCGCCCATCGGCGGCGGCACGTCATCGGCGATTGGTTTTGCCCCATCCGGCAACGTCGCGCGCGACATGGCCAACGACGCATTCTCGGTTATTCCGGCGCTCGCGTATGCCGGCAACGATCGCGTGTTGCTGAGCAACCCGAGCTTCACTGCGGCGGACGGCACCAGCGTCTGGGCGCAGGGCTTCGGCGGGCAGCGGATTCAGCGTGCCGACGCGCCGACATTGCGTTCGGTGAACAATTTCTACGGCGGAGTGCTTGGTGTCGACAGGACGGTTCAGCCCGGACTCCGCCTTGGCGGATTCATCGGCGCAGGCAATGTGAAATCGACCATCGAATTGAATTCCGGCGACACTAAAAGCGATATGGTTTTCGGTGGCGTTTACGGCCGTTATGCGATGGGACGCGGGTTTCTGGATTTTTCATTGCTCGGCGGTCACAACAGCAACGATGTCAGGCGCACCATCGCCAACAATGCCGTGCCCGGTGGTTACGAATATGCGGCGGGCAAGTACAACGGGTGGTTCATCAGCCCTGAGATCGCCTACGGCCTCACCCAGTCGCTCGGCGCCAACCTGACCCTGACGCCGTCTGCGCGCGTGCGTTATCTTGCTGCCGGTTTCGGCGGCTATGATGAGAGCGGATCGAGCACGAATCTTAGCGTCGGGTCGCGCACCTCGCACAATTTCGAGGAGCGCGGCGAGTTCAGGCTGACCCACACCACGAATGCGACGCCCGCCGAGCGATTGCAGCTCAGCGGTACCGCCGGGTTGATTGCCTTGCAGCGCGCCGGTGACAGCACTGTCAACACCATCTTGCTCGGCCAGAGCCTTGCCTTTGCAACACCCGGCAAGGCGAGCCTTGTCGGCTTCTATGCCGGTGCCGGTTTCGACTGGCGCAACGTGTCCGGCATCTCGGTGTTCGCTGCCACCGAGTTCACGGCCATGTCGGATTCCAGCCGGACCATTACGGGCAGGGGCGGCGTGAAGGTCGCATTCTGATCTTTGCGCTCGCGCACGCGCGTCTTTCAAATCGTCCAATGAAAAAGCGGCGCATCTGCATGCGCCGCCTTTTCAAATTCGTGCTCGTCCGGTTTACGGGCAGGGATACCGGTTGCCGTCGTAATTCAGGTAAGTGCCTGACGCAGGATCGTAGGACCGATAGCGCTGCATGCAGTAGGCTTCCGCATCGCCGCCGTAGCCGTAGCTTGGTGCCACGACGACTGGAGCAGGGGCCGGATAGTAAGCCGGGCCGCCATAATATCCAGGCCCGTAATAGGGGTTGGACCCAGCGGCGATCGCACCGCCAATCAGTGCGCCAGCAGCAAGGCCAATGCCCAGCCCCGCCGCGCCACCGCCGCGATAATATCCGCGCCGCCGCCACTGAACTTCTGTCACGAGCGAATTGGCGTTGCCGGCATGCACAGCCGCCAGAGATTGGCTCGGCGCCAGCGGGGCCGCATGGCCGGATGACATCGCAGCCATCGGAAGCGCCAGCGCAACTGCTGCGATTGCGCATCCATTCCTAAAGGTGATCATTATCCTCACTCCAAGCCCGCATCGATCACTCTGTATCGGGGGCCGCACGGGATGCGCAGCTCCATTCAGAGGATAATAATGTTCGTCTGGATTCAGGCGCTTGTGGGGCGGTTCCCCTTAGGGAACAGCACCCGCAAGGCTGGACTAAGCTGCGCCGCAACCAGTTATGGACAGGCGTAGCGATTGCCGTCGTAGGCCAGATAAGTACCGGACGACGGGTCGTATGACTTGTAGCGCTGCGCGCAATATGCCGCCGCATCATCCCCCGCAGGGGCGACGGCATACTGATCGTCACCGACATAGGCATCCGGCGCGTAGGCGTAGCTGTCGTCATAGTAGTACGGGTCATTGTAATAATAAGATGAGCCTAGACCGCCGAGCGCAAGACCCGCCGCGAAGCCGTATCCTGGGCCGCGCCAATGCCGGCCATGCCAGTGATTTCTCTGGCCGCCGGCCCAGCGCTGGCCTGAAATGGCGGGTCTTGCAGCTATTGCCTGGCGTCCTGCAAATGCGCCTGCGCCGATGACACCTGAGCGTCCGGCGAAGCTTCCTACACGTGATCCACCGCCGAAACTCGGGCGGGCTGCGAAGCTGCCGGTGCGGAAGCCGCCTCCGCCGCCGCGGAATGCTGCGCCTCCGCCGCCGCCACCGCCACCGCGGGAAAAACCTCCGCCGCCATGCCCGCCGCCGCCGGGCCTCGCATCCGCAGACGCCGACAAGAGGACGGGTGAGATTGCAAGAAGCGCTGCTGCGCCAACAATTTTCAGATTGATCATCGCTCGAGCTCCGGGTGATTTGGTGGGAGAACGGACGGCAGAGCGAGACGTTCCGTTCCTACCAAAACTTCACCGTGATCGTCGCACCCACCAGCCCAACGCAGCATGAACGGATTGCGCCGAAATCATGTTGTCTGATTTATGAAGCTCGATAGTCGGTGACCAGCGCGTGTGGCGACAGCTCAATGTTGTCGTGAGGGCCGCGCGAGACAACTTCCTGTCGCGTTCGCGGCAACGCGCCGGGGTATTCCTCCTGCAAATAGGCAATCAGCTTTTCCCGCACCTCGCAGCGCAGATCCCACGCGGCAGGCGCGCTGCGCGCGCTCAGCAATGCGCGCAGTTCGACGGTGTTATCCTTGGTGGCGTCGCTGACCTGAAGCACCACCACGCGGCCGTCCCAGAGCGGCGAGGCGCGGGCGACCTCCATCAGTTTCCCGCGCAGCTTCTCGACCGGCACGGTGTAGTCGACATAGAGAAAGACCGAGCCGATCAGCGCGGACGTTTCCCGCGTCCAGTTCTGGAATGGCTTCTCAATGAAATAACTCAGCGGTACGACCATGCGCCGCCAGTCCCACAGCTTGATCACGACATACGTTGTCGTGATTTCCTCGATAGTGCCATATTCGCCTTCGAGGAAGACCACATCGTCCAGACGGATCGGCTGCGCCATCGCGATCTGCACGCCAGCGATCAAATTGGAGAGCAGCGGACGGGCGGCGAGACCGATGGCGAGGCCTGCCACGCCGGCGGACGCGAACAGGCTGACGCCATATTGCCTGACCTGCTCGAAACTCATCATCGCCGTCGCGAGCGTCATTATGACGATCAGAACATCGGCTGCGCGCTTCAGGATACCGACCTGGGTGACGTGCTTGCGTGCCAGCAGGTTGTCCTCGGCATCGAGCTTGAAACGTCGCAGATAGACCTGCGACCCGATCTGGACGGCGGTGATCGCGGTCCATCCGAGCAGGGCGATGAATGCGACATTGAGGATGTTGCCGAAGATGGTGGACGCTCGTTCGCCGATGGGGGCGATCCGGACCACAAGGGACAGCGCCAACACGATCAGGGCGAGCTTGAGCGGACCCTTGCTGTTGGTCAGCAGGGCCCGGATCTTTGGATGCCTGACACCGAGAATGTTGCGGATCGCGTGGACGATGACGGCATTGGCGATCAGCGCGACGACCACGCCGCCGATCACGAGCACTGAAGCGACCAGCCAGTTTGGCAGCAGCCAAAGCGTATCGATGATTTCGGCGTAGCTGTATTTGATGACGTCGAGCATCGCGGCGGAATCCGGGGCTGTACGGGGATCATGTCAACGCGCGGGCGCAAGATATGTTCATGCATCGCATCAAGCCGCTGGGGACGCTGGACAATTGGGCCGCCTGATGGCATCAAACACGTCTTGCGCCGCTGTGCGCGTCAGTCTCGGGTGCCCGCCATGAAGCTGTTTTTCCTACGTTTTTTCACGTGGTGGAGCGGTTCGACGTTCGGCACGCAGCTTTGGACTCGGCGCTTTGGGGAACTGGTCGGAACGGACGAGGGCGGTAACCAGTATTACCGCACCAAGGGCGGCCAGATCGATCCGACGCTCGGCTTCGAGCGCCGCTGGGTAATCTACAATGGATATGCCGAAGCAACCCGTATCCCTCCGGCTTGGCACGGCTGGATCCACCACACTGTGGACACACCGCCCACCGAGATCGACTACAAGCAGCGTGAGTGGGAAAAGCCGCACCGGCCCAACCTGACCGGCACGCCAGGCGCCTATCGGCCATCAGGCTCGACGCTGGCTGCGGGCCGCCGGCCTAAGGCGACGGGCGACTATCAGCCCTGGACGCCGGGGCAGTGAATCCCGAACATTGACGCCTGAGAGTGGTCTTTGGCGTAACAAGGCGGCCCGAATTGCTCGCCCTTTCGCCGCCGTAATCGGCGTGTTAACCGATGGCTCTGCGCGCGGCCCTTTGTCTGTAGAATGGCGCGGGTTCGATTCGGTTGTATCGTCGATTGGGCCGGATCAATTCTAGATCGTGACGTGATCGTTTCGACATCGTTTCGACAGGTGTGGAGCCAGATGTTTTCCGAAAACCGCTTCGCCCTTTTCGGCATCGTGCTCCAATAAAGTCGCGCAATATGCTCCGAACCGTCGCCACATTTTCCTTCGCGGCCCTGATTGCCGCCTCGCTGACGTCGCTGGCGGCTCCCGTCCATGCGCAGATCGGCAACATCTTTTCCGACAGGCCTCGCCCGCCGGTCAACGTCGCGCCGCGTGGCGAACCAGTGCAGGACCCCGATGAGGAGGAGGTGCCAGATCTTCCGCAGCAGGGTCGTCTGTTGCCGACACCCAACCGGCCTTTGCCGGGGCAAGGCGTTCCGCCGCCCGGTGCTGTTCAGACCCAGCCGTTGCCGCCGCCGCCCGGTCAGCTGGCCGTGCCGGGACAGGGAACGCCGAATGCTGCCACTATGCCGCCCGGTGCCAATCCGTTGCCGGGTCTACCGCCTGGGCAGAAGCAGCCGCGTGGTGCACCGCCCGCTCCAGCGACTTTGCAGCCTGGTGACGAGGTGGTGACCGAGCCTCCGGCGCAGAAGATCGTCAACAAGCAGGCGGTCTTTGCCGGTCTCGACAAGATCACCGGCCGTATCATCAAGTTCGAAGCGGACATGGGCGAGACCGTTCAGTTCGGAGCGCTGCGGGTGAAGCCTCAGGCCTGCTACACGCGCCCGTCGACAGAATCCGCCAACACCGATTCCTTCGTTGAGGTTGATGAAATCACCTTGCAGGGTGAGGTGAAGCGGATTTTCTCCGGCTGGATGTTTGCTGCGAGCCCGGGCCTGCACGGTGTCGAGCATCCGATCTACGATATCTGGCTGACGGACTGTAAGGGGCCATCTGCGACAGTCGCCCAGCAGGAAGGGCCAAAGCCCGCGGCATCCGCGCCTCAAGCTCAACCGACGCAGCAGAAGCGCTTGCCGCCAAAGCAGCCGGCTGCGCCACGACCGCCTCCGCCGAACCCGTTCCCGCCGTTCCGGCAATAGCCGACCGAGCTTTTTGCGATCTGGGTCCGCGGCCAGAGATTAGCCTCGCAGGTGTGCGAGCGCCTCTGCGCCCGTGACGGGGCGATCTGCAGGCAACGCGAAGAAATCGCCATGTCCGGTGATGGCTTCATCGAGCAGCGCACGATAGCGCCGCCGCGGAATCTCCACGGCGCCAAACGTGCGCAAATGATCCGTGACGAACTGGGTGTCAAGCAGCACGTAACCACCCGCGATGAGCCGAGCGACGAGATGCACCAGCGCCACTTTTGAAGCGTCGCGTGCAGTGTGGAACATGCTCTCGCCGAAGAACGCACGGCCGAGACTGACCCCGTAAAGTCCGCCGACTAGTTCGTCGCCCAGCCAGGCCTCGACGCTGTGGCAGTAACCGAGATCATGGAGCGACGTGTAGAGATCGCGAATGCGGCCATTGATCCAGGTGTCATCACGACCGGGCTGCGGTGCGGCGCATCCGGCGAGGGTGCGCTTGAACGCTGTATTGATGGTAACGCGGAAGGTATCCGCCCGAACGGTGCGGGCAAGACGGGACGTGACGCGAAAGCGGTCGAGCGGAATGACGCCACGTTGTTCGGGTTCGACCCAGAAGATCGTCGGATCGTCGGCGCTTTCCGACATCGGGAAGATGCCGCAGGCATAGGCACGGAGCAGAATGCTTGGCGTAATTTCCGAAGATGCAGCGTCGCGCGAGCTCATGCGCAACCCTAGCAGGTCGCAACGGTCTCCGCGACTGTCAAGCCGCGCCAGCGGACTGTTGTGCCGACGCGGCCATATCCTTCAGCCGCAGCACGATGCGGGTGCCGGAGTGGGACGGATCGCGCTCGGCATGGGTTTCGAGCTTGGCCGCCATGGCGCTGACGATACGCTGGCCCATGCCAGTGGATTGAGGGTTCTCCTTGACCTGCAAGCCGACGCCGTCATCGGAAATTGTCAGAACGAGTCCATCGGCGCACGATCGCAATTCAACATGAATCGGACCGGCCCCGTCCGGGTAGGCGTATTTGACGGCGTTCATCACCAGTTCGTTGACAATGATACCGATCGCGACCGCGCGATCCGGATCAATCTCCACCGGCTCCGCTTTCAACGTGAGCCGTGACATCTTGTTGCCCTGGGCAGACCGCCGCAAATCCTCGAGCAGGGCTTCCAGATACTGGTTCAGCATCACGGTTTTCAGGTCTTGCGATGTGTAAAGGCGGCGATGCACCTGCGCGACCGCAGCGACGCGGCCCATCGCGTTGGTCAACGCGGCTTTGACGTCGGCATCGCCGCTGGAATTGGCCTGAAGGTGCAACAGCGAGGCGATGATCTGCAAGCTGTTGCCGACGCGATGGTTGACTTCGCGCAACAGCACCTCGCGTTCGGCTGCGAGTGCGGCATAGCGGTCGCGTGAGGCATGAACTTCGGCCTCCGCGTCATCGCGCGCCTTGCGGACGAGAGCCTGTTCCAGTGCGCCTCTCGCAGCGACATCGAGCAGGGCAATGAATTCGCCCTGCACGTCCTTCACCAGATAATCGGACGCACCGGCCTTGAGGGCGGTGATCGCGATTTTGCTGTCCTGCGAGGCCGTCACGAAAACGACCGGCGGCGCACCGGGAATCTTCAGTATTTCGGCAAGGGTCTCCAGACCATCGAGGCCGGGCATGTGCTGATCAAGCGCAACCACATCGACGCCGCCTTGCCTGATCCGCGCCAGTCCGCTCGCGCCATCGCCGGCATGCTCGACAGCAAAGCCTTGCCGCTTGAGCCCACGCTCAACCAGCCGCGCAAGATGGGCATCGTCGTCGACATACAGGATGAGTGGTGCTGATGGCTTCATGTGTTTACGGGCGGCACCTTGATGACTGAAAAGAACAAGCCGAGTTGCCGAATGGCGTTGGCAAAACTCTCATAATTTACGGGCTTGGTGATGTAGACGTTACAGCCGAGTTCATAGCAGCGCTTGATCTCCTGTTCGTCGTCAGTGGTCGTGAGGACGACGACCGGCGCGCACTTGATGTGGCTGTTGTCCTTGATCCGTTTCAGGATATCGATCCCGGTCATGTCAGGTAGATTGAGGTCGAGCAGGATCAGCAGCGCCTGGTCTTTATGTTCGACCGCAGAGCCATCGGTGCCGAACAGATACTTCACCGCATCTGTACCGTTCGTGAACGGAATGATCTCATTGTTGACGCCGGAGCGGCGGATATTGCGTTCGATCAGACGGGCGTGACCCTCGTCATCCTCGATCATGATGATTTTGACCGGCAGACTCATTCCTCTTTTCCTTGTGTTCCGAGATTCCATTGTGCGGGCAAGGCCACTGTAAATGTGCTGCCCTCGTTGAGTTCTGATGAAACATTGATGGTGCCGCCCATCCGGCGCACCAGCGCGCGGACGTGAGCCAAGCCAATTCCCTGGCCTTGACGATCCTGAAGACCGGCCCGGCGGAACAGATCGAAGATCCGTTTGTGGTCCTTGGGATCGATGCCCCGGCCGTTGTCGGACACCTCGATGATGACAAATCCGAGCTTGTTGCGGCCTTTGATCAGGATATCGCCCGGCACGCCCGGCCTGAGATACTTGAGAGCATTATCAATCAGGTTGGAGAAAATCTGTTCCAGTGCAAGACGGTCGCTGACGAGGCCAGGCAGAGGCTCGACGCGAATTTGCGCGTTCGCTTCGGAGGCCTGGTGAGCAACTGACGAGATGATTGTTTCGACCAGCTCGCGCGTGTCGACCGGTACCGGGTGAAATTCGCGGCGGCCTTCGCGGGTCAGATTAAGAATCGCCGAGATCAGGCGGTCCATCTTGCCTATTGAGGATTTGATGAAGCCGAGTGCTTCGGAGAAATCCTGCGAAAGTTGCTTGTCTTCTGCTTGAAGCTCAGGCGCATTGGCGGGATCTGTGTCGCCAATGGGCTCCGGAACGACCGGAGCCGTCGCCGCGGCACGGCTGTAGCGGGCAATACGGCTGAAGATGTCGTTGCGCAGCTCTTCGAGTTCGCTGGTGAAGCCCATGATGTTGACGAGCGGCGAGCGCAGATCATGGCTCACGATATAGGCGAAGCGCTGGATCTCCTCGTTCGCTTCTCGCAAATCGGCAGTTCGTGTTTCGACAATGGACTCAAGGTTGATGTTGTTTTCCCGCAGTTGATGCTCGGCATGATCGCGCGCCTGACCCGATCGTCGAATCAGAAATATCGAGAGCACCGCAAGGAAAAGCACGAGACCCGAACCCGTCGTTGCGACGATGGCGGCAAGTGTCTGACTGCGATCGGCGGCCTGAGTTCGCCTCTGGAACAGCCTGCCTTCCTCCGCGCGCATCGCGGTGGCGAACTCGCCTATGCGTCGAGCCGAGATGCCGCTCTCGTCGCGCAGCATCGCCACGCCACCCGGAATATCGTTTTGCTTCACGTAGTCGATGGCTTTTGAAAATTCCGCCAACCGTGAATCGACGGCCGCACGCAACTGTTTGACGTTTTCGACTTGGACCGGGCTATCGCTTGTCTGTTGGCCCAGCTTGGCCATGCCAGCGGGAATGCGCGCGACCGCGGCTTCGTGCTCGGACAGAAATTTGGGTTGCGACGTCAGCAGATAGCCGCGTGCAGCACTTTCCGCTCGGCGGATATCCAGCAACACCGTCGATATCTGGTTCTCGACTTCGACAGTGTGCACGACCCACGACGAATCCTCTTTCGAGCGATTGACCAGATAGATCGATGCCACGCTGATTACGACCAGCACCAGAAAGCCCGCGGACAGAAGGGCAATTTGCCAGATCAGGCGCCGACGGGCCGCTTCGCGCGTCACGTCGTTACTTTCCGCTTAACGGACCAGGGAAATGTCTGGAAACTCAAATTCATGCCCATGCAGCAGCAATAGCTTACAGCCGGGAGAACGCGCAAATACGAACTTGGTTCCATCGATGGAACGAGGAATGATGGCCGTCGTGTTTTACACTTTTGCTGAGAGGTGAAAGCGTTCAGGAGCCCTTGGTGTCGCCGGCGGTGAGGTAATGCTCAAGCCAGTGAATGTGGTAGTCGCCGTCGATGATGCTGGGCTCCCGAACCAGAGCCCGGAACAGCGGCAGCGTGGTTTCCACGCCGTCGACGACCATTTCATCCAGCGCGCGCCGCAGCCGCATCAGGCACTCACCGCGGGTCTTGCCGTGGACGATGAGCTTGCCGACCAGCGAGTCGTAGTAGGGGGGGATAACGTAGCCCTGATACACGGCTGAATCGATCCGCACGCCAAGTCCGCCGGGCGGATGGTACTGCATGATCTTGCCGGGCGAAGGCCGGAAGGAGACCGGGTTTTCCGCGTTGACGCGGCACTCGATCGAGTGACCGTTGATAACGATCTGGTCCTGCGTGCAGGGCAGGTCGCCGCCTGCGGCAACGCGAATCTGTTCGATCACAAGGTCGATGCCCGTGATCATCTCCGTCACGGGATGCTCGACCTGGATGCGCGTGTTCATTTCGATGAAATAGAACTCGCCGTCCTCGTAGAGGAATTCGATGGTGCCAACGCCGAGATACTGCATCTCGCGCATGGCCTTGGCGCAGGTCTCGCCGATCTTCGCCCGTGCCGCTGCGTTCAGGATCGGTGAGGGACCTTCTTCCCAAACTTTTTGATGACGGCGCTGAAGCGAACAATCACGCTCGCCGAGATGGATCGCGCCGCCACGACCGTCGCCGAGAATCTGGATTTCGATGTGACGCGGCTTGCCGAGATATTTTTCGAGGTAGACCGAGCCGTCGCCGAAGGCTGCCTTGGCTTCGTTGCTTGCGGTGGAGAGCGCCAGCATCAGGTCGGCCTCGGTGGGAGCAACCTTCATGCCGCGTCCGCCGCCGCCGGCTGCAGCCTTCACCAGAACAGGAAAGCCGATCTTCTTGGCGATGGCCATGGCATCGTCACCGGGGCCGACGCCGCCATCCGAGCCCGGTACCACGGGAATGCCGAGGCGCTTGGCGGTTTTCTTGGCTTCGATCTTGTCGCCCATCAGGCGGATATGTTCGGCCTTCGGGCCGATGAAATGCAGGTTGTGGTCGGCAAGAATTTCGGCGAAGCGCGCGTTCTCGGACAGGAAGCCGTAGCCGGGATGAACCGCGTCGGCACCGGTGATTTCACAGGCCGCGAGCAGCGCAGGCACATTCAGATAGCTGTCTTTCGCGGGCGGCGGTCCGATGCAGACGCTTTCGTCGGCAAGGCGGACATGCATCGCATTCGCATCGGCGGTCGAATGAACCGCGACGGTCGCGATACCGAGTTCCTTGCACGCGCGCAGCACGCGCAATGCAATCTCGCCGCGATTGGCAATCAGGATCTTGTCGAACATTGTGCCTGCCTTGTCCCGTCATGCTGAGGAGCGAGCACTTGCGAGCCTCGAAGGGTGACGGCGCCTGATCCTTCGAGGCTCGGGCTGAGCTCGCACCTCAGGATAACGGCGCGTTTCTATTCAATGATGACGAGTGGCTCGCCGAATTCGACGGGCTGGCCGTCTTCGACGAGGATTTGCGTGACCGTGCCGGCGCGCGTCGACGGAATCTGGTTCATCGTCTTCATCGCTTCGATGATGATGAGCGTATCGCCGACTTTCACCTTGCTGCCGACATCGACGAACGGCTTCGCGCCGGGCTCGGAGGCGCGATATGCCGTGCCGACCATCGGAGAGGGGACCGCGCCGGGGTGCTTGGAGACATCGGCAGGTGCCGGGGCTGCCGCCGCGGCAGGCGCCTGCCCGGGAGCTGCTGCCGGTGCGGGCTGGTAGGCGACCGGCGCCGCCGCTGCGATGCTGATGTTGCGCGCGACCCGCAGGCGCAATCCGGCACGTTCGATCTCGATTTCCGTGAGATTGGTTTCGTCGAGCAACATTGCCAGTTCGCGAATGAGCTCGCGCTCATCGGCCGGTTTTGCTTTTGGGGTAGATGTGTCTTTCGGCGAAGAGGCCATGTGAAATCCGAAACTTTCTTAATTGATAAACGGGCGATCAGGTTTGGGCCTGGGCGCCGATCTTGGCGGCGAGGCCGCTGATTGCGAGGCGATAGCCGTCGATACCGAAGCCGCACAAGGTGGCCACGGCGGCCGATGCGACGAAGGAGTGATGACGGAAACTCTCACGCGCAAAGATATTGGAGACGTGAACTTCCACAGTCGGGATTTTGACTGCCATGAGCGCGTCGTGAAGCGCGATCGAGGTATGCGAATAACCGCCCGCGTTGATGATGATGCCTGCGGCTTTCTTCGCGCCGGCCTCATGAACGAAATCGATAAGTTCGCCTTCGCGGTTCGACTGGCGGCAATCGGCGGTCAGGCCAAAACGTGCGGCGCTGTCGTGGCAGAGTTTTTCCACGTCGGCGAGCGTGTGACGGCCATAGGTTTCCGGCTCGCGGGTGCCGAGCAAATTGAGGTTCGGCCCGTTGAGCACGTAGATCGTCTTTGCCATCCGAAAACCAAATCCAGCAATGTCGGCGAAATGATGCGGAGCGCGCAGCTTCGGGCGGTTTATAGGCAACATGGGGCCGGTAGGGAAGCCTGAACGGCCGCTCCATCCCCGGTCAAATGGTTCAGAAATCACCTAAAAAGGCCGATGGAACGCGCGGAAATCGTTGGTTAACCAATCTTAAGGAATGTTAATGGCGGGCGCACCCGGGCCGTCCCACCGGGCACATGGTCAGTGTTTCTTCGGATCAGCACGCCGCCTTGCCGCAGCGGGCCTCGGAGATTTTCTTCGAAAGCCCCTCGACGCCCAATGCGCCGACCACCACGTCGCTGCCGATCACGTAGCTCGGCGTGCCGTTGAGGCCCATGTCTTCGGCGAGCTTGAAGTTCTCGTTGAGCGTGGCGCTGACCTCGGGGCTGACGATATCCTTTTCGAGCCGGGCCATGTCGAGGCCGGCATCCTTGGCGGCCGCCATCGCGCGAGCCTTGTCGGCCTGTCCGCGGCTGTTCAGCAGCTTCTGGTGGAAGTCGAGATACTTCTTGCCGGTGGGGTCCTGCATGCGAACCGCAACTGCGACCTGTGCCGCCTCCACAGAGCCCGGTCCTAACACCGGGAATTCCTTCAGCACGACGCGCAGCTTGGGATCTGCCTTCATCAGCTCCAGCATGTCGTTCATCGCACGTTTGCAATAGCCGCAATTGTAGTCGAAGAACTCGACGAAATTGACGTCGCCGCTGCGATTGCCGACCACGACGCCGCGCGGCGAATTGAAGATCACCTCTGCATTTCGCTTGACCGCGGCGCGATGCTTTTCAACTTCCACCGCCGTCTGGCGCTTGGTGAGCTCGGCCGACATTTCCTCAAGCACTTCGGGGTTCGCGACCAGATAGTCCTTGATGATCTTCTGAATTTCGCTGCGCTGGCTGTCAGTGAACGTCTGCGCATGCGAAACCACGGGCAGGCCAATCACGAGCGCGAAGGCGTAGGGAGCAAGAAAGCGAAGCGAGCGCATGAGATTTCCTTCGGGACTGTGTTGGACCGGGCAGGGGCCGGAGTTCAATTCTTTATCGGCTTCGTGTTGACGATGTCGTCGGCCTTGACCCAACCGGGGGTGCCGATGGCGAACCGCGTCTTGGCGCGCGAGGCGAGATCCCGCGCCGTCTTCTGGTCGCCGCGTAAAAAGGCCGCCTGCGCAGAGGCGAGATCGGCTTCCGCGTAATCGCCCTTGCGACCATAAGCCATTGCGAGCTGGGAGTATCCAAGCGCGGCTTCCGGTTCCCGGGACAATGCGGCGCGTAGAATCTTGATCGCCTCCTCTGCGTAGCCCTTATTCTCCGATGCCACCAAGGCCTGGCCAAGTAACATCTCGATGAGCGGCACGTTGCCTGATAACTGTACGGCTTTGCGGAGCGGGGCGATGGCCTCATTTGGTTTGCCGCCCTCCAGCAGCGCCTGTCCCCTCAGCTCGTAAAAATAAGGGTTGCTGGGCTGGACGCGGATCAAGGCGTCGATCAGGGCCAGTGCGTTGCGCAGGTCGCCGTGGCGATAAGCGGCGATGGCGCGGGCGTAGCGCGCGGGCAGGCTGTCGTTCGATGCCGGATAGCGGCGGTAGACGGTGTCCGCACGCTCCATGAAGCCCGATACCTTGGCACGCATCATGTCGTGGCGAAGCTGCAAGGCTGCATCGTCCTTCTTGTCCCAATAGGGACTCGATTGCGCCAGTTCCTGTAAGGCCCTCACGCGTTCGGCGGGCATCGGATGGGACTGGTTGTAAGGATCAGCACCGGCTGATGCGTAGAGCGATTGCTCCGAAAACCGCTTGAAGGTCTCGTACATTCCCTTGGCGGACTGCCCCGTGGCGTTGAGAAACTTCACGGCCGCCTTGTCGGCGTTTTCTTCCTGCTGTCTCTGGTAGGAGAGCATCGTGCGCATGATGGCGGCTTGTGGAGCCGCGACTGCTGCCGCGCCAGCATTTCCGGCGCCGGCTCGCCCGCCCGCAACCGCAGCTCCCAGACCGAGCAGCATGGCGATGATCATCTGGGTCTGCGCACGTGCAACCTGCTCGCGCAATTTTGAGAGATGGCCGCCCGCAAGGTGGCCTGTTTCATGGGCCAGCACGCCGATGATCTGATTGGGCGTGTCGGACTCGCGCAAAGCGCCGTAGTTCACGAAAATGCGGCGGCCGTCGGCGACGAACGCGTTGAACGTCGGGTCGTTGATGATGACGACCTGGATGTTCTGTTTTTCCAGACCGGCCGCGCGCAGGATCGGACGAGTGTAGTCACGCAGGAGCTGCTCGGTTTCAGCGTCGCGCAGCAGCGGCGGGCCGCCCTGTTGTGCATGCACCGGCCATGATGCCGCCAGCATCGCTGCCGCGGTCACCACGGCTGTCGCGCGCCGTCCCAACGACCGGCCAAACCGCAGGGCTGGCGCACGAATTCGCGATGCGCCGATACGCTGCGATAATTCGGCCGGCGCGGGCAGGAGGGCATTTGTCATGACTTGGTCAGCGGCATCGAGCGGTTTGCAAATTTGGCAATGGAGCGGCGACATGTAGGGTGCTAAATCAATATCTAACAAGACGCCGAATGCGGCAGGACAACGGCGCGGTATTGCACGCTTGGCTGGCGTGCCGCCCCTCCGGGAGATAGCAGATTTCATGCTCGTGTGGGGGGCGCAAGTCCGTATGACTTCTACAGCACGCACATTTTCGGATTTGCGAACCCAAACCACACGAGAATTGCAATTTTCCAGTGTCCTTTTGAATCCGAAGTTCGGTATGGAGAGGGCTGCAATATGAGGCGAACTTCGGATTCGGGACACTGGTTGTGACGCTCACAGACAAGGCAAGAGGCCTTTGGAAGCCTTCCACCCGCGGCAATGTACCGCCATTCATGGTGATGGACGTGATGGCCGCGGCCGCCAGAATCGAGGCCGCGGGGGGAAACGTGATTCACATGGAGGTTGGCCAGCCGGCGGCGCCAGCGCCCAAGACCGCCATCGCTGCGGCTCGCGCGGCGCTCGACATCGGAAAAATCGATTACACGGCCGCGGTCGGCATTCCATCATTGCGCCGGCGAATCGCGCGCCATTATCGCGAGACCTATGCGCAGGAGGTTGATCCCGCGCGCATCGTGATTACCACCGGCTCGTCCGGAGCTTTTGTGCTGGCCTTCCTGTCTGCATTTGAACCTGGCGACCGGGTTGCGATCGCGTCGCCAGGCTATCCGCCATATCGTCATATCCTGCACGCTCTCGGATGCGAGCCGGTCCTGATCGAAACCACCAGCGAGGCGCGGCATGCCCTCACCGGCGAGATGCTGCTGGAGGCGCATCGCAGGACGCCCCTGAAAGGCGTGCTGGTTGCAAGCCCGGCCAATCCGACCGGCACCATGATGACGCGCGAGGCGATGGCGGATCTGATGGCCGCCGCCGACAGTGCCGGCATCCGGTTCGTTTCCGACGAGATCTATCACGGCCTCGACTACGCGTTTCCAGCGGTGACCGCAGCGGAGCTTTCGCCGGAGGCGATCATCATCAATTCGTTCTCGAAATACTTCTGCATGACGGGCTGGCGCGTTGGCTGGATTGTCGTGCCCGAAGGGCTGATGCGTTCGGTCGAAACGCTGCAGCAGAATCTCTCGATTTCTGTGCCGACGCTCTCCCAGATCGCGGCTGAAGCGGCATTCGATGGGCGTGCGGAGATGGACGTCATTAAGCACGGCTACGAGGAAAACCGCCGGATCCTGATGGAAGGGTTGCCGAAAGTCGGGCTGACCGAGTTTCTGCCGGTCGATGGCGCGTTTTATCTCTACGCCGACGTCTCGAAATTCAACCCCGACAGTTTCGAATTCGCCAAGACGATGCTGCAGCAGGCGCATGTGGCGGCGACACCGGGGATCGATTTCGATCCGTTCCACGGGAAATCATTCGTGCGTTTTTCGTATTCGCGCTCGACACAGGAAATCACCGAGGCGGTTGCGCGCATCGCGCGCTGGCTCGGGACCGGTTGATTGTTGCCGATATAACCACCCACGACGAAAAACGCCCGCTTCGCAGCGGGCGTTTTGTTTTGCCTGTATTGCTCAGTTACTCGCCGCGGCGCGACCACCAGCCAGCCCGGCGCGGCGCCGGCTCGGGAGCGGCTTCAGGCTCTGGCGAAGCGGCAGGCTCGCTCGACGCCGGTGTCTGAACCGGAGCCGGGGCGGATTCCTGCTTTGAACTGTCGCCAAAGAAGAAGCTCACCTTCTCGCGAACGGTGGACCGTTTCCGCGGAGCTTCCGCAGGCCCATCTTCGGATGTGGAGACGGGATGTGAGACCGGTTGCGGAGAAGGCACCATCGGGCGCTCCTCGCGAGCCGGCTCGGACGGATACGACAGATCGGCGGCTGCTTCACTCACCTCGGATTCCGGCAAAGGTCCCAGGTCGTCAGCAATCGACGAGACGATTCCTTCACGAGGCTGGTCGCCTTCGGCCCCGCCAGGTTCGTTGCCCCCACGCCGGCGACGTCCCCCACGGCGGCCACGGCGGCGCGGACGGCGTTCGCCATTCGGCTCCTGTTCAGCGCGAACTTCGCCGTTTTGTTCCTCGGACTCGTCGTCGCCTTCATCGCTGTCACTGGCTTCGCCGACGGCGTCATCCAGCGGCGCAATCCCCGACGCGTCGCCCCGATCGGAAGCCTGCGCGCCTTCGCGGGCTTCTCCGCCACGCCCACGCCGCCGGCGGCGGCGTTTGCGGCGCGGACCTTCCTCGCCTTCAGCGACGGGGGCACCTTCCGCAGGTGTCGTCTCGGCCGCTTCCTCGTCGTCGCCTTCGAACTCCGCCTCGGCTTCGAATGTTTCGTCTTCCACGTACTCGTAGGTGTCTTCCACGGCAGCAGGGAAGGCTGCGACCTGTGCCGCTAGGATTGCCTTGGCAGCTTCCAGCGTATGCACGGCTTCGCCACGATCGATGACGAAGGACTGTTGACCGCTGATGGTCGGATCGGCGATCACGGCGAGCGTGACCTTAAAGCTGTTTTCAAGATCGCGCAGATGGCCACGCTTGTGGTTCAGCACATAGAGCGCGACATCGGTCCGCGTGCGCACGGTGAGATTGTGGGTCGGCCCCTTCATCAGGGTTTCTTCCAGGCCGCGCAGCAGTTGCAGGGCGACGGATGAAACCGAGCGGACATGTCCGGAGCCGCCGCAATGCGGGCAGGGCTCGGTGGAGCTTTCCAGCACGCTGGCACGGATGCGCTGGCGCGACATTTCGAGCAGGCCGAAATGCGAGATCCGGCCGACCTGGATGCGCGCGCGATCCTGCCGCAGGCAATCGCTCATCTTGCGTTCGACGGCGCGGTTGTTGCGCTTCTCGTCCATGTCGATGAAGTCGATGACGATCAAACCCGCGAGATCGCGCAGACGGAGCTGCCGTGCGACTTCCTCGGCTGCTTCAAGATTGGTCTTGAGCGCGGTGTCCTCGATGTGATGTTCGCGCGTGGACCGGCCCGAGTTGACGTCGATCGAAACCAGCGCTTCGGTCTGGTTGATGACGATGTAACCGCCGGATCGCAACGTCACCGTCGGCGAGAACATCGCGTCGAGCTGGCTCTCGACGCCCATGCGCGAGAACAGCGGCTGGCCGTCCCGGTACTGCTTCACCGCCCGCACATTGGTCGGCATCAGCATCTTCATGAAGTCGCGCGCCTCGTTGTAACCGGCCTCGCCGGCGACCAGGACTTCGTCGATTTCCTTGTTGTAGAGGTCGCGCAGCGAGCGCTTGATCAGCGAGCCTTCCTCGTAAACGAGAGTAGGGGCCTGCGACTTCAGCGTGGTGTCACGGACGGTTTCCCACATCCGGATCAGATACTCGAAATCGCGCTTGATTTCCGGCTTGGTGCGCGAGGCGCCCGCCGTGCGCAGGATGATCCCCATGCCTTCCGGCACATCGAGATCCTGCACCACGTCCTTGAGACGGTTGCGATCCTGCGCCGAGGTGATCTTGCGGCTGATGCCGCCGCCGCGCGCCGTGTTGGGCATCAGCACCGCATAGCGGCCGGCGAGCGAGAGGTACGTCGTCAGCGCCGCACCTTTGTTGCCGCGCTCCTCTTTCACAACCTGAACCAGCATCACCTGGCGGCGCTTGATAACTTCTTGAATCTTGTACTGACGGCGTGGGCGGAAGGCGCGTTCCGGCACTTCTTCCAGCACATCGTCGCCACCAACTGACTCGACGACATCTTCTTCGGCGTCGTCGCCGTCTTCATCGTCCTCGCCGTCGTCATCCGCATCGTCGGCGTGACGCTCTTCCTGATGCTCGTCGCCGTGAGCGGCGATGCTGTCGCGAGATTCGTTATCGTCGTGATGGTTATGTTCGCCGTCATTCGCGTGGTCGTCGGACGACTGCGGCGGAGCGGCTTCTGCTGCGGATTGTTCTGGGGATGCTGCTACGACGTGTTCCGCATCGTCGGCGTGATGTTCTTGCTGGTGGTCGTCGCCACGCGGAGCCACCGCCGCGACCTCATGAGCTTCTTCGTGCTCGGGCGCATCGGCATGATGTTCGTAGTCGACATGCGCGTCGTCGTGGGGATGGTCCGGCGTGTGATCGCCCACCTGCGCAGTATCCGCTTCCGGTGCACCAGCCTCCGTCTCCGGGCCGGTGCCCTCGATGATCTCGCTCTGCACCCGCTCGCCGCTGCTGCGTCGCCGAGAATTGCGATGGCGGGACCGGCGGCGGCTGGAACGGTTTTCTGATTCTTCCTCGGCCTCGCGATGCGCGCGCTCGTCGGCCTCGATCAGCGCTTGGCGATCGGCAACCGGGATTTGATAATAGTCGGGATGGATTTCGCTGAAGGCGAGAAAGCCATGCCGATTGCCGCCATACTCGATGAAGGCGGCCTGCAGCGACGGCTCGACGCGCGTGACCTTGGCGAGATAGATGTTCCCGCGCAGTTGCTTGCGCTGCGCAGACTCGAAATCAAATTCCTCGACGCGATTTCCGCGCACCACAACCACCCGGGTCTCTTCCGGATGGGTGGCATCGATCAGCATTTTGTTGGGCATTTTGGAACTCATGACGGCGAACGGGACGCTCGACGGCCAGCGCAGCGCGCTTGGCCGGGGCACGTAACGGTCCACCTGATTCGGGGGTGAGGGGAAGGCCGAAACGCCGCCCGAAGCACCGTGCCGATCGCAACGCCAGCGGAACGCGACGCGGAGATGCGCGTCGTATCGATGTTGGCATTGACGGGATTTCGATACTGATCCCGTTCGGCTTTGGAGTCTGGCGCATCAAGCGTCGGCCCGTCTAATTCAATGTGGCGGCAAAGTTGCTGCCGTATCCTGCCGCTGACGTGCCAGCGGTTGGTTGCTGGCAGTGCCAACGCGGCGCAACAGCGCGCGCTGGCTCTCGATGGTCCGCAGCCTCGCGACTACGTTCGCCGGTTATGAGGTAGCCGCTCGGGCTGGTTACCGCCGCTCCGCTTCAGCCGCGCGATGCGCTGGCTGTGGAGGGTCGGAAGGTACACTAGAACCTCAAGGAAGTAATTTGAGGATCTGGCGCTGCACCGGGAAGCTGAACGCGACACAACCGCAAGTTTAAACCGTCAGCCCCTCCTACATACGTCGGATGTGTCTCTCTGGCAAGGGAAGCGTCACAGCGCTGCAACACAACGGGGTAATCGTTCGGGGGGCAGTAAGCGGCTGTTAACTGTGCGGTTCTATTGCGTTATGAGGGCTGTCGGGAGGCATCGGATTCGTTGACGAGCCGCTTGAATCATTACGTATTGCTGGCGATTGCATCGGTGTGCAGTGCGGCATTTGTCTGCATGGTGCCGGCTGCGGCGGTCGCGGTCGAATCCCAGCGACCACAGCTCGCGGTTGCGGCGGCCTTTCCAGTCGCCTCCGACGTGCGGGTCGCGGGCGACGATAGGCAGACGCGTTTTATTCTCGATCTCGATCGCAAGATTGACGCCCGCGCGTTCGTGCTCGGCGATCCTTATCGCGTGGTCGTGGATATTCCCCAAGTGACCTTCAATCTTCCCGCCGGTTCGGGAACGGCTGGGCGGGGATTGATCCGCGCCTTCCGCTACGGGCTTGTCATGCCGGGCGGTTCACGGGTTGTTTTCGATCTGAGCGGTCCGGCGAAGATCGAAAAGTCCTATGTGATGGAGGCTGCGAACGGGCAGCCGGCCCGGCTCGTTGTTGAACTGGCCGCGGTTGAACGCTCGGCCTTCAGGCCATCGCATCCCGGGGACGAGCCACCGCAATTGCGGCCAGCTATCGTTGCCGACGTAAGCGGAACGGCTATGGAGACGACGGGCAGCGCCAAAACCGGAAAAACCGTCGATCCGCGTCCGGTTGTCGTGATCGACCCGGGTCATGGTGGCGTGGACAACGGGACCCAGGCCGCCACGGGCGAGAGCGAAAAGTCGCTGGTGCTGGATTTCGCCAAGGCGCTGCGGGACAGAATAGAGAAGAGCGGCAAGTTTCGCGTGGTGATGACACGTGACGATGACACTTTCGTCCCGCTCGGAGATCGAGTGAAGATCGCGCGCACCAATATGGCGGCGCTGTTCGTCTCCATTCACGCCGACGCACTGCCAAAGCGCGAAGGGGACGCACAAGGCGCCACGATCTATACGCTTTCAGAGAAGGCTTCCGACGCCGAAGCCGAAAAGCTCGCCGAGGCCGAGAACAAGGCCGATGCCATTGCCGGCATCAACCTGACTGAGGAACCGGCAGAGGTCGCGGATATCCTGATCGATCTGACGCAGCGGGAGACGCGAACGTTTTCAAGCCGTTTCGCAAAAATGCTCGCCACCGAAATGAAGACCGTGGCGCGGATGCACAAGCATCCGCTGAAATCGGCAGGCTTCAAGGTTCTCAAAGCCCATGACGTTCCTTCGGTCCTCGTCGAACTGGGCTATGTGTCCAACAAGGACGACCTCCAGCATCTTGTCTCGGAAAGCTGGCGGTCGCGTACAGTCGGGTCGGTCGCGCAGGCGGTGGACGCCTTCCTCGGCAAGCGCGTGGTTTCCGCCAGCCCCTCCAACTGATCCTCTACGCTTGAATTCGCAGGGTAATTGCCGCCAAAGCCCTAGTTTGGCCACAGCCGCGGCCCTATAGAAATTCGGCTTGGGACCGGATCAGAATCGATCCATTCGCCAGTAGCGAATGGTATAGTTTGGTTTGGGTACCCGGTGTGCGCCTCGGATCGCCCCAGACGCTTAGGACGGATACTGACGATGCGCTTGCTGTTGCGGTTTATGGGCTTTTTGTTTGCGGCAGGAACGATCGTGTTCCTCGTCGGCGTTGCCGCCGTGGCAGGCCTGATCTGGCATTTTTCGAAAGATTTGCCGGACTATTCGCAATTGCAGGACTACGAACCGCCCGTGATGACCCGGGTCCATGCGGCGGACGGCGCACTGCTCGGAGAATACTCGAAGGAACGCCGGCTCTATCTTCCAATCCAGGCGATCCCGAAGCCCGTCATCAACGCGTTCCTCGCGGCGGAAGACAAGAACTTCTATGAACACGGCGGCATCGACTTTACGGGCATGGCGCGCGCCGCCGTTCTGTACGCGCAGAACTACGGTTCCAATCGTCGTCCGCAGGGCGCATCCACCATCACCCAGCAGGTCGCAAAGAACTTCCTTCTGACAAACGAAGTGTCCTTCAACCGCAAGATCAAGGAAGCTCTGCTGGCGATGCGCATTGAGCGCACCTACACCAAGGACAAGATCCTCGAGCTGTATCTCAACGAAATCTATCTCGGCCTCGGCGCATACGGCATTGCGGCGGCTTCGCTGGTTTATTTCGACAAGTCGGTGAACGAACTCACCATTGCTGAAGCATCCTATCTGGCGGCATTGCCGAAGGCGCCTGCGGCGCTGCATCCGGTTCGCAACCGTGATCGCGCTATCGAGCGCCGCAACTACGTGATCGATCGGTTGCTGGAGAACGGCTGGATCAAGCCCGCGGATGCCGTTGCCGCGCGTAAAGAGCCGATGATCGTCACGAGCCGCACCAATGCGGCGCACATTTTCGCCGGCGAATATTTCGCCGAAGAAGTTCGCCGCGATATCTTCGAGCGGTATGGTGAGAAGAAACTCTACGAAGGTGGCCTTTCGGTCCGCACCACACTCGACCCCAAACTTCAAGTAATGGCCCGCAAGTCGATGGTGGCCGGCCTCGTCAATTTTGACGAGGCGCAGGGCTGGCGCGGCGCGCAGAACAAGATCGACATCACCGGCGACTGGGGCGTGAAACTCGCTGAAGTGAAGTCGCTTTCGGATATTTCCCCGTGGCGCATGGCGGTGGTTCTGGAGACCAGCGATCAGTCGGCGCGGATCGGTTTTCAGCCGGGCCGCGAGCTTGGCGGCGCGGTCCTCAAGACGCGCGATACCGGTCTGATCTCGCTCGATGGAGTACGATGGGCGAAGGCTGCGTCCGGTCCGACGCGCTTCAAGACTCCGACCGCTGTGACACAGGTGCTTGCGCCGGGTGACGTGATCTATGTCGATCCGCTGCTCAACAAGGACGGCAGCAAGGTCGATGGGCAATACCGGCTGCGGCAGGTTCCGGAAGTCTCTGGCGCAATGGTTGCGATGGATCCGTGGACCGGCCGCGTTGTGGCGATGGTCGGCGGCTTCTCCTTCGACCAGAGCCAGTTCAACCGCGCGACGCAGGCTTATAGGCAGCCCGGCTCGTCGTTCAAGCCGATCGTCTATTCGACCGCGATGGATAACGGTTACACGCCATCAACCGTCGTCGTTGACGCACCGATTGAAATCGACCAGGGGCAGGGCGCGGGCGTTTGGCGTCCGGAAAACTACTCAACCGGTAAATATTACGGTCCGACCACGCTGCGAAACGCGCTCATCCGTTCGCTGAACACGGTCACCGTCCGCCTCGCGCAGGACGTCGGCATGCCGCTGATCGGCGAATACGCCAAGCGCTTCGGCGTCTATGACGATCTGCCGAACTATCTTTCGTATGCACTCGGCGCCGGCGAAACCACCGTGATGCGCATGGTCACGGCCTATTCGATGTTCGCCAATGGCGGCAAGCGCGTGAAGCCGACGCTGATCGACCGTATTCAGGATCGCTACGGCCACACTATTTTCAAACATGATCAGCGCGAGTGCCGCGGTTGTGACGCCGGCGACGGATGGAAGAACCAGCCGGAGCCGACGCTTGTCGATCGCCGCGAGCAGGTTCTGGATTCCATGACGGCGTATCAGATCACGTCGATGATGGAAGGCGTGGTGCAAAGCGGTACCGCAACAGTGTTGCGCGAAGTGGGCAAGCCGATCGCCGGTAAAACCGGCACCACCAACGACGAGAAAGACGCCTGGTTCATCGGTTTCTCGCCGGATCTGGTGGTCGGCGTCTACATCGGTTTCGACAAGCCGCGAAACCTCGGCAAGGGCGGCACCGGCGGCCATCTGGCGGCACCGGTCGTCCGGGACTTCATGAAGCTGGCGCTGGTGGACAAACCCGCAGTGCCGTTCCGCGTTCCGGCGGGTATCAAGCTGATCCGCGTCGATGCCAAGTCCGGTATGCGCGCCGGTCCAGGTGACGGTGGCCGCACCATCCTCGAGGCCTTCAAGCCCGGCACCGCGCCGCCGGACAACTACTCAGTCATCGGCGTCGCCGATGCCGAAGGGCGTTCGCTCAGCGTCTCGCCCGATGCGGACCGCGCCATCTTCCGGCCGGGAACGGGCGGTTTGTATTAGCGCAACGCAAAAGTGGGCACCGGTTTTGCGATCAGAATACGCGAACCTATAAAGTTGCACTGGCCGCCGTCAGCCGTTACATCCCTCACACCATTTGAATCGCGGTTTTTACCGCAAGCTGGAATTGTCATGCGTCCTGAAATCGAACGCCTTGTCGAAGAGATCAAGCAGTCTGCCGGGCTGCTGAGGAGGCATCTTTGACGTCGATGCTGCCACGGCGCGTCTCGCCGAACTGAACGCCCTCGCTGAAGACCCCAATCTCTGGAACGATCCGCAGAAAGCCCAGAAGCTGATGCAGGAGCGGACCTCGCTCGAGTCGCAGCTTACCGGCCTCGGCAAGATCGAACGCGAGCTCGAAGACCAGGTCGGCATGATCGAACTTGGCGAGTCCGAGAAGGACGAGGGTGTTGTCGCCGAGGCAGAGAATGCCCTCAAGGCGCTGAAAAAGGACGTCGCGCGGCAGGAACTGGAAGCCTTGCTCTCCGGCGAGGCGGACAAGTTCAATACCTACCTTGAAGTCCATGCCGGTGCGGGTGGCACCGAAAGCCAGGACTGGGCGTCGATGCTATTGCGCATGTATACGCGCTGGGCGGAGAAGCACGGCTTCAAGGTCGAATATCTCGAAGAGACCGAAGGCGAAGAAGCCGGCATCAAGTCGGCGACTGTTCAGATCAGCGGGCATAATGCCTATGGCTGGCTGAAGACCGAGGCTGGCGTGCATCGGCTGGTGCGCATCTCACCGTTCGATTCCAACGCGCGGCGGCACACGTCGTTTTCGAGCGTGGCGATCTTTCCGGTGGTCGATGACAGCATCAAGATCGATATCAAGGAATCCGACGTGCGCACCGATACGATGCGTTCCGGCGGCGCGGGCGGCCAGCACGTCAACAAGACCGAGTCGGCGGTGCGTCTCACCCATATTCCGACTGGCGTTGCCGTGGTCTGTCAGGCGGGGCGGTCGCAGCACAAGAACAGAGCGCAGGCGTGGGACATGCTGCGTGCACGTCTCTATGAGATCGAGTTGAAAAAGCGCGAGGAGAAGGCGGCCGCCGATCAGGCCGCCAAGACCGACATCGGCTGGGGCCATCAGATCAGGTCGTATGTGCTGCAGCCGTATCAGATGGTGAAGGATCTGCGCACCGGCGTGCAGACATCCGACACATCGGGCGTGCTCGACGGCGATCTGGATGAATTCATGGCCGCGACTTTGGCGCAAAAAGCATTCGGCATCTCGCCAGGCGCTGTCGAGGACGTTGACTAGCGCCTTCGCAAACGCTCCGGACGCACATCCGGGTTGCCGGTAAGCGGGTGGTTTCGCGTCGCCTCCCCGCGTATGCCTGTGCGTCATGACACAAGTGCGGACTGAAACCTCTCAGATTGAATTGCAGATCGATGCGCGCGACTGGGCGCGGCTGGTCTTTCTGTCGATGCTTTGGGGCGGCACGTTCTTTTTCACTGGCGTGGCGCTCAAGGAGCTGCCGCCGCTGACGCTGATCTTCCTGCGAGTCACGATCGCGTCGCTGATTCTGCTGCCGCTGCTCTGGAGCAACGGCATCAGGTTTCCCAAGGGTATTGCAGGCTGGCAGCCTTATGCGGTGATGGCGCTTATCAACAACGTAATCCCGTTTTCACTACTCGTGATGGCGCAGACCTATCTGCCGAGCGGGACGACGTCCGTTTTAAACGCAACCACGCCGGTATTCACCGTGCTGGTTGCGGCGGCGTTCGGTGCGGAGAAACTGATCTTTCGCCGCGTCGCAGGTGTGGTGCTCGGTCTGCTCGGCGTCGCCGTCCTGAAAGGCTACGACGTCGACATCACATCGCGGCAGAGCATCGGTATCGCGCTGTGTCTTGGCGCGACCCTTTGTTTCGGATTTTCGGCCTTGTGGGCCACACGAAAACTGGCTGGTCGTGCGCCGATCGGGACGGCGGCGTTTCAGTTGATCTCTGCGAGCGTGATGATGTGCGTTCTGGCGAGCGTCATCGACCGTCCGTGGCAACTCCAGATGCCGGGCCTTATGACATGGCTGGCAATTCTTGGACTGGCGTCGCTCTCGACGGCGCTCGCCTTCATCATTTTCTTTCAGATCGTGGTTCGTTCCGGGGCGAGCAACGTCATGCTGGTGACGCTGCTGGTCCCTGTCAGCGCAATCCTTCTCGGATACTTCTTCCTCGACGAGAGAATCGAAGTTCGCGAAATCGTCGGCGCGCTGATCATCGGGAGCGCGCTGTTGGTGATGGATGGACGTGTGTTTCGTTTGCTCCGCCGCTCCGGGGTGGCCTGAGCCGAGCCGCGACAACCTAGCCCTGGGTCAACCGGACGCCGGCGCGCAGGAATTTCTGCGGATCGACGGCATCGCCGTCGATCCGGGTTTCGTAGTGCAGGTGAGGGCCTGTTGAACGCCCGGTAGACCCCACGGCGCCGATCACCTGACCGATCTTGATCTGTTCGCCGACCTTGACGCCAATCTCGGACAGATGACCGTAGCGGGTCGACAGCCCGTTGCCGTGATCGATTTCCACCATGCGGCCGTAGCCGCCCGCCCATCCGGCATTGACCACCTTGCCATTCGCTGTCGCGCGGACCGGATCGCCCGTCGCGGCGCGGAAATCCAGCCCGGTGTGCATCGCTGGACGGCCAAGGAAGGGATCGCTGCGAACACCGAAACCCGATGAGAACTCGACGTTGCCGATCACCGGCTTGCGGTATGGCACCAGCGACAGGGTGCGGGTCAGCTTGTCCACCTGCGCGCGGGTGAGGTTGATCCGGTAAAGCTGCCGCTCGAATGCGCCCGCATCCGACGAAGGCTTGATGACCGGCACAAACGGCCCGCCTATGCCACCCTTGGGAGCGGCCGCTTCAAGCTGCGCCAAGTCGAGGCCGAGATCGGTGATGACGCCGCGCATCCGGCGCATCCGCGACTCGTAACTCTCTTCCACCGAACTGAGCGTCGCGATCTGGCGGCCTTCCACCTTGTCGAGCGCAGTCTGCAAGTTCACCAGAGCATTGTCGACGCCCTGGGACTGGGCAAAGTCGGTACGCTGTTTGACGGACGCGGGCGCGCGCGACTCGAGCCGCGCTTCGCGATCCGGGGGGGTGACGAAGATCACGGTATCGTTGATCGGCGACGGCTTGGGAATTCCGGTCGAGCCTGCTTCGCTCGCGAGCGGCGCGCGCGAAGCGGGTTTGATAGAGCCCGTGACCGCAGTGTCCGGCATTGCATTGAGCGCCGCAGCGCGTTGTTCGAGCAGCGCCTGCCGCCGCATGATCTGGTTGAGCTTCTGGTCGTATTGCTCCTGATCGAGCAACTGGCGGCTGGTGGTGCGATCGACGCGGGCCCGCAACTCGGCGATGCGATCCTCGTAGGCGTATTGCATCTCTGCCTGACGGGCGATGAGCCGGGTCAGGACATCGTCGCGAAAGGCAAAGTAGGTTGCCGTCGCCGCGGACCATCCGCCCATGACGATGATGGATCCTGCCACGATCCAGAACACCACGGGCCCGAAGCGTACCGCCTTGCCGTGGTGGACCAGAGTGTAGCCGTTGCGGTCGGGGCGATGATGCCCGTGTGCCTGCTTCCGCTGCTGCACCTTCCCGTGTTGAGGGGTACCATGGTGGTGAGTATGTTCGGAATAGTGGCCGGAACGGTGTGACATCAGCACTCCTGCGCCGCCCGGAACATGCTCCGGACGACTGAATTACAGAGCGCGATTTGAACCGTTCATGGTTAATTTTCGGGAAACGGCGGCGCGTTTCTATGCGGCGCGCGCCGCGGCCAGGACCTCCTCGGCATGCCCATCGACTTTCACATTGCGCCAGATTCGCACGATCTTGCCGTTGCCGTTGATCAAAACCGTTGTGCGAGAAATCCCCATGAACGTCTTGCCGTACATTGATTTTTCGCCCCAAACTCCATAGGCTTTCAGCATCCCGAGAGGCTCATCGGAAACCAGCGGAACGGTCAGGTCGTGCTTGTCTCGAAAGGATTCCTGCGCGGTTACGGGATCGGCCGATATGCCAAGGACCCCGGTCCGGGCCGAGGCGAAGGCGTCTGCCAGGCGGCTGAACGCTATCGCCTCTAGCGTGCATCCCGGGGTATTGGCGCGGGGATAGAAAAAGATCACGAGCTTCCGTCCGGCGTACTCCGCCAGTGACACGAGTCGTCCGCCATCGCGCGGAAGCGAAAATGCCGGTGCCACATCACCCTCGTTCAGCGTCGCGGCCAAGGCGGAGCGACTGGGGGCGGGCTTCTTCTGTGGCTTGGTTGCGGTAGATTTCCTCGCTGATGCAGCCTTGCTCCCCGAACGCTTCGCGATTTTTGCAGGCGTCTTTTTTGCCGTTGTGCCCTGCTTATTTGAGGCGGTACCGGCGGTTTTTCCTGCCGCGGATGCACGGGGCTTTTTCGTCGCACTGCGTTTGGCCGTCTTGGCTTTCGCGCTACCCGTTTTTGAGGCCGATCTGGACGATTTCTCACGGGTTTTCTTGGACATACGCCTTCCTTTCGTCGCTTTCAGCAGGATATTTTGAAGTTTGTGGGGTTCGCAGCGGGTTGCCAGAACGGCGGCCTCCGGCTGGGCAATTCGGACGTCCCCGAGGTATGGTGATAGCCAATCTATTGAATCTGCGACTCTCTCCGGCCAGCGGTCGAACAACGAACGATACAATAAACTAAGACTGGACCTTTAGTCTGGCCGCATCGCCTCCGGCGGCGCGAATCTTTCATTCGACGCCCGGCGGCGGCCAGGCTGACATCAGTACCGAGAGGCAATGTCGAGTTCCGAGCCCCAGAAAGCCTTCGCGAAGGCCGTCGACGAGCACCGGCATTGGGACGATTCCGGGTGGAATCACCATGACGATGCAGCGTCGTGTGACCGGGCGATCAAGCTCCTGAATAGGCCAAGCCTCGGTGTGCACAGGGTTACAGACTGGTTTCGCGGGACGCGGCGCTGGCTGGGTGGCAGCCGTTGGCTTGGACGAGCCGCGATCGTCCTCGCATCGCTCGGCGTGGTCTCCGCCGCCGCTTTTGGAGCGCTGTGGCTGCGTCTCGGCGCGGGGCCGGTCAATCTCGATGTCATGACCCCGTGGCTGGCATCCGCTATCGAGGAAAATCTCGGACACGATCACAAGGTTGAAGTTGGCGGCACGCAGATCGAGCGCGCCGGCCGCATCAGGATTGCAGTCCGGCTGCGCGACATCATCGTCCGTGATCACGCGCGGAACATTGTCGCGAGTGCGCCCAAGGCCGAGGTCCGGCTCTCCGGCACTGCGCTGCTGATGGGGCACCTTCGGGCTGAAACGCTTCGTCTCGTCGGTGCGGAGCTTGCGGTGCGGATCACGCCCGATGGCCGCGTGATTGTTTCGACAGGGCAAAGCAACAGCCCGCTCGCGACGGGCAAAGTCCCGGTCAAATCCGCTGTGCCGGCGTCGTCGGGTCCACCGCCGTTGCCGTTCCAGGCTTCGCCGGCTCCGCCACCCACGGTACCTGCCGCGTCCGCCGCATCTTCAAACGGCGCCGGGGGGTTGATTGCCGCGCTCGACTGGCTCGACAGCCTCAGCGCCAACGGCCTCGATGGTCAGAGTCTCAACGAAATCGGATTGCGCAACGGCGTGCTGACGGTCGAGGACCAGCGCAACGGCGGCGTTCTCAATTTCAAGAATATCAGCCTAAGTCTGCGGCGCCCGCTCGGCGGAGGCGCGGCGCTGAGCGTCGGTGAAGAGGGCAAGAACGGCTGGGAGCTCAAGCTTGCCGCCGGCGCACCTTCGAACGGTGTGCGGTCCATTGAGATCAGCGCTAACAAGGTTCCGGCCAACAACCTGCTGCTCGCGGCCCGGCTGAAGGATTTTACTTACGCCGCGGACATGCCGCTCAGCGGCGAGTTCAAAGGCGAGATCGGCCGCGACGGTCTTCCGACATTTTTCCGCGGCGAGTTCGTCGCCGGCAAGGGCACGATCGTCGATCTGAACGTACCGGATTATCCCATGGTGATAGACCACGCCGACGCGCGGGTCGAATGGGATGCCGGCCGCCGCGTCATGGTGGCGCCGTTTCATGTTTATGCAGGCGCCAACCGTATCACGATGCTCGCGCACCTCGAGCCGCCAAACGACAGCATACCGAACTGGCAATTGGGCTTCAGCGGCGGAACGATCCTGCTGGCCGGAGAGAACGGTGAGAGTCCCTCGATCTTCAACCGCATCGCCATCCGTTTGCGGTTTGACACCGAGAACCGTCGCGTGCTGATGACCCAGTGCGATATCAGCAACGGCGAGATCGGGATCGCTGGTTCCGGGAGCATCGACTATTCCGGCGAACCGCGATTGACACTCGGGCTGGCCGCCACGCCGATGCCGGTCTCGGTCTTAAAGCGGATCTGGCCTGTGCTAGTTACGCCTGAAGTTCGTGAATGGCTGACGGAGCGCGTCGATCGCGGCATGATCCAGCGGCTCGACGTTGCCGTGAATGCGCCAGTGCATACGTTGGTGCGCGGCGGCCCGCCGATTCCGGACGAGGGCCTGTCGGTGAATTTCGCCGCGAGCGGCCTGACCATCCGGCCCGTGGATGATATGCCGTCCGTCCGCGATGCCGACATGAAGGGACGTGTCAGCGGACGAACAGTCAATGTTACGGTAGGACAGGGCGCCGTGGACACGCCCGCAGGCCGGAGGTTGAGCATTTCCGACCTGGTGTTCGAAGTGCCGGACCTGGCGCCCAAACCCGCGCCGACGCGTGTGCGCTTCCGTCTCGATGGGCCGGTGCCTGCTGCTGCGGAAATCCTGCAATCGGAACGGCTGCGCGATGTCGGCGACACCGTAATCGATCCCAATTCGAGCAAGGGTACGATTTCCGCTATTGTCACGCTTGCCATGCCGTTGAAGAACGCGCTGACAAAGGCGGATACGACCTACTCGGTAAATCTCGATCTCGGCGCGCTGGCGGTCGACAAGCTCGCGCTGAACCAGAAACTTGAGGCGAGTTCGCTCAAGGTCGTAGCCGACAATCAGGGCTACCGGGTGAAGGGCGACGTCAAGATCGGCGGCCAGCCTGCGGCGCTTGACTACCGCAAGAACAACGATGGTGATGCGGACGTGAAGGTTGCGGCCGTTCTCGACGACGCGGCCCGCGCGCGCCTCGGTGTCGATCTGGGCTCGAGCATCAGCGGCGCCATTCCCATCAAGCTCAGCGGCAAGATCGCAGGCGGCGAGGGCGATAATCGCGATAACCGCTTTGGAGTCGAGGCCGATCTGACCGCTGCGCGAATCGACAACCTGCTGCCCGGCTGGACCAAGGTCGCGGGCAAGACCACCAAGATGACATTCAATGTGGTCCAGAAACCTCAAGGGACGCGCTTCGAGGACATCGTCATCGAGGGCAATGGTACGCTTATCAAGGGATTCCTTGAGGTCGATGACAAGAACGATCTGGTCAACGTGTCGTTCCCGACGTTCGCGCCCTCGGAAGGCGATAAGGCCAACCTGAAGGCTGAGCGCGCACAGGACGGAACGATGAAAGTGACGATGCGCGGCGAGGTGTTCGATGGTCGCGGTTTCATCAAGAGCGCAATGTCCGGCAGGGATCAGACCGCCAAGGAAAAATCGAAAAATATCGATCTCGATATCGACGCCAAACTTGGGGCGCTGGCTGGTTTTTATGGTGAAGCGGTTCGCAGCGTTGATCTGAAGCTGTCTCGACGCAACGGAACGATCAGGACGTTTTCGCTCAATGGCAAGTTGGGACGTGACACGGCGGTGATGGGCGACATGCGCGGCCGGGGACAGGGGCAGGGACGCGATGTCATGTACCTTGAGACAGCCGATGCAGGTGCTTTTTTCAGGTTCGCCGACATCTACGCCAAGATGAGCGGCGGCAAGATGTGGGTCGCGGTGGATCCGCCGACGTCCGACCTCTCTCCGCAGGAGGGCTTGCTCAACGTTCGTGACTTCACGATCAAGGGTGAAGCTGCGCTCGACCGCGCAGTGGCCAATGCCCCGGGAGCCAACCCACAGGGCGTTGGTTTTTCCGGCATGCGAGCGGAATTCACCCGACATACCGGTCAACTGCGGGTCAAGGATGGCGTTCTTCGCGGTCCGACAATCGGGGCGACGATCGAAGGAGTTATCGATTATCCAGTTAATCAGGTGAAGATGAGCGGCACATTCGTTCCGCTCTACGGTCTCAATAACATGTTTGGCCAGATTCCGATCGTCGGCCTGTTCCTCGGCGGCGGCAGCAATGAAGGCCTGATCGGTATCACCTACGAGGTTGTCGGTACCCCCGGCGCGCCGGTTCTTCGGGTCAATCCGATTTCGGCGATGGCACCCGGGGTGTTCCGCAAGATCTTCGATTTCAACACCGGCAGGCAGAACGCTCCTGCGGATTTTAGTACTCCCAATCAGCAATGAGCGCATTTCAGGCTCAGGATCCCGATTACGAGGCGCGGGTGCGGCGGACTTTCGCCAACCAGCCGGCGATGGCGACGCTCGGAATTTCATTGGTCCGGATGGAGCCGGGAACGCTCGAACTGCACATGCCGTATGATGCGAAGTTCTCGCAGCAGAACGGCTTTCTGCATGCCGGCGCGATTTCGACCGCGCTCGATACCGCCTGCGGCCTGGCGTCTTACACGCTGATGCCCGCGCAGGCCGATATTCTCACCGTCGAATTCAAGATCAACCTTTTGGCCCCGGCGAAAGGGCAGTCGTTCCGCTTTGTAGGCAGCGTCGTGAAGCCGGGCCGCACGCTCGTGATCGTGGATGGCCGCGCGTTCGCCAACGACGATGGCCGCGAGAAGCTGATCGCCACCATGTCGGCGACCATGATGACGATGCTGCGCCAGAACTGAATGCGGCTGGCTTACACAGGCTTCAGCAGGACGTGACGCTTGCGGCCCATCGACAGCTTCACTACGCCTTCCGACGTGAGATCCTTTGGCATCAGCGCCATCTTTTCATCGGCAATCGCCACGTCGTTGACGCGCAGGCCGCCGCCTTTAATTTGACGCCTTGCCTCGCCGTTGGAGGCCACGAGCCCCGCCTTGACGAACAACCCCAGCACGGACGCACCCGCGTCGAGTTCAGCACGCGGAATTTCCAGCGTCGGAAGATCGCCGGCGATGGTGCCTTCTTCGAACGTCTTGCGCGCGGTCTCCGATGCAGAATCGGCCGCTTCACGGCCACGGATCAGCGCCGTGGCTTCCGTCGCGAGCACTTTCTTGGCTTCGTTGATCTCCTGGCCCTTGAGCGCGGCGAGCTTCGCGATCTCGTCCAGCGGTAGCAGCGTGAACAATTTCAGGAAGCGTTCGACGTCGCCGTCCTCGGTGTTGCGCCAGAACTGCCAGTAATCGTAGTGGCTGAGCAGATCAGCGTTGAGCCACACCGCGCCGGCCGCTGTCTTGCCCATCTTGGCGCCTGATGATGTCGTCAGCAGCGGGCATGTCAGCGCGTAAAGCTGGTGCGTGCCCATGCGACGGCCGAGATCGATGCCGTTGACGATGTTGCCCCACTGGTCGGAGCCGCCCATTTGCAGATTGCATCCATAGCGTCGCGACAGTTCGACGTAATCGTAGGATTGCAGGATCATGTAATTGAATTCGATGAACGACAGTTCCTGCTCGCGCTCCAGCCGCATTTTCACCGAATCCATGGTCAGCATGCGGTTGATCGAGAAGTGCCGCCCGATGTCGCGCAGCATTTCGATGTAGTTCAGTGTCGTGAGCCACTCGGCGTTGTCGGCCATCACGGCGTCGTTTTTACCCGGCCCAAAGCGCAGCAACCTGTTGAAAGTTCCCTTTATCGATTCCTTGTTTGCGTCGATCTGCTCGTAGGTGAGCAGCTTGCGGGTTTCGTCGCGGCCGGACGGATCGCCCACCCGGGTGGTGCCGCCGCCCATCAGCACAACGGGCTTGTTGCCGGTGTGCTGAAGCCAGTGCAGCATCATGATCGAGAGCAGGTGGCCAACATGGAGTGATGACGCGGTACAGTCGTATCCGATGTAAGCCTTTACGTCGCCTTTCTCGGCAAGCGCATCGAGCCCGGCGGCATCCGAAATCTGGTGGATGAAGCCGCGGCTGGCGAGAATGTTGAGGAAATCGGACTTGTAGGCGCTCATGAAGGCACTCTTTGGGGGCGAGCTATTTAGCGTTTATTTGGGCCTGTGGTGTATCAGGTCCGGCGTTGGATTCAACCGAGCGAATGAGGGCTTTTTGCCCGAAGGAGAAGCCCTTGCTGAACGCGATCGGCCTGATGAGCGGCACATCCCTTGACGGGGTCGATGTCGCGCTGATCGAGACGGACGGCGAGCGGATCGGCGCGTTCGGTCCGACGGGCTATCGCCCTTATTCAAACAGCGAGCGCGATTTGCTGCGCACAGCGCTTTTGGACGCTATCGCGATGACGGCCCGCGATGCGCGTCCAGGCGTTCTCGCCGAGGCTGAATCGTTGGTGACACACGCGCATGCCGAAGCCGTCGTGAGTTTTCTGAAAGCAAACAATCTGTCGCGTGACGGGATCGATGTCGTCGGCTTTCATGGACAAACGGTGCTGCATCGCCCCGAACAGAAGCTGACGGTGCAGATCGGCGATGGCCACGCGCTCGCGAAGGCGCTTGGCATTCCAGTGGTGTTTGATTTGCGCGCGGCCGATGTCGCGGCGGGCGGGCAGGGCGCGCCGTTGGTGCCGGTCTATCATCGCGCGCTGATGCGGATGTTGAATCGCGCGGGCCCGACGGTTGTGGTGAATATCGGCGGCGTTTCCAATATCACTTATATAGATGGTGAAATGCTGATCGCCTGCGATAGCGGCCCCGGCAATGCGCTGCTCGATGATTTCATGTTGCGCAGGACAGGCGAAGCCGTGGATCGCGATGGCCGCACAGCGGCGAATGGCCGTGTGGATGTCGACTGGATCGCGCGCGGATTAAGCCGTCCGTTTTTCGCCAAGCCGCCACCGAAGTCACTCGACCGGAATGACTTCGCGGCATTGAGCGTCGATGGCATGACGACGGAAGACGGCGCTGCGACGCTGACGGCATTTAGTGCGGCTTCAATTGCGATGATTGCGGCGGCGTTGCCGAAGATTCCCGCAAGCTGGATCGTGATTGGCGGTGGCGCGAACAATCCGACTTTGATGCGCATGCTGACCGAGCGCCTGGCACCGGCTGCTGTCCTGCGTGGGAACGATCTCGGTTGGTCCGGCGACGCTATCGAGGCGCAGGCGTTCGCCTATATGGCTGCCCGGAGCCTTAAGGGCTTGCCGCTGACGTTTCCGGGAACCACCGGTGTGCCCGCACCGTTGACCGGGGGCGTCCTCGCAAAACCGTGATTTCATGCAGCTGCATGAAACTTGACGCGTGGGATGTCTCCGCCTATAAAGATGCAAATGCATTAATCGAGAATTTTATGCAGATCGCCGACGCCATGTTTCTGGCCACCCAGCTGTTTTTCAGTGCGCGCGGCGTGGTCCGCGTGACGCGTTGCCGGGTGACGAAAGCGATCCGCAGCGTTCGCGGCGGAGACAACCAATGACCGAGATCCTCAAGCTCATCAGCCACAAGCTCTGTCCGTATGTTCAGCGCGCAGTGATCTCTCTGAAAGAGAAGGGCGTGCCGTTCGAGCGCATCGACATTGACCTCGACAACAAGCCCGACTGGTTCCTGAAAATCTCGCCGCTCGGCAAGGTGCCGGTGCTGCAAGTCGGTGACAAGGTGGTGTTCGAATCCGCGGTCATCCTCGAATATCTCGAGGAAACCCAGCCCAAGCCGTTGCATCCGAAAGACCCGCTGACTCGCGCCGAGCATCGGGCCTGGATGGAATTCGGCTCGGCTGTGCTGGGCGATGTCTGGGGTCTGGAGACCGTCACCGATGAAGCGGCTTTCAACGTCAAGGTGAAGCAGGCCACCGAGAAATTCGAGCGGCTTGAATCGCGGCTCGTCGCTGCGCCGTGGTTCGACGGCGAATCCTTTTCGCTGGTCGATGCTGTGTTCGCACCCGTGTTTCGTTACTTTGATACGATCGATGAGATCGGCGATTTCGGCATTCTCGCCAACAAGCCGAAGATCGCGCGCTGGCGCGACAGTCTGCGCGAGCGCGCGTCCGTCCGCGAAGCAGTGAGCGCCGAATATCCGGCGCTGCTGCGGGCCTTCATGAAGAAGCACAAATCGTATCTTTCCCAACTGGATCAGCGTGCCGCTGCTTAAGGGCGCTGGTCCAGTTATAAAAAATGGCGCGGACGAGAAATCGTCCGCGCCATTTTCATTTGAGAAAGAGACGGTCGTCAGCGCACGTTGGCGAGGCGCATGTCGAGATAGGATGTCACCGACTCCATCAGTGGCTCCATCTTGTCGACGAAGAAATGATTGGCGCCCGGAATGATCTGCTGGTCGATCACGATTCCCTTTTGCGTCTTCAGTTTCTCGACCAGCGTGGTGACGTCCTTGGCCGGAGCCACGATGTCCTTGTCGCCATGAACGATCAGGCCGGACGACGGGCAGGGCGCGAGAAACGAGAAGTCGTATCGGTTCGGCTCCGGCGCGATCGAGATGAAACCCTCGACCTCTGGACGCCGCATCAGCAGCTGCATCCCGATCCATGCGCCGAACGAGAAACCGGCAACCCAGCATGCGCGGGCTTCGGGATTAATAGTCTGCGCCCAGTCGAGCGCCGACGCTGCATCGGACAATTCGCCGGTGCCGTGGTCAAAATTGCCCTGGCTGCGGCCGACGCCGCGGAAGTTGAAGCGCAGCACCGAGAAGCCGCGCGCCACGAACGCGTAATAGACCTGATACACGATCGGGTGGTTCATGTTGCCCTGGAATTGCGGATGCGGATGCAGCACCATCGCGATCGGCGCGTTCTTCTGCTTCGCCGGGTGATAGCGGCCTTCAAGACGGCCGGCAGGGCCGGTGAAAATAACCTCAGGCATCAAAATTCCTTTGAAGCATCGTTGTGCAGGCCGGCGGGCCGATGCAAACGGGATGGCTTTCGCGTGTTGTCAGGCGCGCGGCGCGGCGCGATGAACGGGTGTGCCGCGTTCTAGCATGGGGCAAGGGGCGAAAAGCAAGCATATTGAGCAGTCCGCGCGGGTGGCCAAGGCCCGAATTGCTGCTTATTTTCATGCAATTGTCGGCTAAAGCCTTCAGATTGAACCGGATCGTCCGACATCATGCGCAAGCGGGTCTACCTCGACTGGAATGCAACCACGCCGCTGCGGCCTGAAGCCCGCAGCGCGATGCTGGCTGCGTTCGATGTCAGCGGCAATCCATCGTCTGTCCATAGCGAGGGCCGTGCGGCGCGGAAACTAATCGAGGATGCGCGCGCCGCGGTGGCTGCGGCAGTTGGAGGCGATGTTCGTAACGTCGTCTTTACGTCCGGTGGAACCGAGGCCAATGCGCTGGCGTTGGCGCCCGGTTTGCGCCGTGGCAACGGGCAGGCGGTGCGGCGACTGATCGTTTCGGCCATCGAGCACCCGTCGGTGCTGGCGGGCGGGCGATTCCCGCAGAACGCAATCGAGATTGCACCGGTATTGCCCTCGGGCGTGGTCGATCTGGCCACTCTGGAAACCGTGCTGGCGGATCAACCCCCGGCGCTGGTTTCGGTGATGCTGGCCAACAACGAAACCGGTGCGATTCAGCCGATTCCGGAGATCGCGGCACTGGTTCACGAGGTCGGCGGCCTCTTGCATGTGGATGCCGTCCAGGCACTTGAGAAAATGCCGATTAATATCAATGAATTGGGCGCAGACATTCTCACGGTTTCTGGGCATAAAGTCGGCGGCCCCAAGGGAACAGGGGCATTGATCGTAGCGGATGGCCTTTACGGTCTCCAGGCACAGGTCAGAGGTGGCGGACAGGAACAGGGCCGCCGGGCCGGAACCGAAAATGTGACAGGAATCGCTGGCTTTGGAGCGGCCGTGAAGGCTGCGATGGCTTCCCGTGAGGCGAATGCCGCTCGCGCGAAAGCCCTTCAGGCGCGCCTTGAACGCGGTCTCAGGGACCATCCCGGGGCGGTAATCTTCTCGGGCAATGTACCTCGCCTGCCGAATACCACGCTGGTGTCCGCGCCGGGCATGAAGGCGGAAACCGCTGTAATTGGCTTCGATCTGGAAGGCATCGCAGTCTCATCCGGATCGGCCTGTTCGTCGGGCAAGGTCCAGCCATCTCATGTGTTGCGGGCCATGAACGCCGATCCAGCGCTGATAACGGGAGCTATACGTCTCAGTATGGGCTGGGACACGACGGAAGCGGACATAGATCGGTGTCTTGAGGCTTGGAGAAAGCTCTCGGGTGTATTACGTAATGACACATCAATCGGGCTTGAACAGTTCTAAGCTTCACGTACTGCGTGCATTCAGGCCAGATACAACTTAGCGGTCCACCGCGGTCCTTGAAACCGCGAGCGGAGGATGAAAATGCCGGCCGTACAAGAGACGGTTGATCGGGTTCGCCAGATCGACGTCGACCAATACCGTTATGGTTTCGAGACAGTCATTGAATCGGAGAAGGCGCCGAAGGGTCTTTCGGAGGACACGGTTCGATTCATCTCGGCGAAGAAGAACGAGCCGGCT